>CAYYVN010000008.1:0-89145 GCA_964475165.1 uncultured Verrucomicrobiota bacterium | reverse complement strand
ATAATGCCATTGGGTTTCTGAATATCTTTGCTGAAAAGATCGTAGACATCCGCCGGCATGCCCAGGTTATTCAATTCCAGGAAACCCCGGGCGCGGTCCAGGATACGCAGCACCACGCTTTCACCAAATTCGGTCGGCAGCGTGGAGACGCGGAAATCAATAGCGCGCCCCAGCATATTCATCTGGATACGGTTATTCTGAGGCAAGCGGCGCTCGGCGATATTCATACCGGCCAAGACCTTGATGCGTGAGATCACCGGGGCCACCAGACTTTGCGCCGGCGGATGCATCTCATAGAGCGCGCCATCCACGCGGTAGCGAATCTTGAATTCTTTTTCAAAGGGCTCGAAATGAACGTCGGTGGCCTTGTTTTGTACGGCCTCATAGAGAATCAAGTTCACCAAGCGCACCACGGGGGCGGCATTGGCGGCTTCCACCAAGCCGGTTTCATCGACCTCCTTGCCCTCGCGCAGTTGCAGACCTACATCCTGCTCGAACTCCGATTCCAACGAGGCCAGCAGTTCGTCGATGGAAGCATTATCGCTGCCATAAAAGCGCCCGATCAGGTTTTTGATATCCTCGGACCGGGCCATGACGAAGGAAATATCGCGCGTCAGCACAAAACGAATTTCATCGATGATTTCCGGCGGCAGTAATTGAGAAGTCGCCAGCACCACGGCGCTGGGTTTCAAGGCTATGGGCACGATATTATACATGCGCGCGGCGCTGGCCGGAATAGTTTGCATCGTCGCCGGCGCGATTTCCATCTCCTGCAGATCGACGATCGTCGTCCCCAGATGGTTGGCGATAATGGTCAAAAGATCGTCCTCGCTGATCAGGCCGTGATCGCTGACGATCTTATGCACGGAGTGGCCGGTGCGCTCCTGTTCCTCGCGGACTTCCTGAACCTGTTCGGGCGTTAAGGCGCCGTTATCTATCAGCAGTTGCAGGAGGGTGTCCTGGGTGGCTGGGTTTGCATTCATCATGGACCTCTAGCGGCGCCGGGGCGGAGCGGCCCGTAATTTATTAATGATCGCTTCCGGATCCTGGGCTTTGGTGATCAAATCTTCATAGTGAATCAAGCCCGCGTCATAGAGGGTCATCAGGTGCGTATCCAGAGCAACCATCCCCCACTTGGCGCCCGTTTGAATATCGGATGTGATGCGAAAGGTTTTGCTATCGCGAATCAAAGATTGGATGGAAGGCGTACTAATCATGATCTCAAAAGCCGCCAGGCGGCCCGGTTGATCCTTGCGGACCAGCAACAGTTGCGAGATAACCGCCACAATACTGGAAGCCAGCTGCACCCGAATCTGTTCCTGTTGACTGGTGGGAAAGGCATCCACGATCCGATCCACCGTGCGGCCGGCGCCGGTGGTGTGCAGGGTGGCCAGAACCAAATGGCCGGTTTCAGCAGCGGTGATAGCGGCTTCCATGGTTTCCAGGTCGCGCATTTCACCCACCAAGACCACATCCGGATCCTGGCGCAAGACCCGCCGTAAAGCCTCCTTAAAATTGGGCACATCCACGCCAATTTCGCGCTGGGTAATGATGGATTTCTTATGAGTGTGATAGTATTCGATGGGGTCTTCGATGGTGACGATGTGGCAATCGCGCTCGATATTAATCAAATTGATCATGCTGGCCAGAGTGGTGGTCTTGCCGGAACCAGTCGGGCCGGTGACCAGGATCAAGCCGCGCGGGCGGAAAAGCAGGTCTTTGACCTGCGCGGGCAAGCCTATTTCGTCCAAGCTCAAGAGTTTGGAGGGGATCTGGCGCAAGACCAGGCCGGTATTGCCTTTGCTCTTGAGCACGCTGACGCGGAAACGGGCCGCCTTTCCAAAAGTGAAACCAAAATCCATACCTCCAATTTCGCGCACCTTCTGCTGATGGCTCTCGGAGGTGATGCTTTTCATGAGCCGCTCGGTATCATCCGGCGTCAGCTGCGGTAAATCCAGTTGCTGCAGGCGGCCATGGAGCCGCAACACCGGGGGCAAGCCCACATTCAAATGCAAATCGGAAGCGCCCTCATCCACTACCAGCTGCAAGAGATCGCTCATATTGATATGCTCTAGGGCGTTATCGTTCATGCCATTTCTCCCATGGTAATACTTAAGACCTCTTCCAGCGTGGTTATGCCGGCGATGACCTTGCGCAAGCCATCTTCACGCAGCGTACGCATGCCCATCTCGCGCGCCCCTTGGCGCAGCTCATCCGCGGAAACTTTGCGAAAAATCATGTTGCGCACATCATCGTTAATCACGAAGATTTCAAAAATGCCCTTCTGCCCAAAATAGCCGGTCTGATTACAGGCCGGGCAACCCCGTCCGCGGAACAGCTGCACCTGGGATTGTTGCGCCATGGCCGGCCCCAGCAAGCGCAGTTCCTCCTCGGTGGGCGTATAGGCTTCCTTGCATTTCTCGCAGATCACACGCACCAAGCGCTGGGCCACCGTGGCGCGAATGGAGGATGCCAGCAGAAAGGGCTGCATGCCCATATTCAATAAGCGCGTAATGGCGCTCGGCGCATCATTAGTGTGCAAAGTGCTGAAAACCAGATGGCCGGTCAAGGCCGAGGTAATGGCGATTTCGGCTGTGGCGAAGTCGCGGATTTCCCCGATCATGATGATATTGGGAGCCTGCCGCAACATGGCCTTTAAGACCTCCGGAAAGGTTAAGCCGATATCTTCGCGGACCTTAACCTGATTGATGCCGGGCAAATGATATTCCACGGGATCTTCCACCGTAATGATTTTGCGATCCGGGCGATTCAAATGATTCAAGATCGCACACAGGGTGGTGGTCTTGCCGGAGCCCGTCGGGCCGGTAATGAGGATGATGCCATCGGCCAGGCCGATCAACTTTTCGAAGTTCTGCTGATCATCGGCAAAAAAGCCCAGTTTGGGCAGGCCCAGATGCAAGGTTTCTTTGCTCAGAATACGCATGACCATGCTTTCGCCGTGATTGGTGGGCACTGTCGATACGCGCAGATCCAAATCCTCGCCCATCAAGGTGGTCTGAATCTGGCCATCTTGCGGGAGGCGTTTTTCGGCCAGTTTCATTTTGGCCATGAGCTTCAGGCGACTGATGATGGTGGATTGCAGGCGCTTGGGCGGGCTTTCCACTTCCTGTAAATTACCGTCGATACGATAGCGGATACGGAAGCGCTGCTCCATGGGCTCCAGATGAATATCCGAGGCGCGATTGCGGCGGGCTTCCATGATGATCAGGCTGACCAGCTTGATGATCGGCGCGTCTGATTCGGTGATCTCAGTTTCATCTTCCAGACCTTCTCGGCCGGGCAGCACATTCTCAACTTGTTTCTGCTTGAGAAGTTCATCAATGGATTTTTCCTGGCGGCCATAATAGTGATCCAGCGCAATCGAAATATCCTCATCCGAGGCCACGACCCCCTCCACATTACGCTTGAGAATATAGCGCAAGCTATCCAAGGTTTCGATATTCAGTGGATCGGCCAGGGCCACGGTCAAGGTGTTATCGCTGTCGAAAACAGGCACCACCTTATAGCGGCGCGCGATGGCCGCCGGCACTTGTTGGATCACATCCGGAGGCACCTCGTGATCGGCCATCATAATCACATCCATGCCCAATTGCATGGCCACCGTCTTCAAGACCTCCATCTTGGATATGACGCCGCTTTCCACCAGCACATCCACGACGCCTTTGCGAGCGGAGCTCTGGGCCTTGGCGGCTTCGATCTGCTCGGCCTTGATCAAGCCCACATCCTTTAAGATCTCAATGATGTAAGCATCATTATTGGTCAAAACAGGTTCCCTTTCCCTAGACGGCCTCCAGGAACAGTTTAGGCCGGAGCGGAGCCGGCAGTCAATTTTTTCTTGAGTAGATCTTGGACGCGCTGCGGATGAGCTTTCCCCTGGCTAAGCCGCATGACCTGCCCCACCAAAAACTGCAGCGCCGCCGCTTTACCGGCGCGGAAATCCGCCACCGAACCGGCATGGGCGGCCAGGGCTTGATCCACCAACTCCTCAAGCTGCACCGTATCGGTCACCTGCAGCAAGCCCTTCTGGCGCACCCAAGTTTCGGGATCGCCCCCCGTCACAAAAAGCGCCGCCAACACTTCCTTGGCCGTGCGGGCGTTGAGCACTTGCCCCTCCACCAGTTGCACCAATTTCAGTAAGTCTGAGGGCTGGAAGGCCACCTGTTGAATCTCCATTTCCTTTTCCGCCAACAGCCGCAGCATTTCCGTCATCATCCAGTTGGCCAGGGCCTTGAAGGTGGCCTGCGCCGCCTGATCAGCCACCAGTCGACAAGCCTCTTCAAAATAATCGGCCAGGGCCTTATCGGCGGAGAGCACACGGGCATCATAGTCCGGCAGGCCATATTGAAGGGTCAAACGCTCACAACGCTGGCGCGGCAATTCGGGCAACGCGTCCCGCCAAGCCTCGATCTGCGCGGCGTCCAGGATCACCGGCAATAAATCCGGATCGGGGAAATAGCGGTAATCCTGGGCGGCTTCCTTGGAGCGCATGGCCAAGGTGATCCCCTGCTCCGTCTCCCAGCGACGCGTTTCCTGTACAACCGTTTGCCCAGCCTGCAAGACCTCCTGCTGCCGGCCGATCTCATAGCGCAGGGCCTGCAAGACACCCTTGAAGGTATTCAAGTTTTTGATTTCCGTTTTCACTCCCAAAGCCGCACGGTCAGCGGGACGCACGCTGCTGTTGATATCACAGCGCAGATTGCCCTCCTCGAGATTGCAATGGCTGATGCCGCCATAGAGCAAAATGCGCTTCAAGGCCTGCAGAAAGGCAAAAGCCTCCTCGGGCGAACGGAGCTCCGGCTCGGTGACGATTTCCATGAGGGATAATCCGGCCCGATTGAAATCCAGACTGCTGAGCTCACCCCCATGCATGCTTTTGCCGACATCTTCCTCGAGATGAATGCGCTGCAGCCGAATCGTGCGCAGCTCACCGGCACATTCAATCTCCAAACTGCCCCCACTGCACAGCGGCAGGACGGACTGTGAAATCTGGTAATTCTTGGGAGCATCGGGATAAAAGTAATTCTTGCGATCAAACTGGCTGCGGGCATTGATGGTGCAACCGAGCATGAGGCCAGTCATAACCGTGAGGCGGATGGCTTCCGCATTGATCAGCGGCAGAGAGCCGGGATAACCGAGGCAGCCCGGGCACACCTGCGTATTGGGGGGTGCGCCGAAGGTGGTGCGGCAGGCGCAGAACATTTTGGTCTGCGTGGCCAACTGCACATGGACTTCCAATCCGATATTGGCTGTGTACTTCATGGCTGGCTCGATTGCGGCGCGGGCGGTTTCCGTTGTCGCCAAGCGCTGGCTTGTTCATAGGCATAAGCAGCCCCTAGAATGCGTTCTTCGCCGAAAGCCGGCCCGATAAATTGCAGCCCCACCGGCAGGTTAGCCGCTGTGAACCCGCAAGGCACGGAGAGGGCGCATATACCAGCCAAGCTGGCCGGCACCAGGAAAACATTCATCAAGCCCACAGGCAGCTTATCCTGCTGACCACCAATAGGCTCAGCCACCTGGGGCGTGGTGGGAGTTAATAAAACATCGCAATCTTGAAAAGCCTGCTCGAAATCCTGACGAATCAGGGTGCGGATTTGCTGGGCCCGCCGGAAATAGGCGGCGTAACCATCGGCGCTCAAGGCATAGGTGCCCAGCAGCAGGCGCCGTTTAACTTCCTCACCGAAACCCGCCCCGCGGGAGCGGCAATACATTGCATCGATATCAGCCACCTCCGCCACCCGCAATCCGTAACGCACCCCATCGCAACGCGCCAGATTAGTGGAGGCTTCCGCGCAGGCAATGATATGATAAACAGCGCCGGCATAACGCGTCATCGGCAAGGAAACTTCGACGAGCTTGGCGCCCAGGCGCTCGCATTGGCCGCGGGCCTCTTGCACCAATCGGGCCACTTCCGGATCCATATCGGCCTCAAAATATTCCCGCGGCAAGCCCAGCTTGAGCCCCGCCAGATTATTAGCCGATAAAGCCGCCTCAAAATCGGGAACGGGCTGGAGGGCGGAAGTGGCGTCGCGGGGATCATGCCCAGCCATCAGCTGCAGTAAGAGGGCCGCATCACGCACATCCTTGGTTATAGGCCCAATTTGATCGAGCGAAGAGGCACAGGCCGCCAGGCCATAGCGCGAGATCCGACCGTAAGAAGGCCTCAAGCCGACGCATCCGCAATAAGCGGCTGGCAGGCGCACGGATCCACCGGTATCCGAACCCAGAGCCGCCAGGGCCAGATCGGCGGCCACCGCCGCTGCCGAACCACCACTGGACCCGCCGGCAACGCGCCTATGATCCCAGGGATTGCGCGTGATTTGCATAGCGGAATGCTCGGTGCTGGAGCCCATGGCAAACTCATCCAAGTTGGTGCGCCCTACCAAGAGCGCCCCGGCGGCACGCAGCCGCGCTATGCAGCTGGCATCATAGAGCGCCTGATAGCCGGTCAGCATGCGCGAGGCACAGGAACAGGGCTGACCGGCCACATGGATGTTATCCTTGATAGCCAGGGGCAAGCCCAGCAGCGCCGCGGCGGTGCTGCCCTGGCGACGCAGGCTATCAGCGCTGGCCGCCTCTTGCAGCGCCTGGGCTTCGTCCAAGCTCAGATAAGCCTGCAACTGAGGATCTTCCTCACGGATGATCCCGATCAGCTGGGCCACCAACTCCTGCGCGGTGAAGGCACCCTCGGCCAGGAGCGCGCGGCACTGCGTCAGGGTCATCCGGTGCCAGGCCGACATTGTTTGAACAGCTTTCATCATACGATCTTGGGCACTAAAAATTGTTGGCCATCATGGCGCGGCGCATTGGCTAAGACCGCCGCTCGCTCCAGGCCAGCTTGGGGTTGATCAGCGCGCAAAACATTACGTCCCGAGAGCGCACACAGCATGGGCTCCACTCCCGCCGTATCGACCTGCTGGATAGTATCCCAGTAGGCCCTGATGCGCTGGAGTTGATCATGAAAAGCGCCTATTTCTGCCTGGCTTAAAGCGAGATGGGCCAGCTGAGCCAAATGGTTCACATCCAAAGGCGGCTGAGCGGCTGGTGTTGGGTTAAGCGTCATGGATCCTTCTCCCGATCGGCGCATGCAAATTTCCACCGAATGTTTCGGACCTTAGCATGAAATGGGCCGCGCCGTCTACTCCCAATCCGTAAAGTCGTGCCGGCTTCAAGGGCTCTAAAGAGCTCTCGAATAAGACTGGACAATTTATAATAATCGTGCCATTCTGACTGGCATCTTAATCGCGGCGTTCTGAAATCCATCTGCGCCCTAGGGCGCCTCTACGCCGACAGGCTGCGGTTGGCGAAACTTGCCTTGGCCGAGCAAGGGTTAGCCCCGATCAGCGGGCCAGCCAATCGCTTATGGATAACATGAAGAAACATCGCGTCATTATCGACCGCCAGCGTTGCAAGGGCTGCGAGTTATGTGTGGCGGTCTGTCCACGCCAGATTTTAAGCATGGCCCCGCAATTCAACCGGCAGGGCACTCATTATCCGCTCGTGCGCGCCAACGGCGAATGCATCGGCTGCTGTTTATGCGCAATCATTTGCCCGGAAGCCGCCATTGAAATCGAACAGACGCTCCTCCCGGATCAAGCGGCCGTGGCGGCAGACGCAACAGCCCAGGCGCCCTCAACACCATGAGCCCTTCCCGCAAACAACAAGCGCGCCTGCTCATGACCGGCAATGAGGCCTTGGCCGAAGGCGCCATTCGTGCTGGCTGCCAATGTTATTTTGGCTACCCGATCACCCCTCAGAACGAACTCACCGCCTATATGGCCAAGCATATGCCGCAACGGGGGCGGGTTTTTATCCAATCGGAAAGCGAACTGGCCGCCATCAACATGGTGTTTGGCGCCGCCAGCACCGGCGTGCGCGCCATGACCAGCTCCTCATCGCCTGGTATCAGCCTGAAACAGGAAGGCATTTCATACCTGGCCGGCGCCCGTTTGCCAGCTGTCATTGCCAATGTGCAGCGGGGCGGACCTGGCTTAGGCAGCATTGATCCTTCGCAGAGCGATTATTTTCAAGCCGTAAAAGGTGGCGGCCATGGCGATTATCATTGCATCGTGCTGGCCCCGGCCAGCGTACAGGAAATGCACGATATGACCGTGAACGCCTTTCGGATGGCTGATCGTTTCCGCATGCCCGTGATGATCTTGGCGGATGGTCGCCTGGGCCAGATGATGGAGCCGGTCCGCTTGCACACCGGCGGCCCGCCGCCGGCAGCGCCCAAGCCCTGGGCCTTGACCGGCGCTAAAAACCGATCGGCGCGCTATATTCGATCCCTCTTCCTGCTGGAGGGCGAACTGGAAAAAAACAATATCATCCTCCAGCAAACTTATCGCCAGGTGGCGCGCCTGGAAACGCGCCATCAGGCAACCCTGGCCAAGGATTGTGATTATCTTCTGGCCGCCTGGGGCACTTGCGCCCGCATTGCCAAAGAGGCTGTGCAAAAAGCGCGCGCTCAAGGACTGCGTGTGGGCCTCTTTCGACCGCTGACGCTGTGGCCCTACCCCGCCGCCGCCCTGGCGCAATTGGCGGCTAGAACCAAGGCGGTGCTGGTGGTGGAAATGAATGCCGGCCAGATGCTCGAAGATGTGCGCCGGGTTGTGCCCGATCGGATCCCGGTGCATTTCAGCGGCTTCCCCGGCGGACGGGTTCCCACCGCCACCGAGATTTATAAGGCATTGCGACGCATGGCCAAAAAGCACTAACATCCGACCCAGTCAAAGGGAGACTCTCTCGTGCCACAACCGAAGAAAAAAATGCTTTATCAGAGGCCGCACTCCTTGACCAAGGTGCCCATGCACTACTGCGCCGGCTGCGGGCACAGTATGATCCATAAAATCCTGGCGGAAACGCTGGATGAACTGGATATCCGTGAAGAAACCATCGGAGTGGCCCCGGTGGGCTGTGCGGTGCTGGCCTATTTCTATTTAAAATGCGATATTTCCGAAGCCGCGCACGGCCGCGCCGCGGCCGTAGCCACCGGCATTAAAAGGGCCCTGCCTAACCGGATTGTCTTTGCCTATCAAGGCGATGGCGATCTGGCGGCCATTGGCATGGCGGAAACCATCCATGCTGCCAATCGCGGCGAAAATATCACCGTTATTTTCGTCAATAATACGGTTTATGGTATGACCGGCGGCCAGATGGCACCCACCACCCTGCCCGGCCAAGCCACGCCGACCTGTCCTCAAGGGCGCGACTGCCAAACGATGGGCCAGCCCATTCGGATGTGCGAACTATTAAATACCTTGGAACGCCCCTACCATATTGAACGCGTAGCCCTGGATGGTCCGCGCGGGGTCCTGGCAGCTAAAAAAGCTTTAGGCACTGCCCTCACCGCCCAGATGAACGGTAAGGGCTATACTTTCATCGAATTGCTCTCTCCCTGCCCGACTTATTTCCGCTTGACGCCCGTGGAATCCCTGCGTTTCGTCAAGGAAACCATGCGGCCGGTTTTTCCGACGCGCATCTTTCGTCAGGAAGGAGTGCCCTGCCATGCTTGAACGCATTCTCATCGCGGGGGCCGGTGGTCAGGGTATCATCATGCTCGGCAAACTCTTGGCGCGCCTAGCCCTGGAGAGCAGGCCGCATATTACTTTCTTTCCATCCTATGGCGCGGAAGTGCGCGGGGGCACCTCCAACTGTCAGGTGATCTTGGCAGCGCAGGAAATCGCCTCGCCGCTGGCAGAAGCTTTCGATTCTTTGATTATCATGAATCAGCAAAGTTTGGTGCGTTTCCAGAAGAGGTTAACCAGAAAGGGCCTGGCGATTATCAATCGTTCCTTGTGCCAGCCGGTATCTGACAAGCGTTTTGTACTGGTGCGAGCCACGGAGATTGCCGATCAACTGGGTAATGTGCGCGCCGCCAACTTCGTTATGCTGGGCGCCTGGCTGGCGCGCAAGCCACTGATGTCGCCGGCGGCGGTTGAGCGTTTGATCAGCGAGAGCTTCCCCGGAGCCAAGCCAACGCTGATCGAAGCCAATATCATGGCGCTGCGTAAGGGTCTGCTATGCTAGTTGAAGAGAACCTGCGCCCTCCGAGACTGATCCGCGCCGCACCGCATCAGGCCCCCGGCCCTCAGCGCCGGCCGCTGGCGCGGCGCTGGCGCCCCTTCCAATGGATCTTGCTCGGGGCCTTGCTGGCATATAGCAGCGTGCTGGCGGCCCAAGGCTTGCTGCAAACCAATGTTTTTGTGCTGGGCCCCACGGAAACCTACGCCCGTGAACTGCGTTTGGTAGCCAATCAGATTCTGCTGGAAGGCGAGGTTAAAAATGATGCCTTCATGATGGCTACGGCCACGCCCTGGCAGGCCGATCAAGAAGCTGGGCGCATCACGCTCGCTGGCGTCTGCCGGAATGATGCCTGGGCCCTGGGCCATAGCGTGGAATTGAGCGGCATCGTTGAGGATCACGCCCGTTTCCTGGCACGCACCATCCAGATCCACGGCACGATCATCAATAACGCGCTCCTGATAGGCAACACAATCCATTGCACACGCTCAGCTGATATGGCCGCCGCGGCCTGGATCATCGGAGAAAACCTGATCATGGAAGGCTGCATTGAAGGCCCGGCCAGGCTGGTCGGCAAAAATGTGACGCTGGCCGGAACCTTCGGCCAGGATGTCTTCATCGCAGCCCAAGATCTGGTGGCTTTGCCGGGCACGGAAATCCACGGCAACCTGATCTATCGCGCGCCCAGAGAGTTCATAGCGGATAAGCGCATTATAATCCATGGCCAGCTGATCCGCGAAAGCATGCCCGAGCAGCTCTCCGGTCAGAGGCGGCCTGTGGCTTGGAAGCCGTTCCTGTATCAAAGCTGGCTCTTTTTGGGGGCCCTGCTGACGGCCCTGCTCTTCACGGCTTTTTTCCCGGCTTTCACAGCGCGCGTGCAGGGGCAGCTCCGCTATGCCTTCTGGCCAAGCCTGGCCACCGGCATGCTCATCTTGAGCCTCATACCCCTGCTGGTGTTGGTGGCCTTGATTTCGATCATTGGCATCCCTCTGGGCATGCTGCTGGTGCTAACGCTGGCCGGGCTGACCTATATCGGCAAAATCATGACGGCTCTGGCCTTGGGCTTGTGGCTGTTCCGGCGCCCCGTACCAGGCCAGGCCAAGCAGTTTCTGTGGCCGTTATTAATGGGGCTTTTATTGCTGTATGTGGGCATCAATGGCGGCTGGGCCGGCTGGGCGCTATGGTTGTTGGTGAGTGCCGCGGGCGGCGGAGCCCTCCTGCGAACCTTGGCCGGCGGCACGCCGAGCGCTGATCTCCCGCCGGCTTCAGTCGGCGGCGCGGGTGATGAGCATTTGCCCTCCTGAAGGGCGCTCCCGCACAGCGATATTCCAGGCCAGCAAACCGGGAGGCATGCTCTCCGGCAGCGTCAGGGCCGTCAAGTTCACCTCATGGCCGGTGGCCGCCAAAATCTGGGAGGGCGTCTGGCGCAAATGGACGGCCAGACAAACGCGTTCGGTCTCCATGCGTATCAGGCGCAGGCCTCTAGCGGACTGCTGCATGCGCAAGCTGGTGAGCTGAGTCTCCAAAACCACCGTAAAGGCGATGGCCAAAACGAGCAGGGCCACCAGAGTTTCCAGCAAAGTGAAGCCATCCTTCATCACAAATCTGAGCTGGAGATGTCGGCCGCATCCTGGCTGCCGCCAACCTCGCCGTCGCTCCCATAGCAAAGCACTTCATAGGGTTCATGCTGACGCCCGGGCGCCAGGTAAATATAATCACGGTTCCAAGGGTCCTTGGGCAGGCTGCGGCTGTCGAGATAGCCCTCCTCCGGGTAGCGCTCAGGGATGGGCGGGCGCACAGGTTTCTGGCACAACGCCTCCAAACCTTGTTCCTGGGTGGGATATTGGTTTTGTTCCATCCGATATACATTGAGCGCATGCTTAAAGTTTTTGATCTGTAACTTGGCAGCCGTCACCTTGGCTTCGCCGGGATGCCGTAAAACGCTGACCCCCACAATCCCGGCCAAGATGGAAATAATCAATACCACCACCAAAATCTCGATCAAGGTGAAGCCTGCGCGCTGCCTGCTCATATCCCATCCTTTCACCGGGCGCTCTGACCCAGCCGCGGCCCGACTATCGGCGGACCTCTCAAATATTGAATTGGCATTCAGAATAGCCTATTCTGCCTGGGTTGTCATGCTGAAATGCTTGGGGCCACGCTCATGGATCCGCTCCCGCCGCTGAAGGAGACCCAGCCCCGGGCCAGGCAAAATCCGCCGGAGAAGCTATGCGGCCTAGCTGGAAATGGTTGGCGCAGACGGCCCAAGAGGAACTCGACTCTTTGCAGCAGGCCTTGCCGCCCGCGGTGCAGGCCAAGCTGCAACAGCTGGTGGTGATCTTCGCCCCTGGCCCCCACCCCGAGCTGGTGGCCGAGGGCATTGCCCCGGATACCCTGGGACTATTTGAAGGCGCCTCCCTGCCAGCTCAGGAGGGCGAGACGCTTTGGCCGCCGCAAATCACTTTGTTCCTGGATAATATCTGGCAAGCGGCCCAGGCTGATAGCGGGATCTATCGTCAGGAGATCCGCACCACTTACCTGCATGAATTGGGGCATTATCTGGGTTTGGCGGAATCTGATATGCCCCCGCGGCAACTGGATTGATTGGTCTGCCGCTGGCCGAGCACACAAGCTGGTGGAGGCGGGGGGAGTCGAACCCCCGTCCGCATAAGAGTCACTTTCGCTTCTACGCGCGTGTTCTATCTATTAATTCTCGCTGCGGCTTCTGCCGATAGACAGGCCTTAGCCGCGGCCAGCGCCCAGTATAAGTCTTGCTTTTCGGTCCGGTCGCCCGACCGAAAAACCCAGCCCGCTATCGTCGTCCGTTCGGTTTAGCAGGCGGTCAACCGGCAGACGTCGCGGAGCAATTAAGCCGCGAGGGCCAATTCGTGATTGGCGTTTGAGTTTTGTTCCCGGGTGTTTAACGAGGCCAACCGGGGTCCTCGGCGCGCGACGCAAGCTTCAACCTACACGTCGAAACCCATCGCCCCCATATCTCGGGATATCTTAAGCCTAAACCTGGCAGCCGCAAGCTGAATTGCTGGCGCCCTCATGTCTACAGGACGGGCGCTGCTCGATCTCCTGCATCATGCTGCTCATGCAAGTGGGACATAAACCATGCGTGAAGGACAGCAAGGAATTCTCGCTGATATACTCCTCCATCTGCTTCCATACATTAGGACGGACCTGCACCCGTCGACAATGGGAACAAACCGAAAGCAGCGCATTCAAAACCTTTTTTTGCTGCAAGTAGGTATTGCCGATGGTCAGCATGGCTGTCAGAAAAACCCCCGCCGAAAGAGTGAACCCACGGAAATAATTAATGCTTTCCGGGGCTGTCTGAAAGAAGAAGCCTTGCATATCCTTCAATTCATTCAGCCAGATCAACAATAAGAGCAAGATGAACGTCAGCATTTGCCAAAGGGCAATATAGGCAAAAGGATCCTTGGGCAAGTGCACACCATTCACCTCTTTTTTAGCTGGCAGATCTTTCATACCTCTCCTTTCGGCAAAGCCGCCTTTCTGTTTCTGCCGCTATTATGCCTTTTAATGCTCAAAAGTCAATCACCAATTCAGCTCCCCCTAGCAGCCGGGAGTCCGCGCCGGCCGGCGGCTCCGGAGCCAGCCAGAAGGCCAGGCTAAAGTGAGCTTTTCGGCACCGGTGCTTGACCGACAGCCCTCGCCTGGCTACATTGCTCCCATAAATCGTTAAGGAAATTGAAGGAGGAATAAGATGAGCATCCGCCAGGAATTGGTTGCCTATGGACTAAAAATCGTGCAAGCCCGCCTAGTAGCCGGGGCGGGCGGCAATATCAGCGCGCGCGAAGGCAAAATCATCTGGATGAAACCCAGCGGATTTGCCATGGACGAAATGAAACCCAGCGACCTGTGCGGCCTGCAACTGGCGGACGGACGCCAGGTGCGCGGGAAACACAAGCCCACTTCCGAATACAACATGCACCTGGCCATCTATCGCGCGCGACCAGATATCAGCGTGATTTTCCACACTCATTCCGCCTGGGCTTCCGGAGTCATCAGCTCCGGGGTGACCTTCAAGCCCATGTTCGCCGAATTCATCAATGATCTTGGGCGCACGGGCACCGTCCCCTACATCACCCCGACCACGCGCCGCCTGGCAGAGGCCATGGCCCGCAAGGCCAAAAGCTGTGATACAATTTTCATGGTCAACCATGGCGTGCTGGCCATGGGCGTCAATATGAAACAGGCCTATTATCGCTGCGTGGTCGTGGAGGATGCCGCCAAGTCTTTAGTGGCCGCCACCATAGTGGGCCGCCCGCGCTTCTTGACGCCAGCCCAGGGGCAGGAATTGATGGCCCTAGCCGGGCCGCAACACCGCCTCAAGATGATGGAAGCCGGGCAATGAATGGCTTAACGCGGCATCGCCTCTGGGATGCCACCATCCACGGGTAAGGTGGCCCCGGTGGTCGGGGTTTGGCGTGTTGCGAAAAATAAAACGGCATTGGCAACATGCTGCGGCGTGACGCGCGCTTTCAGCAGATTGCGATTGCGATAGTATTCTTCCAAGCCCTTTTCATCCAAGCCGCGCGCCTGCATGCGCGCCGGACCGATCGCCGCCCATAATCCGGACTTGCGGGCGCCATCGGCAAAGACCGCATCCGGAGCCACCATATTCACGCGGATACCGAAGGAGGATAGTTCCAGGGCGGCGATGCGGGCCAGTTGATGGCCGGCGGCCTTCGTCGCGCTATAGGCGCCAAACTGAGCGCCGGGAGCGAAAACATTTTTGGTTGAAATAAGAATAATATCTCCACCCGTATTTTGCAGCGACATCCAGCGGCCCGCTTCGGCCAGGGTCAAAAATGTGCCCTCCACATTAACCTGTTCTAGTTGACGAAAAGCTTCCGTATCCAACTCCATCAAGGAAGACACTAACGCTATGCCGGCGTTGACCACCACGATATCCACTCCACCCCAGGCTTGACATACTGACTCAAACCCGGCGCTCACATCCTCGCGGTTGGTGACATCCATATGTACCCCCATAACCCGCTCCGGCCCAATAACTTCCAATTCAGCAACCAGCTCATCGAGCGCCCGCTGATCGCAATCCGTGGCCGCGATATGGCAACCGCCCTGCAGTAAGCCGCGGCACACCCCGGCGCCGATAGCGCCGGCGGCTCCGGTCACCAGGGCCACCTTATTTTGCAAAGGATGATATTTGCTCTGCGGATATTCAATATGCAAGGTGCCCATGCCCTCTAAAATGATGCTGGTGGGTGGGCTATCATTTTGGGCGATATATTGATTGACCACCTGTTGCAAGCGTTCGCGCAGATCATCTTGGGCCAGATTGGCTTCCAACGCTTTCACCAACAGCGGCAGCTGTTGCCTATCCAGCCCATTATTCAAGGCGGCCACCCCCGGCAAACAGCGCACCAAGACACGACCGAAAGGGTCATCTTCTTGCTCGGTGGGCACAGCCAGAATCCCGCGCAGGAGCGTTGCCGCCTGGGATAAGCGGCGCAGGGTATTGGGTTCAGGCGCGTGACTGCTCATAGCACAAACTCCGGGCGGGTTAGAGACTCTGGTTTTGTAAAGCCTGATAATGCTGCAAAGCGGCCTGCGGCTCCAGATCGTGGTGCACGAGCTCAGCGATGGTTTGGATCATCGCCAGCGGCGCGGCGCTTTGAAATATATTACGGCCCATATCCACTCCGGCGGCGCCTGCCTGCACCGCTTGATAGGCCATGGTCAAGGCTTCCAGCTCGGGCAGTTTCTTGCCGCCGGCCATGACGATGGGCACCGGGCAAGAGGCGGTCACCGTATCAAAACCCTCGGCCACGTAATAGGTTTTAACCACCTGGGCTCCCAACTCTGCGCAGATCCGGCAGGCCAGGCGAAAATATCTGGCATCGCGCACCATCTCCCGGCCCACGGCCGTTACGGCCATGACCGGCAGGCCGTAGCGCAGCCCCTGATCAACTAAGCGGGTCAGATTATGCACGGAGCGCGTTTCATATTCACCTCCGATAAATACCTGGACCGCCAGCATAGCCGCATTCAGACGCAGGGCATCTTCGATATCCAAGGCGATTTCTTCATTGGAAAGCTCCTTCAGAATACTGGGTCCGCCGCTGGCGCGCAGCACCATGGGCTTTTGATAGATGGGCGGTACGGTGCTGCGCAAGATGCCGCGCGTCAGCATCAGCGCATCGGCGGCCGGCACCAAGGGCAAGATATCAAGATCAATGCGTTCCAAGCCGGTGGTTGGTCCCTGGAAATAACCGTGATCAATGGCCAGCATCACGGTGCGCCCACTTTGCGCATTAAAAATCCGCGCCAGCCGATTCTGCATACCCCAATCCAACGCGGCGGAACCTTTGAGAAAAAATCCGCGCTGGGCCATGGGCGTTTGGGTCTTAAACTGCTTGCTGGTTTGTTCGCTGGCCGCCTTCATGGCATCGCACTCCTTTTGTGTGGCTCAACGCCGCCCCAGGCTGGCGGCCATCTGGTTATACTCTAAAATAAAGGACTAGTATTGGCCCCGCGCCCGTGGCTGACCTTAAGAAGCCGCTAAGCGACCGGCCAACTGGGCCACGATGCGCCCCATTTGATGACATTGAGCGGCGGAGCGCGCATCGGGCGCGCCCACGGCTACCGGGCCATAATGATCGCCATCGACGCAGCCGGGCACAATCATGCCATGAACCAGGAGGGCTTTAAGCATATCCAGAATGGCCGTTTCATTGCCACCAGCCAAGCTGCCCGATGATGAAAACGCACCGCCTATTTTACCCACCAAGCGGCCATGCAGTTTAACGCTCTCATCGATGAAGCGCTTGATCTCCGCGGCCATGCTGCCGTAATAAGTCGGCGAGCCGAGGATCAAGCCATCCACCTCCAATAATTCTGCCAAGGCCACCTGCTCCACCGCTTGTACCCTCGCCGCCGCGCCGCCCTGGCGCACGCCTTCGGCGACCAGCTCCGCCATACGCTGCGTATTGCCGGAACGCGAATAATAGACTATCAAGA
The DNA here is from genome assembly GCA_964475165.1 of uncultured Verrucomicrobiota bacterium. GTDB lineage: Bacteria > Verrucomicrobiota > Kiritimatiellia > JAAZAB01 > JAAZAB01 > CAYUHK01. The sequence continues at coordinate 72,090 of CAYYVN010000008.1, read as the reverse complement.
TCTGGGCCATATTTACTCCTTATAAAAATAACTCGCTCGGAAATGGATGCCGGCGCCTGGGCCAAGCCCACCGGGCTTGAGAGCGATCTAGCGCACGCCCGGCCAGCTGACGGGCGGGAGCGGCCATCCCACAGCAAAATGCTCCGCGCCAGATCTGCCTGAAAGCCGCGCGCTTTTAGCGCATCGGATTTACGCTGCGTCCGGGGCCAGCCGAGAAAGGACCGCGCGGCAGAACCGGCATGGTGGACCACATGATATCCCGATTCAACTGCAGGCTGGCCAGCTCCTCATCCTCCGCCAGGATTTTATTGATCTGCCCTTGCATCGCAATCAATTGCGCGCGATAGACCTTAACTTCCGGATGGGTTTCAAAAAGAACCGTCTGCCGAGCAGCGATTTCAGCTTTGAGCGCCTCGATGCGCGCGCTGGCTTCCATAACCTGGCGCATGAATTCCGCGCTCATTTCCGGCGTAAAGGGCAAGGGCGCAGGAGCTTCAGCAGCGGCTTGGATGGGCGCTGCCTGTGCCCTGCCAGGCTCCTCCGCCATCAAAGCCTGATCCGGCTGGCCCACAGCGGCCGTTGGTTCGTTGCCACAAGCTGCCAAGAACAGCATCCCCACTGCCATCAGGCCAGCGCCCGCTATCTGAGGCCACAGCTTCATATCTGGTCCTTTCCGCTGGAACGGATAAACATTGCTTTTACTTGCGCATTATGCTGAATTGGATGGCCAAGGCAAGAAAAAACTGGTGCGTCTGTGACGAAGGCCAGCGCGTAGACCGGCTGCGCACTTAGTCCTGATCAAGGAGGATTAGCATGGCTCAGGCAAAGCTGATCGTCGATAAAAAAGAATATGCCCTACCCCTCATCACGGGCAGCCAGGGCGAACGCGCCTTGGATGTTTCCCAATTGCGCGAGCAGGCCAATCTAATCACGCTTGATAACAGCCTGGCCAATACAGGGGTGTGCCAAAGCGCCATCTCATTCATTGATGGTGACCGGGGCAAGCTCTTCTATCGAGGATATCCGATCGAGGAATTGGCGGAAAAATCCACCTTCACCGAAATCGCCTATCTGCTGATTCACGGCCATTTACCCAGCCGCCAGGATCTGGCCCAGTTTTCCAATCATCTGAATGAATCTTCCCTGATCCATGAAGATATGCGCCATTTTTTCCTGGCCTTCCCGAAATATGCGCATCCCATGGGTATCCTCTCCACCATGGTGGCTTCGCTATCCACCTTTTATCCCTTACCCGATGTGCTGGATCCGGCGGTCGAGAAACAGTTCATGGCCAATCTCATCTCGCAAGTGCGCACGATTGCCGCCTTCTCTTACAAGAAATCCATCGGCGAACCAGTGGTCTATCCCTCCTTTAAGCTGAAATATGTGGAAAACTTCTTGAACATGATGTTTTCATCGCCGGTCAAGGATTACCATCAGGATGCCGATATCGTCCGCGCCTTGGATTTATTCCTGATCCTGCACGCCGATCATGAGCAGAATTGCAGCACCTCTACGGTCCGCATGGTGGGCTCGAGCCTGGCCAATATCTATGCCGTGATTTCCTCCGGTATCGCGGCGCTCTGGGGCCCGCGCCATGGGGGCGCCAATCAGGAGGTCATTCAGATGCTGGAACGCATCCTGGCCTCTAAGAGCGATGGCAAGGATTTCATCGAACGGGCCAAATCCAAACATAGCGCTGAACGACTGATGGGGTTTGGGCATCGGGTCTATAAAAACTTTGATCCGCGCGCCAAGATTCTCAAGCAAGCCTGTCATAAACTGCTGCGGAAGCCGGGGATGAACAATCCCTTATTTGATATCGCCCTGCGCTTGGAAGACTTGGCTTTATCCGATGATTATTTCTTATCGCGCAAGCTCTATCCCAATGTGGATTTCTATTCGGGCTTGATCTTGAAGGCCATTGGTATTCCCAATGAAATGTTCACCGTGCTCTTCGCCATTGGCCGTATGCCCGGCTGGCTGGCGCACTGGCATGAAATGGTGCATTCGACCAACTTCAAAATCGCGCGGCCGCGCCAGATCTATAACGGAGTTTTACAGCGCCATTACCGGCCGGTCAGCGAGCGCTAGGCCGGGCCGCCGCTATCTTAGCGGCGGCGAGGACGGCGTGCTGGCGGGGAGCTCGGCCGACTGCTGGCCTGGCCCGCAGCGCAAATGCCAATAGCGCGTTCCCAGCCCCAGCAGAAACAAGCTCACAATAATCAATACGACGAAGCGCTCCTGGGAAGTAAGGCTGAACCAGCTTTTGAGCAGGGGACGGATGGCGCCGGATGATAGGCGTGTTTTTGGTGATCTCATCCTCTCTCCCCCGCCCCATGGCCTTCTTTAGGAGCGCACGACCAGATTGATTAATTTATCCGGCACAAAAATACTTTTGATCACTCGATCCGCCGCCGCCCATTTACTGATGGGCGCATGGGCCAGCGCCGCCGCTTCCACCGCACTTTGAGCCAAGCCCGCCGGCAAGGTGAGCATGCCCCGCAACTTGCCATTAACCTGGATGGCGATTTCGACCTGTGCGCGCACCAGGGCCTGGGGATCGGCCACCGGCCAGGATGCTTTCAAAATACCGGCTGGCTGTCCCAACTCCACCCATAATTCTTCGGCGAGATGCGGCGCGAAGGGTGCCAGCAAAAGGGTCAGCGTTTCCAAGGCCTGGCGCACAACCGCCGGCCGTTGTGCGGACGCCGCGCCAGCGCTTGCCAAAGCTTCCAGGGCATTGGCCAATTCCATGATCTGGGCGATGGCCGTATTGAAATGGAAAGCATCCTCCAGGTCGCGGGTCACGCGCTGGATAACCTCATGGGTTTTACGAAACAGATCCCCTTCCGCCTCTGTCAGAGCGGCAGGCTCCAGCGGCGCGGAGGAGCTGGCGGCCAACAAGGCGCGGTTGCTATAGACCAAGCGCCAGACCCTTCGCAAGAAGCGATGGGCACCTTCAATGCCGGCATCGCTCCATTCGGCGTCTTTTTCCGGCGGGCCAATAAAGAGCGTGTACAAGCGCACGGTATCGGCTCCATATTCACGGATCAGCTCATCGGGACTAACCACATTGCCCTTGGATTTGGACATTTTATAGAGCTGCCCATCGCTGGCGCTGCGCTTGCAGATCATGCCCTGGGTAAAGAGCGCCTGGAACGGTTCGCGAAACGAGCAATAGCCGGCGGCATGCAATACTTTAACGATGAAGCGGGAATAGAGTAGATGTAAGACGGCATGTTCGATGCCACCGATATATTGATCGACCGGCAGCCAGCCATCCACATCCTGGCGGTTAAAGGGGGCCGTAGGCAGGCGCGGGTTAAGATAGCGCAAGAAATACCAGCAGGAACACAGCCATTGAGCCAGCGTATCTGTTTCACGCCGGGCGGGTTGGGCACAGCGCGGACACTGAGTATTGATGAATCCGGCATGGGAGGCCAGGGGGTTGCCCTGCTCGCTCAGATAGTCTACATCATCCGGCAAGAGCACCGGCAGATCTGATTCGGGTACGGGCACGGCGCCACAAGCGGCGCAATGCACGATGGGTATGGGCGCGCCCCAGTAACGCTGGCGGCTGATCAGCCAGTCACGCAGGCGGTAATGAATGCTGGCTTCCCCAAACTGGTGGGCCTGAGCATATTGAGTGATCTCAGCCATGGCCTCCCGATTAGGGCGGCCGTTGAAGGGACCCGAATTGATCAAGATACCATCTTCCACATAGGCTTGAGAGAGATGCTCTCCCTCCCGCTGACTGGCGGCCGGATCTTGAATGACGACCTTGATCGGCAGGTCATGGGCGCGGGCAAAAGCAAAATCGCGCTCATCATGCGCTGGCACCGCCATGACCGCGCCAGTCCCATATTCCATCAGCACATAATTCGTTATCCACAGCGGCACCTCCGCCCCATTGTATGGATTGCGGATATGGAATCCGGTAAAGACGCCTTCCGGGCGGATATTCTCTCGAGAGCGCTCGGCGGCGGAGATCTTTTTCTGGCGCTCCACAAAGGCGCGGATCTCATCCGCCCGCGGATTATTGGGTAAGAAAGTTTCCACGAGCGGGTGTTCGGGCGCTAAGGCCATGAAGGTCACGCCATAGACGGTATCAGGACGCGTAGTGAAAATCGGGCAGGCCGCGCCGGTTTCGACTACCTCAAAAACGATCCGGGCGCCAACCGAGCGGCCGATCCAGTTGGCTTGCATGGCACGCACATTTTCCGGCCAGCGCTCAAGCAGTTTCAGATCATCGAGCAAGGGCTGGGCATAATCGGTGATCTTAAAAAACCATTGCTGCAGGTCTTTTTGAGTGACCGTACGGCCGCAACGTTCACAAGTGCCATCGGCCAGTACTTCCTCGTTGGCCAGCGTGGTGCAGCACTCGCACCAATTGACCGCCGCCGTCTTCTGATAGGCCAAGCCGCGTTCAAAAAGCTTCAGGAAAATCCATTGGGTCCAGCGATAATATTCGGGATGGCAAGTGGCCAGTTCGCGCTCCCAATCGTAGGCCATGCCCCAGGAAAGGAGCTGTTGTTTCATCTGGGCAATGTTCTGCAGGGTCCAATGGCGCGGATGCACGCCATGCTCCCGGGCCGCGTTTTCAGCTGGCAAACCAAAAGCATCCCAACCCATCGGCGAGAGGACGCGGTAGCCACGCAGCATCTTGTAGCGGACGATCACATCGCCAATACAGTAGTTGCGCACATGCCCGGCATGCATCGTGCCCGAAGGATAAGGAAACATGGTCAGGCAATAATATTTACGCTCGGTCCGGCTCTGCTCAATCTTAAAGAAACCCTCAGCCTGCCAAAAGCGCTGCCACTTCGGTTCGATTTCATCAAATGGATATTTTTCTTGCATATTTGAGCCTGCGCTTAAGCCAGCATTAAATAGCACTCCGGCCGGCTGCGTCAATCTTTTGTTCCAGGACCATAATTTTAGGTTGCGAGCTGACGATACTATGCTAGATTGAGGGGCATTAAACAACAATCTGGAGCAAGCATGTTACGTATCAATCCCTTTCAGGCTTTGCGACCCCGGCCAGAGCTGGTCGCCGAGGTTTCTTGTGTGCCGTATGATGTGGTGGATCGCGCGGCCGCCGCCGCGCTGGCCGCGCAGAATCCATTGAGTTTTCTGCATGTTTCCCGCCCCGAAATCGGCCTGCCGGAAACCACGCCGCTGGATGCCGCCGTCGTCTATGCCCGCGCCGCCGACAACTTCAAAGCCCTCCAGGATAAGGGCGTTTTTGTGCGCGAGGCCGAACCCTCTTTATATCTCTATCGCTTGCAACAAGCCGCTCATAAACAATGCGGCTTGGTGGCCTGCTGTCATGCCGAAGATTACACAGCGGGCCTCATCAAGAAGCATGAAAAAACCCGCCAGGATAAAGAAGACGATCGCACGCGCCACATCGGCGCCCTGCGCGCCCATGGAGGTCTGGTCTTCCTGATGTATCGCGATCAACCCGCCCTGACCAGCCAGCTCCAGGAGATCGAGGCGCGGGATCCTATCTATGATTTTACCCTGCCGGATGGCGTCCGCCATACCGTCTGGCGTGTGCGCCAGACAGCGCCCTTGAGCGCCGCCTGTGCCCAAATCTCCCATTGCTATATTGCGGATGGGCACCACCGCGCCGCCAGCGCCGCGCGCATCGCGCGGGACTGCCGCGCCGCCAATCCCGCCCATCATGGCGGAGAAGAATATAATTGGTTTCCGGTGGTTCTCTTTCCTGCCAGCCAATTGCAAATCCTACCCTATAACCGTTGCGTTAAGGATCTGCACGGCCAATCAACGGCCGCTTTTCTGGAGGCCGTCGGCAGCCAAATGCGGATGACCCCTGCTGCCGATGCCAACCCCACTCAGGCCGGACATGCGCGCATGTATTGCGCCGGCCAATGGTATGATCTGGCCCTGCAGCCGGAAAGAGCTGCGGCGGCAGACGGCGCTGACCCCACCAGCGGATTGGATGTGCACTTGCTGCAAATGCGTCTGCTGCAACCGATTTTGGGCATCGGCGACCCGCGCACCGACCAGCGCATCGATTTTAGCGGCGGCCGCCAGAGCGTGGCCGAGCTGAAACAACGCGTGGATTCCGGAGCGGCCGCCGTAGCTTTTGCGATGTTTCCGGTGGCCGGAGAACAATTGATGGCTATCGCCGATGCCGGAAAGAGCATGCCACCCAAAAGCACCTGGTTCGAACCGAAAGTCCGTTCTGGGCTCTTGATTCACACCTTTTAAGGGCGCCGCGCTTCAAACCTCGGATGCATGCCAATCGGATGACTGGGCCTGGCGGCGTTCCGCGCTGGTCTCGCTGGAGACGATATCCTGCACATTCACCTTCACCGAGGCTATATCCAGAATACCCAGGCTTTCGCGCATAGTATCGCGCACGCGCTGTTGCAGGGCTTGCGATAATTGTTGCACATGCGTGCCGGCCTTAACGCTCAAATCCAAACGCACCTCAATGGCGCCAGCGCGCGAAGCTGAGACATCCGCACGCAGATCCACAATGCCGGCGAATTCATTCTTCAGCTTGGCCAGAAACACATTCACCGCCGCCACGCTAATGCTAACCGTGCCACCTTCGCTATCGAAGGAAAGAAAATGCTCCCGCTTACCAATGGAGATAGCCGAGAGCCAGAAGAGAATCACGATCGTCGCCAGGCTCACGCCCAGTGAGAGCTGCCAAAGGCGATTGCTCATCAGCAGATCCCAGCAGGCATAATGAATCCCGAAAACTCCGGCGATCAACAGCCAGCCCAGACCCAAAACCACCAGTGAGATGATAAAGCCGATTAAGCTGCGTAGTATTTTCATGCTCTCCCCCCTCTTAGGCGCCGGTTAATGCCGACGCCGATTGCCGACTTCCCTCCCTAACCGCTGCGGTGATATCCGCCCTTTTCAGGAACGCCCCTCGCCGCTTCTCCAGATGCTGCTGCCGGACATGACCGCCATGCCCCAGCCGTCTTTCAAGAAATTATCTAAAAAGGCCGTGTTGTATTTGCCGCGGCGGAACAAAGAATCGTTCATGATCGCCTGCCCCAGGGGCAAGGTTGTTTTGGGCCCTTCAATCAGGCATTCGCTCAAGGCGCGCGACATGCGGCTAATGGCTTCCTCGCGGGTATCGCCTTGCACGATAATTTTGGCGATCATGCTGTCATAATAAGGCAGAATTTCACAGCCGTTATAAACGGCTGAATCCACGCGCACGCCCGGCCCACCCGGAAAATGCAACCACTCAACCCGCCCCGGCGAAGGCGCAAAGTTGTTACCGGCATCCTCGGCATTAACCCGCCATTCTATGGCGTGCCCCTTGGGCTTGATATCCTTTTGATCGAAAGCCAGTCGCTCGCCGGCCGCCACCCGAATTTGTTCCTTAACGATATCAACGCCGGTGACCATTTCGGTCACGGGATGTTCCACCTGGATACGCGTATTCATTTCCATGAAATAAAAATTGCCCTTGCCATCCAATAAAAACTCGATGGTACCAGCGTTGCGATAGCCAATACATTCCACGGCGCGAATGGCATAGCGCCCCATGCGCCGGCGTTGCTCGGGCTGTAAAACCGGGCAGGGCGATTCCTCGAGCAGTTTTTGATGCCGCCGCTGAATGCTGCAATCCCGCTCGCCCAGCTGAACCACATGGCCATAATGATCAGCCAGGACCTGCACTTCCACATGCCGGGCCTGCTCGATGAACTTTTCGATGTAAACATCCTCGCGCCCAAAAGCGCGCCCGGCCTCAGCACTGGCCATCAGAAAGCCTTGCGTCAAACTAACATCATTATGCGCAATGCGCAGCCCCTTGCCCCCACCCCCGGCGGCGGCTTTGATTAAGACCGGATAGCCGGCCCGGCGGGCGACGGTCAACGCCTCCTCTTTATTTTTGACGATGGTCTTGCTGCCGGGGATGGTGGGCAGCCCACACTTGCGCATGGTTTCACGGGCGGCGGCTTTATCGCCCATGCGCTTGATGTTATCGGAGGTCGGCCCGATAAACTTAATATTGCAGCTCTCACAGATCTGCACAAAATGGGTATTCTCGGACAAAAACCCATAGCCGGGGTGAATGGCATCCACGTCGGCCACTTCGGCGGCGCTGATGATATTGGCGATTTTCAAATAGCTATCCGTGGCCGCGGCTGGCCCGATGCAAATGGCTTCATCGGCCATCTGCACATGGAGGGCTTGCTCATCGGCCTCGGAATAAACGGCCACCGACTTGATGCCCAGTTCGCGGCAGGCGCGAATGATCCGCAAGGCGATCTCGCCACGGTTAGCAATTAAAACACGCTTAAACATGATCTGATGGCCAAACGCTGGCCTTGCGACCAGCGGCCGGCGCAGGGCTTGACCCTTTCTTTACAGTTTTTCGATTTTGAAAAGCGGCTGACCGAATTGGACGACATGCGCATTTTCCACTAAAATATCGCGCACCACCCCGCGCACTTCGGCCTTGATTTCGTTCATCACTTTCATGGCTTCCACAATGCATAATACCGTATCGGCGCTAATCTCCTGGCCCACCTTGACGTAAGGCTCGGATTCCGGCGAGGGCGCCCGATAAAAGGTGCCCACGAAGGGCGCCTTGACCAGCACGCACTTATCATCAATCTCCGGCTCAGCCGGAGGCGGGCTCTGGACCACGGCCGGCAGGGGCGCCGGCGGCGCGGGCGCTTGCGCCATACCTTTCTTGATCGCAATGCGCACGCCCTCCTCCTCCTTTTCGAATTCGGTCAAGCCGTGCACCGTCATCAGGTTTATGATTTCTTTGATATCATCGAGATTCATATTCACCCCTTGCATTATTTGCGAGCATCAACCAGCGCATCTCAGCTCTTGGCCGCCGTTCGGCGGGCGCGCGGCGCAGAAGTGCGGCGCCGCGGGCGCGGCCGCCGCTCAGCATCCGAACTGCCCAAGAGCGCTATTAAAGCCAGTTCATAGCTCCGCGCGCCAAAGCCCATGATCTGCCCCTGGCAAGCGGCGGCGGTTAAACTGATCTGGCGGAATGATTCGCGAGCAGCCGTATTGGATAAATGCACCTCCACGCAGGGCACGGGCACAGCCTGGAGCGCATCGCGCAGGGCCACGCTGGTATGCGTATAGGCACCCGGATTTAAGATGATCCCATCATAGCTGCCACTGGCACGGATGATGTGCGAGACCAAGACGCCTTCTTCATCGCTCTGCAAAGCATCCAGGCGCGCGCCCCAGGTCAAAGCGAGGGTTTGCAGCCGCCGCACGATAGCCGCGAGGGTCTCGTGACCGTAAAGCTGCGGCTCGCGTTTTCCCAGACGGCCCAAACTGGGGCCATTCAACAATAAAATCTTTTTCATGAGGAAGCATTATTCCCATTTATGGCCGGGCTGCCAAGCACAATTACGTCCTGCTGATCAAATTCCAACACGCGCTGATCATCGAGGGCCACCTTGACGCGCTGCAACAACACCTTAGTTTCCAACACCTTGCCACTGCCCGCCGGGCAGGTTACGCGTGTTTCCTTGCGGGGTAAGTTGCGCTCCAAATCCTCATAGCAATTATGTTCAAAGCGCAAACAGCATTTCAAACGACCGCACATGCCATTAATGCTGGTCGGATTCAAGGATAACCCCTGCGTTTTAGCCATGCGGATATGGATATTGTCGAATTCCTTGATCCAATCGCGGCAGCACAGCGTCCGGCCGCAAGGCGCCAGTCCGCCCAGAATCGCGGCGGCATCCCGCGCGCCGATCTGGCGCATTTCCACCCGCGCCTGTGTTTCGGCCGCCAAATCCTGTATCAATTGCCGAAAATCCACCCGGCTTTCAGCCGTAAAAACGATCTGCAATCGGGAACGATCAAAGGTATAGTGCACACGCAATAAGCGCATGTTCAGTTGATGATGCTGGATTTTTTCCTGACAGAGATGGCGCGCCGTTTTGGAGAACAAAATATTTTCATTGGCCCGCGACTGATCCTGCAGCGTGGCCCGGCGCAACATAAGGGCCGCCCCCTGAGGAACCTTCTCGGCCTCCCCGTCGATCTTGGTCAGGCTGGTCACATGCCCGAATTCCAAGATTTTATCCAGTTCGATCACGCAGGCGTCGCCGACATTAATGGCCAATTCCGCCGCGCAGTAACAGGGCACGGGATGAATATCGCCACAATGCACATGGGCCAAGCGCAAGGGTTCACCTCCGGCGTTGATGATTCAAGCGGGTCAAACCCCGTTCCAAGACCATGTTTTCCGGCAACAATTGCTCCAATTGATCCTTCATCTCCTCCACCACGTGGATGTTATGCAGGACCTGCCGGTAAGTCAACCCTCGCGCCTGATCTTGCAAGCGGGCGCTTTCCTCCGGAAAATACAATCCGGCTGTTGGCAATCCACAAACGCTCAGCAGCAGGTCCCGCTGCCAACATAAGAGCCAGCCCAAGACCGCCTGACGGCTTTCCCGGTAACGCCCTTCGATGCGCGCTTGCGCAGCCTCCTTCAGATTCTGGCGCAGAGCCGGATCGGGCGCGGCCGCAGCGGATGGCTCCGCGCTCGGCTGAGCTTGGATACTGAGAGCAGGAGCGCTGCTTTCCGCGGCCTCTATGGTGGCGCGGAGATCTTCTAAAAGATCCTGTATCCGCCGAGCGTAGGCCAAGCCGCCCAACAGATCCGGCTCGAAAGCGGAGGTGACAATCTGGGCCACCGCGGCTTTCAAGGCGGCATCATCCGGAGCGGCACTGCCCCCCAGCGTCAGGCGCTGGCAGCGGGAGATGATCGTGCTCGGTAAAAATTCAGGGTTGCCGCTTAAGAGCAGGAAGAGACAGCGCGGCGGCGGTTCCTCCAGCGTCTTGAGCAGTTTATTAGCGGCCATTTCGTGTAAACGCTCGGCATGCAGCAGGACGATGGCCTTCCAACCGCCAACCAGGGAAGTCTGCAAAACATGCTCTTGAATCTGTTGCACCTGCTCTTTTTGGATGGTGCGCGTTTTTTTCTGAGGCTCGACCCACAGCAAATCAGGATGGATATGCTGCTTGAGTTGCCGGCAAACAGCACAGGTTCCGCAGGGACGGGCGGCGGCGGCCGCCGTGCAATAGAGCAACCCCAGGATCGCTTCGGCTAAAGCGGTCGCCGCGCCGCGCGGCGGACCAACTATCAAATAAGCATGCGCCAAACGACCGGCGGCCATGCTTTTACTGAGCGCCGTTAAGGCCGTTTTAATTTCCGCCTGCAAGGACATCGCTCACTATGCTCCAAATTTTTGCGTGCACTTCCGCTTGCGGACCGGATGAGTCCACCCGCCGAATCCGATCCGGCCAGCGACGCGCCAGCTCCAGGTAGCCAGAGCGCACCTGTTCATGAAAAGGTCCTCCCGCGCGTTCCATCCGATCCGGCTGAGCGGAAGTAGCGGCGCTGCGTTGCCGCAGACGCTCGAAACCGGCGGCCACGGGGACATCCAAAAGGAGCGTCAGATCCGGCTCCAAGCCCTGCACGGCCAAAGCATTGATCATCAAGATGCGTTCCAGATCCATCCCTCGTCCATAGCCCTGATAAGCGCTGGTGGAATCAGCAAAGCGATCGCAAATCACATGCTGGCCCTGCTCCAAAGCAGGCCGGATAACCTGGCGCACCAGTTGGGCGCGACTGGCCATGAAGAGGAATAATTCGGCTTCCGCCGCCAGGGGAGCATCGGCAGCGTCGGCTTGCAATAACTGGCGGATGGCCTCCCCCACCTGTGTGCCACCCGGCTCGCGCACGGTGATCAGGGCATAGCCGGCAGCGGTCATCCGTTCCGCCAAGATCCGAGCGTGGGTGGATTTACCGCTGCCATCCGGGCCTTCCAAGGTAATGAATTTGCCACGGGGCATCCTGACCTCCCATGCTAGCGAAGATTGTTAGGCTTCAATTGAAATCCCTGCGGAGTATCCTGAACGATCCAGCCGCGCTCAGCGATCAATTGCCGTAAACGATCGGCTGCCTGCCACTGGCGCGCCGCGCGAGCCTCCTGGCGTTCAGTGGCCAGGCGCGTTACGGCAGCATCCGGCTGCGCTTCCGTTTTGGCCAAGAAGCCCAGCACTCGATCCCAGGCCGAGAGAGTATGTTGGATGTGTGCAGCCTCTGGCGGCGACAGGGCTTGCGTATCCAGGCGGCGGTGACCGGCATGCACCAGCTCAAAGAGCGCGGCCAGGGCCAGGGGCATATTGAGATCATCATCCAGAGCCGCCTCGAAAGCCAAACGCTGTTGAGCCACCCAGGGCGGCAAAGTGTCCGGCGCTAGCTGAACACTGCCCGCCAAGGGAGCCAGGCGATCTTGAAATTCATCCAGGCGCTGCAGGGCCGCACGGGCAGCCGTTAAGGCGGCGAAACTGAAGTTCAAAGTCTGACGGTAATGAGCGCTCAGTAAAGCGTAACGGATCTCCCTACCATTATAGCCGCGCTCGCGCAGGTCGCGCAGGGTGAAAAAATTACCCAGCGATTTCGACATTTTCCGCCCCTCAACCACCAAGTGCGCACAGTGCATCCAATATTTAACGAAAGGTTGACCGGTGGCCGCCTCGCTTTGGGCAATTTCATCTTCATGATGAGGGAAGATATTATCGACTCCTCCCGTGTGCAGATCGAAGCTCGGCCCCAGATATTTCATGCTCATGGCCGAGCATTCGATGTGCCAGCCCGGCCGTCCTCGCCCCCAGGGCGCCTCCCAGCCCACGGGGCCATCCGCTGGACTCCAGGCTTTCCAGAGGGCAAAATCGGCCAGGTTATCCTTCTGATATTCATCCTGGGCAACCCGCGCCCCCGGGCGCAGTTCCGATAAATCCAACTGGGCCAAGCGGCCATAGGCGGGAAATTTAGCGATACTGAAATAGACCGATCCATCCTCGGATCGATAGGCAACTCCCGCCTTGAACAGGGTCTCGATCAAAGCGATCATTTCCGGAATATGTTCCGTAGCCGCCGGATATGCTTCAGCCGCCTCAATGTTCAAAGCCTGGATATCAGCGAAAAATGCTTCCTTATAATGGCGCGTATATTCCGCCAAGGGCAAACCGGCTTTCTGTGAACCTTGAATGGTTTTATCGTCGACATCGGTAAGATTCATGATCTGCGTGACCTGATACCCACTATATTGCAGATAGCGCCGCAACAGATCCTCAAACAGGTAAGCGCGAAAATTACCAATGTGCGCATAATCATAAACAGTCGGCCCGCAGGTATACATGCGGACCTTACCAGCCGTCAAAGGCTCAAAGGATTCCAGCCGACGAGAGAGCGTGTTGAAGATTTTCAGAGCCATATCAGATTACCGCTGATGTCCCCGGCGCAGATCGGGCCGGGCCAGGTTGCTCTGCGGATACGCCTTGCTCCACCGTGGCCACCGCCATGACGGCAATGCCTGCTTGACGGCCCAGAGCGCCCAGCCCTTCCAGGGTGGTTGCTTTTACCGAAACACAATCCACTGATATTTGCAAGGCCCGCGCCAGGTTGGCGCGCATGGCCTCACGGTGCGGCGCCAAACGCGGCTGCTCGGCCAGCACCACTGCATCCACATTAATGATGCGCGCATGCTGCGCGATGAGTTGCTCGCGTATGCGAGCGAGCAGCTCCAAACTGACCGCATTTTTCCAGCGCGGATCCGTATCCGGAAAATGCGCCCCCAGATCCGCGGCGGCCACGGCACCCAGCAAGGCGTCGCCGATGGCATGGCACAAGGCATCGGCATCCGAATGCCCCAGCAGGCCCAGCGGATGCTCTATGGTTACCCCACCCAAGATCAGAGGCCGCTCCGGCGTCAGCCGGTGCACATCAAAGCCTATACCAGTTTTAATCTTGATAGCCATGTTCGCTGGCCGATAGCATAGCATAGCGAGCCATCTTTTCAACCATCGCTTCCACCAAGCTCCCCGGCCTCTCCGATAGGCGCCGCCTGCGGCCGCGGCTCAAGGCGCGCCGGTCCAAGCGCCAGCAGGGTAAGGGCCAGCGGCCCAAGGCCGCGCGGCCAGCGCGGGCGTTGGCCGGTCCGGGCGCTATTACCCTCTACGCTGCCGCTTGATAATAGCAGGCGCTAGCGTTTCAACGCTTGGGTGTGCTGGCGGCCCCCTTGCTGCGGCGGGTGAGGGCGATCATCACCGGCGTGGCGATATAAACGCTGGAATAGGTTCCGGCGATGATGCCGATGAAGAATAGAAAGGCAAAATCATTAATGGCACCGCCGCCAAAGATCAGCAACATCAAGACCGCCAAAAAGATGGTGGTGGAAGTCAGGATGGTGCGGCCCAGGGTTTCGTTGATGCTCAGATTGCAGACTTGCCGAAAAGGCAGATTGGGCTGCAACTTGAGCTTCTCGCGAATACGATCGAAAATGACGATGGTATCATTCACCGAAAAGCCGATGATGGTCATCAGGGCGGCCACGATGATCATATCTACCTGGCGGCCGCAAAGGCAATAGATCCCCAGCCCCACCAAGACATCATGCAGGAGCGCCGCCACGGCGCCGACGGCATAGGCAAACTTGAAGCGGCAGGATATATAAATAATAATACCACCCAAAGCCAGGGCCATGGCCCAGAGCGCCCGCCGCGCCATATCCGCGCCCACCTGGGGGCCAACCAAATCTTCGCTGAGCACACTGAAACCCGCTCCGGCGAAAGCGGTTAAGAGAGCTTCCTTGGCGGCGATACCGCTGGCTTCCGGCACACGCACCTGCAAATATTCCAAGGGCTTATCCATGACCTTCTGGTATTGAATATGGGCCTGCTTGATGCCCACGCCAGCCAGGGTATCGCGAATTTTTTCCACAGCCTCTTTCTCTTGGAAGCTGAAGGTGATAGCCGCGCCACCGGTGAAATCTGTACCCAGCACCCGGGTGATATCCTGGTGGCCTCTGGAAACAACCACGGCCCAAGCCCCCACAATCACGATCAGCGAGACCAGCAGAGCGATCTTCCAGACACCGATGAAATCAATGTTGGTGGAGCGGATAATATGCAACATGCGTAAGCGCGGCAGCGAGCTGCGGGCGACGATGGCATTGAAGATCATCCGCGTGATCACCAGGGCTGAATACATGCTGGCCATAATGCCAGCCGTCAAGGTAATGCCGAAGCCGCGCACGGCGCCTGTGCCGAAAATGAAGAGGATCACCGCCGTCAGCACGGTGGTCAGATTGGCATCCAAGATGGTGATGAAAGCCTTATGGTAGCCGCCCTCAATGGCCGCCGCCAGGCGCTTACCGGTATTTTGTTCCTCACGAATCCGCTCAAAGATGAGGACATTGGCATCCACGGCCATGCCGATGGTCAGAGCGATCCCAGCAATCCCCGGCAGGGTTAAGACGGGCAAACCGACGCTGGCGCCACCGCCGGCGCCACCGGAAAACATGCTCAGAACACCGGCGGTGATCATCATCGCCAGCGGCAGCAGCAGCATATTGAAGAGCAGGCCGATATTGGCGATGACGCCACCCAGTAAATAGTAAGCGGTCATAAAAACAACCACAATGATGCCGCTATAGATGGTGGCGCGCGTGCCGCTTTCGATGGAATCACGGCCCAGGGAAGGATCCACCGTCCACGAAGCGATGATTTCCACCGGTGCCGGCAGCGATCCGGAACGGAGCACGATGGCGAGGCCCTGGGCCTCGGCTATGGAAAAATTACCCTCAATGATGGCATCGCCACCGTAGATGGCGGTTTTCAGGAAAGGCGCCGAATAAAGGCGGCCATCCATGATGATGGCCATATAGCGGCGGCCTTCCGGACTGGGATTGCGCGCCCCGCCGGGGGCGTAATCGGAGGTGATGCGCGCGAATTTACGAGCGCCTTTTTTATCAAAGGAGAGCGTCACATAGGGCCGCCCCATCTGATCGTATTCCACGCCGGCGTTTTTGAGGGCATCGCCTTTCATCTCGTAGCGTTGGCGGACGAAATAGGGGATATGCTGTTTTTGGCCCTCAATGATTTTTTCCTCCAGCATAAAGCGATAACCGGGCGGGGCCTGGAAACGCTCCAAGCGAGCGCGGAACTCGGCACCCAACGCGCCATCGGGCATGGATTGCAGATCGCGCTGGTAATAGTCGCCATGAAACTGGCGCCCGCCCGCGCTCACAATCCGATAGCCTTCCGGCGCCAGGCCTTTATCGAAGAGCGCCTGCACGAGCTTATCGTTTTCCTCGTGCACCATGGCAAATTCCAGGAAAGCCGCACTCTGAATCAACTGGATGGCACGCTCGCGATCGGCCTCTTTGAGACCGGGAATCTGGACGATAACATGATTATCTTTTTCCGGGTAAATCAGCGGCTCAGCCACGCCCAGGGCATCCACGCGATTGCGAATGATTTCCAGGGCCTGTTCCTGGGCACGCTTGATGGATGATGGCACGCGGCTCTGAAGCTGCTCAGCGGTCCAATCCGGATATTCCTCGCGCAATTGCTTCTCGATTTCGGCCTGATTGATCTGCACGGTGAAACTGGTCCCGCCCTTCAGATCAAGGCCCAGCTTGATTTTTTTGGCCGGCGGGATTACCAAGGCCAGCGACCAGGCGGTCAGGGCGATGAGTATCAGCCACTTCCATACGGCATGCTTGTCCATGAGAGCCTACCCTTTCGCTTCCGAGGAGATATCCTCATCCTTCTGCAAAACGCGCAAGATCGCGCTCTTGATGACTTCGATCCTGGTATTGTCGGCAATTTTAACGATAAAGATGTTATCCTTGATATTGGCCACGACACCAATGATCCCGCCGCTCAAGAGAACCCGATCGCCGGATTTGATGTTGCTGATTAAAGCTTTACGCTCCTTTTCCTTGCGTTGCTGGGGACGGATCATCATGAAATAAAACAAGCCCACCATGATCGCCAGCCAGCCGATCAGGACCATCGGCGACTGCGATTGTCCTGGTCCTCCGGCACTGCCGCCCATAGCGAGAATTGTTGTGCAAGCTATCGTGATCATAGATCGTCTCCTGGTATATTTAGCTTTTCTGCTGGGTTGTTAGTTGCGCAGGCTCTGCGCCTGAAAGCGTTGGCGCCACTCCGCAAATTCTCCTCTGACCAAAGCTGCGCGGATCTCGCGCATGAACTCCATATACCGATGCAGGTTATGGATCGTCAATAAGCGTACGCCCAAGATTTCCTTGGCCAACCATAGATGGCGGATATAAGCCCGCGAAAAATTTTGGCAGGCATAACAACCGCAATCCTTTTCCAGCGGCGCCAGATCATCCTTATAGGCCGCGGCCTTGAGGGCATAATGCCCCGCGCGCGTGAAGGCTGAACCATGGCGCGCCAAACGCGAGGGAATCACGCAGTCGAACATATCCACGCCCAGGGCTACGGCCTCGACGATCTGATGCATCAAACCCACGCCCATCAGATACCGCGGCTGCCCCACAGGCAAATGGGGCACTGAATCCCTGACCCCCGCCAGCAGGGCCTCTTCCGGTTCACCGACACTTACGCCACCGATGGCATAGCCATCAAAACCAATCTGCACCAGTCCTTCCGCGCAACGCCGGCGCAGGTCGGGATAGACGCTGCCCTGCACGATACCAAAGACCAATTGGCCTTGGGCGCGGGGCTGAGCGGCGCAATTGAGTGCCCATCCTAGGGTGCGCTCCACGGTTTGGCAAGCGGATTCATAAGGGCAGGGATAAGGGGCGCAATCATCGAAGACCATGGCGATATCCGCTCCCAAGTCACGCTGAATAGCCATGACTTCCGACGGGCCCAAAAAGAGACGCTCGCCATCAACATGCGAGTTGAACTCAACGCCCTCTGGGCGGATCTGGCGCCGGGCCGCCAGGCTGAACACCTGGTAGCCGCCGCTATCGGTCAGGATCGGATGCTGCCAGCCCATGAAGGCGTGTAGGCCACCGCAGCGCTTGATGATCTCAATGCCAGGGCGCACGCGCAGGTGATAGGCATTGGCCAGCAGTATGGTCACGCCGGCCTCTTCCAGCTCGCGGGGCGCCATGGCCTTGACCGCCGCCTGTGTGCCCACCGGCATGAAAACCGGGGTTTCCACCAGACCATGAGCGGTCTTTAAGCGGCCGCAGCGGGCTTGTGAAGAGCCATCGGTATTGAGGATTTCAAAAAAAGAGGCGTCCGGGTGCATGAGTCAGCAAACAAGTGCGCGGGGCTAGACCGGCAGCGCCGCCCAATAGACCCCTACCCTTGCGGCAGCAAAGTAACTGCCCCTAGAGGCTAGGCTGAGCCCGGCGATGCTTTGAGCGGCGCGCGGGCGAAATTATCGACGCTGGCTGACGGCGGCGAATTATTCTTCGATCTTGATGGCTTCCACCGGGCAAATATCAGCGGCCTCCCGGCAGGTTTGTATCGCCTCCGCGGGCACTTCGGCCACTTTCACCGTGGCCACGGCATCATCCATCTCAAACACTTCCGGACAGGTATCCACGCAAAGGCCGCAGCCTGTGCATGTATCTTTATCCACTATGGCCTTCATAATGTTTCTCCTTGTAATAAGACCGCATTGATAGTAGATAGCTTATCCACTCGCGGGGTCCTTGACAATAAAAAATATTATAAAAAAGCAGCGGCCCCTCCGGCGCTCAGCTGCTCTTGGCATGAGATACTGATAATGAATAATGTTCCGCGGTATGATTTTCATATTCACACCAAATACCTGGGCTGCGCCGATAGTTCCATGGAGCTGGCAGCCATTGTGGCCGAATGTGAGCGCCTGGGCATAACCGCGCTGGGCATCTCCGATCACTTGAACTCTATCGATCGCCTCGACCGCCATCAGCTCATTCGCCGTGATATCGAAGCCTTGGATACGGAGGTGGCTGTCTACTTTGGCGCCGAACTGAATTTTTCCGGGCCAGACGGTTCCTTCGCCTTCAATGCCGAAATCAAGGAGCAATATGGCTTTCAGTTTGCCAGCGCCGGCATCCATAGCACCTATTTGGATAGCTATGATCTGCCGCGAATGCTGGCCATACAACATCGCCATCATCTCAAAGTCTGCCGCGATCCCCTGGTGGATGTTTTAGTGCACCCCTATTGGTTCATGGAGTCAGAATTCAAGCGGAAAGGCTGGGCCTTGTTTGATTCGATGCGCGCTGTTCCCCAAAGCTATATACGCGAACTGGGCCAGGCGGCCAGAGAGACAGGCACGGCCATCGAAATCAATGCCTGCTCCAACCTGACCAATCCCTTTTATGGCCAACGCTATGTGGAAGAATACATCGCCTTCCTGGCGGCGCTGGCGGCGGAAGGGGTTTGTTTCGCACTGGGCTCTGACGCCCATGAGATCGGCGAGCTGGCCAGCATCCGGCGAGCTTGGGAGGTTGCCGCGCAATTGAATCTGAAAGCCGCGCAGATCTGGCGCCCGGCTGGCCGGCCGCTGGGCGGAAACCAGCCCACAACCCCCGCGCCGGCAACGCCAAGCCTACCCGTGCAGGCCAGGGACAACTAGCGCGCGGCTTTTTGGCCAGCGCGGGTCTCTAACCATTGAATGATACGCGCGGCTACCTCATCCTTAGAGAGCAGCGGCAGTTTGATGCTTTCCCCAGCGGCGCCAATCATGACTACTTGATTGGTATCCACATCGAACCCGGCTCCGGGCTGGCTGACATCATTGGCGACGATCAGGTCCAGGTCTTTTTCGATCAGTTTACGTTTGGCTTCCTTGATGAGATCGCGCGTTTCAGCGGCAAACCCCACAAAAATCCGGTGCTCTTTTTGGGCGCGCACAGCGCGCAGAATATCCGGGGTGGGCTTCAATTGTAAGGCATGGGACATCTGCAATTTCTTGATCTTTTGCGAGCAGGGATAACGCGGCCGCCAGTCGCAGACAGCGGCGGCCATTACCAGAACCTCGCACCAGGCCAGGCGCTGCTGGATGGCTGCCAGCATCTCCTGAGCGGTGAGGACGGAAAGCACCTCCACCTGCTCCGGTGGCGGCAGCGCCACCGGACCGGAGATCAGCACCGTTTCATGTCCCTGCCGGAGGGCGGCGCGCGCCACGGCATAGCCCATTTTACCACTGGAACGATTGCTGATGAAGCGCACGGGATCAATCGGTTCTCGCGTTGGCCCGGCGGTAATCAGTATTCTCATGGCTTGCCCCTATAAGCTTGGCCACCCTTCAGGGGCGGCGGGCATCTTTGGGTAAAAGATCGGCGACGGCCGCCAAGATGCTTTCCGGCGCGGCCATGCGCCCGGCGCCTTCTTGAGCGCAGGCCAGCGCGCCCTTTTCCACGGCCACAATGCGGGCTTGGCGCGCCTCCAGTAGCTGGAGGTTAGCGCGCGTGGCCGGATGTTCCCACATCCTGGTGTTCATGGCCGGAGCGATCAATAGCGGCGAGCGGCAAGCGAGGGCCGTGGCGCTCAAGGCATCATCGGCCAAACCATGGGCCAGCTTGGCCAGCACATTGGCCGTGCAGGGTGCGATCAAGAGCACATCGGCTAGATCGGCCAGCGCGATATGTGCCGGCTGCCAATCGTCGGGCTCCGCAAACAGATCCAGCACCACCGGGCGGCGCGAGAGCGTTTGCAAAGTCAGCGCGCCCACGAAACGCTGCGCCGCCTGGGTCATGATCACGGATACTTCCCAATTTTGTTTGACCATCAGGCGCACCAGTTCGGCCGCCTTATAGGCGGCGATGGAACCGGTGACGCCGAGCACAATATGAGGCTTAGTTTTCATCTCTGACCAAGCGGCTGGGTGTGTTCCTCTTGGATTATTTTTTTTAATTGGGCATAGGCGGCTTCGAGTTGATCATTGATGATCACATGCCGATACTGATCCCGGCAGGCCATTTCCTGCGCAGCGCCGGCCAGGCGCCGTTGCAAGCTGGCGGCTGAATCCTGGCCGCGTTTGATTAAGCGCTCCTGCAGAATGGCCAGACTCGGCGGCAGGATGAAAATATCAACCAAAGTATTCTTGAGGATATCAAAGCCGGATTGGCTTATCAAGCGCCGAATGCGGGCGGCCCCCTGCACATCTATCACCAAAAGAGCGTCGCGCCCGGCCAGCAAAGCCTGCTCTAAAGGTTGGCGGGGCGTGCCATACCAATGATCGTGAACCTGGGCATATTCCAGAAAATAGCCGGTGGGGATACGGCGCTCGAACTCCGCTGCGCTCAGGAAATGATAATGCTGCCCGGTCACCTCTCCCGGGCGCGGGGCGCGCGTGGTACAGGAAACCGAAGGCATGATCTCCGGAAACTCCCCCAGCAAACGGGTGGCCAGGGTGGTCTTACCGGCGCCGGAAGGCGCGGAAAGCACGATACATAAGGGGCGCTGATGGGGTTTCTTCATTCGATGTTCTGGACCTGTTCGCGGAGCCGTTCCAGCTCCGTCTTGAATTGGATAACGTGTTCAGCGATGCGGCTATCATTGGCCTTGGAACCAATGGTATTGATCTCGCGCCAGAGCTCTTGAGCCAGAAAATCCAAAGTCCGCCCCACCGCCCCGCCGCCGGCCATGATGGTGGTCCATTGTTGCAGATGCGAGTGCAAGCGCGTCAACTCCTCGGCGATATCCGCCCGATCGGCATAGAGAGCCACTTCCTTGATGAGACGCGGATCATCCAGCTTGATTTTAAGCCTGGATTCCCGAATGCGCCGCCGGAGCGCCAAGCGATAGGCGCGCGCAACGGTCGGCGCGCGCCGCGCGATGCGCTCGGCCAGACGATGCAATGTGAGCAGACGCCGGCGCAGGTCGCGCGCCAAAGCACGCCCCTCGCGCGCCCGCATGGCCAGGAGGGCACGCAGCGCACTCTCCAAAGCGGTCTTGGCCAGGGCACGGCAGAGCGGCACTTGGGCCGGCGGCTCCAGCAGGCGCACCACTTGCGGCATTTTCAACAAAGCGCTGGCGCTTAAATCATCCTTCATGCCCAGACGCGCGGCCACCGCCCGCAAGCGCTGGAGATAGCGCTGAGCCAATTTATCATCCACCGCCGCCAGGCTGACGCAGAGCCGGGCTGGACCGGGCAAGCTGATGCGGCCGCTGATATAGCCGCGCGCCAGGCGCGCTTGGATTTGTTTGCGCAAGATGATTTCCGCTGCGCCCCAGGCTGACGGCAAATCCAGCCGGCAATCGAATTGCTTATGATTGACGGATTTCAATTCCACCACCACTTGCAGGCCGCGCGCGCTAGCCGTCCCGCGACCAAAACCGGTCATACTATTGATGCTCATCTGGCGTGCGCCCCTCTCTATCTCCGGCGGATTGTTTGAATTTTAAATAACCAGCGATAAAAGCATCCAGGTTGCCCTCCAGCACATCGGCGACATTGCCGATTTCAATACCGGTGCGATGATCCTTGGCCATGGTATAGGGTTGCAACACATAGGAACGTATCTGGCGGCCCCAGGCGATTTCACCCTTGGCGCCATAGAATTTTTCCATCTCGCGGCGTTTCTGGTCCTGGGTCCATTCATAGAGGCGCGCCTGCAGGATCTTCAGCGCGCGAGCGCGATTGGCATGCTGGGAACGCTCCGCTTGGCAAGCCACCACAATGCCGCTGGGCAGGTGCGTCAGGCGCACGGCCGAATCGGTGCGATTAACATGCTGACCGCCGGCCCCGCCCGAACGGTAAGTATCCACGCGCAAATCAGCCTCCTTGATTTCCACGGCAACCTCATCGTTCAGTTCCGCCACCACATCCAGGGAGGCAAAAGAGGTATGGCGGCGCTTATTGGCATCGAAGGGGCTGATGCGCACCAGGCGGTGTACGCCGCGCTCGGCGGCGAGGTAGCCATAGGCATACTCTCCATTCACGGCCAGGGTGGCATTTTTGATGCCGGCTTCCTCGCCGGGCAGGATATCGAGCAAGGCCACCTCGAAACCATGCTGCTCGCAATAGCGGCGATACATACGCAAGAGCATCTCCGCCCAATCGCAGGATTCCGTGCCACCCGCGCCGGCATGCAGGGTGAGATAGGCGTTATGCCGATCAAAGCGGCCATTGAACAGGGATTCCAGTTCCAGTTTCTGGAAAGCGGCCTCCAAACGATCCAGGTCCTGCGTCACGCTGCTTAAGGCCATCTGACGCTGCTCAGCGTCCGGCTCGGCCAGGGCCAATTCCAGCAGGAGACGGTTATCCTCATAGCCGGTTTGCAGGGCCCGGAAGGGATTCAGGATGGCGCGCTGCGCATTGGCCTGCGCGATGACCTCCTGGGCAGCGGTCTGGTTATGCCAGAATTCTGCCGCGGCCATGCGCGTTTCCAGTTCACGCAAGGCCTGCTCGCGGTTGGCAACGTCAAAGATACCTCCGCATCTCCAGCACCTTCAACTCCAGGCGTTCCAGGCGTTCCTTGAGATCATCCGGCATACGCTAAATCCTCCCCTCAACAATTTGGCGGCCATTATGCCCCGGCCCAGCGGACAATGCAAGGGCGCTCTACAACATTGCGTTTGACTTTAGCGGGCGCCTGAGCTAGGTTGAAACGCGTTATGAGGCTGATGCTATGAAGATCCTGGTCACCGGCGGTGCCGGTTATATTGGCTCGATTTTAGTGCCGATGCTCTTGAACGCCGGTCATCAAGTGACGGTGATCGATAATTTCTTATATGGTCAAGCCTCCCTCCTGGATTGCTGCCATAAAAAATCCCTGACGGTTATCCGCGGTGACGCGCGGGATAAGGCCCTCATCAAATCCGCCCTGCCCCAGGCCGATGCCATCTTGCCCCTGGCCTGCTTGGTGGGTGCGCCGCTTTGCGCGCGGAAGCCGACGGAAGCGCGCGCCATCAATCTGGATGCTGTAAAGATGCTCAGCCGCCTGGCCAGTCGCCAGCAGCTCATCATCATCCCCATCACCAATAGCGGCTATGGCATCGGTACGCGAGATGGTTATTGCACTGAACGCTCGCCGCTGCGGCCCGTCTCCCTCTATGGCAAATTGAAGGTGGAGTTGGAGAAATATCTGCTGGAATCCAGCAATGCTATTTCGCTGCGTCTGGCCACGGCCTTCGGCATCAGCCCGCGCATGCGCCTGGATTTATTGGTTAATGATTTTACCTATCGCGCCATAACCGATCGTTGCGTGGTGCTCTTCGAATCGCATTTCAAGCGCAATTACATCCATGTGCGCGATGTGGCCCGCGCTTTTATGCATGCCTTGGATCAGCAGGCCCAGATGCGCGGCGAAGCCTATAATGTCGGTCTCAGCAACGCCAATCTCTCCAAGCTGGAGCTCTGTTTGGAGATCAAGAAGCAACTACCCGATTTTCAGATCCTGGAGTCTCCGGTCGGCCGCGACCCGGATCAGCGCGATTATCTGGTCAGCAACGCCAAGCTCGAGGGCACCGGCTTCAAGCCGCGCCACTCCCTGAGGCAGGGGATCGCCGAATTGATCAAGGGTTATCAAATCATCCGCCGCAATCAATATGCCAATATTTGAGGGGAAACTCAGGCGCGCTCAGGAAAATAAAGATGATTATCAGTCGCACGCCTTATCGCATCTCGTTTTTTGGTGGGGGTACAGATTATCCGGCCTGGTACAATGACCATGGCGGGGCGGTGCTGGCCACCAGCATCAACCGCTATTGCTACATCACCTGCCGCTATCTGCCACCTTTCTTCGATCATAAATACCGCATCGTTTACTCGCGCCTCGAGGGGGTAAATACCATCGAGGAAATCAAGCACCCAGCTGTGCGCGAGGGCCTGAAATACCTGCGCATCGAACAGGGTGTGGAAATCCATAATGATAGCGATCTGCCGGCCCGCGCCGGCTTGGGCTCCAGCTCCGCCTTCATGGTGGGGATTCTGCACGCTCTCTATGCCCTGCGCGGCACGATGCGCAGCCGCCAGCAGTTGGCCCAAGAGGCCATCCATGTCGAACGTGATCTGATCGGCGAAAATGTGGGCTCTCAGGACCAAGTGACCGCCGCCTGCGGGGGTTTGAACCTGATCGAGTTCGCTGCCGGCGACCGCATCACCCTTCAGCCGGTGACGCTATCCCCGGCGCGTTTGCGGCAACTGCAATCCCATCTGATGCTCTATTTCACCGGCTTCTCGCGCACCGCTTCCGAGGTGGCTGCCGACCAAATCCGCAATATATCCGCCAAAACCAAGGAACTGCGGGCCATGCGCCAAATGGTGGATCAGGCCCTGGCCATTCTGCAGGGCACCGATGATATCGCCGCCTTTGGAAGGCTGCTGCACGAATCCTGGCAGATCAAGCGTTCGCTCAGCACTAAAATATCAACATCGCATGTGGATGCCATTTATGCTCAGGCGCTGCAAGCCGGCGCACTCGGCGGTAAGCTGCTGGGCGCCGGTGGCGGTGGGTTCATGCTTTTCTTTGTGCCGCCGGAGCGGCAGGCGCAATTCCAACAACAGATGGCGCCCCTACTCCATGTCCCCTTCCGGTTCGAGCATTCGGGGACCCAAATCATTTTTTATGAGCCCTGTGAATCTTAAGGATCCCCTCCTGCGGCATAGCCTGCTGTTAATGGCAGCTTCCCAGGTGGGCAATATTTGTAATGCTCTTTTTCATGTGGTGATGGGCCGCTGGTTGGCGCCGACGGAGTATGGCATCCTGGTTTCCATGCTGGGCCTGATCCTGATCGCTGGCATGCCCTTGAACGCTCTCAGCAATGCTCTGGCCTTTTTCTCCGCGCATCTGCTGCAAGAGCAGCGCGCCGGCGATATTCTGCCGCTGGTCTGGAACTGGGCTTGGAAAATGGCCTTGATCGCCATCGGCATATTCTGGGCCGCTTGGCTGGCGCGCGATAGTCTAACGCTCTTCTTCCAATTACCCAATAGCGGTGTATTCTTCTGGGCTTTATTGGTCTTGGCGCTCTCCTTTCTACCACCCATTATGGGCGGCGCCTTGCAAGGGGTACAGGCTTTTGGCTGGGCCTCCATCGCCGGCGCCAGCTGGGGTCTGGTGCGCCTCTTGGCCGGCGGCTGGTTCGTCTATGCAATTGCGGCCACAGCCCACTGGGCATTGGCCGGGCAAGGCCTGGCCGTGCTGGTGAATCTTGGCTTGGGCCTCTGGGGGCTCATCCTGGTATTGCGCGGGCGTTTGGCGCCGGCGCAGGGTTTACCGAGTGGCGCGCGCACGTATTTGCTGCAGACGCTCCTGGTATTGGCAGGCTTCGCTTTTCTGATGAATGCCGATGTGTTGATCGTTAAACACTATTTCGCACCCCTGGAATCGGGCCTTTACGCGCGCGCCAGCACCATCGGGCGCATGATCATCTTCCTGCCTATGCCCATTGCCGGCGCTTTATTTCCTAAAACAGTCAGTCATGGCGCCAGCAGCCATCAGCATCTGGAAATGCTCAGGCGGGCGCTACTCTATGCCGGCCTGCTGGTCGGCGCAGCGGCCCTGATCTGCAGCCTCTTTCCGCAATTGCCACTGGGCCTGCTCTATCATGATTGGGCACCAGAAGCCGAGATGCGCCGCCTGGTGCGCGGTGTGATTTGGGCCATGAGCCCCCTGAGCCTGGCCTATATCCTGATGACCTTCGAGCTCTCCCAAAACCGTTTTCGGATCCTGGCGCCTCTAGCCCTTTGCGTTGGCGCTTACCTGGCGGGCGTTATCCTCTGGCATGCCGCCTTGTTGCAGATCGTGGCGGTGCTGATGTTGGTTGGAACATTTTTGTTGATCTTTTTATTTCTGGCTCTGCACCGCAATCAACCACAGCAGATTCTTTCGGCAAATGCATAAGCACCCCATGCTTGAGTATTGCTACAGGCCACAAGGATCTCTCTGGGAGCAAGGCGCGGCGCGCTGGAATTAAAATATAAGCCTCTTGACGCTGGTAGTAATTCAAGATAAGCATTGTAGGGTTACAAACGATCAATCCCCCATGGATGCACCATGATAGAGCGACTCGGTTTTGCCTTGTCTATTTGCCGCGGATGGCGCGGCATACCAGATAGTGGACCGGCCGATATTGTTATGGATCTGAACGCTCCCGAAGGCTTATCCGAGGCGCTGTTTGGAGCCGAGGTTGTCTTATGCATGGAAGCATGCGGATAATTTTAGCCGGCATAATTTTGGCAGCTTAGCAAGTCGGGAATGAGTTTTCCTACCTCGCTTGAAGTGGGGATTGCCTGCACCGTCCGTTGATGTAGGGAAGCTCGTAAAAAAGGATTGGTCCGTATATGAGGATGATTGCAGAGCCCTGCGCAGATGCGCCCCGCAATCACGCCTGATATTATTTTAAACCATGCAGGCCCCAACAAACAATCCCCGTCGCAAGCCGCAGATTGCCTTTTGGTTTCGCTATGGCCCGGCGGAACATACCGAGCTCTTGCATTGCATCCCAGATATCATAGAAGCTCTCGCGCACGATTGCGTGGTTCATTATTATGGCTTGAAAAGCTCCAAGCCATGTCCGCAGCGCATAGCCCGGAATGCCCGGCTCCATATCTTGCCCCTGGCCATTAACCGCCAAAGCACCTTCGATAAATTCCTAAAAACCTGCTTATGGATTTTGCTCATACCCTTTATGGGACTCCATTGCCGGATCCATAATATTGATGTGGTTTTCATTGAGGAAACGCTGCCTTTGAGCGCTGGTCTGGCACGCATATTTTTTGGACGGAAGGTCGTGGTAACGATTGCTGATTTTTTCCTCAACATCTATGGTCGTAAAAACCCTTGTCTCAGAAGCCTGGGCCAGGCGATCAACCGCCTGGATATGCTAGTTTGGCGCAAACTGCCCTTGATTTTTACCCGCGCTAAAACCACGCGCGCTTATCTAGCACAATCAGGGGTGCCTGCCGCACGTGTTGTACCGGTATACGATCCCTGCGATACAAATATATACTACCCCCAACCAAAGGACCCCTGTCGGCAACGCTGGAGCTTTGCACCAGATGAAATCATTCTCGTGCATCATGGCATCCTGCATCCCAACAAGGGCAATGATCTCATTATTGCGTCATTGCCTGATGTGCTGCCTCAATGCCCGGCGCTGCGTTTTCTGCTGATTGGTGACGGCCCCGAATTGCCGCGTCTACAGAAAATGGTTGCCGCCCATAATTTACAAAAAATCGTCACCTTTGCTGGATGGCTGGATACCCCCGCTGAAGTCAATGAGGCCCTTAATGCGGGCGATATTGGCCTGGTGATGCGCGTGGGACTTGATACGGATCACTTCTCTATGACTGGCACGCTGGTCCATAATATGGCTTGCGCTTTACCAGTGCTCGCGGCCAGGTTAAACTCGATTAGAGAGGTCATTCGCGATGGAGAAAATGGTTACCTGTTTGATCCGACCAATATGGCTGAATTCAAGGCTAAGCTCATCAGATTGGCTTTAAATCCTGTGCTCCGTAAAAAATTTGGCTCCCTGGCCTTGGCTGCAGCCGGAGAACTCTTTGATAAGCAAAAGATAACCCAGCAAATGGTGGAGCCTCTGCTTAAATTATGCGTGGATGCCAAGTTAGATTATGAGCTGGTGAAATCAGACGACCAGCCAACCTGATGGCCCTAACGGTGCAATCGACTGGCCAGTGTGCGGTCGAGATGAGGAGCTGGCACTGATGTTGTTAGCCGAAGCCGGATCTATCATCAAAAGTTTCTTGATAGAGCTAGTCCGCCAGATTACATTGATTTTACCGTTGTAATGTTGGAGCTAGAGTTTTACGGATATGGCATCTGCAGAGATAATCGTATTGGGCGGAAGGGGTTTTCTGGAATCCGCCAGCGCGACGAAATACCGCCACCAGGGTATCGAACCCGAGGTGGTGGATGCAGATGAATATTCCCTGCGGGCAGGCGCCAAGTGTCGCGTGCTGATCAATACCACTGGCAATTCCCAGAAATATCTGGCAGATCAAAATCCGCAGTTAGAATTCGAAGCATCGGTGCGCGGTGTGGCGCGCGCTTTGCATGATTTTCGATTCGAGCACTATATGCAGCTTTCCGCTCTTGATGTGTACTCCAACAAGATGCACCCCGAGCATAATTCCGAAAGTTCTCCCATTAGGCCCATGATGCTCTCGCGCTATGGCCATCATCAATGGCTCGCCGAGGACCCACAACAAACAAGTGCCGGGTTGATGGAATCCCGGCGAGCATATGGCATCCGGATCCAAGACAATAACCGCCGTTTTTCAGAGCGGATGGTTTTTACGAGTGAGGATACACCATGACAATGCAATGTAGGATATGCGACGGGAAAGACTTACGCTTGGCTCTCGATTTAGGAGATCAACCCTGGGGCAATCATTTTTTGAAAAAGGATGAGCTGGGCCGCGAACCACGCTATCCCTTGCGATTACTGCATTGTGCGAAGTGCCAGGCGGCGCAGTTGGATTATACGGTCTCCAAAGAAATCATGTTCAAGAACCATACTTATCTCTCCGGCACCACGGCAACTCTCAGAAACCATTTTGCTGAAACTGCCCAATATGTTGATCACCATTTCGGGCATAGCTTAGCGCAGCGGAGCGTCTTGGATATCGGCTCCAATGATGGCACACAACTACAAGAATATCAACGCCTGGGATATGATGTGCTCGGCGTGGAGTCTTGCCACAAAATTGCGCAGCGAGCTGTGGCCTCCGGTATTCCGACCGTCGCCGATTTCTTCAATCTTGAAACGGCCCAAAACTTGGAGCGCAAATTCGGTATTATCAATGCGTCCGGAGTGTTTTTTCATTTGGAGGAATTGCACTCGGTAACGGAAGGTATTCGGGAATGCTTGGCACCAGAGGGGATTTTCGTAGTACAATTTATTTATATGAAACAGATCATGGCCAATACCGCTTTCGATCAGGTCTACCATGAACACCTGCTCTATTATACCCTAGCTAGCATTGAGCACCTGCTGCAACGTCATGGTCTAGCATCTGTGGATGCCTATTGCTCACCTGTGCATGGCGGATCAATCATTCTTTTTGTCAGGCATCATAATCTGGCCCAGGTTTCCGAGCGCCTAACCGCTATGCGCGCGTTAGAGGCTCGCGAACATACCAATGATTTTGCCACTTATGCTGCGTTTGCGCACCGCACAACTGAACTGCGCACACGCCTGATGGCATATCTGGAGAAAGCCAAAGCGACAGGCAAAACAATTTATGGTATGGGCGCACCAGTTAAGGGGAATACCCTTTTAAATTACTGCGGGATCAACACACGTTATTTGGATTATCTGGTGGAAAAAAACCCTATGCGGGCGCATTTGTATTCGCCTGGAATGCATATCCCCATCCTGCTGGAAAATGAAGTCCTCCGCCAACCAGATATATATTTCGTACTGGCCTGGAACTTTAAAAATGAAATACTGAACCGCTACGCCGATCTGCTACATCAGGGGGTCGAGTTCTTTTTTCCCATCAATCCGTCGGAGCAAACTCCATGAATATTCTAGTAACCGGAGCCACCGGTTTTTTAGGCACTCATTTATGCCGCGCCCTGACTGCCCAGGGCGCCCAGGTGGTGGGCGTCAATTCCCGGAATGCTGATTTACGGCAGCCGGGAGCGCTCCGGGCTTTTGAAGACAGGCGTTATGATTTTATATATCATTTGGCGGCCTGGACCCAGGCTGGTGATTTCTGCCGTTATCACCCTGGTGAACAATGGATCATCAATCAGCATATCAACACCACTGTTTTGGATTGGTGGCAAGCTCGTCAGCCTCAAGCCAAACTAATAGCTATGGGCACTAGTTGCTCGTATGCGCCAGAGGATAAGCTGATTGAATCCAATTATATGCAAGGCATGCCTATTCCAGACCTATATACCTACGCGATGACCAAACGCATGCTTTATGTCGGCCTGCAAGCCTTACATCAGCAGTATGGCTTGCAGTATCTTTATCTGGTTCCTTCCACTTTATATGGCCCGGGCTACCGCACGCAGGGGAAGCAAATGCATTTTATCTTCGATTTAATAGAGAAGATCTTGAACGGAAAGAAACGCGGAGCTGCTGTTGTCCTCTGGGGTGATGGCTATCAGCAAAGGGAGTTGGTTTATATTGATGATTTTGTGAAGGCGGCCTTATTTCTGGCGCAACACGTTGCCAATGAAATTATCAATATCGGCAACGGCCAAGGCTATTCGATACGCGCTTTCGCCAAAAAAATATGTGAAATTACTGGTTATGATCACGATTTAATCCGCTATGATCCTGATCGTTATGTGGGCGCCAGATCAAAGGTTTTGGATATCGAAAAACTAGGCACGCTGATGCCCGTTTGGAACCCTACCCCACTGGATCAGGGCCTACAACAAACGGTGGCGTGGTTCGATAAGGCAATACTAGGATCTGCGTCCTGAGCACTATAATCCCTCAATGCAAAACAAGGCTCCTCAGAATAGAACCGGAGCGCTCCTTTAAGCATAACCCGCAGCCATGCCTCAGCAGGATTTTTTTAGACAATTAGCATGAAGATCTTGATTATAGATCCCGGCCTGACTGGCGATGAAAGCGGCCATGCTTATGGCTACGACAAGCGCGTGATGGAAGCAGCCCGCGCCCGCGGAATCGTGGTCCACCTCTATGGAGCCACGAGCGCATGCAGTAACGAGATTGTGCCGGCTTTCACGCCGGTGACAGCGCAAACGGTGGAGTCCAGGGTCAATCTCCTCAAAATATTGAAGATCTTCCGGGCCATGATCCGGCTTTACAGGCAATTGCGCTCACAATGGTATGCCGTAGATGGCCTGCAGCCCGCTCAGGGAGACCTTATTTTTATCCCCACCATATTGTTGCCGGATCTTTTGCCTCTAGCCTGTTTCATCTGGCAAACGCGTCATGAGCTGGCCGCCAAGAAGATACGTGTCGTCATCATGCTGCGCTTTGATTGGCGACGCGGTTCCTACCCTTCGGCTTTCATGACCCAAATGTTCGGGTGGGGCCAGCGCTTCTGCCATGGTCTAATGAGCAAAGCTCTGGGCAGACGCCTACGCTATATCAGCGATACCCAGAAGCTCAGCGCCGATTACACCGGGTTATTGCGCTGGCCGGTCGCAGTCTGCCCGATCCCCATAATACCCTCGGTGGGAGCGCAGAGCTTTACCATGGAAGCCAAGCCTCTAGATCCCTTGGTCATCGTTTTCTTGGGTGGCGCGCGCATCAATAAAGGGTTCGATTGTTTTGTGGAGCTGATTGAAGAGCTCTCCAATGATGCCAGCCTCTTTGAGCGAGTACGGGTTATTGCGCAGGCTTACCTTATCCCCTCCCAACAACCGCCGGCAGAATATGAGCGCAGTCTCGCTTACTTCCACAGGCTGAAACGCTTGGCCGATCGTTTTCCACAAATCCAAATCCAAGATGCTGTTCTGCCGGAAAATGCATATCACGAGCTATTACGGCGCGCCAATATAGCTGTTTTATTGTATCGCCCACCGATTTTTAGGGCGCAATCCTCCAACATCTTAATCGAGAGTGTGCTTTATGGAGTCCTGCCCATTGTGGCTCGTGATACATGGCTGGATAACGAACTGCAACGGGAAGGTCTGGGAGATCTAGGCGTGAACTTGAAAGACCCTGCGCATGCACAGCTGATTTTGCGGCATGTTTTACAGGATTATACACGGCTGCAGGATCGCCTGCAACCGATCAGACGCCAATGGATGTCTAGGCACACTGCCAATGCTGTGCTAGACTGTATTCTGCGCGACCCAGAAAATGCTGAGCAGGGATATGCCCTCACAAGGAAATAAACTTATCTCCTCCACCAGTCTCCGCAAGCTCGCTTGGGCTATGCTAGCCATATTGTTTTTGGCGGCTGGCTTGTTTCGGCAGATATTTTTCAAGCATGTGTGTCTTTTCACTACCGATGATAACATCGGCTTATGCAACTTGGCTAAGAGCACAATGCCCGAATCCTTTTTATGGTGGTGGCAAGATTCTGTCTTATTAGGCATGCCCGCCGGCTCCCTGCCTCTTACTCTAAATAATGTTTTACTCTGGCTGGCGCCCACCACTCTTTATTTCAACTGGATCCATGCCCTATCCCTGCTGGGCGCTTCTGTTTTTATGATGCTCTTTCTGATACGGCGCCGCATGTCTTACCCAGCCATTTTCATGGGATTATTGAGCGCCTTATGGTTGGGTAGTAATTTAACTTTAACCTATGCCGGGCATATCGGCAAATTCGGCGTGCTGCTCTGGGCCGGTGTGGGGCTCTACTGCCTGGCGCAGGCGCTGGAGAGCCAGGCGCATTACGCCTGGAGTATTTTAGCCGGTGCGGCCATAGGGCTGATGTTCCTGGAGCAATTGGATGTGGCCCTTTTCTTCGGATTGGTTCTGGGCGCCTACGCCCTCTTTCTGGCTATCCGGCTGGCGCGAGCCAGCCATAGCTGGTGGAAGCCTTGCCTGGTGCTGCTGACGCTGGGCGCTATGGGTCTGCTGTTTTCCTTTTCCAACATTCTCAGCAATTACCGCATCAATGTGCAGGAAGTGGCTGTGATGCAGGCTGAGTCGGCCGAGGAAAAGTGGGCCTATGCCACCCAATGGAGCTGGCCGCCGACGGAAAGCATTGACTTCATCGCCCCGGGCTATATGGGCTGGCGCAGCGGTGAGGCTGCCGGCCCCTATTGGGGACGCATGGGGCGCTCAGCCGGATGGGAAGAGACTCGCCAGGGATTCATGAATTTCAAGCTGGAGAACCAATACCTGGGTGCCATTCCCATCCTGCTGGCCCTCTTTGCCCTGCTGGCAGCTATCAAGGGCCTGCCGCATGATCAGGCAGGTGCAGGCGCTGAGCATTCGGAACGCAAAGCGGAAATAATCTTTTGGAGCTGCGCGGCCGGCCTCACCCTCCTGTTAGCTTTTGGTAAATATTTTCCGCTTTATGCACTCTTCTATAAATTGCCGCTTATCTCCACCATCCGCAATCCCAATAAATTCCTGCAAGTCTTCCAACTGACCCTGGGTATCCTGGCGGCCTATGGACTGGATGAATTGATGCGCTGCAACCATACTCCATCTTCTGCGGGCGCCAGGGACGTCCATGAAAAAACTCACCGCCAAAGATCACATGCGCTTTGAGGGCCAGCTTACCGCCGGTTTATGAGAACCAATCTATTTTGAACTGAGGTGCGCTTTTAACGCGGGTAAATGGTGGATGGCATGAAAACTCAAACAGAACTACCCTCTCGTCTCAACGAGTGGCCCGCCGTAGCTATCGTGGTCCCCTGCCATAAATGGGATGATTGGCTTCTGGATTGCGTGCAGCATTGCCATAAGCTGGACTATCCTCATTTCACCTTGTGGCTTTTGCCGAATGAGATGCCCGATGAACATTGGAAAAAACGACTGGAAACTGTCGGGCAGGTTCACCCTGTTATCATTGAGCCAACGGGGCCCAGCAATCCGGCCTGCAAACGGAATGTCGCGTTGCACAAAGCACAGGAATCAATCCTGGCTTTCATTGATGCCGATGCTTATCCCCGGAACGACTGGCTCAAACAAGCCGTGCCCTTACTACGGGATAAAGTTGGAATAGTGGCCGGCCCCAACCTGACGCCACCCAGGGATGCTTTACGGCGCCGGATCTCAGGACATGTGATGGCCAGTCCGCTAGGGTTTGGACCAGCCCATATTCGCCATCGCCCCGTATCGCGCCGCTTGGTGAATGAGATGCCAACTTGCAACATGGTGATACGCCGGCCCCCCAACCTGTTCTTTGATGAAAGACTTGATACCGCTGAGGATATGGTCTTTTGCGAAGATATGCGCGCCCAAGGCTTAACAATCCTTTACGACCCGGAGGTGGTGGTCTTTCATCACCGCCGCGCCGTGTATCTCCCTTTTTTCAAACAATTTTATAATTACGGCCTTTACAAAGGCTGGATCGCTCGAAAGGGAAAAGGGAGCACATATCTCTGGCAGGCCATGCCGGCGCTGCTAATGATCTACCTTTTGATCGTCAATTTTATCTGGCTATGCCCTTGGCCGGCCCGAATAATAAGTTTAAGCTATCTGCCGCTATTCTTATATTTCTTGGCGATTATCTTCGAGAGCCTGAAAGTTTCCTCTGGCGCCCTCGAAGCTCTCATGACCATAACGGGATTCTTAGTTGCTCATCTAGGTTACGGGATGGGCTATTTATCCGGATTTTTCCGGCGGCGAGCCAATAAGATCCATGCCGCTCCCCCGCACGCCAATATCCCTGCCACCTGAACCCAAGCCGTCCAAATGCGGGGCGCGTAACGCAAAATGATTTCATGGCGGCCGGGGGCAATATATACCCCCTGAAAGATATAATCGACCCTCAAGACAGGTTGAGACTGCCCATCCACCCAGGCTTTCCAGTCCGGATCATATTTATTGGCAATCCTCAAAATAGCCGCTTCTTCCGTGATAATATCCAGAATCACCTCGCGGGCCGAGCCGCTTTTGCGCTGTATCCTGCCTCGCAAGCCCTGCCCCGCCAAGGGCGCTAGATCCTGGGCGCATTCCGGCGCCACCAGGACTTGGGTCCACAGGGGAAAAGCTTCATCGGCCAGGCGATGCAAAGCCTCATCATCCGGCAAAGCCTCCCAGCCGGCCAGCAAGGCGAAGCGCGGGGCGGGCAGTTTCAGCTCCAGCACCACATGTTGACCCGGTTGCTCGGCACTGGCCGGGATAACCGTCACGCGCGCATCATCTTGTATAACATTATAAGCGTACAGCAGTCTGAAAGCAGCGCGCAGCTGTTCATCCTGCTGAAGATGATTCCAAAACTGGGCTGGCCCCAAAACATGTGTCACGGCGGAAAGTTGCCACAGCCGCAAGGGCTGGCCACCCAGCGCCTCGAGGAATTGCTTATAATCCTGGGGCATACGGGGCATCTGGGTCACATTCATCGCCTGGATATGATGATAGGGCAAGAGATAGGTCAACCAGAGATTATAAAATCCGGATTGACTCACCAATGCTACCCGACCGTCGGGCTGAGCAGATTTTAAGATGCGGATAACATCATTTTCGGCCACGGCACTGAGCGGCATGGTCTTGATATAATGGCGCGCTAAATAGAAAGCATCGGCGGCCACCAGCAAGACCAATAGCCAGGCTAAGGACTGTGCCACTGCGCGGCGCAGTCCGGGCGTGCAGCACAAGAGCCAGACGCCCAGCGCCAGGGCGGCGCTCATCAAGGAAGCATGCCATAAAGCGCTGATCTTATTACGCTGGATAACAGCAGCAAAAGCCCCCCAGCCCTCCTGAGCGAGAGCTCGGGTGATCGGCGCCCAATTGAACATCATCACCAAGGCCGCCAGGGCCAAAATTACCGCCAAGGCAATGACCACAGCCAGAAAGGTCTTGAGCCATGTGGGCGGCGTGCTCGCGGGCTGTTTTTGAGGGGTCGTCTTCATCCGTTTATCTTAGCCACCGACACACTTACGGGCTGATTAAAGCGCAGGCTTGTTTTGACAAACCCTGTTCAAAGTATATTATCTGATACGCCATGATTCAAGCGATCATTCTGCTGGGTGGCCGGGGCACGCGCATCAAGGAACTCTTTCCTGATCGCCCCAAGGCGCTGGTACCAGTCGCCGGTGAACCCTTCCTCGCGCGCCAGCTGCGCTGGCTGAACCGTTTGGGGATCGAAGCCATCCATCTGGCGGCCGGTTATCTAGCTCAGGATATCGTGGCCTGGCTAGGCCAGGCCAAGCCCGACGGCCAGCTCTCCTATTCCATCGAGCCCAGCCCCCTGGGCACGGCTGGCGGCCTGAAGTTCGCCCAGAATCATATCCGCTCCGATCCCTTCCTGGTCCTCAACGGCGATACCCTCTTGCCGGCCCTGGAACTGACCGCTCTGCGAACCGCCGCCGGGCAGAACGGCATCTTGGCAGCCATCGCCGTCACCCAAATCCGGCCGGCAGACCGCTATGGTACGATTGAGTTCGATGCCCAGCGACGCTTGGTCGCCTTCCATGAAAAAGCTGAGCGGGAGGCGGCCTGGATCAATGGCGGTATCTATCTGATGTCCAAAGCGATCTTGGATCTGTTGCCGGTGGATGAGGCCCTTTCATTGGAGAAGGATATTTTCCCGGGCCTGGCTGCGCAGCGGCAACTAAGCGTCTGCCCCACTCCGCCGCCGCTTTTGGATATGGGCACGCCCGCCGGACTGGCCGCCATGGAACAATACTTCCGCTAAGCTCGCGGCATAAAAAAAAGGCAGAACCGACCGCCCCGAAGGGCTAAACCTTTTCTGCCTTTTTTCAAACTGCGCTTATTCGCCGCGAACGATCGTCTGGTAGACGCTGTAAATCCCTAGAATACTTTTGGCATTCCAATCCACACTATGGATTTTGGTGATGCCGCCATTCTTGGCTGCCGCTGCGATACTGGCATCCCCCACGGCCACCAAGGCCATAACAGAAATGCACTCGGAAACGCCAACTTTCGTGGCCTGGGCGTTCGAGGTGGCTATTTCCGGTGTGGTGGTCTCGGTGTATATCACACCGACAGGCTTCGGCGATGCACAGCCCATGGCCAGCATGACCATGCCTAACACCAACATAAAACTCAATCCGGTCAACCATTTCTGCATTGGCGCCTCCTTTTGTTTATGTGCGATAACTCGCGGTTTCCGAAACACTTTATGGCATAATAGCCGGGAAGCAGTCAACCTTTTTTTATGGCGTCCCCTCGCCGCCCTAGGAAATACCTGAAAAACCGGGCGCGGCCTAAGAAAAGGGCCCTCCCAAACCGCGCCGGCCTATCAGCAGCGCAGGCCGCTGGTCAGGCTAGCCAAGAGAATTAGGCTCGACTTCTCTGCTGGCTCACAATAGCATCAGCCTCTAAAGCATGTTGTGGAAATAACTGGCAACGATCCGACGGAGAAACGGGCCATGCCATCCGCCCGGTCGCCATGCAAGAGCCACTAGCATATGATGTAATTGTTATCGGTGGAGGAACAGCCGGAACGATAGCCGCCATTCAGGCGGGGCGCGCCGGAGCCAGGACCCTACTTGTGGAAAAAACCGGCCTGCTGGGCGGCACGCTCACCTCCGCCGGCATGCACTACCCGGGCCTCTTCCATGCCTGGGGTCGACAGATCATCGCCGGCCTGGGCTGGGAGTTAGTCGAGCGGTGCGTGAGAGAAGCCGGCGACAGCCTGCCCGACTTCACCGCTTATCGCCAATCGCATGACCGCCTCCAGATACGCGTTAATCCCAGCCTTTATGCGGCACTCTGCGATGAGGCCGCCGGCGCGGCCGGAGTTGAGATCCTCTTCCATACCCTCTTAGCCGACCTGGAACCCTGGACCCAGCACGCGGGATGGCGCATAACCCTCTGCGCCAAGGAAGGCTTATTGCGCTATAGCGCCAAAGTCTTGATCGACGCCACCGGCGATGCCAATGCCGTCGCCCTGGCCGGCTTGCCGCTTAATCTGCCAGAGACCAACCAGCCGGCCACCCTGGCCTATCGAGTCGGCGGATATGATCTGGCAAAACTCGATTTGGATAGCATCAACCGGGCCTTCGACGGCGAGGTGCGCGCCGGACGCCTGGCCTACACCGATGCATCCTGGAACGCCCACGGGCCCCATATCGAACGCTGGCTCTCCAGCCACGGCTTCAACTCCAATCATATCTATAACATCAACGCCCGGGACAGCCGGAGCAAGAGTCGCCTGGAATTGCAAGCCCGCCAGAGCCTCTTGCGGCTCTATCGCTTTCTGCGCCAGCAACCGGGGTTGGAGCAACTGGTTATCGAACAGCTGGCCCCCGAATGCGGCGTGCGCGAAACCATCACCATCCAAGGTAAAAAAACCGTGACAGTTCAAGACTATCAATCCGGTCGGCTATGGGAAGATGCCCTCTGTTATGCTTTCTATCCCATTGACCTGCACGGCGCAGCCGGATCGGGCGTGCAATGCCAGCCTTTGGCCGAGGGAGTGGTGCCCACTGTGCCGCGCGGAGCGCTACTGCCGGTTAAGAGCCATTATCTGTTGGTAGCCGGCCGTTGCCTCGCCAGCGATCGTCTGGCCAATTCAGCTTTACGCGTCCAAGCAACTTGTATGGCCACCGGTCAGGCGGCCGGCGCGCTGGCGGCCTTGAGCGCGGCGCAAGAGCTGGATCCGGAGGAACTGCCGCTGGAGGATGTCTACGCCCTGTTGCGGCAACATGGAGCGATCATACCAGGGGCGCTTAATGCTTAGCGCAACAGCAACCGGGCCAGACGCAGCAGAAAAAAACGCATAAATCTTTACAATCTACGAGCGAGGAGCTTCAGAGTTATGGGCAGGATCCGTTCAGCAGCACAAGCTCTTGATAGAATTGCTGGATATCTGGCCAGGATTATGTTAGCCTGTTTTTAAATTGCGAGCAGGCGCTCGCATGGATCGCATCGCCAGGCATGGGCAATTCCGCTGTGCCTGACATATTAAGCTGCCGCAGGCCTCAGCAGCAGCTTAAAAAACAAACGAGGCCAAAAAGGAGATAGAGCATGAGCGAAGAAACAGTGCGTCTACCGTTAATCGGCGACAAGGCACCGGCGTTCACCGCCGTCACCACCCAGGGCAAGATCAATTTCCCGCAGGATTACGAGGGGAGTTGGGTCGTGTTCTTTTCGCATCCGGCCGATTTCACGCCGGTATGCACGACGGAATTCATGACCTTTGCCTCAATGCAGGATGATTTTGCCAAGCGCAACTGCAAGTTGTTGGGGCTTTCCATCGATAGTATCTACGCGCATATCGCGTGGCTGTTGACCATCAAAGAGAAAATCGCTTACAAGGGCATGAAGAATGTCGAAATCAACTTCCCGGTAATCGAAGATCTCAAGATGGATGTCTCCAAAGCCTTCGGCATGCTGCAGCCGGGCGCCAGCAGCACTCAGGCTGTGCGGGCGGTATTCATCATTGATCCTAAGTCAATCGTGCGGGCGATCCTCTATTATCCCCTCTCGAATGGCCGCCACATGGCTGAAGTGATGCGGCTGCTGATCGCCATGCAGACCTCCGATGAACATGGCGTGGCCACACCGGCTAACTGGCAGCCAGGCGACGATGTCATCGTACCGCCGCCCGGATCCTGCGGTCTGGCCAAGGATCGCACCCAACAACAAGATCCGGATGTGACCTGCCTGGACTGGTTCATGTGCTTCAAGAAATGCCCGCGCTCAAAATAAACCGTAAAACCTACTGAGCATCACAAGCGGCAGCGGCGTCTAAACACGCGGCTGCCGCTTGCCGCTCAGGTGCCCGGGGCAGCCTGCCCTAGATTGTGTTGCCCAGCGCCTAAAAAATCATCATCCGCCAAGGGAGAGACCTATGCAACCAATAGAAATACGCAAGGGCGTGCAGTGGGTGGGAGCAGTGGATTGGAATCGGCGCTTGTTTGATTCCTTGATCCCTCTACCGGATGGCACCAGCTATAACGCCTACCTGGTGCAGGGCTCGGAGAAGATAGCCCTGATAGACTCAGTCGACCCCAGTATGGCCTCAATCCTGAAGCGGCGCCTGGAGCATATCCCGCAGATTGATTACGTGGTTTCCTTGCATGCCGAACAGGATCACTCGGGCAGCATCCCTTTAATCCTGGAAAAATATCCAGCAGCCACAGTGCTCTGTTCGCCCAAGGCCAAGGATTTGCTGATGGAGCATCTGGCGCTACCAGCCCAACGTATTCAGACGGTAGCCGATGGTGAGAGCATCGCCCTGGGAGGCAAAACGCTGCGCTTCCTGCATACCCCCTGGGTGCATTGGCCCGAGACCATGCTGGCTCATCTGCCGGAAGACCGGCTCTTATTCACTTGTGACTTCCTGGGCTCGCATATGGCTATGTCCGGCCTCTATGCCGGCCATGACCCCTATATCCTGGAGGCTGCCAAGCGCTACTATGCGGAGATCATGATGCCTTTTCGGCAAGCGATCCAGGGGCATCTACAGAAAATCGATAATCTGAATTTCGATCTGATCGCCCCTAGCCATGGTCCCCTCCATGATCAACCGCAACATATCCTAGCCGCCTATCGAAACTGGGTTTCCGAGCGGGCGGCCAATCTGGTGGTCATCCCCTATATCTCCATGCATGGCAGCACGGAGATCATGGTGGATCATTTGGTGGCCGCCCTGGCCAAGCGCGGCGTCAGCGTCCAGAAATTCGAGCTGGCCAGTACCGATATCGGTAAGCTGGCCATGGCCCTGGTGGATGCGGCCACGCTGGTCATCGGCACGCCCACGGTGCATTGGGGACCGCATCCTCATGTCTTCGCGGCCGCGCATCTGGCCAATGCTCTACGACCTAAGCTGAAATATGCCGCCATCATCGGCTCCTACGGTTGGGGCACCAAGGCCGTGGAACAGCTCGCGGGCCTGATCCCCAATCTGAAGGTGGAGCTTTTAGGCAGCGTGCTCTGCAAGGGGGCGCCAGCCGCCGCCACGCTGGCCCAAATGGATGCCCTGGCCGATGCCATCCAAGCCAAGCATATGACCATCTGAAACTCCGACCAGTCACCAGAATGGCTGGGTCAACAAGCCAAGTTGCGGATGACTATCTCATGCAAGTTAGATCATCTGGCGGCCATTTACGAAGGGTTTTAGTGACCCTGGCGCTGGCCGGGTTGATCGCAGGCTGCTGCTTGGGCGCCGCTGGCACGACCGAGCCAGCGCCAGAGATCACTGACGCGCCCGCCACTCTGGCGGCGCATAAGATCATCAGGCAGCATTATCTGAAAATCCTGCAGCGGGAGCCGGATCCTTCCGGTTTGGAGACCTACACGCACGCCCTGCTGTACGCGGGCCAAAATGAAAAGTGGCTCATCTCCGCGCTCAGCAATTCGCCGGAGGCACACCAGCTGCGGCATAAAACACGCCAACGCGCCGGGCTAATCATCCTTGGTGTTGGCAGCGTCCTACTGTTCATCGGATTGCGCCGGCGCCTGAGCCGATGGTGGTCGGGATTCCTGGCCGCCGGCGACCGTTTCAGCGCTCGCTGGCGGCTGGCGCATTTTTTTTCATGGCGCATTTTTTGCGCAGCCGTCGGCCTGCTCTTCATCCTGCGCGGTCTTATCCTGCTAAGCGTTTACCCGCCGCTGGAAGGATACGACGAGCATCAGCATATCGCCTATTTGGTGTTTTTGAACGAACAGCAGCGGCTGCCACAATACGGCCTGGACACCATCCCCACCACGCTCTATGCCGATCTGGTCGCCAACCCCCATTCCACCTATGGCTGGCAACAACTCAAGCTGATGGGCGCCAGGCGCTACCAGGATTTTTGGACCGCGGCCGCCACGCCACCCGACGATTCCCAGCGGGTCATGCTCTCGGCCGCCTTTCATCCACCCCTCTACTACAGACTGTTAGCTCCATTGTTTGCCCGAGTGCTCCAAGCAGATGGGTTCCGCCTGGCCGTTTATCTTGTGCGAGGCGTTAGTCTTCTCTTGGCAGCTTTGGCGCTCACCTTTTATCTCCTCCCCTTGCGCCAGCTGTTCCGAACCCAAGCTCAGGCTATGGCCGTGGCCCTGGTGGTTAGTCTGGCCCCTATGTATTTGAACTACGCCGTACGGGTGGCCAGCGATGCTATGGCGCTTTGCATAACTGCGCTGATTTTTGCGGCGCTAGCCTCCCCCCGGCGCACCGGGCAGCTGACCAGGGCCCTGGCAGTCGGATTGCTCTTGGGGATCGGGGTTTGGGTACGCGCCAATGTGTTCGCCTGGCTGCCGGCCGCACTATTATTCTATGCCTACCTCGGCTGGGCGGGTCGGATAAGCTGGCGCCTGGCCGGGCTGGCCATGGCTCTGACGACCCTGCCCTGCCTCGCGCTGGCCGCTCCGCTCTGGGCCCAGAATATGGCCGCCTACGGCCTGGCGATTCCCGGCCAGGAAGGCATGGTCCTGCTCAAGGCCGGTAAAGGCTGGGCCGATGTACTGGCGGCCGTGCGCCTGGCCGATCTCTGGGATTTTTTTATCCTGCGTATGATCAGGGATAATCTTTGGACCGGTGGATGGCTGTTTCTCAAGCCATCACTCGTCCTGCAGCGCTGCTATTTTTATAGCATGCTCATCTTTAGCGCTGGCGGCATCTTCTGGATAATCAGCGGGCGGCGGCGCGGATGGGATCCAAGCTGCGCGCCGCTGATCGCCCTCTGCCTGATCGTCAGCGGGACCACCTTCTGGGGAGCTTATGCGCATGCTTTATCTTCCCGAGCCGCTTATGGCACCATCCTCACACCAGCCTATTATGTCATGCCGGCCTTTCTACCCTTCTTGGCTTTAACGCTCAAAGCCGCTTCCGGTTGGCGACTGCCCCGGCTCTGGATCATTGGAACAGCCTGGCTCGGGGGCCTGTTCGCTCTCACCGAGTTCCATGGCACCTTCGCCATCGCCGCCGTGCAATGGGCTTACACCCATGCGCCTGGGGAAATCATGCGGCGGCTGGCATTGATCCACGCGGGGATTTTAGGCCCCGCTTGGCTGCCGGTGCTGGTCTTGGCCTATGGCGGGCTGATAGCTCTGCTCTTACTCGCCATGCTGGCCCAAGCCCGTAGACCCGGGCCAGCTGCACTGAACGCCACCCTGCAGCCGAGAGCGCCAAGCTAGAAACGATGCAGACGATCCTTGGTGAGACGCGTCTCTTGATGCGCCGGCCGCTCGCCGGCATGCAGGGCGATATTAATGAGCACCCCCACGCCCAGCAGCGAAGTCACCAGGCTCGAGCCGCCATAACTGATAAAGGGCAGAGGCAAGCCCTTGGTGGGTATACACCCCGTGACCACCGCTATATTATACATGGCCTGCAAGGCTATCATCATCGTTAACCCAAAGGCCAGCAGGCGGCCAAAGATATCCGGGGCCCGCCAGCTGATGCGCAGGCCGCAGATCAAGATGCCAGCAAATAAGAGCAAAATCAGCAAGGTAGCCATAATGCCCAGTTCCTCGCCGATGATCGCAAAGATGAAATCGGTATGCGCTTCCGGCAGATAAAAATGTTTCTGAATGCTGGCCCCCAACCCCACGCCTGTCCCGCCGCCAGCCACAAAGGCATCAATGGATTTATTCAATTGGTAAGCAAAGGTCTGGGCATATCTTTCGGGATCACGGAAGGCCAGAATGCGTTGCAGCCGCACCTCATTATGCATCAAGGCCAGCATGAATCCCGTCAAGCCCACCGTCGAGAAAATGCCCAGGTAAAAAACCCGCGTGCCGCCCAAAAAGAGGATGGCCAGGCCCACACAGGCTGAGAGAAAAGTGGTGCCAAAATCCGGCTCCACAAAGATCAAGCCCAAGATCATGCCCATCAGCAAGGCGGGGATCAAGGCGCCGCGCACAAACAGCCGGATGTGCCGCTGCTCCCGCGCCATCCACCAGGCCAGGATCAGGACCAAGGAAAATTTGCCCAGTTCGGAAGGTTGAAAACCGATCGGTCCACAATGCAGCCAGCGCCGGCTACCGCCAATTTTGACGCCGATGCCCGGCAGCAAAACCAGGATCAGCAGCGCCAGCGTGAAGAGCAGCAAGGGTATGGCTAAATAGCGCCAGCGATGATAATCGATCCGGGAGGCTAAGACCCCTATGATCAGGGCCAAAAGCAGCCAGACTATTTGGTGTTTGACGAAGTAATCTGGATCATCATACAAGGCCAAGGCCTTGATGGCGCTGGTGCTGGCCAGCATCACCACGCCAACGGCCAACAGCGTCAAAACGATGACAATCAGAACGGTGGGTGTTTTCCACATACCCAAAATCGCGCCCGATCCTCTCGTCCATACCCGTAGAAAGCGCCCCAGCCGCCAGTCAGGCGTCCGGGCCAGTACCGGAATCTCGGCAGCGTATGCTGCTGGCCGGCCGTGCTCAAGGAATCTTCAGGCGTTGGCCAGCTTGCAGCGGGCGATCCAAGGAAAGTTGATTCAACTCGGCAATTTCTTCAACGGTCACCGCATAGAGCTTGGCAATGGAAATCAAATCCTCATCCGGGAGCACCAGATGTACAATGCCAGAGCCGGTCAACGTGCTGGTATCGGACTGAGATTCGACTGCCGGCAGATTTGTTTCCGGCTCCGGCGCGGGGGTCGCCAGCGGCGCCGGCGGCTCCGCCGGGGCGGCGCTGGGCGCGGGCGGAATGATCAGCTTCTGATTGATCAGCAGCTTA
Organism: uncultured Verrucomicrobiota bacterium; assembly: GCA_964475165.1. Classification (GTDB taxonomy): domain Bacteria; phylum Verrucomicrobiota; class Kiritimatiellia; order JAAZAB01; family JAAZAB01; genus CAYUHK01. Next base: position 27,140 of record CAYYVN010000008.1, on the reverse strand, counting down.
TCGCTCTGCAGTTTATTGGCTTCGCGCAAAGCACTGACTTTGACGCCATGGCGCGCGGCGATCTTGGAGAGATTATCGCCGGGCTGCACCACATATTCATTGGCACCCGCCACCACGACAGGCGCTTCCACTTTCGGTTTGGCTTTGGCCACCGGCTTGCTGGGTGCGGCCACGGACGGCGCCGTGCCGCTCGCCGGCAGAATCAGCTTCTGACCAGCCCGAATTTTATTGGGATCGCTTAAGCGATTAACGGCGATCAATTCCGCTTGGGTGACGTGGCAGCGGCGCGCGATCACCGAGATGGAATCACCCGGCTGCACGATATATTCACCACCCGTGCCGGGCAGCTTAACCTCGGGCGGCGCAGGCGCCACCGGTGCCGACGGCTTTTGCGGAGCTGTGGGTGAAGGCATAGCCGGCAGCAAGGAAGTTGTTTCGGCTTTAGGGGTGGTGCCGCATCCGGAAATGAAAAATACCGAACCAAGCACCGCGCAATGCAGAGCGGCGACGACCACAACCAAGCCCAAGGTTTTCATAACAGCTCCTTATCTGAAGAATGCCCCTGATAGTTAAACTCACCATGCACTATTGAAAAAGCCTGGGGGCTTGTCAAGCTTCTTTATGTTTTTTCGACTAGCACTTGAACCGCGGCCGCAAAGCGTGCGCCACGCTCCTCGAAATCCTTGAATTGATCGAAACTGGCACAGGCCGGCGATAATAAAATGGTGTCGCCGGGCTGGGCCTGCGTCCAGGCCAGCTGGAAGGCTTGCTCCAGGGTGCGGCTCAAATGGCAGGCGACGATATCCTGCCAGGCGGCCGCCATTGTGTCAGCGGCGCTGCCGATGAGATAGACGGCCGCCACCTTCTCGGCCAAGAGCGGGCGCGCTTCAGCGTAGGACTCACCCTTCGGCTGACCGCCCGTAATCAGGCGCACCGGCGCGGAACTCATCTTTAAGGCTGCCAGCAGCGCGGCCAGATTGGTGGCCTTGGAATCATCCACGAAGCGCACCTGCCGGTGGATAGCCACCGTTTGCATGCGATGCGCCAGCGGCTGGAAGGCGTGCAAGGCTTCTTGCAGAGCCGTCATGGATACGCCACAGGCCGTGAGCGCGGCGCCGGCGGCGGCGGCGGTCAGACCCAGCACCTCGTTGGCCATCAGCGTATCGGCCAATGAAATCTTCTGAGAGGAGAGGCGATTAGTGAGGCGCCCGGCCTGATAGCAAACATCGGCGGCGGACGTCGCGCCAAAGGTCAACCAGCGATTAGGTGATGCCAGACGCCCACTGAGATCTGCCGCCAAGGTATCCGGCAAGACGCCGCTATCTTCAGCTTGCAGGCAGCGGAAAAGACGCGTTTTTAACCCCTGATAACGGGCCATATCCCCATGCCGATCCAGGTGATTGGGATACAGGTTCAAGAGCACCGCTACCGCTGGCCGAAAGGCGCGCACGGTTTCCAGTTGAAAGGAACTCACTTCCAGCACCAGCCAATCGTAAGGCTCCGCTTCCCTGACCACCCGTGAGACGGGCGGGCCATAATTGCCAGCGATGGCAACGCGATGCCCGGCGCAGCGCAAGGCGTCCGCACATAGTTTCACCAGCGTGCTTTTACCATTGGAACCCGAAATCGCCAGCACCGGACAAGACGCCCTACTCCACCCCAATTCCAATTCGGATATCACCGGCACGCCGCGACGGCGCAAGGCCATGACCCAGGCCGAATGCACGGGAATGCCCGGGCTCACAATGCAGATCGAATAGACGCCCGCCGGCAGTTCCGGGCGGCCCAGGCTAACCATGGCCCCCAGCGCTTCGAGCTGGGCGGCGCGCTGGCGCTGGACTTCGCCATCTTGAAGATCAGCAATCCACACCTTGCTGCCCTCAGCCAGCAAGAGCCGAGCGGCAGCCTCGCCGCTGGCCGCTAAGCCCAGGATCAATGCTGTTGGATATTTTTTCATCAGCGCATCTTAAGCATGAGCACCCCCAGCAAAGCGCACATCAATGAAATAATCCAAAAACGGACTGTGATTTGAGTTTCGCTCCAAGGCATTTTTTTTAATTGGAAATGATGATGGAGCGGCGCACAAGCAAAAATACGCCGGCCTTTCAGCTTGAACCAGCCCACCTGCATGATAACGCTCAAGGCTTCCATCACAAAAATACCGCCCACGATTATCAGCACCAGTTCCTGTTTGATTAAAACGGCCACCATCCCCAGCGCGCCGCCTAAAGCTAAACTGCCGGTATCGCCCATGAAAATGCGCGCCGGGAAGCAATTAAACCACAGGAACCCCAAACTGGCACCCAAGAGACTTCCGCAAAAAACGGCCAATTCCCCACTGCCAACAATATAGGGTACCTGGAGATAATCAGCCAAATGGATATGCCCGGCGACATAGGTCATCACCAGATAGGCTACGGTCACCGAACCGGTGCAGCCAATGGCCAGGCCGTCGAGTCCATCGGTTAAATTGACCGCATTGCTGGAACCCACTATCACCAGAATCACAAAAATGGCCAGGACCAGTAGGCTCATCTGCGGGATCAGCGGTGTTTTAAGAAAGGGCACCATCAACTGCCGGGCGAGCGGGCGGGTTTCCGGCAGCAACAACAAGAGGCCGACTATCCCCAGCACCCACAGGCTCTGCAGAACTAATTTTTTCCAGGCGCTTAAGCCACGCGCATTGCGCTGGACGGTCTTGATGTAGTCATCGGCAAAGCCGATCAGCCCCATGACGCCCATGGTGGCCAGAGCCATCCAGACCAGTAAATTAGTGGGCAGCGCCCAGAGCAGGCAGGCTATGACCACAGCCGCAATGATCAGAAGCCCGCCCATGGTGGGCGTCTTTCTTTTGGCTGCGCCGCCCAGCGCATCTAAGGCCGGCGCATCATTTTGATAGCGCGCAGTGGTATCGGCTGTCAGAGCGTGTAAGCGGCGTACGAACCAGGGCCCCGCCAGCAAGCTGAAGAGAAAGGCTGTGCCGGCGGCCAAGAAAATGCGCACGGTGATATATTGAAAGACGCGGAAATAGGAAATCTGATCCGCTAGTAAATGCAGGTAATACAACATACATCCTCACTCTTTGCTAAGCAGCTCTTGCCAATAGATCAATACTTTTTCCAGACACTGACTGCGTGAAGCCTTGAGCAGCACAGCATCGCCCGGCTGGGTTACTTGGACTAAACGCTCGGCGGCGGCGGCATGATCTGGGCAGCGAAAAATACGCCGCGCATCCAAGCCGGCTTGCATGGCCGCCTGCTTGATGATCTCGCTCCACTCTCCCAACACCAGCAAGCCTTCACAGGACATTTGCGCTGCCAGTTGGCCCAATTTGGCATGGGCCTCCGCGGCGAGAGCGCCCAGCTCGCGCATATCAGCCAAAACCAACCAACGCCGACCGCGCACGGGCATAGCCGCAAAAGTTCGCAGGGCAGCGGCCATGCTCTCCGGATTGGCATTATAGGCATCATTGATGATTGTGATGCCCGCCTGTTGCCGGCATTCCCAGCGCATCGGCGGCGGGCGATAATTTTCCAGGGCGGAGCGAATCTCATCCCAGCTCAGACCATAGCTCCGGCCCACCGCCACCGCATAGAGCGCATTGACCACCTGATGCTCGCCCGGCAGGGGCAGCTGGAGTTGACAGCGCTGCTCACTGGAGCGTTCCAGAACTTCAACCGGCCCACCCCAGACACGCGCCGGCCAACCCTGGTAATCGGCCGGGCCCCGCACGGCGATCGTTATAACACGCCCGGACACTGCCGCGCGCAAGCGCTCATAGCAGGGATCATCGCCGCGCAACACTGCTGTCCCAGCCGCCGAGAGACTGCTTAGCAGCGTCGCTTTTTCAGCAGCGATTTCTTCCAAGGAACCGAAAAACTCCAGATGCGCCGGCGCCAGCGTGGTGATCAACCCCCAATCGGGCGCCAAGATGCGACACAAGGGCGCCAACTCTCCGGCCTGACTGGTGCCCGCCTCAAAAACCCCCACCTGAGCACTGCCTTCCATATTCAGCAGGCTTAAGGGTACCCCCAGATGATTATTCAAATTACCACAGGTGCGCGCCGTGGAGAGGCGCATGGCCAGGGTATCGGCCACCATTTCCTTTACCGTAGTTTTACCGAGGCTGCCTGTTACGGCAATGATTTGGGCCTTATGTGTTTGGCGATAGGCGGCGGCCATATCCTGCAAGGCTTGCAGCGTGTGGTCCACACGCAAGATGGGCCCCGAGCAGCTGCTGACAGCATCCCGCTCGACCACCGCTGCCGCCGCCTGCTGGGCGAAGGCCTGCGCGATAAAATCATGCCCATCAAAACGCGCGCCACTTATGGCCACGAATAAATCGCCGGGATGCAAGGAACGCGTATCAATGGATACGCCGCGCAGGCTGGCCGGTGGCGCTGATAACCAGCGCCCGCCCGTCCAAGACGCGATCAAGCTACTATCCAATTTTGGCATGGCCCAAGAGCCCCTTAAACCTGCGCTATGCGGGCCTGTTGCTTCATTCCCGAATCCCCAGGCACTCGCGCACCACTTGCCGATCATCAAAGGGGATGACGGTATCGGCAAATTCCTGATAATTCTCATGCCCCTTACCGGCGATCAAGACGCTATCGCCCTCTTCGGCCAGCGCTAAGGCCCGCGCAATGGCCTCGTAGCGATCCTCGATGACTTCGTGCTGGTCGCTGCCGGGAATGCCGCCGCGAATCTGGGCAATGATCGCAGAGGGATTTTCCTTACGCGGATTATCGGAAGTTAAGATGATATAGTCCGCCAGCCGGGCGGCCACGGCACCCATCAGGGGGCGTTTCTTCTGGTCGCGGTTACCACCGCAACCAAAGACCACCAGCAAGCGGCCGGTGGTGATTTCGCGCAGGGTGCTAAGCACATTCTGCAAGGCATCCTCGGTGTGCGCATAATCCACAAAAACCTGGAAGCCCTGGTTGCTTTTGATTTCCTCCAAGCGTCCGGGCACACAGGCGATTTGTGCCAACACGCCGGCACTCAGCTCCGGAGCGATCCCCAGCGCCCCGGCGGCCGCCAGGGCCAAGAGGGCGTTGGCGGCGTTGAAGCGACCCAATAATTTTATGGCGAAGCTCACCCTGCCCCAAGGGCTCTCCACATCCATCTCCGTGCCGGCCGCACTAACCTGCATGCGTGTAACGCGCACCAAGGCCTCGCGCTCTAAGCTGCAGGTGATCAACGGCAACTGCAATTCGGGCAATTGCGCCAGTTTCTCCCCCCAGGGATCATCCACATTGATGATAGCCGGCGCCTTGGTATGCTGGCGCATCAAGCTGCGGAAAAGCAGGGCTTTAGCCTCGAAATATTCTGCGAATGTGCCATGATAATCAAGATGATCATGGGTTAGATTGGTGAAAAGAGCCGCCGCGAATTCAAGGCCAGCAACGCGCTGCTGTACCAGCGCATGCGAGGTGACCTCCAAGACCGCACTCCGGCAACCCACCCGCACCATCTCCGCCAGCAGGCGCTGCAGGTCGGAGGCTTCCGGCGTAGTGCGCGTGGCCGGAATGATGCGCGCGCCGATTTCGTAATTCACCGTACCTATCAACCCGGGCTGGCGTTCGGCGGCGCGCAAAATATCGCGGACCATAAAGGCCGTGGTGGTTTTGCCGTTGGTGCCGGTGATACCCACCACCGCTAAGCGCCGCGAGGGATCGCCATAAAAAGCCTTGGCTAGTAAGGCTAAGGCCTGGCGCGCATCTCTGGTTTGAATGAAAGCCACGGGGCTATGCGGCAGGGGCGCGGCGCGCTCCGATACAATCGCCACCGCCCCGCGCTGCAGCGCATCCTCGATATAATCATGGCCATCCGCGCGCTGCCCGGGCAGCGCACAAAAAATAAAGCCCTCCCGCACCTGGCGTGAATCATAGGTGATACCTTGCACCAGCGTATCGCTGGCGCCGCTGACCGCCAGCGGTTGCATATGTGTTAAGAGCACATTCAGTTTCATGGCCTATCCTCTTATATGGCTTGCTTATAAAACGCGGGCGGACGGGGCGCCGGCCTGCCCAAACACTTCGCTGCTGACCGGCGGAATATCCAAGTAACGCACCGCCTGCTCAGCTATTTCCTTGAAAACCGGGGCGGCGACCACGCCGCCCGTATGCAGATTCCGGGGCTCATCTAAAACCACAATAATAGCCAGTTGCGGATCCTCAGCCGGAATGAATCCTGCAAAGGAAGCCACATTAAGCTGATCGGAATAACCGCCGGCAACAGGTTTCTGGGCGGTCCCGGTCTTGCCGCCCACAGTGTATTCGGGCACTTGCGCCCGGTAGCCCGTGCCGCCTTTCTCGGTGACCCGCGCTAAGAGCCGTTGCATTTCGAGGGCTGTTTCCGGACGCAGCGGGCGGCCGACGACCACCGGCTGCTGTTCAAATAAAATTTCTCCTTCCGGGCTCGTCACGCGCTGCACAATATAGGGCTTCATTAAAACACCATCATTGGCAATGGCGCAGAACATACCCAACACCTGCAGGGCGGTGACCGCTACGCCATGGCCAATGGCAATGCGCGTGATGCTGATCGGCTGCCAGCGCGAGACCGGATGTAAAATACCGGCTTCCTCTCCGGGCAGCTCGATGCCGGTGGGCTGGCCCACCCCAAAGGCTTTCAAATAGCGATAGAAACGCGCTTCGCCAAGCAGCAGAGCGATCTTGGCCGTGCCAATATTGCTGGATTTCTTGAGAACATCCGCCAAGCTCAGCTGATCATAAGGATGATAGTCGCGTAAGGGCCGCCCGCGATAAAACCAGGTGCCACCCTCGCAATCGATGATCTGAGAGGGACTGGCCAGGCCCTCGTTGAGGGCCGCCGCCACTGCGGCTATCTTAAAGGTTGAACCCGGTTCATACAGATCGGCAATGCAACGGTTACGCATCTCGTTGGTGGCCGCCAGACGAAAACGATTACTGTCATAGGCCGGCCAGCTCGCCATCGCCAAAATCTCGCCGCTCTCAATGCGCTCCACGATCGCCCAGGCAGCCGTAGCCCGATGTTCCTGGACGGCCCTTTCCAGCGCACGCTCCACGATGAATTGCACATATTGATCAAGGGTCAAAGTGATATCAGCGCCCTGGCGCGGCTTGATTTCCAACGCGCGCCGGTCATATAATTCACGGCGCTGCCCATCCAATTCGCTGATCAACAAGCCGGGTACGCCTCGCAAATAGTGATCCCAACGTTGCTCAATACCGGCACTGCCCTCACGCTCCAGATTAACATATCCCAAGACATGGCACATACTGCGCCCGCGCGGATAGGAACGCGCCATGACATCGTTCAAAATCAAACCCGCTATTTTGAGCTGGCTGATCCGGGCGGCCTGCTCCGCTTCGAGATAGCGTCCGTAACCCAGCAGATAAACAAAACGGCCTTGGGCGGCATTTAAGCGAGCCGCCAGGGGGGCCGGATCGACCTCGAGAATTTCGGCCAGGCGCGCGGCCACGCTGGGCACCAGATGATTGCTATGCATCAAGGCGGGGTCCGCCGCCAATTCCTGTTTCACCAGATCCAGAGCCAAAATATGGCCGTGGCGATCTAAGATCTTGCCCCGGCCAACATGCAGATCTTTTTCCCAGCGGCGCAACTCGTTGATCCGCGCGCGCCGCTCCGCGTAGGGGCCCAGATGTAAAAAAATAAGGCGGGCACTCAATCCCGCCAATCCCAGCACCATCACCGCCGCTGAGATCACCAAGCGAAGCTTGTATCTGCGCTCAATCATGCGCTAGGGACCCGGGATATCTGGATAATTGCGCCATTTGTCCATCAACATACACGCCCGCCAAGGCCGGTTCATGCAAGCGTATGATATTGGCCTCAGCCGGCCAGACCATGACCAGTTTATGTTCGGCCAGGGTTTTTTCAATATTAGCCGGAGACTTGAGCGTCTCCCATTTCCACAGCTCAATATCGTAGCGTTGCTGAATTTCAGCGCGTTGCTGTTCCAGCGTTTTGATCTGCACACCCAAGGCCTGCACCCTGGCATCCAGCCAGACATACAGCAAGAGCAACATTACCAATACCGTCAGAACGCCCGCCACGGGCAATGGAAAGGCAAACCCCGCCATGTGTTTCTTTCTATTTTTACCAGCCATGAGTTATTGTATCCTTTCTATGACCCTTAGTTTCGCTGAACGTGAGCGTGGATTACGACTGATCTCGGCCGCGCTGGGTGTTAAGGGCTTGGGCGTTAGCCAGCGCGCGGCCGGCTCTTGCCCCAGCCAGCGCCGACCACCAGCGGGCAAAGATTCCCAACGCCCGATATGTTGCCGGGCAAAATGCTTAACGATCCGATCCTCCAAACTATGGTAAGCCAGGACTGCCAAGCGCCCCCCGGGACGCAAAAGCCTCCAGCCTTTCCGCAAGCCTTCCTCCAAGCATTCCAGCTCCCGGTTGACGATCATGCGCAAGGCTTGAAAAGTGCGAGTGGCCGGATGAATTTTACCCCGCCGCCCACGCTTAACGCCCAGCACCAGATCAGCCAGTTGCTGCGTCGTTAGCAGCGGCTCTCTAGCGCGTTCCCTGACGATGGCCCGAGCTATCCGTCGCGCATCCGGCTCATCACCCAATTTGCGCAGCTGTTGTGCGATCTCCCTTTCCGTGGCCGCCGCCAGCCAAGCGGCCGCTGTCAAGGGCTGCGCACGATCCATGCGCATATCGAGCGGGCCAGCATGGTGGAAACTAAAACCACGCGCGGGAGCATCCAGCTGCAGGGACGACATGCCCAAATCCAGCAAGAGCCCATCGAGGGTCTGGATGTTGTGAGCCGCCGCCAGGCGATCCAACTCGTTAAAGTTACCCTGCGCCAAACGGCATTGTGCCGGCCAGGCTGCCAGCGCGCACGCGGCCTGCGCCAGCGCTGCGCTATCCCGATCTATGCCCAGCAACAACCCTTGGCCGGCCAGGCGCTCTAAAATCGCCCGGGCATGCCCGCCGCCGCCGAGGGTGCCATCCATATAAATGCCCCCCGGCTGCACCGCCAGCAAGGTCAGCACTTCTTGAACCATGACCGGCTCATGCATGCTGCCTCCTCATGCTCCTCCGCCCCGGGCAGGCCGAAGCGGGTTGCCAACCACCCTTTAATGACAGGCGGCCAGCGCCGTCAGCTGCCCTTGCAGTCTGATTTTCTGAATCTCGAGCGCATAACACTGCGTACAAAAACCATGTGAATAAAAGATGCTCGCTTCAACGGCCGCGCGGCGGTATTGCCACCCCTGCTCCGTGTTTTCGCGACCGCAGAGGCAGCATTTCATGATCAATGATGGCGTCTGCTTCACCCTGCTCTCCTCATCCGTGCCGCAGAAGTCCCCGCCGAGCATTACTGCAGCAAGGTCTGCCAATAGCGCGGGCGTTGCGATAACAAATCCCATACCTTGCGCACCCCCAGGCGCCAGGAACCCGCGCGGGCAGCTACCGGGGCGATATCGCTCAGCGGCAGAATTTGCATGGTATCGCTGAGGACGCAAGCGTGATTGCCAAAACGCACCGAGCGCACCATGTGTTTTTTCTCCGGCAAACTAAACCAACGACCTTTACGCAAACCACCTCGCAAGGCCGCGTTGACATCCAAAAACATCACTCTTTGCATCTTTTGCCCTCCGCTTAAAACCCTATGTAACGTATCGCATCTTCCATGGTGGTGGCATCCAGCGCCGCCGCAGCCTGCCAGAGGCGCGGATTCCAAAGCTCGAAATGATCCCAGGCCCCCACCAACTGCACCTGGTCGACTAACTGCGCATGAGCGAGCAATTCATCCTTGATGCGAATTCTCCCCTGCACATCCCAGGCCGAAATGAGATCGGATTGCGAAGCGAAAACACGGGCAAAGGCGCGCGCTTTTTTGTCGCCGATGCCGATCTGGCGGAATTTGGCGAGGCGCTGGGAAAGTTCACGCGCCGGAAATACATAGAGGCATTTTTCGTTCTGCAGCCCGGGGAGCACATATAAACTGGCCGGTTCGCCCACCCGTGCGCGCCATTCGGCGGGAATGGTCAGGCGTTTTTTGGGATCCAGCGCATGGAGATAACTGCTGACGAAAGCACCCAGCATCCCTGGCTCATTGCTGCGTTCCATGTCCTTTTGGTCCACCCTTGCCCCCTTGTTTGACACTATTCCACACTTTCCCCCACCAAATGTCAACTTTTTTTTATATTTTTTTATGACCTCAAAAAACCCTGCGCCCAGGCAAGCTCAGCTAGCGCGGCGCTGGCGACCGACCTGGTTTGGTCTTCACTCCTCTCCCTGCCCTTCTTAGGGCTGAGCCGCCAGGCGGAGGAGAAAGCGCGCGCGCGATGCGAGCCATCCGGCAGTTGGGGCCGGCACTGAGCCTCCGGGCCGGTGCGCTCTCGCACATAGATGGAGCTTCACGCTCACAATTGCAGGAGCACGCAAAAGAGGCCCGGGACAGGCTAAACGAAACCCGAGGCAAGCTTATCGAAGCCGGGAGGAAGCCAGCTGTCGGGGTCGAACCGACGACCTGCTGATTACAAATCAGCTGCTCTACCAACTGAGCTAAGCTGGCGGAAGGTTGCTCTATCTAAGACTTACAAGGAAGAGCGGCGGGTTGCAAGTTTTTTAAGGGGATAGCAGGCCGAGCTCCATCAAAATGCTGGGGCGTGTTTAGAGCAGCTCAGGACGCTGCTGTGGCACGGGCTAAAGCGCGCGCCTTGCTCAGGGCCTGCAATATCTGTTGGCGCTCGGCTTCATAGGCGATGAATACCACGCCGGCCGTGGTAGACGATGATTCCTGGCGCGGATCATCACAGATCACCATTAAGCCCACGCTCGGGTAGAGCTTACGCAAGGCCTTGATCAGACCATCGGCTTCGACGCCCAGCAGGCGCTTATCCGCCACAATAACATCCAAGGACTGTAAAGCTTCCACATCCGCCAGCAAAGTAAAAATCGTTTTACGCTCCATGATTTCTACGCCCAGGGGTTGCAGATAGCGCTGCAGAGCAGCCAAGGTGTGGCAGTGCCCGCCCAAGAGAATACGCCAGCCGGTCATTGCCCTCGCGGTCTTCCGCTCATCCGCAACCGGTGCGGCCGCGGGACGCTTTTCGATCAGCGCCATATGCGGCAAGCAGACCCGATAAATGATGCCGCCACCCGGCACCAGCAAACGATCCAGGCGCGCCTGAGCCTGTTCCAGAATAGATTTCACCACCGATAAAATAACGCCAGCATGCTCGGCGGCCCCGGAGCCGTCATCATCAATGGCGCTGGCGAGCAGATTTTGTTTATCAAGATCATCGGCCAGGCTCACCATAATCACCGCCATGAATTGGTTGCCCACATCCAACAGATAATCGCTACCCCGCTCCTTAAGCGTGATGGTCAGTGTGCCCGGCTGCGGGTGCGCATCGGCGATCAGCAAGCCCAGATTCAGGATCACCTGCTCAATCTGGGCCGAGCTCAAGGGCGCTGTTGAAAACTGGCCGACGGTCAGCGTCTGCACCACCCAGGCCGGCGCCAGCACAATGCGTAACAAGGCCGCCGCGCCTTCCACATCCTGCGGCAGCTGCATGCTGGGACTCCCGATATGGCCCGTGCGGCTCAAGGCCAGCAGTTGCTGGGATAACTGCGAACCTTTTTGGGTTTCTTCGTTGATGATCTCTACAGAGCGGCGCATGGTTTCCGGATCATGCCCGCCGCGGGCGAGCAAGGCCGCATGGGCAGCAATGGAGCAGAGGATATTGTTGACATCGTGAGCCATGCCAGCGGCAATACGGCCCACGAGTTGGAGCTGCGCGATTTGCCGGCGCCGAATATCCTGCGAGCGGATATCGGTGACATCGCTGATCAACACCAAGACCACCCCTTCCGAGGGCTGCGATCGAAAACGCAAGGCGCGCAACCCGTAGGAATAAACACAATCCCGTTCCAGCTCGCTGCACCGGCTCACATCCAGCAGCGTTTGCATGTCAGCGGTGGTTAAGCAGGTAAAAGTTTCCGCTAAAGATAGATCCGTTTTAAGCGGCAGCACACACGGCGCCATATGACGCGCCGCCGGATTGGATCCTATGATGCGGCCGGCACGGTCCAGGGCCACCAGGCCATCGCTTAAATAATCCATCTGATCCACAAAGCGACCGATGCGGCGACGGCCTTCGCTTTCGGTGGTGGAGCGGATCACCCACAACCCCAGAGCGCCGGCCAGAAAAAGGCAACCCATGGTCAGGGCCCAAATAGCCAGGCTTAATTCTGTCACCAAATTAGCGTAGGCGGTCTGCGCAAGTTGTTCGCCAAAGTGAGAGATAATGAAGTGGGCCGCAATAGCAACGATTGCGCACAGAACCACTATCAGAAGAGCATAACGCCAGGTGCTTTTGGGCAGCAAATTCATCACCTAGTATTTCAGGAGCGCGGCTCCGCGGATATCCTTTGGATACCAGACTAAGACTCAAGGACGCTGCGACACCCAGCGCGCCTCCCCCACCCGCCGGCCCATCTCCCGACCCTGGCTGAAGGGCAATCCAGGCCTAAGGCTGAATCTCCTCCGCTGTTCCGCTCACCAGGGGCTCGGCGACGGCAGCGGAGGGCTCCTCTGCCGCTGCAGGCGCCGGCGGCTCCACCACGCTGGCCGAAGAAGTTGGCCCGCCAGCAACCGGCTGAGGACCTTGCTCAGGCTGAGGGATCGGCGCGGCCAGACTGCCGGGCGCCAGCGGTATTTTTTCCAAACGATCAACTGCCTGCTGGGCAATGTTTTCCAGGCCGGTCAGCGGCGCGCGTTCATCGAGGATGGTAGGCGTCAGCAAGATCAACAGGTTATGACGCGTGAGCGTATCCTCCGTATGTTTGAACAATAACCCCAGCAAGGGGATATCGCTGAGAATCGGCACGCGTTTTTCCCTTTTACCCTTCTGGTTATCGATCAAGCCCCCAATGACCACGGTATGCTTGCTGGGCACATTGGCCCGGGTGGAAACCTGGCGCGTGCTGATGACCGGATAGACCGAGCCGGCCGGCGTCGTGATATCCTTGATCCAAGTGCTCATGGAAGGATTGACCGTGAGCCGCACAGCATTCATCTTCAAATCGATCTCCGGAATCACCCACAGGGTCAAGCCCAGATCATTCCATTCCACCTGCTCGGTATAGGATTCCGTTTGGCCATGCTCCGGATTGGCGGACTGTTTGGTGGAAGAAATGGTGGGATATCTTTCCCCAACATGAATTTTGGCTTCGACTTTGTTGCCCACCACGATCAAGGGATGCGAGATCATCTCTGTGTTCTGGGCGCGTTGCAAAGCGCTCAAAAACAGCGAGGCATCGGAAACATTAAGAATGGCGGTGCCCATCTTGGTTTCCCGGGTGGTATCGGTGCGGGTATCGGTTTTATCGGAGGTCACGTCGCGACCGCGATTGATGCTATCGGTGATGGTGCGCGTGGGCGTCAGCACAATATTCGCCACCCAATTCCCCGAGCCGGGCGGTTGCTCCTCATAGGTGGTGGTGGTTTCTTCATATTGTTTGCCAAACACATCATAGCGCTGGTTAACGATATCCAGATTGCTGCGTTTATCGAAACGGGAATCTTTCTGCTCAGCGGCATTGACCAGTTGATGGTCATCACTGAAAGACCATTGCAGATCCTGCAACTGCAGGGAGGCGCCGAAATGATCCAGCATTTCCCAATCGAACCCCAGTTTCTTGCTATCCCCTGAGACCACATCCACGATGCGCGCCTCTATGAATACCTGGGGCTCCCGTTTATCCAGACTGCGCAAGAGCCTTTCCACTTTATCCACATACTCCTTGATATCGGTGACGATGATTTCCGTGGTAATACTGGGATTTTGAATGATTTCCGTGGCCAAGGAAGAGGATTTGAGGCTGAACCGTTCCTGTTCTCTGCTCTGGCTGCCGATGATCGTGCCGCGGGGCGAGAGGATCTTCAAAAGTTTGACCTGCTCGATAAAATCCGAGGCATTCAAATACTGCACCGGAAAACTGCGGGTGATCAGCGGTTTGGTGTTTTCGATCTGCTGCAATTTCTCGCGATACATCTCCGAAGTGACCACCATCAGAATGCCGGAGGGATCCTCGATCACCGATAGATTGACGGATCCCAGCACCAAGTTCAAAGCTGTTTTCCATTCCACATTTTTCAGGTTGGCCGTAACCTCCGCCTCGGGAATGCCCCCGGCCACAATGATATTGGCCCCGGAGATTTTGGAGAACATATTGGCCACATCCATCACTGGCACCGCATCCAATGATACTGAAATTAAACTCGCATTACCGTTAGCCGCGGCTGCGTCCGCCAGGGCGGTCAGCTCGTCGGCAGCCAGCATAATATCTATGGCCTCCGAATCATCCGCCTCGGCGCCGGGCTCCGCCGCCGGCAGCAGTTCGGCCTGATCGGCCGCGAGAGCGGGAGGCTCCGATGTATCTGTGGCTGCTTCCGCTGCAGGCGTTTCGTCTGGGAATGTTTCCGCTGCGGGCGCTTCGACTGCAAGCGCTTCGGCTGGGGAAGTATCCGTGGCCGGCAGGGTTTCGGCTAGTGAGCTGGGCTGGTCAACAGCCTCTATTTCAACTGTATCGGCCACGACCGCTGCTGGGAGCGGCTGGGCCTCTGGCGCGCTCGTCGGCAGCGGGGCTTCCAGGGTTTGAGCGCGGCCCACCAACGAGAGCAGCGCCAGCCAAATGCACAATCCTGCTATCCCAAGCACTTGTCTCATGAGCTCTGCCTTCCCATTGTTGATGTCATTGCTGCTGCGTGATGATAGTGGCGGAAGCTCTGCGACCATCAGCGTCCGTCACGGTCACCACATTTTGACCATAGACTCCCGCTACAGCCGTATAGGCGGCGATATGGCTCGTCTGGGCAGCATAGGTCACCGAGCCTAATTTAATATTACCGGAAACCCAGACATAGGGCGCATGGCCACCCTGGGCCGCAAAGGAGGCCTGCAACTGGCCGGTGGCAAGCGTGACCGAAGGGGGCGACACAACCAGCGGCACAGCGCCGGTGGACGTGCTGGGGGTCAGATAAGCCACCGCGTAATGGCCAGCCGTATCCTCGACGGTGACGGAATTTTCGGCCAGCTGTGTAACGACATAGAGCGCCTGGTTGTCCCCCTGCGCATTGATTGCGCCCTTGGCGCTGTTGCCCACATGCCAATGATAAATGCCATTGCCGCCCGAGACCGTAAAAGCCACTTCCTGCTTGATAAAGGAAATCTGGACGTTTGGAGGTTTAATATCCATCTCCTGCGCCGCCAAGGGATAACGGGGGTCTGAAGCATAGCTTTCCGTCTCGAAATACTTGTCCACACCGCTGGCATCATCTTCCGTGCTGCTGCCTTCGCAACCGATCATCAAGCCCAAGGCTGCGGCCAGCAGTAAAGCGGGCAGCACCCAAGAGATCATTTTAAGCTTGGTATTCATCAGATCCCCTTTCCGTGGCCCGGCGCTCGCGGCGCAGCAGCCTGGCCTTACCTGTGATGCCGAGCACTTTAGCCATTTCCTTGGATTTGAGCAAGGTAAAATATCAGCCTGGGCCAGGCCGCTGACTATTGGTTCAGCGGTTCGATGCGCACCCGATGCATATCCACCGCGCGCACTATAAAAACCACCCAGCGCCCGTCCACCAGTACGGGTAATTTATCTCCGGCCTCCACCAACACTCCATTGATTGTCGCCAGGTATTTTGATCCGCACTTGATAATGCCCCCGATCTGAAACTGAGGCCAATCCTGCGCCGTGCCAGCCGGCATACTGGTTAGATCAGCCGCCATGCCTCGCGGCACATAGCCTGGCGCGCAGAAGGGATCGCGCAGCACCCGGGGCTCAGTTGACTGCTGGGCCTCGGAGGCAGCGCTGAGCTCTGCCTCCGAGGCGGATAGATCTGGAGCGGCCGCTGGCCCGGGAGGCGTCTGGGGCTCAGCATTCGTGAGCAGCGGCTCAGCGGCAAACAGGCACGCGCCCCAGAGCAGCAATAACATCATTTTACCTAGCTTAAGCATGACCTGCCTCATCTCCAGATAAACTCACCCTTTGGCTCCCGGTAGCTCGCTGCATCCTTCATGGTTGGTGGTTTGCCAGCCACGCCACCCGCTCAGCGGGATCGACCCAGATCAACCAGGCCGCGTTAAAAACAACATCATGCCGCTCGCAATCATTGGCATTGGGCGTGATATTCAATTCCATAACCGAACACATCGGGTTCTGGGTCTGTAGATTGCGCAATAATTCCAGGAGCGGATTAAAGCCGGCTTGCGCGCTAACCCGCACCCGATAGACCTGGCAACGCCCACCCTCCAATTCCTGAATATCCTGATTGGCCACCTGCAGAATGCGCACATCCAGGCCGTGGGCGGCCTGATTGATTTGCTCCTCCATGCCCAACAGATAGTTACCCAGCACCGGCAAGGGAATATGATCAGCCAGCTCAAAGATACGCTCTTGCGCCTCATGTTGCTGTTGCTCCAATAACGAGCGAGTCCGAATCAAGCTGCGCGCTTTATCCAACTTAGTTTGCAGGGCCGCCAGTTGGTTAAGGTTATCGCGGCGTTCAGCCAGCCGCGGCATAACAAAAAAAGTAATAGCCAGATATAACAGGCCACCGGCCACAATGGCGCCCAATATAAAATATTGCATGCGTTGACTTGGTTTAGGCATGGGCTTATTTCACCTGTTCTTGGGCAAAGAAGTCATCATCCAGGGATGGAACAGTTGCCGGTGTCGGCGCGCGCCGGGCGCTGGTCGACTGCTTGGCGGAGGATTGCGCCCGGCTGATGGCGCGGGTGGCCAAGCTGGCTTCCATCTCAAAGATGCGCATGTTTTTATCAACGGCATCATCAGCCGCAAAACGCTTCACAGCCACCGCGGGCAGCTGTTGCTGCAGAGCTGTTTCCAGCAAGCGCACATCCCGCTCGGCACACTCGGCGGTCACGCGCCCCTGTAAAAGCAGACTGCCGCTGCGGGTATGATAATTATCCTGCGCTATAATTTTTTCGTTAAGGCTGAGGCGCAACAATTGAATCGAGGCCGGGATAACCTGCTGCAGCTCGCCCAGGAGGGTATACCAATCGCCACGCGATGTATGCCAGCCATCCAAGACGGCGGCCAGACCCCGGTATTCATCAACGGTCTGGCGCAGTTTCAGAATGGTTTGATGCGTAGGCGCCAAACTGCTTTGTTCCAACTCCACCTGGCGCAGGTGCTCGCGAGCCGCGCGCGCGCTCATCAACAAAGCGCCCAGAGCCAAGGCCAGAGCCAGCGGCACCACAAAAGCCAAAAAGCGCAAACTGAACTTCAGGCTGACCAAGCTGCCGCTGCGCTTCTCTGACTCAAACATCAAATTTATTTGCAGACTCATAGCACTTTCATAGCCCTGCTTCAGCTCTCGGCCAAGGCCTCCAAGGAACCCAAGGCGGCGCCCAGGGCCGCCGCCAAGCTGACCTCTTCGCCCTCCAGCGATGAGGCTAGCGCAGCTGGGGCCAGGCTAATATTTGCCAAGGGATTCCAAGCATCCACTTCCATCCCCACCGCCGCTTGCACCTCATCTAGCCAAGCACGCGCAACCGTTTTACCGCTCGGCACAAAAAATTTAGCCAGTTGACAATTTTCGCGGCGCTCAATGAAAAGCTTGGAAATGACCAATTGTTTGATAAACGGCTCCGCCACCGCCTTGACAATCTGGGAGATATCAAAGGAGCCATCGGCGATGATCTTGATGGCCGTGGCATGATCCACGTTCAGACTGGTTTGAATGGCATCGCTCAGGTAGCCATGCCCAAAATCGAATTTCCTGATCAAGACCAATTCGCCTTTACTGAAAAAAGCCGCGAAAGTGGCGCGCTCCTCCATTACAATCACGCCAATGTTCTGTTCGCGGTAGGCCTGACCCGGGCCCTGCTCAAAAGCCGTCAGGGCCGCTAGCCCAGCCAGCTCCACGGCCACCGGTACCGGCCAGCCGATGGCAAAGGCCGCACTCACGGCCAGCGCTTCATCGTCCGGAATGGCTGCCGTTAAAAGCCTGGTCTCAGTGCGACCGTGCCCGGCGCTGAGGATGCGATAGCCGATACGGTAATTGCCCTCCTCGATGCCCATCCGTTCCTTGATCTGCGCCTGGGCGTCATCCGCCAAGGCGCCTGGCAAGCTCAAGAGCTTGACCACAGCGCGGTCGCTGGGAACACAAATGGATATATAACGGGCGGCCAGGGAATCAGGCAGATGCGAACGCAAGGACGCGGGAGGATGCTCAGACGGCAAGCCCGGCAGGATCTCAGCGGCGACTACGCTCAAGGAATCATTGAGGCGGCGAACACGCACCCCTCTGATCATCGTCGGCCCATACTCAAGGCCCACAATATCGCGGGGAGTCTTTTTAATCCGAGCTATCCTCTGCCAGAAGCCAGCCATGGAGTCATAGTATAACAGACTGACCAGGGCTGCCAAGTAAAAAAGGGATGTTTGCCTTGCCGGCGGCCGGGCGCTAAGCTCTCGGTATGCATCAAGGGCTGCTGATCGGGAATCTTGCTCTGGCCTCACCGGTCCTGCTGGCGCCCATGGCCGGCTATACCGACCTCCCCTTCCGCCTGGCCCTGCGGGCCTTGGGCGGACTGGGCCTGGCCTATAGCGAAATGATCGAGCCTCGCACCATCCTCTTGGGCGGCGGCCGTAAACGCCAAGCTCTGCTGGCCAGCAGCGCGGAGGATCGCCCGCTGGGCTGCCAACTCTATGGCGCAGACGCCGCCAGCATGGCTGATGCTGCTCGCTGGCTGGCCGACCGAGGCGCCAGCTTGATCGATATCAATATGGGCTGTCCGCAGAAAAAAATTGCGCGGCGCGGCGCCGGCGCCGGCCTGCTTAAGGATCCGCCGGCCGCCATCCGCCTGGCCAGCCGGGTCGTGGCGGCGGTGACCCTGCCGGTGACCGTCAAACTGCGCGCCGGCTGGGACGATCTCCACACGGCACCGGCCTTGGCAGCCGCGCTGGAGGAAGCCGGGGTGGCGGCCATCACCATCCATGGCCGCAGCGCGCGGCAACAATATGCCGGCGCCGCCAATTGGGATATGATTGGTCAGTTAGTGGCACGAGTGCGCCGGGTGCCGGTGATCGGCAATGGAGATATCAGCACACCCGCCCAAGCACTGGCGCTGCGCTCGGCTAGCGGCTGCGCCGGAGTCATGATCGGGCGGGCGGCCCTCAAAGATCCCTGGCTCATACGCGCCACGCAGGCCGCTTTCAGCGGCCAGGCTTATCAAGAGCCGACTCGCCAGGAACGTTTGGACTTCATGCAGCGGCATTTTGAAGCCATGCTCAAACAGCATGGCGAGCGCGTGGGGACGCTCTTATTTCGGCGCTGGCTGCCAGTTTACAGCCGAGGATTGCAGATCAAACGTGCAACCATGATCGCCCTCTTACAGAGTGCACAGGCCGACCTGCTGCGCACCTGGCTGCAAGAGCAAAGGACATCTTAAGCAAGCTCAGGCTTTTTGAATCTTGCCCGCCTTAATGCAGCGAGTGCACACCCGCCGAACGCATACACCGCCATTTTCGCGCACACGGACTTTCTGCAGGTTAGGCAGGAAAACCCGCCGGTGAATGCCGGTCCGATGCAATCCAATGCCGCCCTTGGCCTTGGGTAGACCGCGCCGCCGAATGATATTACCAAAGTGCAGACCCTTACCACAGATATCGCAACTGCGTGCCATAGGATGAATGTGCTCCTTATCTAATCCGGCGGCGGATGATGCCGCACGCCTGTTTTTGCATTAAATGATGATTTAACTATTGCTTTATGCGCTTGAGCTGTTAGGATCAAGCTTTTTTGATCTGCGCCCATCGTCTATCGGTCAGGACACCAGGTTTTCATCCTGGGAAGAGGAGTTCGATTCTCCTTGGGCGCGCCCCTCCCTCTTTATTGCTTCAACAGCTCGGCCAGGGCAGCCTGCTGCTCCTGAATCTGCTGGCTTTCAGGCGCGTCGGCTTCGAATTTCTGGAGCGCCGCCGCATAATAGTCAGCGGCTTCCTGATAAGCCGCCCGTGCCCCAGCGGTCTCAGCCATGGATGCCAGAATATCACCTATGCGCTTGGCATTGAAGCCCAGACACATTTCTTTGGTGAAAAGCTGACCGGTAAAAGGATGGATCTGGGCCTGTTCCCACCCCTCGACACTCTGCATAAAGGCGCGGAAATGCTCAATGGCTTCTTTTTTGTCACCCTTTTGTAAAGCCAGGTGGGCCTTGATTTTATTGACGAAAACATCCCGCTGCTCGCTGCTCAGATGAGGCAGCGGTTGATCCATGATTTGCAGGGAACGCTCGTAATCTTCCAGGAGAAAGTAATGTTCGGCCACTGAAAAGAGCAGATAGCCCCGCTCCTCGGCATCCGGCAGCCGGGGCGCCAAACGGTCGCCAAAGCTGGCCATGGCCTCTATCAGGTTCGTCTGCGAGGTTTGCATAACGAGACAGTCATATTGTGAGAATAAACGGGCCAGAACGGTGGGCGCGCAGTCCAGCTCCTCGAGCCGTTTCAGACGCAGCACTATCTCGGAGGCCGCCTCACGAGCACCAGCACTGGCCAGCCAGGCATTGGCCGCCGCCTGCCAGGCCGCCGGCTTCTGTTTCTGTTTATCAAAAACCCACTGACAGATACCGGCCAGATAATCAAACTGCTCCAGACGCCGAGCCTCGGCGCTGACCCGCCGCAAACAGGCCGCCAAGCTGGCATCCGGCAGCGCGGGCGCATTGTTTTGAAAATGGGCTGCGGCTGCCGACCAGTTCGCCGCCGCCTGCAGCAGATACAGTCGCTGGCAGATCACCCACTGCCGCCACTCGCTCTCCTGACTGGCGCTATCAATGGCGTCCAAAACTTGATTGGCAGCCTCTATATCACCAGCATCACGATAAGCATCCAGGACCGCGCTCATCAATCCGATGCCGGTTGGCGCATCAAAAGTGGCCACACATTCCCGTGCCAATTCGGCTACCAGCGCGGCCGGGCCCACCTGACGGCGGGCATCCAGCAGCCAACGAAAAGCATCCAGGCGCATATCCGCCGGCAGATTGCGTTCCTGGAGACCGACACACCAATCCAGGAGAGCCTGCTTATCTTCCTGATCGTTATAATAGCGCTGGAGCATGAAATAATATTCACGCAGCAGACGGTCGGCCTGACCCTGCAAACGCTGGCAGAGGTCTTCGGCCGATACCAATTCATCCGTCGCCAGCAAATTATTCAGCAGCATATTGAAATAGCTTATCTGCTGATCCAAAAACGCCTCATGCCAACTCAGCAACAGTTGCCGTTCGGCTTGTGTCGCCCCGGCCTGCTGTAAAGCATGGAGGCGCTCCCAGAGTTCATAGGGGACCATACTCATGGGATCCTGAGGGAGGATCTCTTCCTGATCCGGGAGAGAGGAGGATGCTCTCACCGGTTGACTGCACAGCATGGCCACAGGCAGGCACAGACTGATTCCCAGTAAAGCCCAAGATCTTTTCATGTTTGCCCTCCCCTGTTTGATCGCCAAGCCCGCCTGGCCGGCAATAAGTAAATAACCGTGCTTGATGAAAGCATAAGCGGCGCGAGTTGTCACGCCTAAATATCAGGGGGCTGTGCGCACGCCGCGGCCGCCTTGGCTATGCGGCCATGATCCAGAGCCTGAGGCAAAGCGAGTTGAGACTTGCGATGAATATTCACTATAATCGCGATAGCCCCAACCATTGCCAGCTACAAAGCTAGGGGGCCAACTGGTCACCACATTGGGCAGACCATTGGTGGCCAAATGGCCAGCGCCATGCGCCGTTTTGTTGTATGCGCGCCCCGCGGCCGACCCTAAGGATATCACGCTTTCATCCATGCTGCCGCTTAATTCCATCGCCCCATAGTAACCGGCCCCGGCCTTGGTGCGACTGGAAGTGGGTGTGGCAAAAATCCCAGCCCGTAATATAAGGAAACCAGAAGATGTCCACCGCATATGGTTCGCATTGGTTGGCAGGGCTGTTGTGGTGCCACTGCCATCCTGACCCACATAGTTGGTAGACCAGGTTCTATCTGTGCCACCCCAGGCATATTCGTACAGCACCGGATACTTTGGTCCGCGACAGGCTTTTTCATATTCCAATTCGCTAAACGGCCGTAACCCAGCCCATGCCAGATAGGCCGGTACTCTGTATGAGTTAAGAGAGTTACAGGGCAAATCCTGGCCATCATCTTCCTCATCGAAGATGCCATTACCGTTGAAATCACAGCCGAAGACGATCGGCCCCTCGCCCACCTCCGCAGAACAACGAATACCGTTACGATTAGTGATGCTTGCTGTTCCAAACATGGCAAAATAAGAGGCATTCGTGCCGGCCGCATGCACTAAGGCTTTTTGCTGAGCGCGAGTTAATTTATTGAGAAAGTTCTTATATTGTTCCTGGGTGATCTCGTATTTCATACAGTAAAAGGAGTGATAGCCCTTGGGATAATCCGCCGGCAGGATAACGCTGAATGTATTCGAAAAACCATCATACCATTCTTGATGCAATCCTCTCCGGTTATGATTGCCCATACTATCCTCCCCGCCGCCGCCCAGAGTGATCTCGTAATTTTCAGCAGTTATCCGGAAGGGCAAGCCGCTCGTGCCAGTTTCAAAGGCAGCGCGGTCATTAAAAGTCCCGTAATTGCGTCCATCGCCCACATAGAAGGGTCCCTCTGGAATATAGACCATTTCGATGGCCTGCACGCTGATATCTAAGGGATCGGAGGGTTTCAGATTCTGGGCCCCGTAATCCCAACGCAGGCATAGATCGGCAAGATTCAAGGGACCAAAACCATTGACGCTACGATAGATGAAAGCACCCACATTATCGCCATCAGTGGCTCCCGGCGTGATGGTGATGCCTTCCGGGGCCACATGTCCTGCAGAGGCTAGGTGCGCATGCTGCCAGTTGGTGTTGGCACCTTCGCGCAGGCGATACTTGATAAAGACCCAAGCCGCATCCCAGTTGGTGACTGTTTGTGAATCATGGCCCGCGCCCGTATCATCTTCGGTCCAACTGGCCCGCCAGGAATTTTCCCAGCTCAAATCAAACTTGATATCGGTGGTGCCGGCCTGCTTGAGGGTGTTGGTCAGGGAGACATTGCTCACTCTGAGATTATTGGCCTCGACAGCCAGAGGCAGAAACAGAGCCAGGCTAAGACAGCCTGCTAGGAATCCAAGCGGGTTTTTCAAAAGACCATTCATTGCCAGGCCCTCCATTTAGAATCTCAAGAGCTTAGATTACCCCCCCCCCCCCCGAAAAGCAACAAGAAAATGGGACTATCTGGAGCGCAGCGGCGGCCGTTAGCTTGACATGCTTTGGGCCAGCTCAAAAAGCCAGTCGTTCCCAATGCGGAGCTTTATCCAGCCAACGCCAACGGGCCCCCTGCCCCGGCGCCAGGCGCCACGTTGAGGGCGCGGCCGCTTGTTCAGGAACAAGCGAGCGAGTGCAGATTATGCTCTGGACGGGCATAATTTCTTCCGGCCAGGGGGCGGCACGAGCGGAAGAACGCATTCGGTTTTCGATCAGAGCCAGTGGCTCCCAGGCGGCGCCCTCAGCGCGCATAAAAGCGGCTATGGGGAAGGAGGCATCATCCAGACCCAGCAGGGCTGCTCCTCGCCGATGCAGCAACCAAAGCGAAGCCTCCTTGCCATCCGCTATTGGATGGGAAACAAAAACCCAGCTGGCATCTGGAGACAAGGCCAGGGTTGTGCCGTTGGTCAGATCGCGGATGAGCGTCTTCTTAGTCGTGGCCAGGGCGCGTGTCTCCCGCAGAATCGAGGAACGCTGGCTGGCTGGCGGCAGCCACAGCTCGGTTACCGGCAGATGTTCCAATAGATTGGTGACGCTGCTGGCGCGGGGACCATGGGTGCCGGTTAGAATCACAGCCGACAACCGGTTCACGCCCTGGCGGCGCAGATGACGAATAAGCCGGTGAACCTGATAGCGTGAGCCGGGATCAATCAGTAGAGAGGCCCCCCGGGCATCCTGAATAAAATAGGTCGGTTGATCTATGGTGTTCAGCACATCCACGGTGCAAATCCTGGGCGCCCAACAGCGCTCCAGACCCAGGGCTAAGATCAGCAAGATGAGCGCTGGCAACCAGGCCCAGGCTTTCCGGCGCCAGATCACCCAGGCGGCCAAGCCCCCGAACCAAAGCGCCAGGCTCAGCAACGCGGGCGCGCGGACGAAAAAATGCCCGCCGGGTACCCGCGCCAGAAAATCGGTGATTGCGATAAGCAAAGAGACCAACTGTACATTAGCGAAATTAAAAATCTCACCGATCAGCGGCCACAGGGCCCCGCCCAGCAAAGCTAAACAACTGGTGAGCAAGACCAGGGTCACCAATGGTATCACCGCCAGATTGGCCAGCAGGGCAATGGGCGAGATCAGATTGAACCAGCGCGCCACCAGCGGCAGGGTCACCAGCCAGGCCGCCAGCGAAGACACCCAGAGTAAAAGGAGCGCATGCAACCCGTGCCGCGCGGTGCGGATCCAGACCCTTTCCGGCTGAAGACGCAGGGGGTCGGCAGCCAGTTTGGGCGTCAGCCATTGCAAGATGGGCGGGCAGAGGACGATCAAGCCCGTGACAGCGGTGAAAGAGAGCAGGAAACCATAATCGAACAGTTGCAAAGGATTCACGACCAGAATGATCAATGCCGCCAGCGCCAGGGCCGAAGGCACATCCGGCCGGCGAGCGAGCAGCGGCCCCAGGAAACACAGTGCGGCCATCAGGCAACCGCGCATGGCGCTGGTGCTCATGCCAGTGGTGACGGTAAAAATCAATAGCAGCGGCGCCAAAACCAAAAACCATTTCACGCGCGCAATACGATAGGACTGCAAGACGACGATGATAAAAAGGGCGAAGATGGCCACATGCTGGCCGGAGATGGCAAAAATATGATAGGTGCCCGTGGCCAGGAAATCATGGCGCAATTTTTCGGGCAACTCCTGACGATAGCCCAGCAGCAAGGCTTGCAATAGACCGGAGACTTCCGGGCGGTGCGCAATGCCGCGAGCCAAACCGACCGCGCAATGCTGCCTGAGCCGGAAGCAGGCCCGCAAGAGCCACTGCCCCTGCTGCGCGCCGCACAACAGAGCCTCATCCGCCCGGAAAGTATAACGCTGCCGCACCCACTCGAGCGTCGGACGTTGCGCCGCCTGGGGGCTGGTCAGGGCGGCGGCCTGATCATCCATAAGCGGGAAGCGGGCGTTATCCACAAGCACTCCGGCCAGACGCCAGCGTTGACCATATTGCGGACGCTGCACGGCCAATCCTGGCGACAAGATCACTTGAACGCGGCCGCGCGCCGCTTGCCAAGTGGGCTGACGTTGAATCTGCTCTACCCGCAATGGAAAGCTCCATTGCAAGCTCCCGACTGCCTGCGCCGGGCGCGCCTGCGGATCGCCGCTAATGACACCTTCCAGCCAGAGCCCTTCACGCGGGCGCTCCAGCAGGGCTGCCAAAGCATGCGGAGCGGGATCATCCAAGCGCATAGAGGTGGCCCAAGCGGCGGCGGCGGCCACGGCCAGGTAGAGTGCTCCGTGGGCCAGGCCGGAAAGTATCCGAGCCATGTTTGGGCGCGCGGCGCTGAAAACCGAGCCGTGGATGACATGCTGGCGGCGTTGAATCGTCAGCTGCGCCAGCCAAGCCAGGATGAGCAATCCGAGACCGGCGCCAGCGCAGGCTAAGGGCGGCCAAGGGCGCAGCAGCCCCGCGCATCCGCAGCCGGCGATGAAGGCCAGCGCCAGGCCGATCAATGGTCGCCGCAAGAAATGATGCGCCGGAAGCTGCATACGATCAGTTTAAGGCGCTGGAACTAAAAACCAAGTGGGAAGTTCGAGTTGAATCTCCCTCTGGCATCTGTCATACTAGCAATATGCAACTTGAACGGGCAACCCCAGCGCGTCTGCCGCCCTGGATTCGTATTCGCTTAGCTGCCGACGGGCGCTATGCGGCCGTGCAGGACGCCCTCGCTGCCGCCGGGCTGCATACCGTCTGTGAAAGCGCACGTTGCCCCAACCGCTCGGAATGCTTTAGCAACGGCACAGCTACCTTCATGATCCTGGGTGATATTTGCACAAGGCACTGCCGCTTTTGCGCGGTGCAAGGCGGCCAGCCCCTGGCCTTGGATGAGGGTGAACCGCAGCGGGTGGCCGCCATGGCCGCGCGGCTCGGCCTGCGCCATGTGGTTATCACCAGCGTCACCCGCGATGACCTGCCCGATGGCGGTGCCGCGGCCTTCGCGGCAACTATCCGGCAACTCCAAGAGCTGGGCAGACTCTCCGCGCGTAGCATCACCACCGAGGTGCTCACGCCCGATTTTCAAGGCCAAGCGCACAGTCTCAAGCTGGTGCTTGAGGCCGCGCCGGATGTCTTCAATCATAACCTGGAAACTGTGGAGCGGCTTCAGCCGCAGATCCGCCCCCAAGCCAATTACCGGCGTTCGCTGCAGGTGCTCCAACAAGCCCGAAGCTTCCAGCCGCGGCCGGCGATCAAATCCGGCTTGATGCTCGGCTTGGGCGAAAGGGATGCCGAGCTTTACCAAGCCTTGGAGGATCTGCTCCAGGCCGGCTGTGAGATCCTGACCCTGGGACAATATCTGGCGCCGACACGCGGGCATATACCAGTGGAACGTTTCGTGTCTCCGGACCAATTCGCGCATTACCGCGCGCGGGCCTTGGCCATGGGCTTCCGGGCCGTGGCCGCTGGGGCGCTGGTGCGTTCATCCTATCAGGCCGAAACACTATTCCGGCAGGCAACGGCCAAACAGCAAATATGAGCGACTATATGTCATATCGCCTGGCGCAGTTGATCAGCCAGGGGCTCCCGCGCCGCTTCGCTTACTGGGTGGGGCTGCGCGTGGCCGATCGATTTTTCGCACGCGACCAACGGGGGCGCCAGGCGGTGATGTCTAACCTAGGCCACATTTTAGCGGCGCAAGGCACCCAAGCTTCGCAGGAAAGCCTGCGCCAGATGGCGCGTGAAAACTTCCAATACTTCGGCAAGTACCTGGTAGATTTCTTCAAGTTCTCGCGCTTCACTACCAGGGATGTCGGTCGGCTGGTGAGCCTGGAACACCTGGAACATCTTGAGGAAGCTGAACGCCTGCAGCGCGGCGTAGTTTTGATCAC
>CAYYVN010000007.1:25598-108973 GCA_964475165.1 uncultured Verrucomicrobiota bacterium | reverse complement strand
AAGAACCGCTAAAAAATTGTCGCAAGGTGCAATTTCTCGCAAATTAGAAGTTCACCGAGCTTATATTAGCGGGATTGAAAACGGAAAAAGAAATCCCACTCTTGCGACAATTCAGAAATTAGCCGAAGCCCTTGGAGTTTCGGCAGATGAATTATTGAAATAAAAATTATGGCGAAAAAAGATTATTCAAAATTAGAAAAAATTGATATAATAAGGTTGTATGAATAGAAGCCAAAAACATCTAAATCATATAGACGCCATTAACCTTGGATCTTATTATACTCCAGAGGTTATTGTTGATTTGGCTTATTCTATTTTGCAAAAAAATATCAAAGACATTAAAGATTTTTCAATAATAGATTCTTCTTGTGGTTATGGTTCGTTCTTGACAAGAAAAAACATTGCAAAAAGATTGATTGGAGCCGATATTGATCAAAAAGCTATCTCTGAAGCAAAAAAAATAATTGGCGATGTTGATTTTATCTGTCAAAATTCTCTTTTAAATGTTAATCGTTCAAGTTTAACGATTAGAAATAATGAAAAAGTTATAACCATAGGCAATCCGCCATATAACGATACTACGTCCATAATTCGTAACTCCATTAAAGATACTTCCATTCAGGACAAAATTGATGCCGATATAAAAACTAGGGATTTAGGTATGTCATTTTTATTGTCTTACGACAAACTTAAAGCGGATTATGTCTGCGTTTTGCACCCTTTGTCATATTTAATAAAAAAAGCCAATTTTGCCCTGCTTTCAAAATTCGCCAAAAACTATAAATTAATTGACGGAATAATCATAAGCAGTCATGAATTTTCTGATACTTCTCGCGGAATGGCCTTTCCGATTTTGATCGCCCTTTATAAAAGGGATGAAGTAGGAATGGATTATAATTATATTCAAAATTATCAGTTTAAGGTAAAGGATGATGGCGTCTTTCGTTTAAAAGATTTTGATACGATAGTCAACTACGTCCAAAAATATCCAAATAAAAAATTTTTAAATAAAAATGACAAGCCGGTAGCAAAGTTTTGGACATTGAGGGATATAAATGCTCTTAAACGAAACAGAACTTTTATTGATGAGGATTCTTACAATACTGTTTATGTGTTAATGGAAAAACTGCCTTATTATTGCTACATTGATATTTTTAAACAATATACGGATAGAATGCCATATTTCATTGGAAATTGTGATGTAATAATTGATAATGAAAAATTCGGAAAAATAAAAGAATGTTTTATCGCCCAAAGCGTTCATACAAATCCGATATTAAAAAATAAAGTTAAGTTTAGAGAAATTCCTGATGCCAAACTAAAAATAGATAACTACTTTAGGGAGTTGTTGGGAAGTAAATTTGGAAAAAAATATGCCACAAATTTTAATTAAAAAAGACGAACACAAAATTGAAATTCCAATTTTATTAACCGCTGTTAGCGGAAAGATTCGCATTAAAAACCGATCAATCGTTAATGAGTATGGGACGCCAGTTGCAGTTAAAAGGGACGGTTTCTTATTGAGTAATTATGTCGAATGGCAAATTGGCTATGATGTGGTTAAAAAAGAAACGGAAAAGCTCGCGGAATCATCGCTACCCGAAACTGAATTTATTGGAGCAAACGGAAAAATCAAAGCACTTTACGAATTATCAGAATATATCTGGTATTTTTATAAATGGAATGTCATTACCAAAGAAGAATTGGAAAATGTTGTTGCTTATCTTAATTCAATACAAGACCAAAATTTGATTGATAATAATTCTGAGTTGCAAATTGATCGTAGCCACCCAATTGAAAAAAACATAAACGGATTTGATTTTGAATATACTCAGGTTAAATATCCACTTTTGATTTACAAATTTAACGGATATGAAATAGTTACCGAAATAAAAATTACCGAAAAGCAGTATGCGGTTGGCACGCAACCAATGTTATATTTATGTTTTCCAATTACAGAATTAAAAGCAAAAAATAATTTAATCGGACGATGTGCCGAAGTAAAAGAAATTGCCTATTTTGAAATTTCAAAAAGCAATATTAAAGTGTTTTTGGAGATGTTAAAAATGTTTGGTATTCTGTCAAAAAATCACAAACACGACATCCTCCAGATTATCAATACGATTATAAATTAGGCGGCGCGCCAACTTCGTTGGCACGAAATTCGGCGGCGGCGGAAAGCGAGGGCGGGCAAAAATTCCTTCCCCCCAACCCCCTTCCTTTTTGCCCGCCCGAGCGTTTCGGTTTTGCGCGCGAAGCGCGCAATCATTCGGAGTTTTGCTCAAAAAATGTTCGAACTTCGTCCAAAAAACACCGCCAGCCAAAAATTCGGCGTATTACTTCCACTCCAATGTCTTTCAGCTTAGGTCAGGGAAGGATGTTTTGATCCCGGGCACGCGTGGGGACGGCCCCACGCGCGCCGTGGCAGGATCAGGCTGGTGAAGTTTAACTTTCCTTAAGTGCCTTCCTGCACAATGACCTTGATGAGAACCTGGTCGATCTTGCTCCCGGCATCCACCATGCCGGAAGTTTCCAGGGTCTCCACCGCGCCGGATTCGTGAAGGTTAAAATCCGGTTCAAGCCCAAAGCAGGCTATGAGCGTGCCCTGCTTATCGAAGGCGGCAAGATACACGGTATAGTTAAGATCAGACTGCGACTTATTTTTTACCGTACATCCGGCTATGGCCTTGATGCCGCCCAGCCACGCTCGCTTGATAGCGAAATTGATGTTGTTGATCACCAATCCCTGCATCTGCAGCGTCTGATTATCCAGTTCGGCTATGGGCACTTTCTTGACTTCAGCCGCGAAGGTCGTTAGGGCCAGAACGGCCAATACTCCGATCACTGGGAGTGCCTTCATTTACACCTCCCGCCTTGAGATAGCTCTTTTTTCCTGCATTGCTTTCTGACCCAAATGCGCCGAGATGAATAAGGGACTCAGCGCTATGGTCACGACGATTATGTTACCAACCATATATTCCGCCGAAAATGAACCCACCATCATGATGATCCACATGCTCAGCGCCACGAGAGACTGGATTATCCAGCCCCAGGGTTTCATTTTCCTAATACCCACTGATGCCACAATCCCAGCGACGGCGATCCAGTAAGCCCACCCCGCACCGCTGGCTATGCGAGATGTCTCCGCGTCCTCGGTGAAGGCTGCCGTACAACCGGCGACATTATAGATCACGCAACCTCCGAGAACCAACACGATGCTGGTCAAGAGTCCCAGCCAAAAGGCCACGATGGCCTTGCGCGGTGGTTTGTTGAGAGCGTTACCGCAATGCTTGCATTGCACAGCAACATCCGAAATTTCTTCGCCACAAAATGGACATTTCTTCATCCCTGATTTCCTTTCACGGACATGGTTTCGATGTCATATCATTTTGGGTTAGCAACCCGCTCAGTGCTTTCACCTCCTAGCTCGCGGCCACCGCCGCAATGATCAGTCCAATCGCGCAGCCAGCCATAACCAAAAGCATCAAGATCAGATAACCAATGATCAAAGCCGCTTGAGCCATACCGCGGCCCGATAAGTGCGGATCTCTATTGCAGGCCGCCAGAGCCACATGCCCGCAGATGATGCCGGGAATACAAGTGATCGGGCCGGTAAAGAAGGCCAGACCAGAGAGAATCAAGGCCACGAGGGCCAGGATGTGCGGTTGGCGCGCCGTGCCGACCGTCAGATTAATATTGTGGGTTGGATTAGTCATAAGTTACTCAGCGATATTCTTCATTAACCTTTCAAAGCTGCCATAATCAGGCTGCAACTTTAAGGCCTTCTCGATTCTGCTAAGCGTATTCGAGGTTTGCGCGTAGTAGCGCATCAAGGGCTCTTCAAAGCCATGCTTCACCTTGAATTTGATGAAGTTCATTTCCATCATCTTGTAATACTCCAGACACTCATGAGCATCTTCCGCCGTCTTGATAGTTTGAGCGTTGGCATTGAATTTCTGGGCGGCTTCATCTGCGAGCGAGTTCAGCTGGCCGCCACAAGAGCAGCAGAGCAGGAGGCCGCTGGCCATCAGCGCGAGATTGATCTGTTTTATAAGGCTTATTTTCATGGCAGAGTCTCCGTGAGGGGTGGGTATAAAAAAAGCGCTCCCGACTCATTCCTGCTCTGAGTCGGGAGCGCTTGGTGCATTAAAAAATGCGGCTAGTTTTCTTCCTTTAACCGCAGTATATTAAACATTTTTTATGAAGTCAAGCTTTTTCTGAATCGGTATTTCTCTGACTGTGAACCAAAACAGCGCTGTTTTTTATCCCTCAAACCCAGCCAGCCTTGGCGCTGGCCGGGGCTGATCCCCTTTACCAAGGCGGTCTGGCTGGCCGAAGAAAAATCCAGTTCCGGCCATTATCTGGCTGGCCAGGCCGGGATTAAGGCTTTAGTTTATGGCCGCATTGCGCACAGAAGTTGGCGCCCGGGCCGCATTTCTTGCCGCATTGCGCGCAGGGCCCTGCCTGGCCAGGGGCCTTTTTTTCAGCCGCAACAGGTTGCTTGCGTTGCAGCTCAGGTTTACGATCTTTCTTGCCTGCCTGCTTTTTCTGCCAGTGTTGCTGGGTGGCCGCGCTGGCCGCCACCGGCTCCACGCGTACCACATTGGAAAGCGCGCTGGGCACACTGTGATCATCGAGGCGCACAGCGCAGACGCGGTAATAGGCCGGCTGGGCCGCCGCTTCGGTGTTCTGGAGCACGTATGACGAAACACCGGCTTCGGGCAGCCAGGCGACGTAGGGGTCTTGAGGATAGACAGGTTCCGGATTGGTGGTGGAATAGACGATCTTGATACCGGACCCCTGCGCGGCGGCAGGGTGCCATGAGAAGTGCAGATGGCCATCGCGCTGCTCGATTTTGAGGGTGATCGTCTGGAGCTGCTTGATCGTCTCAGACGCCAAGCCAGCTTTGGCCCCTTGTTTTTTTACTTTTTTACCCTCTGGTTGTGGGCTGCTATCTGATACCGCCCAAAGCAGCGAGCAACAAGCCAGGATACCAATGGAGGCGAGCAGTGTACGCTTCATATCCGGATCCTTTCTGTTAATGGGCTCATTTTAGGGCGCACGCCTTAGATAATAGCGGGGCTTGAAGCGGCCACAAGGATTTTTTATCGGCCGGCTCCCGCGCGCTGTTTGAGCCGAGTCGCCGCTTTTTTCAGGCGAGGCGCGCTGATTTTCAGCTTATAGCCGTCGGATTTAATCTTGATATGGCCCTGCTGGCCCGTGACATAGGTGGGGATGGCGGCCATTTCTCGCAGGCGCTGGTATGGGGCGGATAACCAAAGCTCCGCTGGCGCCACCACCACCAGGGCCTGCGGCTGTACGGCCTCGAAGAAAGCCTGTTCCGGCAAACCCTCAGCGCTTGGTACCTTGAGCAGATCGGCTTGAATGGATAGGGCCGACTGCTGACGGGTGATATAAGCGCCCAGACGTTGCGTGAGATCGCCGGGGAAGAGCATGCGGATTTTATGATGGGTGAGCAGCAGGATAGCGGAGGTATCGTTGATCGCAGTGTGCCCCACGGGTGTGCGCAAGCCGTCGTAGACGTAAAGGACTTTGAGCGTTATACCATTCTTGAAGACCCATTGGGTATTGGTGGTCATATTAATCAGCGGGATGCGCCGCTCCTGCGCAGCCTTTTGGATGGCTTCGATTTCGGCTTGCGCGCAGTTGGCTGGTTCCCGTTGCACCAGGAAGGGTGGGGCGGGGTTGAAATAGAGGGCATCGACCGTGATGCCGGCATCCAATAAGGCCAGCAAACCGCCGTAATGATCGCGGTGACTGTGACTAATAATGAGGGCATTGAGGCGCGTCACGCCGGCGGCTTTGAGGAAGTGCAAGAGGCTTTCCGCGCTCTGCGGATGGCCGCTATCGATCAGGATATGAGTGTGGCGATTGATTTTTAGCAGGTGCGCCTCGGGGCGGTGAGGGGCGGCTTCCAAATGGATAGCCGTCCAGACCAGATCAGGATCTTTGCAGCAGTGATATCCGCCCCAGGCGCCCAGGCCCAGCACTGCCGCCAGGATCAGCCAGGTTATTTTATTGCCCAGCCGGCTCAGCCAGGCGCGCCATTCGATAGTGCCAAAAGCGTTAGCGGTTGAGCTTGGCATGGAGACTCTCCGGCAAGATGGGTGGCAGAGGGCAATCGAGAGCATCGGCGACGGCGCGCAGCAGCTCCGCTTCGGCCAGGGTCACCTGGCCATCGGCGGCGACACAGGCGGCGCAGGCCTCCAAAACTGTTCTCTTTATGCGGGGCGCGGCGCTCATCAGGGTTGTCAGGGCCGTATCGATCTCTTGTAATCCGCACTGTTCAGGCGGTAGGAGCGTTAAGGAAGCTTTTAATTGGGCTGCGCCCAGCTGGAAGGCTTGAGCGGCCGCGCCCTGAGCATGATGGGCCAGGCTGGAAAGGAGCACCTGGGCGGCGGGCAGAAGGGGCGTCAGATGTTGATATTTGATGCGGGGCGCCTGGCTACGTTCGAAAGTGGGGGCCAGGTGCCGCAGCACCATTCTCTGCAGGGCGTATTCAAAAAGACTGATTTCATCATCGGCGCGGATGAGATGCTGCAGGTGAGATTTGAACTCGGCGTATTGTTTTTTGGATAGGGTACGCAAAGCCGGCAAGGTCAATTCCGCCAGAGGCAGGCGCAGTCTATCGGCCAGGGTCGCTAAGGTGGGCGCGAGTTGTTCGAGTGCCTGATACAAGGCTGGCTCGCTATGTTCGCGCAGGTAAACCGATTGCTGCTGGCGCATTTCCGGTGCCTGGCTGAGCAGGAGGCCATAGATCAAGGCGCGCGCACCTTGGGGTTCGCGGGCTGCCAGGCGCATGCTGGCCGGCAGAGCCTCCAGGAGTGCGGCGGCGTAAACGAGATGGATCGCTTGGGGCTGGCCGACCTGGCGCGCGAAAGCTGTCGCATTGAGCGCGGCTTGCTCCAGCGGCACTTGATCTTTCGCACGGTGGGCCGCCAGCGTGAGTTTAGCCGGCGCACTCTCGGCGGGAGATGGAGCTGTTACGGGTCGCTTGAAAACTCCGTCGAACCCCGGTTCCAGGCGCCGGATACGTTCGGCTAAGGGCGGGTGGGTGGCCAGCAGGTTGAGGAAGGCGGGGCGGATACCGTTGGCGAAGAAGAGATGACTGGCCTCCTCGGCTTGGGGGTGGGCGATCTGCGCGCCGCCGGCGCCGATTTTCTTCAAGGCGCCACTCAAGCCATCGGGCTGACGCGTGAACTGCACCGCGGCGGCATCGGCCAGGAATTCGCGTTGGCGCGCTACGGCGCTTTTGATCAGCTTGGCAAAAAATACGCCGATATAACCAATAATCATCAAGCCTAAGCCCAGCAGAAGGATGATCGCTCCGCCATCTTTCTTTTTATTTGATCCGCTGCGCCGCGCCGGCTGGTGCAGGAGCATATAGCCGATGAGGGCGATCAGCAGGATACCGTGTAAAACGCCGATCAGGCGGAGATTGAGGCGCATATCGCCGTTGAGGATATGGCTGAATTCATGGGCGATAACACCTTGCAGTTCGGCGCGCGAGAGCTGGGTGAGGGCGCCGCGGGTAATGCCGATCACCGCGCGGCTCGGGGACCAGCCGGCGGCAAAAGCATTGATGCTTTTTTCTTTTTCCAGCAGGAAAACCTGGGGCGGAGGGATCCCGGCGGCGATGGATATTTCTTCGACGACATTGAGCAGGCGCCGCTCGGCGCTATCCTGGGTATCAGGCGCCAGCGGCCGCGCGCCCAGCATCAGGGCCACGGCCTCTCCGCCACCGGCCAGCGTCGCTATTTTATATAGAGATCCGAGACTGATGAGCGCCAGGGTGAGGATGCCGACCCACAGCAATAATTCCGGCTGCCACCAGGTGGCCGATTCGGCCGAGAAGGTGAAGAGCCCAACCAAGACCCCATAGATGGCCAGAATGATCAGCAGCACCGCCAGGGCAAAATAGAGGAGCAAGCGCTTGGTGCGCCGGCGAGCTCGATCCTGATGCTCAAAAAAATCCATGCAGATTTTCTCTGGCGCAACTCAGAAAGAGACTTGGGGCGCTTCCCGTTCCGTTGGCGCTGTGATTTCGAACAGCTGGGCGGCCGCGAATCCGAAAGGACCCGCCATCAGATTCTGGGGGAAGGATTCGCGGGTGGTATTATAAAGCATCACGGCATCATTATAGGCCTGACGCGCAAAGGAGACTTTGTTCTCGGTGGAAGAGAGCTCCTCCATCAGTGCGGCCATATTCTGGTTGGCCTTGAGATCGGGATAAGCTTCCACCACCGCCAGGAGCCGTCCCAGGGCGCCGGTCAGAGCGCTTTCGGCGCCCGCCAATCCCTGGATGGCCGTGATGTTGCTGGGGTCGCTGGCCGCCTGCTGGATGGCTGCGGCAGCCTGATTGCGCGCCGCCGTGACAGCTTCCAGGGTTTGGCGCTCGTGCTGGAGATAGCCTTTGGCGGTAGACACCAGATTGGGAATCAGATCATAGCGCCGCTTGAGCTGGACATCTATCTGGGCAAAGGCATTTTTGAAGCGATTGCGCAGGCTCACCAGGCGGTTATAGATATTGATAACAAACAAGATCAGGATGATCAGCAGCGCCAGAACGAACAGGGCAGTGAAGGTCATGCTTTGCTCCTCTGTAAATATGCGGGCCTCTTTGTGTTTCACGTAGCATAGGCGGGGGCGACGGAGATGTCAAAGGCGAATTTAAGCGGCCGCACCCGGCGCTTATAATCCATGATTGAAAGCCGGGCAGTCTCTGCTAAACTGATTAACTGTGCCCTTGGAGGGGGACTCGAATGAATGTGACGCAAAAAATATTAGCGCAGCATTTAGCAGGGGATTTGCCGATCCCGGGCCAAGAAATCGCGCTTGCGATTGATCAGACCCTGACCCAAGACGCCACGGGGACCCTGGCTTATTTGCAATTTGAGGCCCTGGGCTTGGCTCGGATCCAAAACGAGCTGGCCGTAAGCTATGTGGATCATAACACCATTCAAGTTGGTTGCGAGAATGCCGATGATCACCGTTACCTGCAATCGGTGGCGGCGCGTTTCGGCATTATCTTTTCGCGGGCCGGCAATGGCATCTGCCATCAATTGCACCTGGAGCGTTTTGGAGTGCCGGGCAAGACCTTGTTGGGCTCAGATTCGCATACACCCACCGCCGGCGGGCTGGGTATGTTGGGGATTGGGGCTGGTGGTTTGGATGTGGCCCTGGCCATGGCCGGCGCGCCCTTTCATTGTCTCATGCCCAAGGTGCTGCTCTTGAAACTCGAGGGCCGCCTCCAGCCTTGGGTCACAGCCAAGGATATCATTCTCAAGGTTTTGGAACAGCTGGGCACGCAGGGCAATGGCGGCTATGTGCTCGAATATGGTGGGGCGGGCCTGGCCCAGCTCGATGTGCCTGAACGGGCGACGATTGCCAATATGGGCGCCGAATGCGGCGTATTGACTTCGGTCTTTCCCAGCGATGAGTGTACACGCCGCTTCCTGGAAGCACAGGGCCGCGGAGAGGTCTGGCGCGAGCTTCGGCCCGATGCCGATGCCGTCTACGACCGCCAGTTGACCATTGATCTGGAGAAATTGGAGCCCTTGGCGGCGGCGCCGCATTCCCCGGGCAATATCGTGCCCGTGGCCGAGTTGGAAGGTCTGAAGGTTGATCAGGTCTTGATTGGATCCTGCACCAATTCTTCCTATCGCGATCTCGAGACCGTCGCGCGTATTCTGGCGGGGCGCCGTATTCATCAAGATGTTAGCTTGGGTATCGCGCCTGGCTCGCGCCAGGTACTGGCTATGTTGGCCAAGGATAAAAGCCTGGCCGCCCTGATCGGCGCCGGCGCCCGCATCCTGGAAAACGCCTGTGGTTTTTGCATCGGCAACTCGCTGGCGCCGGAGACGGGCGGGGTTTCCTTGCGCACCTCCAACCGCAACTTCGAGGGACGTTCCGGGACGCCTTCGGCCAAGGTTTATTTGGTCAGTCCACCGGTGGCGGCGCTGGCGGCGCTGGCCGGATGCGTGCGGGATCCTCGCCGGGCCGGGCTGGAGTTTCCGGAGGTGGCTCAGCCGCGGGCTTTCGAGATCGATGATGCACTTTTCATTCAACCGCCGCCCGCGGGCGCGGCCGTCCCCATCGAGCGCGGCCCCAATATCGCTGCTCTGCCGCGCAACAGCGCTCTGCCGAACGATCTGCGTGGTGTGGTGGCCATCAAGGTGGGCGATAAAATCACCACCGATCATATTATGCCGGCGGGTGCGCGTCTGAAATACCGCTCCAATATTCCGCGCTATGCCCAATATGTCTTTGAGCCCTTGGATGCCGGCTTCGCCGAGCGGGCCAAGGCTTTTCAAGAAGAGGGCCTGCATAACATCATCCTTGCCGGTGAATCCTACGGCCAGGGCTCCAGCCGCGAGCATGCGGCGCTGTGTCCGATGTTTCTGGGCGTTAAGGCGGTGATAGCTAAATCCTTCGAGCGCATTCATCAAGCCAACTTGATCAATTTCGGGATCGTGCCCCTGGTCTTTGCGCAGGCCGCTGATTACGATCGCCTGCAGGCGGGTGACCGCCTGCGCGTGGCCGGCTTGGTGGAAGCGCTCAGCGGGGCGCGGCCGCTTGTTTTGAGGGTGGAATCTTCCGGGGTAGAGCTGGCCTTGCAGTGGAAACTTTCCGCGCGCCAAATCCAGATCCTGCTGGCTGGTGGTCTGCTCAACTTCACGCGCGCCGAGCACTGAAAGGAAAACATGACCCGCACTAATCACAATGCGCAGCCAGGCACGCTGATCCGGCGCGGCGCGGATGGCCAACTGTGTGTGCCGCCTGATCCTAGCATTCTCTTTATCGAGGGCGACGGGATCGGGCCGGACATCATGCGCGCTGCCAGGCTGGTCTGGGATGCGGCCGTGCACAAGGCCTATGGCGGCCGGCGGCGCGTGCATTGGCAGGAAGTCTATGCTGGCGAAAAAGCCCATCAAATCCATGGTGTTTGGTTACCACCGGAAACAGTAGCGGCTATCCGCCGCCATATCGTGGCCATCAAAGGGCCCTTGACCACTCCGGTGGGGGGAGGGTTCAGCTCGCTGAATGTGGCCTTGCGTCAACAGCTTGATCTCTATGTGTGTCTCAGGCCGGTGCGTTGGTTCCCGGGCGTGCCCTCGCCGGTGCGCCATCCGGAATGGACTGATATGGTGGTCTTCCGGGAGAACACCGAGGATATTTATGCCGGTATCGAATGGCCGGCCGGCAGTGAGGCAGCTCAAAAACTGATTCGTTTTCTGGAGCAGGATTTAGGTGTGACCCAGCTGCGTTTTCCGGGAAGCAGTGGTCTGGGTATCAAGCCCATCTCCCGCGAGGGATCCGAGCGCTTGATCCGCGCGGCGATCAATTATGCCGTGAGCGAGGGGCGGCCCAGCGTGACCCTGGTGCATAAGGGTAACATCATGAAATTCACCGAAGGCGCCTTCAAGCAGTGGGGCTATGACCTGGTGCGCCGCGAACTGAGCGCGGTGGCCGTAGTGGCCGAGGACTGTGGCGGCCGCGCGCCGCCCGGCAAGGTGTTGGTGAATGATGTGCTGGCGGATGCGTTTTTTCAGCAGATTCTGACGCGCCCGCGCGAGTATGCGGTGGTGGCCACCATGAACCTCAATGGCGATTATCTTTCGGATGCGTTGGCGGCTTGCGTGGGCGGTATTGGGCTGGCCCCCGGCGCCAATATCAATTACGACTCTGGCCTGGCCCTCTTCGAGGCCACGCATGGTACGGCGCCCAAATATGCCGGGCAGGATAAGGTTAATCCCAGTTCGCTGATTTTATCCGGCGAGATGCTGTTCCGTTATCTGGGCTGGCGGGAGGCGGCCGATAGCATCATGCGCGGCATGGAACGCACCCTGGCCGCCAAGACAGTCACCTATGATCTGGAGCGCCTGATGGAGGGCGCCACCCTGCTTTCATGCAGCGAGTTTGGCAGCGCCGTGGCTCGTAACCTGGCCTGAACTTTCAGGGCAGCACGGCTCCCGCGCAAGCGCTGGACACCTGGGCGGCGTAGCGGCCTAAATATCCGCCGACGGCCTGGGGCGTATAGGCCGGCTGGGCCGCGCGGCGCCGTTCAAGTTCATCCGCTGGCACGGTAGTTTCCAGGCGATGATTGGGAATATCGATCCGGATCAGATCGCCATCCTGCAACAGCCCGATAATGCCGCCGGCGGCGGCTTCCGGCGAAATATGCCCGATACAGGCACCCCGCGTGCCGCCGGAAAAGCGGCCATCGGTGATCAGAGCCACTTTTTCGCCCAGGCCCTGGCCCATGATGTAAGAGGTTGGCCCGAGCATTTCCTGCATTCCCGGGCCGCCCCGCGGACCCTCGTAGCGAATCACCACCACCTGGCCGGCTTTCACTTTACCCTGCAGAATACCAGTATTGGCCTCTTCACGGGAATTGAAGACGATGGCCTGACCTTCGAAGGTCAGCATGGAATCGGCCACGCCGGCTGTCTTGACGACGGCACCCTCGCTGGCCAGGTTTCCCCATAGGATGGCCAAGCCGCCTTCCTTGGAATAGGGGTTTTCCAGGGGGCGGATCACGGTTGGATCCTTGATCTTGGCGCGGCTCACATTACGGCCCAGGCTCTTACCGGTGATGGTGGGGGCTTGAGCGTGAAGCAGGCCGGGAATGGCGCTGATGGTTTTTAGAATGGCGCTGATACCGCCGGCCCGATCGACATCCTCCATATGAAACTGGCTGGAAGGGGCTACCCGGCAGATATTGGGTGTTTTTTGCGAGATAAGATTGATGCGATTCAGGTCATAGTGCACGCCGGCTTCATGGGCGATGGCCAGGGCATGCAGCACCGTATTGGTGCTACCACCCATGGCCATATCCAAGGCGAAGGCGTTATCCAGCGCGGCTTCAGTGACGATCTCCCGCGGGCGCGGGCCTTTGGCCAGGGCCATAGCCACGACTCTGCGGGCCGCCTTGGTATAGAGCGCCTTGCGCTTGGGATCAGTGGCCAGGATGGATCCGTTGCCTGGCAGGGCCATGCCCAGGGCCTCGCAGAGGCAGTTCATGGAGTTGGCCGTGAACATGCCCGAACAGGAACCGCAGCCGGGACAGGCCGCAGCTTCAAGCGCCTCAAGCTGGGTCTCGCTGATGGCCCCCTGTTTGCAGGCGGCGACGCCCTCAAACACGCTGATCAAATCCAAGGCCGCGCCCGTGGCGCTGCGGCCGGCGGCCATCGGCCCGCCGCTGATCATCAGGGTGGGGATATTGACGCGCAGGGCGCCCATCAGCATGCCCGGCACGATTTTATCGCAGTTGGGGATGCAAATCAAAGCATCAAAACAATGGGCGCGGACCATGGTTTCCACGCTATCAGCGATCAGTTCACGACTGGGCAGGGAATAATTCATGCCGGCATGTCCCATAGCGATACCGTCGCAGACGCCGATCGTATTGAATTCAAAAGGGATCCCGCCGGCTTGACGGATGCGGCGGCAGATCCAACGTCCGACGGCATTGAGGTGCACATGCCCGGGGACGATTTCGTTGAACGAATTGCACACGCCAATGAAGGGTTTATCCAGCTGGCTCTGATCAAGGCCAGTGGCCCGGAGCAGGCTGCGATGCGGGGCGCGTTCCAATCCTTTTTTT
Organism: uncultured Verrucomicrobiota bacterium; assembly: GCA_964475165.1. Classification (GTDB taxonomy): domain Bacteria; phylum Verrucomicrobiota; class Kiritimatiellia; order JAAZAB01; family JAAZAB01; genus CAYUHK01. The sequence continues at coordinate 95,346 of CAYYVN010000007.1, read as the reverse complement.
ATCTGATCACTATTCATATGAGTTCCTTGTCATGGATCCGGATCAGCGCCGGCTCCTATCCTGTTTTCCTTTTCCTGACGACCAGGTCAGTCTCGCTGCAGGGAGTAAACTCAGGCGATCGTAAGCCGGGCTGTTAAAAAAAACAATGAAAAAGGCCATCAGAGAGCGGCTGTTTTCCGGGTTTGCTTTATGCTGAGGGAGAGTATAATGCCCCAAAATTCAGCCAGCGTCTGCTTTTGGGAACTAAGCTCCAATATGATTAAGATTTTCTCCTTCAAAGATTTATGGCAGCGCCCCAATGGTTATGGCGGCATTTTACGTATCAGCTTGCCGCTGGTTATCAGCATGGGATCGCATACGGTCATGCTGTTCACTGATCGTCTTTTTCTGGGGCATTACTCGCTGGATACCCTGGCGGCGGCCACGCCGGCTGGGATGCTTTCCTTCATGTTTTTATGTTTTTTCATGGGCGTAATCAGTTTCAGCAATACCTTTGTGGCTCAATATGTGGGTGCGGGCCTGTTGCGACGGGTGGGGGCGGCGGTATGGCAGGCCATCTATTGCGCCTTGGGGGCTGGAATTATTTTGGCCGCCTTGGCGCCTCTGGGCGGAGTCTTCTTTAAGCTGGCCGGGCATGGTCCGGGCGTGCGGGAATTGGAAATAGTCTATTTCAGCATCCTGATGCAAGGGGCGGTTTTTAGTCTGATGCATGATGCCCTGGCTAGTTTCTATTCCGGTCGCGGGCGGACGCGGGCCATCATGCTCATTAACCTGATAGGTATGGCCATTAACATTCCCTTGGATTGGATGCTGATCTTTGGGCGTTGGGGTCTGCCGGAAATGGGTATTGCCGGCTCAGCCGTTGCCACGGTGGCCAGTCATGCCTTGATGCTGGTGCTTTTCATGGGGTTTGTATTCCGGGCGCGCCATGAAGCCCGTTATGGTGTGCGCTCCCACTGGCGTTTCGAGTGGCGTCTCTTTGCGCGCTTATGGCGTTTCGGCACTCCGGCCGGCCTGCAATTTTTCATGGATACCTTTGCCTTTGCCTTTTTTCTGTTGATGGTGGGGCGGCTGGGACGGAACGAACTGGCCGCCACCAATATAGCCTTTGCCCTGAATTCCCTGGGATTCATGCCCATGATAGGTTTTTCGATTGCGGTGAGCACCTTGGTGGGGCAGGCCATTGGCGCTGGGCGTCCCCAGGAGGGGGCCGCGGCCACGCGCAGCGCCTTGCATTTGGCGGGTGCTTATATGTGGGTGGTGGCGGCGCTCTATATATTATTGCCCGGGCCGCTCTGCGATATCTTTCGCGCCGCCGGCCAGGATCCGGTTGAATTCGGCGCCGTGCGCGGCCTGGCCGTTAGCCTGCTCCGTTTCGTGGCGATCTATAGTCTGCTGGATGTCTTGGCCGTGATTTATTCCGGCGCGCTCAAGGGAGCGGGTGATACCAAATTCATCGGCTGGACGATCCTCATCCTTTCGGTGGGCGTGATGGTGGGGCCGCTTTATCTGGCTGTGGTCTGGTGGCAAGCGGGGCTTTATGTGGCTTGGTCTTTTGCGACCCTCTATATCTGTTTGCTGGCCGTCGTTTTCTATTGGCGTTATCGCCAGGGGCGCTGGCAGAGCATGCGGGTGATTGAGCGGCATCCATTGCCGCCCCAGGCCTCAGTGCGGCTCACATCCGTGCCCGGTTGAGACCCCAGTTTGGGCTTGATCCCTCGGCCTGAATATGTTCAGGTTACAGCGCCATCGGGAAGCGGCGCTAAAGTGCTGGCTCAAGAGGCATGCATGGCCCCAAAAGATATAGTTCAAACGCGTATCCGCATCGGCCTGCTCTTTTTTTTCATGCTGCTGACGGTTGGCTTTTACGCCCTGGGCCGTATGGGAGTGAGCCTCTTGTTTTTCTCGCCTGGCCATTCCCTGATCGATTTCCTGGTCCTAACCGCCGCCACGCTGACTGTGTATGAGCTTGGCATTTTGCTGTTTACCGTCAAGGTGCACCTGCGGCGCGGCGCGCCGAGTGAGGTCAGCATGGTGGCCGCCTTGCTGCGTTTTGGCGCGGGCGTCATGATCGTGGCGGTTTTTTTCCATTACATCGGCAAGCTGGCCGGTTCCTGGGTGGCGGTGGCGCCCTTTGTGGGGCTGTTGATGGGCTGGTCGTTGCAGGCGCCCATCAGCGGTTTGGCGGCCTGGGTGCTGGTGAGCGTTAAGCGTCCTTTCCGGATCGGCGACCGCGTCTTATTGCCCAGCCTGGGCTTGATCGGCGATGTGCGCCAGATGGGTATGATGTATACCGTGCTCAATCAAGTGGGGGGCACGGTGGGCACTGAGGAAGCTATCGGGCGGCATGTGCTCATCCCCAACGCCATGCTGTTCAGCAATGTGGTTATCAATTACACGCCCCAGCAGATGGAGCCCTATGTGTTGGATGAAGTGGTGGTGCGGATCACCTACGATTCGAACTGGAAGGTGGCCGAGGATATTTTAGTGGCGGCCGCCACCGCTGTCACCTGCGAGGTGATCGAGCAAACCGGTCAGCAGCCCTATATCCGCTCCGATTTTTATGATTACGGGGTTTACATGCGCTTGCGTTACATGACCCTCGCCAAGGATCGTCCGCGCATCGTCTATGAGATTACCCGTCAGATCTTCGATAAGTTCCAGGCCAATCCCAATGTTGATTTTGCCATTCCCTATGTCTATTCCTACCGCATGGGCATTCAGGCCGGGCGGCGCGCCAATGGCGGCGAGGCCGCCCAGGCCGCCGCGGAAATCACTGAGCTGGATGTGCATCTCATCGTTGATCCCACGGGACTGACCAGCCATCCGGCCACGGAACAGCAAGTCAAAGATATGGCCTTGAAGATTACCGAGATGGGCCTGCTGCAGCCGATTGTGGTTAAGCCGCGTCCGGATGGTGTTTCCTACCAGGTGGTGGCTGGGCATCTGCGTCTGCAGGCCTGCCGCAGTCTGGGCTGGAAAACTGTGCCGGCCGTGATCAGGCGCAAATAGTGACAGATCCAGCTGGGCTAGGTGATCTCTTCTAAGTTCCAGACGAAAGCCTTGACGCCCTCGGCGCCCATTTTGGCGCGCAAGGCCTGCACGCGGCTGATCACTGGCGGCACTTGTTCGGCGGCGACGGCCAAGAGCAGGAGATTGTTGCGTCCCGGCCAGATATCCGTGCCCAGGTGCGTGCCCGAGGTTTCGCCCTTGCCCAAGATCCCATTGAAGCGGGTATAGTTATGCAACTGGCAGGCTTGCATCATTTCCATCAACTCAGCATCAATGGCTTCATTGAAGACCAACATGATCATTTTCATCGCTTATTTCCATTATGATTGCGTTGATTTTTGCGGATGCGAGACTCAAAAACGGCATAGAGGGTTGGCACGAAGAGCATGGTGATGAAGGTGGAGACCAGCAGGCCGCCGATCATGGTGACCCCCAGCGGCTGCCAGGTTTCCGAGCCTTCACCGCGCGAGAAAGCCATGGGCATCAAGCCGATCAAGGTCGAAAAAGTGGTCATCAGCACGGGGCGCAAGCGATGCGCGCCGCCAACCGTGACGGCTTCCAAGACGGATAGCCCGCGCGCCCGCAAGATATTGATGTAGCTGATGAGCACAATGGCATTTTTGACGACAATGCCCATCAGCATTACGATGCCCAGAAAAGTGATGACGCTCAAGGTGGTCTTGGTCACCAGAAAGGCCAGGATAACTCCCGTGAAGGTGAAGGGCACGGCAAACATGATGATGAAGGGATCCAGCAAGGACTCGAACTGGGCGGCCATGACCATATAGACCAGCGCCAGGCCCAGGAGGAGCAGGAAGAGCAGGTCGCGGAAGGCCTTGGCCTGTTCTTCAGCTTCGCCGCCGATATCAATACTCACATCCGCGGGCAGGGTGATGCCGACAATCTCCCGCTCGATATCCGCTATGACGTCGCCCAGCGAGCGCTGGTGCGTATTGCATTCCACCACCAGCATGCGTTCGCGGTTCTTGCGCTCAATATCCACCGGCCCGACGGTTTCCTTGAGGCTGGCAAAATTAGCCAGCTTGAGCAGGCGCTGGGTATAGGGCGAGACGATGCTCAGGTTTTCCAGATCCTCCGGTTGGGAACGAAAGGCTTCTTCCAGGCGGACATAGATATCGTAGGTTTCGCCTTGCTCGCGGTATTTGCTGGCGGTGGCGCCTTCGAAGAAGGTGCGGACGCTCTCGGAAATAGTGCGCATATTCAGGTTGAGAGCGGCGGCTTTTTCGCGATCCACATGGATATGCATTTCGGGCCGGCGCAATTCGCGCGAGATGCTCACATCCACCGTTCCCGGAATGCGTTCCATGATGGCCTTGATCTTTTCGCCCACCATTTCGGTATCGACGAAGGAATGGCCGATGATTTCCACTTGGATTTTTTTGCCGCCCGAGCCAGTGATCAGCTGGCCCATCGGATTGCCCGCACTGACATCCGTTTTCAGGACCCCCGGAATCTCGCGTACGCGGGTGCGGAGATCCTGCGCGATGGTCTTGGCACTGCGCTCGCGTTCGGTTTTGGGTATGAGCTTGATGCGGCTGGAGATCACATGCGAGCCGGCCGCGCCGCCGAAGATGGCGGCCATACCGCCGCCTGTGCCGCTTTGCATGCTGTAAAAGCGGCGTTCGGGAATGGCCTCTTTAATGATCTCCTCCAAGCGGCTGGCCACCAGATCGGATTCCTCAACGCGCGTGCCAATCGGCAGCTGGGCCGTGATGCTCAAATCGCCCGAGTCGCTCTCCGGCACAAACTCTGTGCCGATCAGCGGAATCAGCATCAGGCTGGCCAGGAAAACACCGCTGAAGCCGAAAATGATGGTCTTTCGATGGGCCAGCGACCAATTTAAGGCCTGGCTATAGACGCGTTCCAAGGCTGTGAACCAGCGTTCGGCCAAGTCATAGATTTTACGGAAAGGCGCCGGCGTCGGCGCTTCCTGTCCTTTGGGCTTGAGCCATTGCGAGCATAACATGGGCGTTAGGGTGGTGGCGGTGAAGAGCGAAGCCAGCAGCGTCACCACGATGATGATGGCCAGTTCGCCGAACATGATGCCGACCACGCCGGAAACGAATAAGAGCGGCAGAAAGACCACCACCGTGGTGGAGGTGGAAGCCAGAATGGCCAGGAACATTTCCACCGTGCCGAAGATGGCCGCCTCGCGCGAGCGCTGGCCGCGATCCAGATGGCGCATGATGTTATCCACCACCACGATGGCATCATCCACCACCATGCCGATGACGATGGTCAAGGCCGAGAGGCTGATGACATTGATCGTTTTGCCGGCCATAAAGAGATAGATGAAGGCGATCAAGAGCGAGCAGGGGATGGTCAGGGCGATGATCATGCTGGGGCGAAAGCGGCGCAGGAAAAACCAGGTGATCATAATCACCAGCAGAGCTGCATCGCGCGCCGTAGTCGTCAAAGTGTTCAGCGAGTTGAGGATATTCTGTGAGGTATCCATGACCATATGCATCTCGACATCGGCGGGCAGCAAGGGTTCCAGCTCCTGGAGCTTTTGCTTGACGCGTTTGGCGACCTGCACCGTGTTCATGCCGGTCTGTTTCTGGACCATCAGGCGCACGCCATTGCGGCCGTTGATGCGTACGATGCTGGATTTTTCCTTGTGGCCATCCTCCACCCGCGCCACATCTTTGAGGTAAATCAGTTTGCCCTGGCGCTGGCCCAGGATCACCGAGTTGATTTCTTCCGGGCTGGTGAACTCGCCGGGCAGGCGCAAGAGATAGTCGGAAAGCCCCATTTTCAGATCGCCCACCGGTTGGGTGATGTTTTCGCGGGCCAGGATATCGCGCACTTCCAGGATGGAGAAGCCGGTGCTTTCCAGCTTGGCACGATCGATCCACACATTGATCTGCCGCTCCAGGCCGCCATGGACCTGCACCGTGCCGACGCCGGGGATCTGGCGCAGGCTGTCGCCGATGCGTTTATCGATCATATCGTGCAGTTCGGCATAGGAACGCTCGGCGGTGATGCCCACGAGCAGAACGGGCGTCATGGCCGTATTGAATTTGAAGATGAAGGGATTATCCATCTCATCGGGAATGTCGGGCAGGAGCCGCTTGGCCAATTCGATGCGGTCGCGGATATCATTGGAAGCCTCATCGAGGTTCTGCCCCCAGACGAAGCGCAGGGTAATGACGGAGACTCCCTCCTGCGAGCGCGAGGTGATCTTTTCGAGTCCGGGCGTGGTGGCCAGCTGGTTTTCCAGCGGTTCGGTGACCTTGGTCTCAACATCTTCCGGGCTGGCGCCGGAATAGGTGGAGATCACCGAAATAGCGGGCGGCTCGATTTCGGGCATCATATCCACGCCCAAACGGCTCAAGGCATAGAGGGAGAGGACGATGATCCCCAGGAAGATCATCAGGTTGGTGACTGGCTTGCGAACGCCAAAATCTGGCAGATTCATGTTAAAAATCCTTTAATCGGAATCAATAAGAGACTTCGCCGGGCGCATTCTCTTCGGCTTTGATGGCGCTGCCGTCTTGCAGGCGTTGTTGCCCCATGATCACCACCAGATCTCCCGGCTGCAGGCCGGCGGTAACCTCATAACGATTGCCTTCGCGGATGCCCAAGCTCACATCCCTGATCCGGGCCACGCCATCCTGGGCCAGAAAGACATAAGCATCGGGGATCTTACCCAGCAGGGCTTCCTTGATAACCACCGGCGCGGTGTGCTCCTCAATGATCAGGCGCACGCGGGCAAACATACCCGATTGCAGGCGTCCTTCAGGGTTGGCTAGGGTGATGGTCACCGGCGTCGTACGCGTTTCCAAATCAATCACCGGGCTGATCTTGGTCACTTGGCCCTGAAAAGTTTCTTCCGGCCAGGCCTCGACCTTCAGTTCGGCGGAGAGCCCCAGTTTAAGCAGCGCCCAGAATTTCTCGGGCACATCCAGGGTCAGTTCCATCGCCTCATTATCCACCACCAGGGCGATGGGCGTCTGGGGGCTAACGCTGGTGCCGCGGTCCACATACACCCGGCCCACCAGGCCGGCCAGAGGGCTTTCCACCGGGGCCGGGGCGTAGGTGAAGCCGACCTCGTCGCGGTCGATATAAGCGATGCTCTCGCCTTTCTGCACGCGGCTGCCTTCCTCGCGCACCTTGTGAGCGATTTTGCCGGCCACCTTGGGATAGACGAGCACTTCCTCACGGGCGCGGATATCGCCGGCGTAGTCGAGCGAGAGCCTCAAGGTCTGCTGCTCGACGCGCATGATGCGCACGGGGATCGCTTCCGCGGCCGCTGGCGGCGCCGGGCGGCAGCCGCCCTGCATGAGCGCGCCCAGCAGCACGGCCGGCAGCAGCGCCAGCGCGGCACCGCTCCGCGCCGCGCGGCGGGGTGGGGGGATAGCAGGTTGGGAGCTCCTCATGGGAGCCAGTCGTTGACGGCTGATGCGGGGCCGGATCATATTTAATTCTCCAGGGTGATGTTGTTGCGGACGAGCGTCATGCCTTCGGCCTGGTCGAGACGAATCAGGCCAATCTGATAATCAATCAGGGCCTTGATATAATCCAAGCGGGCCGTGGCTAGTCGGTTGTGATAATCGAGAATATCATGGGTGCTGATGTGGCCGGCCGCGTAGCGTTCTTGGTAGGCCTCGTAATTTTCGGCTTCCAGATCGGAAGCCAACATGGCCGCTTCCATCTGACGATATTGAATCTCCACTTCCCGTACCCGGTTGCGCACCTGGAAGATGATGTCTTGCTCCAGGCGTTTGAGCTCCAGCAGAGCCTGTATTTTTTCCCAGCGGCTCTTATCGTAGGCGGCGCGGTTGGCGCGTCCCCAGGGAATCGTCAGGCGCAGGCCGGCCATCCAATCCTTGTAATCCAGGTTGGCATACTCGGCGGCCTCCGACCAATCCTGGCCCAGGCCATTGAGCCCAAAACTGCCTATCAAGTCCAGGGTGGGCCAGAGATTATTGCGCGCGACCTGGATCTGGATATCGCGGTTGGCCAGCGCAATTTTCAGGGCTTGATAATCCAGGCGGTGGTCGAAAGCGCGTTCCAGGCTCTGCACCAGCTGGATGCGCCGCAGACTGAGCACCGGTTCCTCCAAGAGCTCCACTTGCGCATTCCAGAGTGCCGGATCATCCACCAGATTGGTCACCAGCTTCAGCGCGTCTTCGGCGTTGAGCATAGCGGCCTCGGCGGCGATGACGCGTTTCATGCGTTTGGCCAGCTCGGTTTCGGTTTCGAGCAGATCCACCGAACTGATCAGCCCCTTGGCATGGCGCGCCTGGTTGATGCTCAACAGGAGCCGCGCGCGTTCGAGAGCTTCCATCTCAATCGCCAGATAGGCCCGGCCATGATAGAGATCATAATAGGCCACCAGCGTCTGGCTGGTGATATCCATGGCTGTCTCCTGCACATTATTCGAGGAAAGCAGCAAATTGTTCCGGGCGATGATGATGGCCGCCTGGTTGACGGTGATACCGGCCCCGCGCAACAACGGCTGGGTGATGGTCAGCTGGGGTTCCAGGCGATAGGCGGGATCGATGAGGGCCGTGGGCGAACTGGACTTGAAACGGCCGGCATCCAAGGCCAATTCATATTGGGCGCCGCTCCAGAGCTTGCCGGTCAGGCCGGCCTTGAGGGCGCCGGAGCGCATCATGGATATATTGGTGCCATAGATCAGGTTGGGCGAGAGCTCGGTGCTATCGCTCAGTATGCCTTCGAAGATCAGGCTGGGATCAAAGGTAGCTTGGGCCTGGCGCGTGTCAGCTTCCGCCAAGAGCGGTTGGAGCCGCTTGATCCTGATGGCCGTGTTGTTTTGGAGCGCATAGGCCAGGCAATCCACCCGGCCGAGGCGCAAGCGGACATCGGAGCGCGCGCCTTCCAAGTAAGCTTCACGGTCAAACCCGGCGGGCGGCGTTGGCGGCTCGGCGGCGTTGGCGGCCGCGGCGCCCCAGGTCAGGGCCAGCCAGCAGATAGCGATCCATATCCAGCGCGGGGGCATATTCAAGGCTTCCTTTCTGCCGGCGGTGTGGTCGAAGGGTGATTGGTTGCTGGCGCAAAGGCCGCCACGATCTGCTCGGTGATCTCCAGATAGATGGCCCGTTCCTGCGGCGAGATATGCTGAAAAAGGCGGAGGATGTTCCGATGATGTTCAGTGTGCCATTTCTGCATGATTTTATGGCCTTTGGGCGTAATGGATACGAGCACGGTGCGGCGATCGGTTGAGCAGGCGCCGCGCTTCAATAAGCGCAGGCGGACCAGGCGATCGACCAGGCCGGTGACCGTCGAGGCCTTGAGTCCCTGCGCCTTGGCCAGGGCGCGCATGGAGCAGGTGCCCATCTCGGCCACCTGGTAGAGCGCCCGGAACTGGGGCAGGGTGATCAGTCCGCGCGAGAGGTAATCGCGTTCCTGGCGCAGTTGGGCGCGCGCCAGGCGGCGCATGGTCAGCTGCAGCCGGTCGGCGAAATCCTCCAGGGGCATCGCCGCTGGTCTTTTCTTTTTTGGAATGTTCATAAAGCGGAAATTACGTAATACGAAATACAAGGTCAAGGCTTTTTTTTACTTTTTTTGGCGGGGGCGGTGACTGGCTTGACAATCCCCTCTCCCTATGCGCATAATGCCTGCCAGTAAAAAGACCTGGAGAAGCGCGCGAAAGGCTTGCTTATGAGGATCTACTGGAGAGTGTTGTTGCTAGTGTGCCTGGCGCTGGGGGCCTGTCGGCGCCAGGATATGCGCACGGTGGTTATTCGCGTGCCGGGCCTGACCAATGCGGCCAGCACCAAGATCATTCAAGATGCCTTTCTGTATCAGCCGGGCATTCAATCCATCCGGCCCGACATCGATAAACGCGAATTGGTTATCACCTATAATTCGATGGTTGTGGCGCTGAAGAATCTGGAGTTCACCATTGCCAGTGCGGGTTTTGAGGCCAACGATATCCCGGCTTTCACCAATGCCATCATTCCCTTACCGACCCATCCCTAGCCGTTCCGGCGTTGGCCGCCGGCGTAGCGGAGGGTGGGGCGGCCGGCTCGGGTGAGGGTCTCTCTTGGAAAGCAGCCTTTATGCATGCGCTCATTGATCAGTATTTGGATTATATTTCTTTGGAGCGGGGTTTGAGCCCCAATACCCGCCTGGCCTATGCGGCTGATCTTCGTAAATTCACGCTTTATCTCGCGGCGCATAAAATTGTTAGTTTGAACGCGCTCACCCGCCAGCAGCTCCTGGATTTTTTACTGGGCGAAAAAGAGCAGGGGCTCAGCGCCAATTCGCTTTCGCGTCTCTTCATCGCCATCAAGGTGTGGATGCGCTATCTGCATCAGGAAGCATTGTTGGCGCGCAATGTCGCGGAGGATATGGATTCGCCGCGGCTCTGGAAAATCCTGCCGGCCACCTTATCGCAACGCGAGGTGGAGCGTTTACTGGCGGCGCCCACCGGCACTAAGCCCCAGGCCGTGCGCGATCGGGCCCTCTTGGAAATCTTCTATGCCACTGGCCTGCGCGTCTCCGAGCTGTGCCGCTTGACCTTGGAAGACCTGCACTTCGAGGCCGGCTACCTGCAATGCGTTGGCAAGGGGCAGAAGGAGCGGGTGGTGCCCTTCTCGGAGCGTTCCGGGCAGATCTTGCAGGCCTATTTAAGCCAGGTGCGGCCGCTGTGGCTCAAGGATCCCGCCAATCGGGTGGTGTTTCTGACGCGGCGCGGGCAGCCTTTCGAGCGCCGCAGCGTCTGGAAACTGGTCAAGCAATATGCGCGCCAGGCCGGCATTGCCAAGCCGATCAGTCCGCATACCCTGCGCCATTCCTTCGCCAGCCATCTGTTGCATAACGGCGCCCCGCTGCGGGTCATTCAGGAAATGCTGGGCCATGCCGATATCGCTACGACGCAGATTTATACCCATGTGGATCCGGCGCGTCTGAAATCCATCCATGCTCAATTCCATCCTCGTGCATGAAATCTCTATTCCATAATCCGCATCAGGCCCTGGAGCGCAAACTGGGCTATGCTTTCCGCAAGAGGGCCCTCTTAACCATGGCCCTCATGCACCGCTCTTTCCGTTTCGAAACCACCGGCATTGATGCCGATAACCAGCGCCTGGAGTTTCTGGGCGATGCCGCCCTGGGCCTGGTGGCCAGCGCTTATCTGTTTCAAATCCACCATACGCTGCAGGAAGGCGCCTTGACCTGTATGCGCAGCCGGCTGACGAGCGGCAAGGCCCTGGCCCATATTGGGCGGGCGATTGGTTTGGGCGAATATATCAAGCTGGGCAAGGGCGAGCGCCTCTCCGGCGGTCAGCAGCGCAGTTCGATCATCACCGATGCCATGGAGGCTATTCTAGGGGCGGCCTATCTGGATCGCGGCTTGCCGGCGGTGAGTCGGATTTTCAAGAAGCTTTTCATCCCCTTGATCGAAATCGAGCCGGATGATGCCTGGTCCGATAACCCCAAGGGTCAACTGCAGGTGATTGCCCAGCAGCGCTGGAAATGCAACCCCCAATATCGCCTTTTGCGTCAGGAGGGGCCTTCGCACTCCAAGCTCTTCACCGTCCAGGTTATCATTGGGAGGAGGGCCTTGGGCACAGGTTGCGGAGCGACCAAGCGGGCCGCCGAACAACAGGCCGCTCATCAAACCCTGGTCCAGATGCATATCACCCGCCCGCCCGCCGCTGGCGAAGAACCTGAGCCGGCGGCCGGTTCTTGATCCGGTTGGCGGGCCCGGCAGGGGGGGTAGCGCCAGCCAGATTTCTGCTCAGGCTACCAGCGCGCCGCCCGGCGGCCGCAGCTATGACGGAGGAGGGAGCGAGCGAAGGGATTTGAACCCTCGACATCCACCTTGGCAAGGTGGAGCTCTACCACTGAGCTACGCTCGCAAAAAGAATTACTGCAGCTTGGCAGAAAGGACCAGGCAAGGCAAGGATTTTTTTGGCGGGAGCACCCTCATGGGTTGAGGGCTATAACTATACTTACCGCTGGGGGGCCGACTGCTCAGCCTAGGCAGCTTCCGCGCGGCCGAGGGAGCGGCCGAGCTTTTAGCGCATTTATTTTTATCCCTTAAAAAATGAAAAAAAAGATTGAGCTTTCTGGAATTGAGCTGCTATGATGCGCCCATAAGTCTTGACATGATTAAAGCCGTTCAACATCTTCGACTCAAGGGCGCTCTCCTGGCTCTGGCGCTGGTGCCGGGCTTGGCTTTGGCTGATGCCAATCTGGCCTATCATCTAGCGCCGGCCACCAACTATCCCGGCAGCGATTATCTTTCCGAACGCGCCCGCTTTCTCGATGATGCGCGCTGGGCCATAGCGGGATTGTTTGACAATCTGCCGAGCGGGTACACTGTTTCCAATCTGCCCGCCGGTGAATATATCATCAATTTTCGGATCATGGGCAATTATTATACGCCCTCGTCGGTTGCGGTGACGATCGAAAATGAGCACTTCACCAATACCGCATTGTATCAACCCTTCAGCAACAGTTTTACGATCGTCGTGGAGGACGACCACTCCAATGCCCTGGATGCGGCCTGGAGCCTGCTCTCCTGGCCAGCCAATTTCACCAACTCATTCGCCTGGCTCGAGCAGGGCACCAATGGCGTCGGCGAGGAGTTTTTTGAGGCCATCCCCACCGGCACCTATACGTTGGCCTTTCAGCCTGTGGTTGGCTATACGACGCCCAGCCGCCAGACCAACACGATCACGGGCGCAGATGCGCCGGTCTTTACGGGCACCTATAACCGGATCCGCGGCACGATCATCATCACCAATACTCCCGCGCATTTGACCAATTTTACCTGGGAGATCACCGCCCATCCTGAGGATTACACCAATCTAGTCACCGGCACCGGCTACACTGTTATCTCCAATGCGCCTTCCGGGGAATATACCCTGGAATTCGATGATATCCCGGGATACTTCACGCCGCCCAGCCAGACCCTGGTTGTCAGTAACCGCACCGTGACCTTAGTGGCGCCTTACGCCACCGGCCCCAGGTTGCGAGTGGTGATTTACGATCACGACCATCCGCAGGATCCGACGACCACCTATCGCCTGGCCGGTGTTGGCACTGGCACCTATACGGTGGCTGGCGCTGCCGGCACCTTCAATGGCCTGGACTGGTATTTTGCGCCGGATGCCGATATCACCCTGACGGCTCTGCCTGAGCCATTGACGATCGAGACCAACACCTACGACAGCTTCTTTTATCGCTGGTACGAAATCTGGGGTACCAACCGCTATGTTCTTTCCAGCGAGCCCACTTTTTCCGTGAGAATGGAAGAACACGCTTATGAAGGTGGCTCCATTTATTCTCCCACCTACGACCGGCTCGTGTATCTCATGTTCAGCCGCGAATATTATCCCCATGACAACGTGGGCGACCTGGATGGCGATGGCCTGCCGGATGAGTGGGAAATTGCCTATGGCCTGGATCCCGAATCGGCCGATGGCATCCATGGCGCCGCCGGCAATCCCGATGGCGATTGGATTCCCTCGCGGCTGATCGGCAATCCGGCCCGCTATGTCTATCAAGACACCAATATGCTGACTTGCTATTACTCTTCTTCGGGCGGTAGCGCGCCCGCCTATCCCTTGAGCGGCGAGCGCTTGTATAACCCGGACTATGGCGCGCACGACGGCTATGCCCGCACCAATACTCCTTTTGATAACTGGTTAGAGTGTCGGGGTATGGATGATAACTATAAGACCAATGGCCCCAATGGTTGGTGTCCCGATGATGATCCGCGCACTTCGCCTTTCCAGTTTGATAGTTTGGATGATAAAGATAGCAGCGACGGCATCTCGGATGGTTGGCGCTATTATTTCTGGTATTGGCGCTCGATAACCGCTTATGAAGAGGGCATCACCAATAGCGCCGGGCTTTCCTGGGTCTATATCTCGCCGACCAGGACGCGTCCTTATGTGCTGCGCGACTGGGATACCGACGGCGATGGCCTGACCGATGAGGAGGAATATCTGCTGGGCACCGATCCCACCCATGCCGATACCGATGGCGACAGTATGGATGATTACTGGGAGGTGCATAATCCCGCGGCCTGCCATCCCTTGAATGCCAGCGATGGCATGACCAATATTGATCTCGATTATTTCGCCTGCTCCACCAATCTTCAGCTGCTTGGTCCGGCCACCTACGGCTTGATCCAAGGCACGCCCTTGCAGGGGACCCTCTGTATCTTTGGCGGAATGGATAATATCCTAGGCGCCTGGATCGACACCTATACCGATAATGGGCCCGGCCGCTTCGATCTCTATCATGATCAGCTGCTGATGACGGGGGTGACCGATTCAGGTTGGCCGGCGCTGCTACGAGATGGAACGTTGGGGCAGCCAATCACCGATGTGGTCTATTTTGGCATGGAACCCGGCTTGCCCTTCTATCGCTCGGGCGATCCGGTGTGGATTCGCAAGGGCAGCAGCAGTTATTTCAGCGCGGGGGATATCCCCATCGTCAATCCCTATATGAAGCATGACTGGGTCTATAAACATCAGATCGACGGACCCTTCCCGGGTCTGGCGGCCTTCGATCCCCGCACGGCCTGGTGCGAGCATCCCTTCAATCTCAGGAGCCATCCGAATACCCTGCCCTATGTCAATTATCAGGAATATATGGGCGGCGATTATTACGGGCGGGTATCCTGGAATGCGGGCGGGCGCGTGATCAGTCAGAATGATCCCCCTGGTAAGCAAGAGTTCGCCACGGCCTATACCGATCCGGCCTCCATAGATACCGATGAGGATCTGATCCCTGATGGCTGGGAACTCTATGTTGGTATGAATCCCAATTTTGGGCCTGATTCCGTGGATGATGATGATGAGGACGGTTTGCTGAACAGGGAAGAGTGGTCCAATGCCACCGATGACTATAATTCCTGCCGGGCCAGCTGGCCCAACAAGATCTGGCCGACCGATCCGGGCGTTGTCACCAACGGCATGTCGCCCTTGTGCGACCCGCATCCCTATGATACGGATTGGGATGGTTTGAGCGATGGCGATGAGAAAATGCTGCTTTCTAACCCCACCAGCGCCGATACCGATGGCGATATGTTGCCGGATGGCTGGGAGGTCTATGCCGGCACCGACATCAATGTCTCGGATGCTTTCGAGGATCCCGACGGCGATGGTCTGGAGAACTGGCGCGAGTATTGGACGGGCACGGTCGCGGAATGGCAGAAATGCGACCCGGCCTGGGGCGTGAAGTTCTGCACGCGTCGCGCGCAGCCCTGGGATCCGATGAACCCCGATGAGATGCACTATAGTTTCTTTATACCGCCGGACTTCTTCACCTGTCCCTCTTTCCTCTATCTCAATAATGTCTTTGCGGATATCTCCGATCCTCTGGCCTATTTACGCACCAATTATCCGGCGGCGCATGCGCTTCCCACCTATCATACCACCACCTTGGCCGATAATCCTGATTCCGATGGCGATGGCATGGATGATTATTGGGAGGTCTATCACGGCTTGAACCCCTTGAAGGGGGCGCTGGATCTGGTCTCAGATAACCAGCCTGGGGCCCTGACCGGCAGCCCGGATGCGGCGCCCTATGAACCGGGGTTCCAGTTCGGCACGGATTCCCAGGTGTTCCGTTCCTTGCGCCAGCTCATCGAATATCTGCCGATGCATATGCATCCACCCACCGCCGCGCGGGCGCCTTATCTGGCCAAGCTGATCGGGCCCTTCAATTTTGGGCTGGGCATGATGGATCCGGATGGCGATGGCCTGCCCAATTTCGAGGAATATTCCTATAACACCAACAGGGTCTTTTATCACACTGATCCCACGCCGCTCTGGCGTACCGACTCCTCCGATTCCAACAGCTTTGTCAGCTTGAATTATACCCGCGACTATTATGGGGTGGGTATGTCGGTGGGCGATTTCTTCGTTGGTCGCAACGAAGCCGTCTTTCATTACGAGGTCAATGAGGGCTTCGATACTGATAACGATGGGGTGGGCGACTATTTTGAGGTCAATACCTCCTCCGGGCTCGTCGGCTCCGATCCGCTGGATGCGCGTAATCCAATCCGCAATCGCGCGTTGGCCTTCAATGGCGTCGATGATTTTGCGCGTACCCTGGATGGCTGGTTCTGGACGCCCGATTCGGTCCTCTCGCGTTTCTGCGTGGAAGCCTGGGTCTGCCCGGCCAATCCGGCGGTGCGCAATCAGGTGGTGGTGGAGCGGGCGGGGACTTATCCGCATCCCTATCAGTATGATACTAACTTCACCCGCGCCAACTTCTGCCTGGGCATCACCAACGGCCTGCCCTATGTCATGTATAACGGGCGCGGCGCCATGCCGGCGGCCTATCAGGCCACGGCGCGCGTGGCCCATCGTCTGCGCGCCAATACCTGGGCGCATATCGCCGGCTCCTATGACGGCACCAACTTGATTATCTATGTCAACGGCGAAGCCAGTTCGGCCACGCGCACCACCGAATTGCCCGCTACCGGCTATGATTATCCCCTCGGAACCAATGCGAACATCGCTGCCGGCACGCCGCACAGCATTATGGTCGGCGCGCGCGATGCCAGCGCCGGCGAGCTGGTCTCCACGGGTGCGCTGGTGCGTGCCACCGATTATTATGCTGGCTTGATCGACGAAGTCCGCATCTGGGATGGCACCCGCACGCGCGATCAGATCATGGCTGATCAGCATCGTCGCTTAAGCGTTGATGAGATAACCAATTCCAGTCTCAAGGCTTATTTCACCTTCGATGATGTGCCCGATCCCCAGAGCGAAGGCATTGTGCCGGCGGGCATGGATATCCTCGATCCCAGCTTGAAATTCCATCCGCCCATCGGCTGGTGGACCGATTATCCCCTGCGTTCGCGGGTCTATACCGGTTCGGCGGCCAGCCCCTATAATTATTTGGTCTCCGCCGAAAACCACTATGCGCACCGTCCGGTGCTGCCGCCGCGGGATGATCGCATCCATTTTCCGCCCCAGATCTCCACCAATGAAATTGTCGAAGGGGAAGCCGATGATGAGCCGGAGATCTTCTATAACCTGCCCGAGGGCTATCGCAATGTGAGCAATCCCTACGGAGACACCAACTTCCTGGGGCAGGCCATCATGGCTGATCTATGCCTCTTCATGGGCACCCGCGCTGTGACCACCAACTCCTGGTTGTTGAGCCTGAGCGATAACCCCGACGATACCGATTCCGACGGCGATGGCCTGCCTGATTGGTGGGAAATACTCTACGGGCTCGATCCCTACGATGCCACGGGCGAGAATGGCGCCTGGGGCGATCCGGATGGCGATGGCTTGAGCAATCTGGCGGAATATCATGCGGACACCAATCCGCGCGCCTGGGATACCGACGGCGATGGCATCAGCGATTATGATAGCCGCGGTGGCCCGGCCAAGCGTACCTGGGGTGAACTCTACGATGATGGCGACGGCATGCCCGACTGGTGGGAAGTGCTCTACGGGCTTGACCCCAACATCTATGACGCGCATCTCGATAAAGATGGCGATGGTTGGAGCAACTACGCCGAATTCATGGCCGAGACCGATCCCTCCGATCCCAATAGCTACCCCACGCCCGGGGTCAAAGTTAAGGTTCATTATCAAGGCGCTGCTTATGATCTGGATTCCTTGATAATTCTGGGCTATCAGACGGAAAAAATGGATGGCGCGCCCGTGGCCGTGGCTTACGGGATTGGGCCTGGGGCGGAAACAACGATCAGCGGCTTAAAGGAAGGCGAATTTTATCTGTTCGGCTTCCTGGATTTGAATGGCAATGGCGTTTGGGATCCTCATGAACCCTGCGGGGTGGCTTATGATCAGCCCCATTATTTAGCCTGGGCGGATATGGATGGCGTGCACCTGGGGCTGCGCGATCCCTATCCGGGCTATGGACGTTTCGCCTGGGAGGCGCAAGCCAGGAACTCCACGGTGGTTATCAATAAAATCAGCGCCGCCGGCGGTCCGCTCATTCTGAAACGCTCGCTGCGTGCGCCGCGCAATTATTTTCATGAATGGGATTATCAGATGGAAGGCTTTTATGGCTTGGGCGCCGGCACCTACCAGTGGTGGGTTGGCTCCCAAAACGGCACTTTCGAAGTGCGCTGGCCCGCCAGCCTGAGCCGGCCGCGCTTGATTGCTCCGCGCGGCGATGTCTTCTATTATGCGCGCGGCCAACTGGCCTGGACCATGGATAACTATGCCACCTACTACCATGTGCAGGTGGCCAATGCGGCTTATAATATCCTCACTAACTATTACCTGCCGGCACCCTATCCGGATAAGGATGGCATCTATCGCGATCATCTGCCTTTCTACCTGGGCGAATGGGGCAATGGCGCTTATTATTGGCGTCTGGCGGCCGGCAATCCCAATGGTGAGAGCGCCTGGTCGGAGGTGCAAACCTTCAATATCAATCTGACCTCCACCAATTCCCTGTGGATCTCCGGCCAGCTGTATTATTTCGGCAAAGCGCATGCCACCAACATCTATGTGGAAGCTTTCACCAATCCAGGCTTCAGTGGCGAGCCGGAAGCCCGCGTGCTCTGCACGCCGGCCTGTACGGCTGATCCCATGAAAACTTCCTTTATCATCCGCGGGCTCAAACGCGATATCTATTATCTCCGCGCCTTTATCGATACCACACCAGTGGGCGGCGCGCGCAATCATCAGCTGGATTATTGGGAGTCTTGGGGCTTCGTTAAAGATCCTCACAACGATTATTATCCGCGGGCTATCGACTTGATCAGCGCCGGCTTCGTGGGCGGCACCAAGATCATCCTGCGCGATCGCGATACCGATAACGATCTGCTGCCCGATGCTTGGGAAATGTCATATTTCGGCAGTATGAATCAAACCGGCGATATGGACTACGATAAGGATGGTTTGGATAACATCACCGAATACGCCCTGGATCTGCTCGATACCGATCCAACCCTCTTCGATACCGATGGCGATGGCCTGCCCGATTTGTTCGAGGCTACCTATGGTGGCCCGGAGTATGATCCTTATGATCCCGTCTATAATCCCACCGGGAAATCGCTCAATCCCACCCGCTGGGATACCGATGGCGATGGCTATTCCGATGGCGCCGAATTGCGGCGCTATCATACCGACCCGCTCGATCCCAACAGCTATCCTCGTTACGCGCCGCCCTGCTATGGTCCCTGTGCCAGCCCGGCCGATTACGATGGCGATGGCCGCTCCGATGCCAGTCTCTACAGCCCGACCGATAACATCTGGAGCCTGGTGACCTGGCAGGGGCAAATCGCGGGGAGATTCGGCACGGCCATCACCCAGCAACCTCTGCTGGGCGATTACGATGGCGATGGCCGCACGGATGTGGCCCTCTACGACGCCGCCTCCGGCGCCTGGTATATCTATACCTGGCAGGATGATCGCGTGCACGCCCTCAGCTTTGGCGATGCGCAGATGATCCCTGTGCCAGCCGATTATGATGGTGATTTTCGCACCGACCTGGGCGTCTATGATCTGGCCACCGGCATCTGGCACCTCTATTCTCCGCATACGCGCCAGTATGCATGGGTCCAGTTTGGCAATGCCAACTGCATTCCGGTGCCGGGCGATTACGACGGCGATGGCTGCTACGATCTGGCCGTCTATCATCTGCCCGATCAAACCTGGCATATTCAGACCGCGCGCGGGCAGTATATCTCCGGCGATCCCTTCGGGCTCGGCCACGCGGATTGCATTCCGGTGCCGGGCGACTACGACGGCGATGGCCGCTATGATGTAGCTCTCTATGAAGTGCCCACGGGCATCTGGCATGCCTATACCTGGAAGGGATTTGCCTCCATGCAATTTGGATGGCCCGGCGTTATTCCGGTGCCCGGCGATTACGACGGCGATGGCCGGCGCGACCTGGGCCTCTATGATCCGGCCACGGGTGTGTGGTATATTCATACCATTGCCGGCCAGCGCTATGAGGTGCCCCTCGGCTGGCCCGGCGCCGTGCCGGTCACCAGGGGACGCTAGCAGAAACTCGAAAGGCAAAAACTATCATGAAAAAGATATGGTGGCTTGGCAGCGGTTTGATCGTCGGCGCAATGCTTCTATGCAGTTGCGAGTGGACCAGTAATGTGGATACCTGGAGTGAAAGTCAGTTCGGCACTAATGCGGCGGTCTTGGATTTCAGCGGTGTCTATAAGGCCGAGGATGGCGGCTTTTTGGTGCGCGGCTTCGGTGAAGCCTCGGCCACCAATCAAGTCGTGGAAGAGCAAATCGCCACCGGGAACGGCTCCTCGACCGCTTTTGCGGGGGCTTTATCGCATGTGCCAGTCGGAGGTACGCTGACCATCATCGTCGGCGCTTACCGCTTCACGGATACCGGCAGCACCGGCACGGGCACCTTCAATTTGCAGGTGGCGCCGAATGATGGTTCCTTCGGCACCGTCAATTATGCTACCCGAGCTTGGACGCTAAACTTCCCGGCCCCCATCGCCAAGAGCACTCCGCTCCTGGCTAACTATTCCTATATCGAATCGCAGGGTAATGTCGGTAAGCCCATTTATTCTTTTGTGGTCTATCAAACCGGCGACCATCTGCAGATCATCGATAACAATAATAGCCGCTATGAGGGGCGCATCGGCCTAACGGCCAATACCCAGCAGGCCCAATTCAGCGTCTCCGGCGTGTCTCAGGGGCACAATGTGACCATCGCGGGAATGTTCCAGCGCCAAACCAGGAAAGTCCAGAGCCCTGATGGCGATGATGCGGAACGCATGGTGTGCATCATGAACGCCACCTTCATTGAGGAAAACGGCTTCGAGGGCGATATCAGAGGCCTGAAGCTGGATCCGCAGGATAAGGAAGAAGATACCTGAGGAGCGCTAGCTCACGAGTAGGTTTTACGGAAGTTCCTTGCGTTCCGCGTCGTCTGCGGCGGCTGAAGGGGCCGGCGCGGCGGCGGCGGGGGTTTCCGCAGCTTGGCTGGGAGTTTCTTGCGCTTGGTCGGCGGCCGGCCGGCTCTCCACGAAATTCATTTTCAGCATCAGCAGAGCCTCTTGCAGAGCCTTTTCCTCATCGGCATCGCGCTGGCCGCGCGTCTTGACCTCCAGCATATCGAGGGTGTCGATGGTGGCCTGGGCGCCCTCCAGGCTGACTTCAGCCTTGCCCGTGAGCGGATTGATTATTTTGCCCAACTGCTGCAAGGCTGACATGCTCAGCATGGTGACCAAGTTCAGAAAGAGGGCTTTATGTAGATCGCGGTTGGGAAGCTCGTGTGACATAGTTTCTACTCCTCGCTTGGCGCCAGCTCTCCTGGCCAGCTTCAAGAGGGTTGCGTCGGCTTAAAAGGCGCCCGGAAAGCCGTCTCGAAATCGAAGCCAGCATCAAAATCAGCCAGGGAATCGTCGGCGGTCTTGCCGAAAATGTTTTTAGCGACCAGATTGAAAACGATCTGCCCGAAATCGCGGCAGTCATGAATGCCCCAGGCATTGAGAATGGTCTTGGCCATGGGCCCATATTCCCGCAGGGCATATTGGCGCAGGCCTTCCAGGAGTTCGGCTCCGGAAACATGCCGCCCCGGTCCCTGGCGCGGTTTATTGAGGAGCTTGATGGTGAAATCCAGACCGGCACTCACAAATTGATAGGCGTCGGCCGCATAACGCGGATCTTCCTGCAAGAGCCGTTCGCTTTCTTCCCGACGAATAATGCGCATGGCCTTATTCCTACCTCTCAAGCGTGGCGCTCAGCGCCGCAGGCCCCTCACACCAGGGCTTGCCGGATAGTGAGCGCCAAGCTTTGCATTTCCTCATTATCGGCATAGGCTTGCGGGCGCCAATTCCAGCTATGTCCATCCTGCTCAAAACGCGGAATGACGTGAAAATGAAGGTGGGGTACCACTTGGCCGGCGGCGCGCCCGTTGGTTTGCATGACATTGACGCCGGCGGCCTGCAAGCCTTTGACCTGGGCGCGGGCAATTTTCTGCACCACGCTCATCAATTGCGCCAGCACGTTGGGGGGCGTCGCCATCAAGGGATCATAATGCTTTTTGGGAATAACTAAGGTATGCCCCTTGATGAGCGGCCCGATATCCAGGAAAGCCAGGCTGGTGGCATCTTCATAGACCTTGCTGGCGGGCAAGGTCCCGGCTACGATTTGACAGAAAACACAATCTTTCATGCTTGCTTGGGATCTGCCAGCCCTTTTTCGCGCATGGCCGCCTTACGGCTCAACTTCACGCGGCCGCGTTCATCAATACCAATGCATTTAACCCACATCTGATCGCCGATTTTGCAGAAGTCCTCAACATTTTTAACGCGGAAATCCGCCAGCTCACTGATGTGCACTAAGCCATCTTTACCCGGTATGATCTCCACAAAAGCGCCGAATTCCTTGATGCCCGTGACGGTGCCGTTATAGATCACGCCCTCCTCGGCTTCGGCTGTAATCAGATTAACCTCGCGCACGGCCATTTCCATGTTGGCTTCGTTAGCGCTGAAGATGTGCACCGTGCCGTCATCATCAATATCTATTTGCGTATTGGTGAGATCCGTTATGCGGCGGATGTTCTTGCCACCCGGTCCGATCAATTCACCGATTTTTTCGGGATTGATCTTCACGACTTGCACCCGCGGCGCATAGGGCGAGAGATGCTCGCGCGGCGCGGGGATGACCGTCTCCATGAAGTCCAGGATGCGCTCGCGGGCCAGGCGTGCTTTCTCAAAGGCCTGGGCGGCCACATCCCATGGCAGCCCCAGGATTTTGAGGTCCACCTGAAAACCGGTGATGCCCTCGCGGGTACCGGCCACCTTGAAATCCATATCGCCGCAATGATCCTCCTCACCGTTGATATCGGTCACCAGAACGGCTTGGCGTTCATCGCTGAAGAGCCCGATGGAAATGCCCGCCACCGGCTTAACCAGGGGCACGCCCGCATCCATCAGCGCCAAAGTGCCCACACAGACACTGGCCATAGAGGAGGAGCCATTGGAGCCCATGATATCCGAGACCATGCGCACCGTGTAGGGATAGTCCGGCGGCATAACCTGCTCCAGGGAGCGCTCGGCCAGGGCGCCATGCCCCTGTTCGCGGCGATTGGTCGAACCCAGCCGGCCCACTTCACCCACGCTGTAAGGCGGGAAGTTATAATGCACCATGAATTTTTTTTCGGTTTTGCGCTCCGGACCGCCAGTGATCACATCCAAGGTTTGGCTGTCGGAATCGCTGCCCAGCGTGACGGTGCCCAGGGCCTGGGTTTCGCCACGGCCAAAGAGGGCCGAACCATGGGCGCGAGGCAGCAGGCCCACGCTCCCCTGGAGGGGACGAATCTCATCGAAGCCCCGGCCGTCGATGCGCTGCTGTTTTTCGAGGAGCTGGCGGCGGACCAGGCTGATTTCCAACTCATCGAAGGCGGCCCTGAATTGCTCCTCGCTGAGTTCGGGTTGATCGGTGAGCAGTTGGGTCTGCAAGGCTTCGCGGATCTCCTTGATGCGCGCCTGGCGCGCCTGCTTGCCCTGAGTGGTCAGGGCCGCGGCCAGTTCATTCCGGGCCTCAGCATAAGCGGGCGCCTGCAGTCCGGCGCTGGGCGCGGGCAGATCGGTCACCGTTTTATCCGCGCGCCCCATTTGGCGCCGTAACTCGATTTGCGCCGCGACCAGCTGCTGGCAGGCGGCATGGGCGACACGCATTCCCGCCAGCAGATCGTCTTCGGAGATTTCCCGAGCATCGCCCTCGATCATCACCGGCAGTTCCTGGTTGCCGGCATAGATCAAATCCAGATCGCTGCGGACGCGCTCGGCATTGGTCGGATTGATGATGAACTGCCCATCGATGCGCCCCACGCGCACCGCGCCGATCGGCCCGTGAAAGGGCAGCTCCGATATGGTCAAGGCCGCGCTGGCGCCGATGATGCTCAGGATATCCGCATCATTTTCGCCATCAGCCGAAAGCAGCATATTATTGATCTGGACTTCGTTATGGAAGCCTTTCTGGAAGAGGGGGCGGATGGGGCGGTCCGTGAAGCGGGCGGTCAAGACTTCCTTTTCGGAAGGGCGCGCTTCGCGCTTGAAAAATCCCCCAGGAAACTTACCGGCTGCATAGTATTTTTCGCGATATTCCACCTGCAGCGGGAAATAATCAATGCCTTCGCGGGGTTTATCGGCGGCGGTCACGGTGGCCAGCAGAATGGTGTCGCCCAGGCGGATGGTTACGGCGCCGGCGGCCTGTTGCGCCAAGAGCCCGGTTTCGATGCGCAGGGTTTGCGCGCCCAGTTTCACTTCCACAGCCTGGATGTTTTTCTTTGTATTCATAAGTGATGTGTCTTCGTGGTTCTGTTCCGATAAGTAAACTTCATCGCCGGGGAACCAACGGCAAGAAGGAGCGCGTGGCGCGCTGGCTATGCACGCTGCGGATTAGCGGCGCAGTTTCAAGCGCTCGATGATATCCTGATAGCGTTGCTTATCCGTTCGCTGCAAGTAATCGAGCAGCTTGCGGCGGGCGCTCACCATTTTGATCAAGCCATAACGGGAACTATGATCCTTGTTATTGGCCTTGAGATGCTCGGTGAGCCGTTCAATGCGATGAGATAGAAGGGCCACTTGGACATCGGCTGAGCCGCTATCCTGTGCGTGCCGCTGATATTCTTTTTTGATGACCGATTTTGGTTTTACTTCCATAGCCTAATCTTTAGGGTTGTTTTTTATAAGAGGCGATTGTAGGCGTTGGGCCGGTCGTTGTAAAGAGCGGAATAAAGATTTTTCGGGGCCGGGCCGGGCCAGGCGGCGACGGGCATTGGCGATATCCTGGGCGATCTGGCGTTGCAAAAGCTGGCGGGAGGCGAAACGCCGCTCAGCCCGCAGGCGTTTCAGGAAAAACACTTCCAGAGTTTTGCCATAGAGATCGCCTGCCATATCCAAAAGATGCACTTCCAGCAAGGGGGCCGGGGGGCGGCCGCCTGGCTGGGGCAGGCTGGGGCGCGTGCCCAGGTTGGCCACGCCGGGATAATAACGGCCCGCCATCAAGACGGCTACCACATAAACGCCCAGCGGCGGGTGGGCGTCGTGATGGGGCTTGAGATTGGCGGTGGGAAAACCCAGAGTTCGCCCGATGCGCCGGCCGGGGATAACCGTGCCTTGTATGCTGAAGGGGCGCCCCAGCATGTGCTGGGCTTCCAGCAGCCGGCCGCTGGCCACCGCTTGGCGAATCCGCGTGCTGGAAATGGGGCGCCCGCGCCAGTTCATCGGCGCTAAGCGTACGGCGCGCAGCCCGAGTTGCTGGCCCAGGCTTTGCAGCAGGCGCGCATCGCCGCGGCCGCCGCGGCCAAAGGTCCAGTTCTGCCCGATGAAAATACGGGAGGCGGGGGGCAGGGCGCGCGCGAGCGTGGCCATAAAAGCTTCCGGTTCCCGTTGCGCGTAAGCGCGCGTGAAAGTAATCAGCACGCAACCGGCTACGCCCAGCGCGGCCAGCAGCTCAAGCTTGTGGGGCTGGGAGGTCAGCAGGGGCGGCGCGGCTGGCGGCGCCAGCACCTGGCGCGGATGGGGCGCGAAGGTCAAAACCCAGAGCGTGCCTCGGCTGCGCCGCGCGGCGGTTTGCGCGCGGCCAATCAGCCGCTGATGCCCCCGATGCACTCCATCGAAAAAACCCACCGCCAAAAATACTGGCTGGCGGAGCTGGCCTAAAGCATGCAAGCGGCGGATTATTTTCATGTTAGGGGAGGGGCGGTCGGGGCGCCGCTGGGGCCGTGCGAATCTGGTGCAGGGGAATCAGGCGCTCGATTAACTGGGGGCGGTTTAACTCCAGGATAGCGTCCAGGCTGAGCGCGTCTTGCAGGCTGAAGTCGCCGCTGCGCTCGCGGCAGAGTTGCGCCAGGTGCGCCCCGCAGCCGAGCGCTTCACCGATATCCGCGCAGAGCGTGCGCACATAAACGCCTTTGCTGCAACGCAAACGGAAAGTCACCAGGGGCGGATTAAAGTCCAGCAGGTTAAATTCATAAATATGGATCAGTTTCGGCTGGCGCTCTACGACCTGCCCGCGGCGGGCCAGTTTATAAAGGGGCACGCCGTTCTTTTTGGCGGCGGAGATCATCGGCGGAGTCTGTAAAAGATCGCCTTGCCAGCGCTGGATTTCCTGCTGGACCTGGGCGCGGGTGATGGCCCGATAGTCGGCTTCCCGGATGGGGATGCCCTGCGCATCCTGGGTATCGGTGGCGATCCCCAGGTGCAGGGTGCCGCTATAAGTTTTATCATCGGCCAGCAGGGTATTGGCCAGTTTGGTGGCCCGGCCAATCATCAGCACCAATAAACCGGTGGCTTGCGGATCCAAGGTGCCGGCATGCCCCGCTTTCTCAAGTTGAAAATGGCGGCGAATGCGGTCGAGCACATCGTGGGATGTCGGGCCGGAAGGTTTATCCACCAGCAAGATACCGTTGAGGGTGCCGCTGGCGGGTGTGATGAATTTTGTCATAGGGCACCCGGCTCTTGCTCGGCGGCGGCCGCCGGCGGCGGATTCTTCTCTAATTGCGCTAAAATGTTTAAGACATGGTCGCCTTCTTCCAGGGAAGTGTCGAGCTCGAAAGTCAGGCGCGGGGTATATTTGAGCACGATCGTGGCGTTGATATGGGCCTGGATT
The DNA here is from genome assembly GCA_964475165.1 of uncultured Verrucomicrobiota bacterium. Classification (GTDB taxonomy): domain Bacteria; phylum Verrucomicrobiota; class Kiritimatiellia; order JAAZAB01; family JAAZAB01; genus CAYUHK01. Next base: position 68,785 of record CAYYVN010000007.1, on the reverse strand, counting down.
TCGGCCCGGTGCTGGTTGAGCTTGGCGAGCATATCCGGCCGTTCGGCATGGTGATCGCGGATCGAAACGAAGACGCGTGCTTCGCGCAGATTTTTGCTGGTGGCCACGCGCGTGATCGTCACCGCGGCCAGATCAAAAGCGTCCTCGTGCATTATCCGAAAGAGATAACTGCCGATGGCCCGCTTGAGCAGCTCGTTAACCCGGGTCATACGATCCACGCCCATGCAGTTTTCCTTTTTATTATTGGCCGCTGGCATCGGCGGCCATGGCTTTTGGAAGTAAAGGGCCGCTGCGCCGGGCCAGAGCCTGCCGGCCGATGCGGGCGCGGCGGCCGGCTCTGCGGCGCTGGCGCTTATAATCGTTGTGGTATCTTCTCGATCTCGAAAAATTCAAGCAGGTCGCCCAGCTCAAAGGCCGTAAAATTATCCAGGCGCACGCCGCATTCCTGGCCTTCACGCACTTCACTCACATCATCCTGAAAGCGTTTCAGCGAGGCAATGGCGCCTTCATAGAGAACTTCGTTCTGACGAAGCACGCGCACTTTGCAGCGGGTCGTGGCCCGCCCGCTGACCACCAGGCACCCAGCCACATTACCCTTTTTGGTGATCGGGAAAACCTGGCGCACTTCGGTGCGCCCCATAACTTTTTCGCGCATTTCCGGAGCCAGCATGCCGGTCATGGCTTCGCGGATTTGATCCACGATCTCATAGATGATGCTATACAGGCGGATTTCTACGCCTTCACGCTTGGCGGCTTGGGCCACGCCGTTTTCCTTGCTGATATTGAAGCCGATCACAATGGCATGCGAGGCGCTGGCCAGCAGTACATCGTTCTCGTTGATATTGCCCACGCCGCTCAGAACTATTTCCAGGCTTATTTTATCGCTGCGGATTTCTTCCAACGCTTTTTGGATGGCCTCCAGCGAACCTTGCACATCACACTTCAATATCAGGCGCAGCTCCAGTTGCTGGCTTTTGGCCATTTGGCTGAAGATATCCTGGAGGGAAGATTTCTTGGGTGTGGCCAGTTGGTCGAGCCGCTGGGCGGCGCTTCTTTGAGCGACTACCGCCTGGGCCGCTTTTTCGTCCGCATAAATCTGAAACATTTCGCCGGCCTGCGGCACGCCCGAGAGGCCCAGGCATTTGACCGGCATGGAGGGCAGCGCCGTGCGCACCTTGATGGCATGATCGTTGATCAGCGCCTTGACCCTGCCGCAAAACACACCGCAGACCATCATATCGCCCACGCATAGCGTGCCGCGCGTCACCAGCAGGTGGGCGGTGGGGCCCATGCCCGGCTCCATCTGGGCTTCGATAACATAGCCCTGAGCGCGGCCTTTGGGCGTAGCCTTCAATTCCATGATTTCGGCCTGCAAGAGCAGCATTTCCAATAGCTGATCGATGCCCGCGCCCGTCTGCGCGCTGACCGGGCAACAGATGGTGGTGCCGCCCCAATCTTCAGGCGTCAGATTCAAGGCTTGGAGCTGTTGCTTAACCCGCTCGGCATTGGCGGCGGGCAGATCCATTTTATTGATCGCCACCACGATGGTGGTGTTGGCCGCCTGCGCGTGTTTGATGGCCTCTTCGGTTTGGGGCATGATGCCATCATCGGCGGCGATGACGATCACGGCAATATCCGTCAGGTTGGCGCCACGGGCGCGCATGGCCGTGAAGGCAGCATGGCCGGGTGTATCCAGGAAGGTGATTTTCTGGCCGCGATGCTCAATGGTATAAGCGCCGATATGCTGAGTGATGCGCCCCGCTTCGCTTTTGGCTACGGAGGCGTTGCGGATGCGGTCCAGCAAGGAAGTTTTGCCGTGATCTATATGGCCCAGAAAGGCGACCACCGCCGGCCGGCTTTCCAAATCCTCCGGGCGCACGGGTTCGGCGGCTTCCTCGGTTAGCTTCTTGAGCGGTGTTTTTTGTTCAACCTGTTTCTTCTCATGTTCGAGGATGAAGCCATGCTTTTCGGCCACCTGCTGGGCCACCTTAAGATCCAGCCGCTCGTTGATCGAAGCCAGGATATTGACCGCCATTAATTCGGTGATCAGTTGATTGGGTTTCAAGCCCAGTTGCTCGGCCAATTCCCGGACGATGATCGCCCCGCGCATGGTGATGGTTTGGGGAGCCGCCGCGGCGGGCGGGGTGCTCGTTGCCGGGGCTGGTTCCGGCGCCGCCGTGCTCTTCGCCGCCGCGGGGGGCGGAGCCATCTCAGCTCGCATCCGTTGCACGGTGGCTTCATCCAATGAGCTGGAGGCACTGGTGATCGCCAGGCCCGCCGCCTGCAGGCGGCTCAAAAGCTCCTTACTGGATAAGCCCAGTTCTTTGGCTAAAGCGTATACTCTCATCTTATTCCTATCTATCCCCTTGCGCAGGGATGGTCGCTCTTGGCCCCGGATGGAGGAAAGCAAGCGCCGGGAGCTGGTTTAATTTGCTGCGCCGGGCGGCTTCTGGGCGGCAGCGGCGGCAGCCTGGATGGCTTGCGCCGTCTCGGCATCAAAACCGGCCATCTCCTGCAAGTCGCTGAGTTCCGACTCCAATATGCCCTCCACGGTTAAAAAGCCGGCGTGCACCAGTTTTTCAGCTTTTTCCCGATCCACGCCATCCAAGAGGGTCAGCGCCTCAATGGCCATGGCCACCTTCTCTTCGAAACTGATATCGTCCTTATCTTTCTGGATATCTATTTTCCAGCCAACCAGCTTGGAGGTTAAACGCGCGTTTTGACCGCGTTTACCTATCGCCAGCGAGAGCTGGTCGGCATCGACGATCACCGTCACCTTGTTTTCGGCCTCTTCGATGATCAATTTATTCAGTTTAGCGGGATTGAGGGCATTGGTGACATAGGTTTTGATATCGGGGCTCCAACGGATAATATCGATTTTTTCGCCCAATAATTCGCGGACAATGTTTTTCACGCGCATGCCCTTCATGCCGACGCAGGCGCCCACGGGATCCACTTTTTCGTCACGACTGGTCACAGCAATTTTAGTGCGGAAACCCGCCTCGCGGGCGATACCTTTGATTTCAACTGTACCATCGACTATTTCCGATATTTCCAGCTCGAACAGGCGCCGGACGAACTCGGGATGGCTGCGCGAAAGCACGATATGATGGCCACTGGTATGGTCATGGACGCTGAGAATGTAAGCCCGGATACGATCGCCGATTTGATATTCCTCGGTCGGTACCCGCTCGCGGGCCGGCATGATCGCTTCCACGCGGCCTATATCCACGATGACATCGCCGCGCTCGAAGCGCACAATCGCGCCGCTGACGATATCGCCCAGGCGGTCCTGATATTCGCGGACGACGATTTCCTTTTCCGCCTGGCGGATTTTTTGAACGATGGCCTGTTTGGCGGCTTGGGCGGCAATGCGGCCAAAGCCCTTGGTGGTGATCTCAATTTCAATCTCATCGCCGATCTGGGCCTTGGGATTTTTCAGGCGCGCGACGGATAAGGAGACCTGTTCCTGACGGGATACGGCGCGTTCGACCACTGCCACCTTGGCAAAGGCCCGGATGGCCAGGGTACGCGGATCGATGACAATGCGCAGATCCTTGGCTGGCCCCACGCTTTTTTTGGAAGCCGATATCAGGGCGTCCTCGACCATCTGGATCAAGGCGGCGCGATCAATGCCGCGCTCCTTTTCCATATGATCGATGACCGCTAAAAGTTCGTTGCCGCTCATATGATCCCCTGCATTCCGAGCCGCCCCATCTTCGCCGCCGGCGCCCTACACCCGGCCTGGCCCTGGGGACACCATGCTGAACATGGAATCTCAGTTGAAAAAGAGCAGTCTAAAAATGCCGCGGACAAAAGTCAAGCTCACTTTCCAGAAACTTGACGGCGACGCTCCGGCCTGCTATATTTCCCGCTTCGATTGAAGAACCTCCTCACTCACGAAGCAATGGGAGAACGCGCTATTATGGATAACTCGGCCGCAGTCACTAACGCAAAAACAGCCCGGGCGCAGTCCGCGCGCGGCTTGGTTCTGGAGTTTGAAAATATCGTCTTTGCCGGTCGACAATTAAAATATGTCGCCCTGGAACGCGTCTTGCAGGATCGTAATCTGACGCTGACGCCCATCGTATTTTCCAACTTTGCCCTGCATGCTCTATCCTCCAAGGCTTGGGATGAGTTGCTGGCCGCGCTCGGCAAAAAGAAGCTTTCCATTGAAAAATTGGATCAGGATTTTAAGGCGCAGTACAGGCAAGCTTTAGAGAAAAATACGCTGCGCCCGAATCCCTGGCTGGAACCGCTTTTGGCCGCCGCCGCCCGGGCTTCGGTGAGCCTCGGCGCATTGTCGAACCTGCCCGCCGAGCTTGTTCCCGAGCTGGTGGAGCGCCTGGGTCTCCAGGGCAAGCTGGAAGTGCAGGCCCAGGCTGAAAACGGGCATCCCACGCCGGATGGCTGGCTTAAACTGGCTAAAGCCATGGCTTTGCCCGCTCAAGCTTGCCTGGCCTTGACTACGGAGGCGCTCTCTTGCCGGTCAGCCCTGGTGGCCGGTATGCGCTGCGTTGTTCTGCCGGATGCCTATACCAGCCATCAGGATTTTGGCGGGGCCGATCTGGTCTTGGAAGACCCGGCCCAATTGCAAATCAAGGATTTAATGGCTCTCATGCATCCGAGCAGCTATCGCTGAGGCAGCGGCCGGCAGCGTCAATTCAGTTCGCCTATGCAGATGCAAACCCAATTGGATCAGGCCCGCGCGGGCGCCCTCTCGGCGGCCATGCTGGCCAGTGCGGCCCGCGAAAACATGCCGCCGGAAACCATCCGTGCTGAACTGGCGGCGGGGCGCGCCGTATTGCCGGCTAATCCGCGCCATACTCTCTTACAGCCGGTGGTTGTCGGGCGCAAGTTTCGGACCAAGGTCAATGCCAATATCGGCTTTTCCGCTGAGCAATCCGATATGCCCACCGAATTATGCAAGCTGGCCATAGTGCGCACCAGCGGCGCCGATTTGGTGATGGATTTGAGCGTGGGCGAGAACCTGGCCGAGCTGCGTTCGGCCATGCTGGCGGCCTGTCCCTTGCCCTTGGGCACGGTGCCGATCTATGAGGCTGTTTCCCGGGTGGGCGGCGATTTCGCCGCCTTTGAGCCGGGGATACTGCTGGAAGTCATCGCCGAACAGGCGGCGCAGGGGGTTGATTTCATGACCTTGCACGCCGGCATCCTGCGGCGGCATGTGCCCCTGGCCATGCAGCGCCTGGCGGGCATTGTCAGCCGCGGTGGGGCCATCCTGGCCGCCTGGATGACAGCCCATCAGCGGGAGAATCCGCTCTATGAGGCTTGGGATACCGTGCTGGATATCTGCCATGCGCATGATGTGACTGTTTCGCTGGGCGATGGCCTGCGGCCTGGCTGTCTGGCCGATGCCAGCGACGCCGCTCAGTTCGCCGAGTTGGAGGCCTTGGCAGAGTTGGTGGCGCGCTGCCGCCAGCGCGGCGTGCAAGTGATGGTGGAAGGTCCGGGCCATGTGCCCTTTAACCAGATCCAAATGAATATGGAGCGCCAGGCGGCCTTGTGCGCTGAGGCGCCTTTTTATGTTTTGGGACCGGTGGTCACTGATGTGGCGCCCGGCTATGATCATATCACTTCGGCCATCGGCGCCACCGCGGCCGCCATGTATGGCGCCGCCTTGCTATGCTATGTGACGCCGGCCGAACACCTTGGATTGCCCACCGCCGCGGAGGTTCGCGAGGGTATCATGGCCAGCCGCATCGCGGCCCATGCCGCCGATGTGGCCCGCGGCCTGCCCGGCGCCCGGGCCTGGGATGATGCCATGGCCCGCGCGCGCACGGCTTTCGATTGGGAAGCACAGTTCAAATTGGCCCTGGATGGCGCCCGCGCCAAGCAAAGGTTTCAGGAATCGGTTGGTACGACCCCGCGCACCGGCGATCATTGCAGCATGTGCGGAGCCGACTTTTGTGCCGTGCGCATTTCCCAGCAGGTTGCCCGGCAAACCCAGGAATCAGCGGCGGGTGACGCTCCCGCCGCCGCTGAATGAAGATGGAAGCTATCCAGCAATTATTGGAAATCATGGCCCGCCTGCGTTCCGCCGCCGGCTGTCCCTGGGATCGCGAGCAGACCCTGGATTCTCTCAAGCAATATCTGGTGGAGGAATGCTATGAGCTCATCGATGCCATCGATTCCGGCCAGCCAGCCAAGCACCAGGAGGAATTGGGCGATTTGCTCTTGCAAGTGGTCTTTCAAGCGCAGGTGCGTCAGGAAGAAGGCGCTTTCACCTTTGGCGATGTGGTGCGCGGGCTCAACGCCAAATTGATCCGGCGCCATCCTCATGTTTTTGGGCAGCAACCGGTTTCCGGCTCGGCCGAAGTGCTCAAGAATTGGGAGGCCATCAAGGCGCGCGAAAAGCAAGCGGCGCCCGCCAGCGATCAGCCGCCGCCCTCCGTGGTGGGGAATGTTCCGCGGCATCTGCCAGCCTTGCATAAGGCGCAGCATGTGCAGCGGCGGGTGGCCCGGGTCGGCTTTGATTGGCAGCAGCTGGAGGATGTAATGGCCAAAGTGGATGAGGAACTGGCCGAAGTTAAAGCGGCGCTGGCCGCCGGCGACCCGGCGCAGATCCGCGCTGAAATTGGCGATCTGCTTTTTGCGGTGGTCAACCTCAGCCGTTTCCAGGGTATGAATGCCGAGGAAACTTTGGACCAGACCGTGGCTAAGTTCACCCGCCGCTTCCAAGCCGTGGAGCGCCGCCTGCACCAGCAGCAACGCGATATCACTCAATGTTCGCTGGCCGAAATGGATGCCTGCTGGAACGCCGTTAAAGCCGAGGAATGATGGCTGAGCCGCGCGAGGCCTGCAGGAGAGAGGCCAGATCCGGCGGCGGCGGGGCCGTGAAATCCAGGCGCTGGCCGGTGGTCGGATGGCAGAACAGCAGCTGCGCGGCATGCAGCATCTGCCGCCGCGGCGCCAAGGGCCAGGGGATCTGGCCGCGGCGCCCATATTGCTGATCGCCCACGACCGGATGCCCCAGATGCGCCATATGGACGCGGATTTGATGGGTACGCCCGGTGCAGAGCTTGATGCGCAACAGGCTGACGCCCTGGAAATGTTCCAGCGTTTCATAGTGCGTGAGCGCCGGCCGCCCCACCCGGGGCCTGGCCGACATCCGCTTCCGATCCCGCTGATGCCGCCCGATCAAGGTTTCAATGGTGCCGCTGGCCGGTTGGGGTTGTCCCCAGACCAGGGCCAGATAGTATTTTTCTACTTGGCGTTTCTTGAATTGGGCGGCCAACCCTGCCAGGGCCTGATCATGGCGCGCCACTACCAGCAGTCCGCTGGTGTCTTTATCCAGGCGATGCACAATGCCCGGCCGCCGCTCGCCGCCAATGCCCGCTAGCTCCGGGCAATGGAAGAGCAGGGCATTCACCAGCGTGCCGGAAGAATGGCCGGGGGCGGGATGCACGACCATCCCGGGCGGTTTATTGACGACGATGATCGCGGCATCCTCATATATAATGGCCAGAGGAATGGGTTGCGCTTCCAGGCTGCTAGCCACCGGCGGTGGTAAGCGGACGCGCACGCTTTCTCCGGCGCGCGTCGCGCGATGCCCCCGGATGGGGCTGCCGCCCAGGGTGATGTGGCCGCTGCGAATCAGGCTCTGGATCCGCGAGCGCGAAAGCTCCGGCAGCCGCTGGCGTAACCAGAGATCCAGCCGCTGACCGGCCTCGGCGGGGGCTACCTTCAAGTTGAATTCCTGGGTCATGAGGATCACCGCTGGCGCGGGGCCTTTAACCAGCACCAGAGTCCTAGGCCGCAGAGCATCAAGCCCAGGCTGATGAGCTGCGCCAAGGTTAAGCCCCGCCAGCTGAGCCGCTCGTCGCCGCGCAAAAATTCGAGGCTGAAACGGAGCAACGGATATAGGATCAGATACAGCGCGAAAATCCGGCCGGGGCGCGTGCGGTGCCGATAAAGATACAGCAGCAGAGCATAGAGCACCAGGTTGCCGCTCGCCTCATAAAGCTGCACCGGATGCCGCAGGAGACCATGCATCCTGACGCTCCAGGGCCATACGGCCGGCAGGCCATAACAGCAACCGTTCAGGAAACAGCCGATGCGGCCCATGGCATGGCCCAGGGGCAGGGCCGTGACCACAAAATCTGCCAGGGGCCCCAGGGGTTCCCGCTTGCGCCGGGCCATAATGGCCACCAGCAGCGCCGCGCCGATAAAGCCGCCATAATAGATCAAGCCCCCTTGATCCAGGCGCAGGATCAATTGGGGCTGCACCGCAAATCTGGGCCATTCAGCCAAGACATAGGCCAGGCGGGCGCCGCCGATGCCGCCCAGCATGATCCAGATGGTTAAATCCGAGACGAATTCCGCCGAGCGGCCCTCCTGTTTGCCGAGCCAAATCAAATGCGCCAGACAGATCAGAAAAGCCAGGGCCGTCATCACGCCATACCAGTAGATGGGTAGGCGGCCAATATGTAAGCAGATCGGATGCATGGATCATCTCCTCAGAGAATCGCATTTCATCATATGCGATTCCAGCGACCGGGCAAAGCCTAAATAGAGCCCCGCCGCCGGCGGGGCTTAGTTTGTGCATTGCATTCGCCTGCTATAATGGCTATTATTGCGAGCCAAGCATGATGCTGCTCACCTGAGGCCGGATGGCGCAGGGGCGGGGCGCGGGGAGAGAAGGGGCATGGCCGATCAAGAAGCAACCATAGTGGGGACTGTCCGGGTTGAAAAATTGGCCTGCATTGAATGCCAGCATGTGATGGATGTTTCGCATCTGCCCTCCTTCTCGAGCATCACCTGCCAAGCCTGTGGCGCGCCGCAGACCGTTCCCGCTAAATTTGGTTCTTTCCTGCTTTTGAATCGTTTGGGTGCCGGTGGTATGGGGGTTATTTACCACGCGGTCGATCGCGAGCTGGGGCGGCATATCGCGCTCAAGGTCATGAAGCGGGCCTTGGGCGATAACGAAGAATTCGTGGCTTCTTTCCGGCGCGAAGCGCAGTCGGCGGCGGCCTTGAATCATCGCAATGTGGTGCAGATTTATTCCTTTGGCCAGTTTGCCGGCCAGCCCTATATCGCCATGGAACTGGTCGATGGCGGGCAGTTGGATGTGATGATCGCCAATGGCCGGGCTCTGCCGGAAACGCGGGCTTTGGAAATACACCTGGAAGTGGCCGAGGGCTTGAACGCCGCCAGCGAACTGGGCTTGGTGCATGGAGACATCAAACCAGCCAATGTGCTCTTCGGCCTGAATGGCGAAGCCAAGGTGGTTGATTTTGGTCTGGCCAGTTTCATTGGGCAGCAGCAGCAACAAGGTCAGCAGGTCTGGGGTACGCCATATTATATCGCTCCCGAAAAGGCGCGTGGCAAAAAAGTTGATTTCCGGTCTGATATTTATAGTTTGGGTGCCATGCTCTTCCATGTTCTGGCTGGTCAGCCGCCCTTTGATGGCGCCACGCCAGCGGATGTGGTCGTAGCCCGCTTGCGTCAGCCGGCACCCAGTCTACTGCAATATCAGCCTGATTTGCATCAGCCCACCGTGGCTATGGTGGCGCGGATGTTGCAGGCCGAACCGGCCCTGCGCTATCCTTCCTATGCCGCTTTGCTGCTGGATATGCGCGCGGCTTTGGCGGCCTCGCGGGCACCCTTGAAGAAAGCTAAGGCTAAAACGGCGCGCCTGCCGACGATCGTCGCTGGGGCGGCGCACAAATCATGGCGGCTCTTAAAACCGCCTCCGCGCCAAGTGTTTCTGGCGGCGGGCGCCTTGATCCTGGTCGGCGTATTGGTCGCTGGCAGTTGGTGGCTACAGCGCCAACGCCATCAGGCCAGTGCGACCCAAGCGGCGCAAGAGGAACGCACGCTGGCCTTGGCGCGGGGCAGCGAACTGAAGGTCCGCCTGATGGGCCTGACGCAGATCTCCCTGGAGAGCGCCGCTCAGCTGCAGACCCTGGAGCAGCAAGCCATCACCGCCACGCAGACCCTGCCGAGCCACGAAGCGCTGCTGCTGGAATTGCAAGAAGCCCTGGCCAATAGCCAGACGAGCCTCAATGAACTGGACGATCAGCGCGCCCTGCAGCAGGCCGCCCTGGCGGCTTGGGATAGCGCCCCGACAGATCCACAACAGCTGGCTGAGCTGGAGGCGCTTTTCGAAAATGCCATCGTGCAATATAATCTGGTTGAGCAGAGCCGGACCGTCCTGGCGGAAGCGCTCACGCGCGTGGCCGCCGTTCAGAAACGCATTCGGGCCGAAGAGGCCCGCGCGCGCCAGGCGGCGGCCGCCGCCCTACAGCAACAGCGCGCCGCCGAGAAAGAGCGCCAAGCTGCCCGCCAACGCGCCCAGGAAGCGGAACGCCTGCAGATTCAGGTTGTGCAAGGCGAGCTGGATCGGTTAGATGCCGCGCGGGCCGCCAATGCGCCTCTCATTGCCCGGCGCCAGTTTGCCGAGGCCGCCCGGGCCTTGAGCGCCTTGCAGCCGGAATTGACCACGCCAGAAGCGCAGGCTCATTATCAAGCTCTGTTTGATTCCTATCGCATCCTCGATAAACTGAAAGTTTTTATAGTGCGTTCCATTCGCAGCGCCCCCTATCTGCAAGGCTGGTTGCTGGGAGAAGCCTGGCGCGATATTATCGCCGCTGATACCAGCCAGGGCCTCACCATCGCCCTCGATAGCTCCGGCCAGCTGCTGATGAGCTGGGATCAGATCAGCATTCCCTATATGCTGAAAATCACCAACCATTATCTGGAAAGCGCCCGCCTGGCCGAGAGGGAGCGCCTCGAGATCATGCTCGGGCTGGCCCTGTTATGTTACGAAAGCGGCCAGCTTAAAATGGCTGAGTCTCTGGCGGCAGCGGCTGGTCAGCTATCGGCTGCCGGCCAAGAAGAAGTGCAACGCTTAATGCCCGGGCTGGCGCCGCAACCTTAAAGCACCGGGAGGCTAGTTGGTGGGAGGAGAGCAAAGATGGATCTGGAAGAAGGCCAGCAACTGCAAATTGATTTTGAGAAGATCGCGCGCATGGCGGCCAACGGCGCGCAAGTGATTCCGGTGGTGGTGCAGCATGCCGATACCGGGGCCGTGCTGCTGCTGGCCTATACCAATGCCCACGCCTTTCAAGAGGCCCTGCGCCGGCGCCAGCTGGTGTTATGGAGCACCTCGCGCAATGAACTCTGGGTGAAGGGGCAGACCTCCGGGCAGACTTTCGAGCTCTTGGAAGCCTACATCAATTGCGAGCAGAACTCCCTGCTATATCGTGTGCGCCCGCGCCAGGGTGGTATCTGCCATACGCGGAACCGTGAGCAGCAACCGCGCGACTGTTTCTATCGCCGCATCCGCTTTGATTCTTTAACGCTGGAAAATACCGATCCCTAGCGCGTGGCCGCCGTTGGCTGGCGGCTGAATGACCAAAAAATGTTATTGCATCCGCTCGCTTACTCTGCCATGATGCCGGCCAATGGATGAGGATTGGCTTGAGTGGCGAGTATTATTAAACGGTGCGCAAAATAAAATAGAGGAGGGCATTATTCATGGCTAAGACCAAGACTGCAATCATCGCTGACATAGCGGAGGCCGCCGAGATTACCAAAAAGCAGGCCGCCGCCGCCTTGGAGGCGCTCGTGGCCATGGCCTATAAAGGCGCCAAAGATACCTTCACCATTCCCGGACTGGGCAAGCTGGTTTTGGTTAACCGTAAAGCGCGCCTGGGCCGCAATCCGGCCACTGGCGCGACCATCAAGATCCCGGCCAAGAAGGTGGTTAAGTTCCGCATCGCCAAAGCGGCCAAAGACGCTATTCTCTCGTAAAACATTTTTTTGTTTAACGGGTTAACCAAAAGGCCGCGGCAGATAAGCCGCGGCCTTTTTCTCGTTTATATCATGCCAGTAAGCTTCTGGAAAATGCAGGCCGCCGGCAATGATTTCATTCTGGTGGATGATCCGCGCGCCGCTTGGTCCCAAGCGGATGCCGGCCTGATCCGGCGCTTATGCGCGCGCCATACGGGGATTGGCAGCGAAGGCTTGATCCTCATCCAACCCTCGGCCCAAGCCGATTTTCGCATGCGTTTTTTTAATCCGGATGGGGCTGAGGCTGAGATGTGTGGCAACGGCGCGCGCTGTGCGGCCAGGCTGGCTCATGATCTGGGCCGGGCCCCGGCGACCATGCGTATCGCCACGCGCGCTGGCCTGATACAAGCCGCCATTATAGATGAGGATGTGCGTCTGGCCCTGACCCAGCCGCGCGCTTGGCGCTTGCAGCATTCTTTGCGCGTGCGCGGCCGTCAGCTGCTGGTGCATTTTGTTAATACCGGTGTGCCCCATGCCGTGCTCGAAAGCCGCGCCCTGACCAGGCTGAATGTCGAGCTCTGGGGGCGCGCCCTCCGTTATCATCAGCATTTTGCGCCCCACGGCACCAATGTTAATTTTATGACCATCACCGGTCGGCATGCCTTGCGCCTACGCACCTATGAAAGGGGCGTGGAAGCTGAAACAGCCGCTTGCGGCACTGGCAGCGCCGCCGCCGCCTTGATCGCCGCGCGTTTAGGCCGCCTGCAGCCGCCGGTCCAGGTCACTTGCGCCAGTGGCGATGTGTTGGAGGTTGATTTTCGCCTGACGGCCAAGGGCGCGCGCGCGGTCACGTTGCGCGGGCCGGCTGTCTATGTCTTCAAGGGTTGCTACGGATCCCGGCCAGCCGCGGCGCGGCAGCGCTAGTCATCCTCAGGCCTAGACGCGCCTCAGAGGCTGCCATCCAAGGCCAGCTCCAGCTGCGCGGGTAGCTCGGCAATAGCCAGGCGGGTTTGTTGCATCGTATCGCGATGGCGCAGGGTCACGGTTTGATCCTGCAAGGTTTGGAAATCAATGGTTACCCCGAAGGGCGTGCCGATTTCGTCCTGGCGCCGGTATCTCCGGCCAATGGCGCCGGTTTGATCCCAGAAACAGGTCCAGCGCCGCTGGAGCTGGCTGAAGACGGTGCGCGCCTGCGCCACCAGTTCGGGCTTGTTTTTAAGCAAGGGAAAGACCGCCACTTGAATGGGCGCCATGGCCGGGGCAAAGGCCATCACGGTACGCGGCTCGTAACCTTCCGGCACTGGCTTGCCTGGCTCGGCGCGGCGCGGCTCGCCGGCCACATCGGCCTTGGGCACCCATTCCTCGCGATAGGCTTCGCAGAGCAGGGCCAGGGCCACCCGATCCACTCCCGCCGATGGCTCGATGACATGCGGGATGAATTTCTCGCGCGTTTCCGGATCAAAATATTCCATGGATTTGCCGCTATGGGTCTGGTGCTGGGTGAGATCGAAAGCGCCGCGGGCGGCGATCCCCTCCAGCTCCTGCCAGCCGAAGGGGAAATCATAGAGGACATCAGTGCAGGCCTTGGCATAATGAGCCAGCTTATCGGGAGGATAGGCGCTGGCTTGCAGGCTGGTCGCCGGCAGACCAATCGCCTCATACCATTTGAGGCGTTCGGCTACCCAATATTCATACCACTGCGTGTCGCTGCCGGGTTTGATGAAGTATTCCAGTTCCATCTGCTCGAATTCGCGGGAACGGAAAGTGAAATGGCGCGGATTGATCTCATTGCGGAAAGCCTTGCCGATCTGGGCGATGCCAAAGGGGATCTTCTGGCGCGAGACAGCCAGAACATTCTGGAATTGCACGAAGATACCCTGGGCGGTTTCCGGTCGCAGATAGGCCACGGCCGATTCCTCCTCCAGCGGGCCCACGAAGGTTTTGAACATCAGATTGAAAGCGCGCGGCGGCGTGAGGTCTCTGGCGCCGCAGGCCGGGCACTTGATGCCCTCGGGGAGGGAGTAGCCCTGCGCTGTTTGCACCAGTTGCTGGCCTTGCTCTTCGCAAAGCACATCGGCCCGAAAGCGTTTCCGGCAGGCGCGACAGTCCACCATGGGATCGGCGAAACTGGTAGTGTGCCCCGAGGCTTCCCAGACCCGCGGATGCATGATGATCGCAGAGTCCAGGCCGACGACATCTTCCCTCCTTTGGACCATGGCTTTCCACCAGGCCTCGCGGATGCGGCGTTTCAATTCACAGCCCAGCGGGCCATAATCCCAGAATCCATTGAGACCATCGTAGAGTTCGGAGCTTTGGAAGATGAATCCGCGCCTTTTGCAAAGCGAGATCAGGGCCTCCAGCGTGGCTTTATGCGGGCGTGTTTTCATAGGTCGCCAGCATGCGAGATCATCCCGCCCGGGTCAAGCTCAATCCGCCTCGCCTGGCCCGGTATCGGGAGCGGGATGGCTGGTATGTCTGGTTCTCTGGCCAGGGATATAGATTGACCGGTCCCTATGGTCCTTTCCAGGTCTTGCGCTAAGATCAGGATCAGCCCTGCCTGCGGTATTTCACGGCACTTTCTCCATTCCGGGCGCTAGTCTAGCGCTTGCTATATAGGCGCGGCGCGGCTATGCTGGCGGGCAATTGGGGTTGAGGGTTGAACTTCAGTAAGGAGTAAGCCATGCGATTAGGATCTCTGAGTAGGTTAGGCGCAGCGCAGCTTGTCATTGCCGGGTTGTTATGGATTAGTCTGGGCTCCAGCCAGGGGCTGGCTCAGGAGGAATCGGCGGCCCAGGAAAGCTGGGATATCAGCCTCAATGCGGGAATTAATCTGGTGCGTGGCAATAGCAAGAGCTTGATCCTGGATAGCAGTTTACTGGCGGAATATGCGAGGGATCCGCACGAGTTACGCCTGCAGGTTGGCGGTAATTACGGGGAAAGCTCAGATGAAACCAGCGTGCAAAATGCTGCCGCCCAGGCTGCCTATAAGTGCCTTTTTTCCGAACGCAACTATGCCTATCTGCATGGTGAGCTTCGCCATGACCATATTGCCGACATCGATTATCGTGGGGTGGTGGGGCCGGGACTAGGGCGCTATCTATGCAAGAGTGCCCGCCAGAGCCTCAGTCTTGAGCTGGGCGCATCTTATGTGCGCCAGGTGCTGCGTGATGAGCCGGCGCAAGATACGGCTAACCTGCGTTTCGCCCAGTATTATGAGATCAAGCTGCCCGCCAATGCCAAGCTGTGGGAGATGATCGAAGTTCTACCGGCCTGCGAGGATTTCGATAATTTTTTCCTCAACTGCGAGCTGGGCGCTGAGGCCGCCTTGAGTGAGAGCGTCAATTTGCGTGTGGTTTTCACGGATAAGTTCAACAATCAACCGGCGACAGATAAGCAGCGCAATGATCTGCAGCTGATTGGCGGAGTGGGGATCAAGCTCTAGGGCATCCCTTGCGGCGCTGGCGCCGGAAAAAGCTTGACTTCTTCGTGCCCGCTGGCCTATAAAGCGCTGGGACGTCGAGGGCGCAAGAGGTTCGAACCGTTTTGCGCCTCCGCCGCCGCGGAACAACAGCAACCCAGACCCTTCAAAGGAAAGGCAGAGCAATGACCCAAGCATGGTATTTGCAGGCGCCGCAAATGGTGCCGCCATTGGATCCCGATTTCCGGCCGGCAGTATTGGCTCAGCGCAAGTTTCGCGCGGCGGTGGAAGCTTCCGGCCAGAGTGCGCCGCTGGCCATTGCGCTGGAGTCGGCCGATGGCGCCATCTCCCGTTTTCAGACCACAGTTTTCAATCAGCAGGATCAGCGTTTCGATTCCAATCTGGCCCTTGTGGAACGGATCATCAAGTTTCTGCTGTGGCAAAGAGGCGGCTGGCGCCTGGTGATCGGCGGGCCATCCGCGGTTGGCGAGCATATCCGGAGCGTCTATGCGGCGGATGGCGCGCGCGCTTTTGATGTTAAGTTGATGAGCGAGGTTTATGGCAGGCCTTTCCAGGTGGAAGTCTGCGCTTATGATCAAGTGCCCGCGGAGCGCTTATTGGTGAAAGCGTTGGGGCGGCATTTGGATGGTTGCCGGATCGGCTTTGACCTGGGGGCCAGCGATCGCAAGGTTTCGGCGGTGCAGGATGGCCAGGCCGTCTTCAGCGAGGAAGTGGTCTGGCATCCGCGCGAGCAGGCCGATCCTCAATATCATTACGATGAGATCATGGCCGCCTTGAAAAAGGCGGCGGCGCATTTACCGCGGGTGGATGCCATTGGCGGTTCGGCGGCGGGTATTTATGTGAACAACAGCGTACGGGTGGCTTCGCTCTTTCGGGGCGTATCCCGGGATCTTTTTGATAAGCGTGTGCGCGGCTTATTCAAGGAACTGCAGCAGGCCTGGAACAATATCCCCTTTGAAGTGATCAATGATGGTGAAGTGACGGCCCTGGCCGGCTCGATGTCGTTGGGCGTCAATCGTATCCTGGGGATTGCCATGGGGTCCAGCCTCGCCGGCGGTTATGTGGATGGCGGGGGCAATGTGATGGGCTGGCTCGATGAGCTGGCTTTCGCGCCGGTGGATTATCAGGTCCAGGCGGCCCAGGATGAATGGTCGGGAGATCGTGGCGTGGGCGCCAGTTATTTTTCGCAGATGGCCGTGAATCGCTTGGCGCCCAAGGCGGGGCTCAAGCTGGGTGAAGGCAAAACGCTGGCGGAGCGCTTGAAGGATGTGCAGGAGCTGATGGCCGCCGGCGACCGGCGCGCCCAGGCGATCTTTGAAACCATCGGTATTTATCTGGGCTATGCGGTGGCGCATTATGTCGAGTTTTATGCTATGGACCATCTGCTCTTACTGGGGCGGGTGATGTCTGGCAAGGGCGGGGATACGATCATCGCCCAGGCGCAGGCCGTCTTGCAGCGTGAATTTCCTGAGTTGGCTCAAAAGCTTAAGCTGGCTGTGCCGGATGAGGCCAGTCGGCGTGTGGGGCAATCCATCGCCGCGGCCAGTCTGCCGGAAATCTCGCGTTGAAAAAATCGGCCTTTACGGCTGGCCCGGGTCAGGCGAGCTGTTGCTTGACGATGGCGGCCAATTCAGCGGCCAGCCGCTGGGTCAGTTCCGCGGTGGGGCTTTCGACCATCACGCGACAGATCGCTTGCGTGCCCGAATAGCGCACCAGCACCCGTCCGCATTCCGCCAATTCCGCTTCGGCTTTGCGGATGGCCTCTTGCAGGGGCGCCAGCTCCGTCAGGGATGGCTTGGCGGCGACGGCGACATTGATCAGCACTTGTGGCGCCCGGCGGATGATGCTGGCCAGCTCGGAAAGTTTCTGGCCGGATCCCTGCAGGATGGCCAAGAGTTGCAGGGCCGAGATGATGCCGTCGCCGGTGGTGTGCAGATTACGAAAGATGATATGACCGGAATCCTCGCCGCCCAGCACGGCGCCTTGGGCATGCATCATTTGCAATACGTAGCGGTCGCCCACCTCCGCCTCGCATACCTGAATGCCGAGCTTGCGCATCGTCTCATGGAAGCCATAGTTGCTCATGGCCGTGGCGACGACCAGGTTGTTCAATAACTGACCGCGCGCCTGCATGGCTTTGGCGCAGATGGCGATGATATGATCACCGGTCAGCAGGTTGCCCTGTTCATCAACGGCGATCAAGCGATCGCCATCGCCATCGAAGGCCAGGCCCAGATCGGCTTTGGTCTCGAGCACCTTACCGATCAGATCAGTGGGGTAGAGGGCGCCGCAATTATCGTTGATATTCATGCCATTGGGCTGATCATGAATGGGGGTGATCTCGGCGCCCAGCTCGCTGAAGATGATCGGAGCAACCTTGTAGGTGGCGCCGTTGGCGCAATCCAGCACGATTTTCAGGCCTTCCAGAGTGCTGTCATCGGGAAAGGTATTTTTGCAGAAAATGATGTAGCGCCCGATGGCATCCTCGATGCGGGCGGCTTTGCCGATTTCGGAGGCGGCGGGGCGGATACCCTTGATTTTATGGGTGGTGACCAGGCGTTCGATCTCGGCTTCGATTTCATCATGAATCTTGAAGCCATCCCGGGAGAAGATCTTGATGCCGTTATCCTGGTAGGGGTTATGAGAGGCGGAGATGACCATGCCAGCATCGGCGCGCATGCTGCGCGTGATGAAGGCGATCCCGGGGGTGGGCATCGGGCCGACCAGCAACACATCTACGCCCATGGAACAGATGCCGGCGGTCAGGGCTGTTTCGATCATATATCCGCTGAGCCGCGTATCCTTGCCGATCACGATCCGCCGCCGATGATTATGCTGCTTGCTGATATGGGCCACGGCGCGCCCGATCGCCAGCGCCATTTCAGCTGTCATGGGGGCCACATTGGCGATGCCGCGTACGCCGTCGGTGCCAAATAATTTTGCCATGCGCTGCTTACTCCCGTTTAGAGCACCTTGTTCCACAGGCCAGTGGCGGCCTCCACGATCGATTGTAACCAGCTGGTGCCAGCCGCGCGCGCCGCCGGCTCCAGGCTTTTGATGGCATTCAGGTAATCGGTGTTTGCGGGAATCTTGGCCAGGGCCGCCAGCAATTGATCGCGTTGGGCGATGTGCCCGGCGGTTTCCGGCAGTTGCGCCAATTGTTCTTTGATCAACGGCCAGCGTTCGATGAGTTTTTGTTGTTGGATGAAGGGCTGCGCGTTGAGCTTGCTGGCGTCAGCGGTGGCTTGGACCAGTTTGAGAGACTGGGGTATTTTCTCGGCGAATTGCTGCAGGCGTTGCTGGCGCTCCTGCAGAATGCTGGCGAGGCGTTCCAGGGCGCCCTGGAGGCAGGCGCTTTGAAAACTATCGCCATTAAGGAAAAGGGCGCGCACCTGCTGATACCAGGCGCGCAGGGCGTAGAGGTTGCCGATATAAGCGAGGTTATTACTGATGATCCGGTTGATGGCATGATACACCCCGGGTTGATAGGGCAGCGGCGGGGGCTGGGGCTTGGGCGGCGGAGAGAATAATCCGGCCTGGGAGATATCCTGGCGCACGATCGTGCCGGCCGCCACGATGGCGCCAAAGGCCACTTGGGCCGGCCCCACCAAACCGCCCTGGCCGCCCAGAAAGATCGGTGGCTGATCCAGCATCACACCATGGGGCACATCGCCCAGCAGCGAGGCGGTGGCTTTATCCTGGTGTGGTGTGTAATTGAAATGCACATAGGCCGAGCCGATCTCGCTATGGTTTTGGCGGCTGGTGCCGCCGGCCACCAGGACATCGCAGAAATTGATCAGGCTGCCCAGGGCAACATGGGGAAAAAGGATCGTCTGCTTGAGGCCCACGGCATGGGCGGTGGATGATTCCTCCTCGCAGAGCGTGCCCGCGCGCACATGCGCGCCACTGCCCAGGCTGGCGCGGTTGAGAAAGGTGGCTTCCGAAAAATAGCCTCCGGCCAGGTTCACCCGCGCCCCCAGCTGACAGTTGTCCAGGGTGACCGGCGCTTCCCTGCCCAGGATACAGCCCGGGCCGATGGAAGTGCGCTCGCCCATAATCCGGCAGCCGCCATGGATCAGGGCACCAGCCGCAATCCGTTCAGGATCGAGCGCCGGATCGATGGTCACCGATGCCGGATTAGGCATTTGCACGCCTTGTTGCAGCAGGGTATGCACTAAGGAATTGTTGTCTGCGAGCATGGAGTTTTTCACCTATGATTCCCAAAAGTATCGAGCATCGCAGGGCCGAAAGCAAGCGTGGAATGCCGGTTCATTCCGCTTCCAATAGCAGGCCTTCCCGAGGGTGCGCGCGCACATGCCGCCCCAAAGCCTGCAGGGCGGGAATGCGCTCCATGGCGGCCAGAGAACCCACGACCCAGAGTTTTCTTTTAGCGCGCGAAAGCGCGACATTGATCCGGCGTTCATCCTCATAAATCCGTCCCACGCTATCGGCTCCCGGCCATAAGCAGAGCGAGAAGAGGATGATATCGCGCTCATCACCCTGAAAACGGTCCACGGTATCGACGACATCATGCCAGAACCCAGGGCCGACGATGCCGGCGCAGGCCCTTTCCAGGAGCCGTCTTAAAAGGGCAACCTGGGCTCGATAGGGGGCGATGACCCCCAGGGTGGGTTTGCCGTTGGGCGCGCAGAGTGGCCAGTTATCGCGCTGCAGCTCTTGGATGGTCTGCACGATCCAATGCGCCTCAGCCGGGAAGCGCTTGGAATGATTGCTTGCCATGGTGGAGGCGATATCGATCAGAGCAATAGCGTGCGCCGTGGAAAGCAGAGGCTGGGTATGAGCGGGGAGCGGCGCGCGCTGGCTGAGAGATGCGGCTGTCCGGAGCCGGCCGGCATAGAAGGTCTGGCTGATATAATCGGCTAAAACCGGTGGCATCCGATGCTGCTCATCCAGCTGCACGATCAAGCCGGGCTGGGGCTGCTCGGCCAGGGCCTGAAAGAGAGTCAGCCTCAGCTGCTGGGTGCTATCGCCGGAAACAATGGGAGACAGCTGCCGATGATCGCCCACGAGCACCCAGCGTTTTGCCAAACGGAGCACGCCGGCGAGGTTGGGGGTGATGATCTGGTTGGCTTCATCCACCACCACCACATCAAAATACGGCGCTTGATTGGTCGACAGCATCAGGGGCAACTGCTGCAGGGTGTTATCGAACCAGGCATGGGTTGTTCCGATATAAACCGCCGGGGCGCGCAGGAGATTTTCCAACTCCCGTTGGCGGGTCTCCAGATCAGCGAGCATGCCCTCGGTATGTTCCAGGGGCTGGATGGGTTGCGGCCGGCGCAGTATGTTAGTTAAGCATTTATCAGCGTGTTGGGCGGCCATAGACTCAGGGCGGCCCAGCTTGCGCAGCTCCAGCTCCGGCGCCAGCCGGCTCAGTTTATTGATCACTTCATCCGCCGCCCGATGCGTATAGGTGGCAATGGCTATCTTGCGGCCTTGCTGCGCCAGGGCTTTAACCATCAAAGCCAGGGTATAGGTCTTGCCGGTACCCGGCGGGCCTTGGACCAGCAATATATCTTGCAAGCCCAGCGCCAGGCCCAGCGCCTTGCGTTGCGCGGCTAAAGGCCGGGGATTGATGCCGGCCAGGTCTATGGTGGGCGCTGAGAGGTTGGGGCGGAAGGCGGCGCGGCCGCTGAGGAACTGCCGGATCGGCTGCAAGGTATCTTCCTTCTGGCCTTCGGTATCGGCGCTGGGTGCTATCCAAAGCGCATAGGCGCCGGCGAAGTTCTTCTCGAAAGTGGCGTCGGCTAAATGGCGGTCGAGATAGAGGGGCGTAAACCACAGGGCTTGGACCCCGGCTGGCAGAGAGATCTCGGCGTGGGTGGCGCTGATGGCGCGGATAAAGCCGCCCACACAATTGCCCTTGACCGGCCCCTCAGCATCGCTGAGCAGGCAAGGTTCTCCCTCGCGGAATTCCGAGCGATTATTTTCTAGTTTGAGCCTGAGGCAACCATTGGAGGGCGGGCTGGAATCTGGTTGCACTTTCAAACAGATGCCCGCGGCGATCCGCTGAGCGCTGCTCTCCTGCATGGCTTGCCCCTGGGTGGTGCGTATGGCCTGCAACTCCTGCAGCAAGGCCTGATGCATGGCTTGGAAGCCTTGGCGTATCTGAGCGCTGACCCGCACGGTCTTGACCAGCTGTTGGAGTTCCTTGGCCGGGGGCGTTCCGCCATCCAAGCCCAGTTTATGCAAGGTAACGCATTGCACCTGCTTGGATTTTGTATGCTTGCCACAACCCTGGCATTTGCGCGGATTCGCGTTAAAGGCCAGCCGGCCGGCATAGTCGATGCGCACCAACTCATTGCGTATATTCAGCAGATTGATGGCCGTGGCGGCATCGAAGGGGACCAGCTTTTGCATGCTATGGCTGGGCAGCAGCTTTTCCTGATTGTGCATTCGGGCGGCTTGATTGCCGGTATAGAGCACGGCGGGTGGGTCCAGCGGCTCGAGGCCCGCATGCCACAGCATCAAGTGATAGGCGCTCACTTGAAAGGCATGGCCGCTATTGGCTTTGTGGCCCCAGGACTTGCCGGTCTTGAGCTCGAGCGCTTGCCAGTGACCATTTTGTTTTTGCACCAGGGCATCAATTTTACCCTGCAGACCCAGATCGGGGTTGAGCATATAGCGTTCGCTGAAGATTTGCGCGTATGTGCGTGGCGCGAGCATCTGATCGATTTGCGTTAAGGCATTCAAGTGTCCGCGGGCAGCAGTGTAGAGCTCGCGCGGCTTGATCTGCTGCATGGTTAAATCGGGTAGTTGTTGATCCAACTCCAGATGGCACTGGCGCCGCCAGGCGTTTTGATCGCCAGGCTGACGAAGCATACAAGCGAAGATATTATGCAGCAGGACCCCGCGCAGCATGCCCGCGTTGGATTCTTTAAAGGAGTAGCGTTCCAGGAGATAGTTGCGCGGGCAGAAATCAAAATGCGTCAGGGCCGTAACATTGATCAGATAAAATGGCTGCACCACAAGGAGCGGGTAGCGAGAGCCCTGAGAGTGCGGATCGGCCGGGAAGGCTAACTGCCCAGCCTGGCAGCCGATATTGATTAGCTTGATATAGATGGGTGGCGGTTCCGCGCGGTCGGCCACGGCCGCCATGATATCGGCGGCGGCTTGAGCGCTGGCCGAGAAGTATGCCGGAATGGGTAGCCGGCGGGGTTCCTGTTCTTGGGCCAGCCTCAGCTCCATGATCCATGTGCCCGGCTCGGTTTGGCGGCAGGCATGTAATTCTGCCAGCAGCCCGGCCTGTAATCCATCGGGCAGCGCATCCGCCCTCGCTGGCTCCAGCGTCGTTTCAGTGGGCGTAATCCAGTCAGCCGGCTGGCTGGCCGGCTTTGGGGCGCTGAGAGCCTGTGCGGGCCCGACCGGCTCAGGCGGCGGCTGCGCAAGCTGAGCGGCAGCTTGCTTTTCCGGGGCGATTCGGGCTCGCCCGATATCTTGGATGAGCTTATCGGCGGCGTTGAGGGCGCTCTGGGCGGCCTGCATCAGGCGGAGCAGGGCTTGTATGTTCAGGGCCTGGCGCAGCTGCTCCTCGGGAGCTGCTCTGGGGGCGCCTTTCCGCCGGGCGAAGGCATGCTGGGCTAAGCGTGCTTTGGCCAGGGGTATTTTTAAATCTTGGGGGACGCCGCATTGCTCTGCCATTTTTTTGAAGTTCCTGGCAGTGACCTGCAGCAGGCTTTCCAGATCCAGTTCGTGTAAAGCGCCTCGGGCGCTGCCGGGCATCCGGGCTTGTTGGGCCTGGCTCAGCATGCGCAGGACGCCTTGCGACCACCAGGCGCTTTGACCATGGATCTGCAGCAGTTTGGGTTCGAGCCACTTCGCAAGTTCCCGGCAGAGAATTTCGTTCAGGAGGCGATCCCATTGTGCGATTGTTTCCGGGTGCATAAAATAAGCTCCGGCGGTCAGAGTGGCGTTAAGGAGCGCAGGGATGGCCGAACCAGACCGCTTTTGGCTGCGATTATAGAGCGGGAGCTGGCGCTTGGCAAACAAGATCCGGGGCGCGCTGGCGTGGCCGGCGGGTTTATTGCGGCTGGGCATAGCGGCGCACGATGGCTTGCATGGCGGTATTTTGTTGTTCCATGCTCTGAACCATCTTGAACTGCACCCGGGCGCGGTCCAGATTATGATGGGGCCGGTGCGTTTTGAAATAAACATCGCCGCGCAGGTAATCGGTGAGGAAACGGATGCCGATGGTCAGGGTTATCAAGCGGCCGGCGGCCACCAGGTGTTCGCGTTCGACGGGCTGGAGGAAAGCGTGGGTAGCTTCGAGATAGCCGCGCGTCAGAGCCTCAAAAAAACTGAGATCCAGGCTCACTTTATCCAGATCCGGTTCATCTTCGGCGGCGGTGCGCGGCATGGTGCGCACCATATCGCCGAAGTCATAGAGGGCGCAGCCGGACATAACGGTATCCAGATCGATCACGCATAGGCCCCGGCCGGTGCGGGCATCGATCATCACATTATTGAGCTTGGTATCATTATGGGTGACGCGCTCCGGCATCTGGCCCGACGCGAGCAGGTCGGTGATCAGGCTGGTCAATGGTTGGCGTTCGCGGCAGAAATCTATTTCCGGCTGGACGGCCTCCCGGCGGCGCAAGGGATCATCCTGCACGGCTTGTTCGAGCGCTTGCAGGCGGCGGGGCGTATGGTGAAAGTCGGGGATGGTTTCGTGCAGGCGCCCGTTGGGCAGATCGGCCAGGCGCGCCTGAAATTCACCGAAGGCTTTAGCGGCCTCATAGGCTTGCTCGGGGCAGGTGCATACCTCCAGCGTCAGGGCATCGCGGACATAGACGTACATCCGCCAGAAATTGCCGGCGGCATCCTCATAAAAGGGTTTTTGATTGCGGGCGGGGATGATGGTGAGGACATGCTGGCCATAGCGGTTATTGCCGGGCCGATTGTTTTGGGCATGCAGATGCGCTGAGACGCGCTGAATATTATCCATTAAAAGCGCGGGATTCTTGAAGATACGATGGTTGATGCGCTGCAGGATGGTGTGGAAGGGTTGGTCAGCCTTTTGCCAGCGGACGCGATAGGTATCGTTGATATGCCCGGTGCCATAGGGTATGGCTTTTTGCCAGAGGCCCTCCACCAGGAACTGTTCCCCGACTGCTTGTAAAATCTTAGATTCCGTTGGCATTAGCGCAAAAGCATAAATAAAGGTGGGCGGGCTTGTCAATCATTCAGGCTCTTTTTTACCTTTTTTCAGGATTGACACCAGGGCCTCCAGGAGGCAGAATCAAGAACATCAAAAGGGGGGTCCCTATGTTTATGCGATTTTTTGACCTGTTATCGAATGATATTGGCATTGATTTGGGGACGGCCAATAGCTTGGTTTATGTGAAAGACCGCGGCATCGTGCTGCGTGAGCCGTCGGTGGTGGCCATTCAAACTGGCACGACGCGCGTCCTGGCGGTGGGCGAAGAGGCCAAAAGGATGTTGGGGCGGACGCCGGGCAATATTACGGCGATTCGGCCGATGAAAGATGGGGTTATTGCCGATTTTGAGATAACGGAAGCGATGCTGCGCTATTTTATCCGTAAGGTTCAAAATCACCGCATGATGGTAAAACCCCGGATTATTATTTCAGTGCCCAGTGGCATTACGGAGGTGGAGAAGCGGGCGGTGAAGGATTCTGCCATTCATGCGGGCGCCCGCGAAGTATATTTGATTGAAGAACCCATGGCGGCGGCGATTGGAGTGGGTCTGCCCGTGCAGGAACCCGCCGGCAATATGATCGTGGATATCGGGGGTGGCACCACGGAAGTGGCCCTGATATCTCTGGCCGGCATTGTTTTCAGCCGCAGCGTGCGTGTGGGTGGCGATGAAATGGATGAAGCGATTATCCAGTATATGAAGCGGGCCTATAACTTGATGATAGGTGAGCGGACAGCCGAACAGATTAAAATCACTATCGGCTCGGCCTGTCCCGCGTCCCAGGAACCCGGCATGGAGGTCAAGGGGCGCGACCTGGTGGCCGGCTTGCCCAAGACCTTGACACTGACCGCCGAGGAAGTGCGCGAAGCCTTGCATGAACCGGTGGCGGCGATCATTGAGGCCATCCGCTTTACACTGGAGCGTTGCCCGCCGGAACTTTCCGCTGATCTGGTTGATCGCGGCCTGGTGCTGGCTGGTGGTGGGGCTCTTTTGAAAGGCATCGATAAGCTGATCGCCGAGCAGACCGGGTTGCCGGTGCATATCGCCGACGAGCCTCTCAGTGCCGTTGCCGAAGGTACCGGTATGGTTCTGCACGAGCTCAAATTCCTGCGCAAAGTTGCCAGCACGCCTTTCTAAACCGGGCTGCGGGCAGAGCATCATCCAGCGCTTACGTTTCTCTTCGCCATCCACGGAATACTGGGAGTCTTGTAGTCTCTGGCCTGGGAGCTTGGGTTGCCAGAGGAGCTTCAGGCCAAGGATGAGGACCGCTGGAAGGTTGTTTTTGGAAACATGCGCTGGCAACGAAACATAATTAGCCTCCTGGCAGTGGGCATGTTCTTGCTCGTGCTGATGCATCTGCCGGCTGCTTTTAACGCCCGCTGGCAGGGCGGCCTGCGCGATGCTCTCCTGCCGCTGGCGACTCTGCTGGCCAATGCCCGGGCCTGGGGCAGCGCTTTGTGCCTGGGTGCCGCCGAACAGGCTCAACGCCACGAACGGCTCACGCTTGAAATGGGCCAGTTGCGTAATGAGATCCGCCAGCTCAAAGCTTTGGAGCAGGAGAATGCCGAATTGCGGCGCTTGCTGGCCCTGCCGGCCGGTCCGGGCTATCGCCTGCTGGCGGCTCAAGTGGTGGCCCGGGCCCTCGGCGGCTGGTGGGAGATGGCCAGGCTCAATAAAGGTCTGAGCGCCGGCCTGGCGCGCGATATGCCGGTGATCTCGGCCGAAGGCCTGGTGGGACGCATCGTCGAGGTTTCCGGCAACACAGCGGATGTTTTGTTTCTGGTGGATCCTCACACCCGGGTATCGGCCAAGCTGGCGCGCATGGATGCCTTTGGGATCGTGCGCGGGCAGGGCGTTTCCTTGCAGGGCGATTCCTTATGCCGCATGGATTTTATCATGAAGGAAGCCGATATTTTACCGGGCGATGAAGTGGTCACTTCCGGCCTGGGCGGAGTATTTCCGGCGGGTTTAACCATTGGCTATGTGGAGAAGGTCTATCTGGATCGTTCCGGGCTGTATCAGCATGCGGATATCGTGCCGGCCGCGGATTTGAAGAATATCACGGTGGTCTTTGTGGTGCTGCCCGAGCAGCCTGGTGGTCCCTTGACTGAGACGCTGACCACCAGCGCAGGGCGCAGATGAGATGAATGTTTTAATTATGCTATTCGCCTTGCTGGGGGCCCTGCTGGCCGAAATGGCCTTTCCGGCGGTGGCCTGGCTGGGGCAGGCCAAACCACCTTTGGTTGCCAGCCTGGTGCTCTATTATGCCTTGCATCGCTCGCAGGCCTTGATGCTGACCGCCGCCGTGCTGGGCGGCATCTTGAGCGAGAGCCTCGCGGCCTTGCCCCTGGGTTATCTAAGCGTGTGTTTGTTGGCGGCGGGTTTATTGGCGCGAGCTTATCGTGAGGTGGTCTTCAGTCGGCGTTGGATCACCCACATGGTTTTTGGCGTCTGGACCGGGGTGGGGGTCACTCTGGCCTTGTATGTTTTGTTATGGATCAGCGATAACGGCGCGCGCGAAATATCTTTAGCGCGGGTGATCGCCAAAATAACGGGCGTGGGCCTGTATGCTTTATTGGTGGCGCCGCTGCTGCTGCGAGGCATGGCCTGGTTGGAGCGGGTGGTCGGTAATCTGGAGATCAAAGAGCAGCATGAGTGCGCATCTTAACGAACGGGATCTGGCGCGTTTACGCCTCATTGGGCTGGGCATGCTGCTTGGTTTGGGGCTCTTGGCGTTGTTGCTATGGCGCATCCAGGTGGGGCGCGGCGAACGCTATGAAATCAGCCTCGAACAGCAATCCATCCGCCGGGTGCAGATCCCGGGTCCGCGCGGGCTGATTTTCGATCGGCAGGGCCGTTGTTTGGCCGATAATCGCCCCGATTATTGCATCGCCTTGTACCTGGAAGAGCTGCGTCAGCCGGGTCAGCTGAGGATCACTACCGCCGAGGCCTGGCAACTGGTAGAGCGGGTAGCGGCGGTGATCGAGCTGGCGCCGAGCGTGACCTATGCGCAGGTGGAGCATCATTTATATAATCGTAAGGCTCTGCCTTTGATTGCCTGGCGGCATGTGCCAGCCGCGGCCTGCGCCCGCTTGGCCGAGGCCAGTCTCTGGTTGCCGCTGGCGGAAATCCTGGTGGAAGCCGAACGCTTCTATCCGCAGGCGGCCAGTGCCAGCCACCTGCTGGGCTATGTGGGGGCGGCGGCCAAGGATACAGAGGCCGACGGGTTGCATTCCTATTGGCCGGAAATGGTGGGCCGCTCCGGCCTTGAAAAGCGCTACGATGATCTTTTGCGGGGCGAGCCGGGCGGGCGCCTGGTGCGCGTGGATGTTTCCGGATTCAAACATGATCAAATCGCTTTTCGTGAGCCGGTAGCCGGCGGCGACCTGGTACTGGCCATAGATCAGGATGTGCAGCGGCACGCTGAAGCCATCCTGGTTGATAAACCAGGCGCGGTGGTCGTGTTGGATCCGCGCAATGGCGATGTGTTGGCTCTGGCCAGCTCGCCCGCTTTTGATCCCAATGAATTTTCGCCGGCCATTCCATCAGCCACCTGGGCCCGCACCCTGGCCGATCCTCATAAGCCCTTGCTGAATCGCGCCCTCAGCGGCCTCTACGCTCCGGGCAGCGTCTTCAAGCCTCTGGTGGCTTTGGCGGCCCTGGAATCGGGGCAGGTCACCCCTGAGATCGCCTATACTTGCCAGGGTTATCACGCCCTGGGCGCGCAGCGTTTCGCCTGTTTTGGCGGGGAGGCGCATGGGCGCCTGAACCTGCGCCAGGCCTTGCAGATCTCTTGTAATACCTTCTTTTATAAGTTGGGATTGCAGTGCGGTATTGATCCGATTTATCATCTGGCGCTCGCCGTGGGCCTGGGCCAGAAAACGGGGATCGATTTGGATTACGAAGCGGCGGGAGTGGTGCCGGGCAAGGGCTGGAAGCGTATCCGGCGCGGTGAAGCCTGGCGCGATGGCGATACCTGCAACATCGCCATTGGCCAAGGGGATTTACTGGTGACGCCCCTCCAGATGGCGGTGGCCACGGCGGCCATTGCTAATGGCGGCCGCCTCTATCAGCCGCGTTTGATCTTGCGTCAGCGGCCTGTGCATGCCAGCGCCTATCAAGATATAGCGCCGGTGCTGGTGCGTGAACTGCCCTGGAAACCCGCCCACTTGGCATTGGTGAAGGCCGGCATGCGCGACGTCATCCAGAGCCCCTCTGGCACCGGGCATTTGGCCCGCGTGCCCGAGACGGAGATGGCCGGTAAGACCGGCACGGCCGAGTATGGGCGTAAGGGGTCCGGGCGCAGCCGGGGCTGGATGGTGCTTTTTGCTCCCTATCAAGAGCCGCGCTATGCGGTGGCCATGGTCTTGGATGAGGCGCTTTCGGGCGGGGCCACGGTGGGGCCGCTGATGCGCCAACTGATGAGCGCACTTCTCAATCTGCCGCGCGAGGATAGCCAATGAAGAAGAGATGGTTAGGTTATTTTTGGCAGCGCTTGGATTGGTTCCAGCTGGGGGTCATGCTGCTGCTTTTGATCGTGGGCGTATGTTTTGTCTATAGTGCGGATACACGCGTCAGCCGGGCGGCGCTGGGTCCGCTCTATCAGAAACAGGTGTTGTGGATCATCCTCGGGCTGTGCTCTTTTACCTTCATGGCCCTCACCGATTATCATCAATGGGTGCGCGCCGCCTGGTGGTTATATGGGGCGGCTTTGCTCCTGTTGGTATTGGTTTTTGTGCCCCATGTGGGCCTGAAAATTTTCGGCGCGCGGCGGTGGATTCAAGTGGGCGGCCTCTTTATTTTTCAGCCGGCGGAGCTGATGAAAGTGGCCGTAGTGCTCGTGCTGGCCAGGCTCTTTGGTTGGCCGGGGCGGGCCTTGCAGCAGCGGCGCCTGGTCTGGTTGGGGTTGGGCCTGGTTTTAGTGCCCATGCTTCTGATCAGCAAACAGCCGGACCTGGGTACCGCCCTGGTTTTGCTGCCGTTATTATGGGTGGTGATGTTTGCGGCGGGCATCTCCGGGCGCGTTTTGGGCGCGTTGGCCGCCGGTGGCTTATTATTATTGGGCATCATGCTGGCGGTGGTGGTGCTGCCATCCAAACTGGGATGTAGCCCGCCGCAGCAGGAGCGTTTGGTCCGCCTGGTGGGCTTAACGCCCTATCAATGCGATCGCATTTTGGTGTTTTTAGATAGCGATCGCGATCCACTGGGAGCGGGCTGGAGCCGGGCCCAATCGGAAATAGCCGTGGGTTCCGGGCGGCTATGGGGCAAGGGGTATCTGCAGGGCACGCAGAATATTCTCGGGTTCTTGCCGCGCACAGTGGCCCCCAACGACTTTATTTTCTCGGTGATTGCCGAGGAAAAAGGGTTCGTTGGTTCGCTGGTTGTGCTCATGCTGTTCGCGTTCCTGATATATGCTGGCTGGCGGACAGCCGCTCTGGCCGCCGATAAGATGGGGCGCTTGCTCTGCCTGGGCATCGTGACGATCTTGTTTTGTCATGTGTTCATGAATATCGCCATGACCATTGGGTTGATGCCGGTCACCGGCATTCCCTTGCCCCTGATCAGTTATGGAGGAACATTTATTGTCGGCACGCTGACGGCGCTGGGCATGATTCAGAGCGTCTATCTGCGTGGTGATTGGAGGTCCTGGAGCGTGCAGCGCCAGGTCTAAGTTGAAGAGTGAAAGGAATAAAATATGTTCAGGTTTCGTAAGAAGAAAGATCAACAACGCCGCGAAATCATCATCAATGTGGAAAGTCTGGCCACGCGCATGGCGATTCTCTCCAAGGGCGAACTGGAAGACTTCAAAATAGAGATCGCTTCCGAACAGCGTATCGTGGGCGATATCTACAAGGGCGTGGTGCAGAACCTGGAGGATGGGTTGCAGGCCGCTTTCGTGGATATTGGTCTGAACAAAAACGCCTTCATCCATTACTGGGATATGTTCCCGGAAGATTTATCCCGGCTGGCGGCGTTGGAAGGCGAGCATGTCCGCTCGGCCTCGCGGCAGCGTCAGTTCAGCCGCCAGGATATCGCGCGCCATTTTCCGGTTGGATCCGAAATCGTCATTCAGATATCCAAGGGGCCCATCGGCACCAAGGGTCCGCGCGCCACCGCCAGCCTGAGCATTCCCAGCCGTTATTTCGTGCTGATGCCCGGCAGCAAACTGCGGGGTATTTCGCGTAAGATCGCCGATGAACAGGAACGTAAACGTCTCAAGAAAATCGTCGCGCGCCTGCCTGTTCCGGAGGGTTGCGGCTTGATCATCCGCACCGCCGGCGCCGGCGCCAGCGGATCGAGTTTCGTGCGGGATATGCGCTCGCTGCTAGCCAGCTGGGAGGGTATCCAGCGCGGCATTCAGGAGCGTCGCGCGCCTCACTGCCTCTACCGGGAACCGGATTTGGTCGAGCGTACCGTGCGCGATTCGGTCACCGAAGATGTGGATAGCATCATCATCGATTCGGCCTCGGAACATGAGCGCATCAAGGAGATTCTGGCGATCATCTCGCGGCGCGCGCGCGGACGCGTTAAGTTGTATGACGGAGCCCGGCCGATCTTCGAGCATTATGCCGTGGAGCGCCTGCTCGAAAATACCTTTCGGCGCAAGGTGATCTTGAAATCCGGTGGGTGCATTATCTTTGATGAAACCGAGGCCTTGATTGCCATCGACGTCAATACCGGCCAGCATAAAGGCTCCGCTTCTCAGGATGAAACGATTCTGCGCGTGAACACGGAAGCCGTGCATGAAATCGCGCGCCAGTTGCGTCTGCGCAATATTGGCGGATTGATCATCATTGATCTCATCGATATGCGCCATAAAAAACACCGCAACCAGATCTACCAGGCTCTCAAGGAGGCTTTGAAAAAAGATAAGGCGCGCACCAATGTGCTGCCGATTTCCAACCTGGGGCTCTTGGAGATGACGCGCCAGCGCGTGGATGAAAGCCTGGAATCCACCATGTATGTGGATTGTCCCTATTGCCGCGGGCGCGGCAGCGTGAAATCCCCCCTGAGCATGAGCGTGGAAATCCAGCGCCGTTTATTGACCATTATGCGCACGCATCAGCAGGAAGCGCATGAGGGGCTTTCGCTGCGCATTACGGTGCATCCGCTGGTGCTCAACCGCTTGCGCGATGAAGATGAAGGTTTATTGTTGAAAATGCAGGAACAGTTCCAGGGGCGGCTCAGTTTCCGAGCGGATAACAGTCTGCATATGGAGGAGGTTGCCATCGTCAATGCCCTCACGGGTGCGGACCTGTATTCCAATCTGAACGCCAAGGAACCTGGACTCCCGGCGGGTTAAGGGGATCCGGAAAGGAGCTTGGTTTAGCAGGGGCGGCATGCTAAAAGAAGCCTTGCTATGGAAAGTATTCTGGAAGTTGCTGGTTTGGATGGCGGCGGCCCCTGGCCGGCCGGCTGCTCCGGGCTGGAGCTGGGGCTCAGGCGGGGGGCGGCATGAAAGCTAGGCTGGGCATGCACGGGGCGTTTGCGCGCCGCGCGAGTGTAGGCGCGCTGATCCTGCTCCTGGGCGGCTGGGCGGTGCTGGCGGCTGAAGAGGTGCTGGAATTGTCGCCGGAACCCGAACAGGTGCCGGAGGTTTCACCGGAAATGCCCTTGCTCCTGGGCCTTTCCGATTTGAAGGATGCCGGCGCTTTAGCGCAGCGGCTGCGCGCGGCGCCAGATCCCGTGGCGCGCTATGTAGCCGAACAATGCTCGGTGCATACCAGGCAGCTGCTCAATGCCTACCAGGGAACCGGCGAGCCCGATCAGCAGCTGCGCCAGCTGATGGTTCAGGATATCAACCGCCTGCTGCTGACTGAGCCGCTGTATGATCCGCAACGCTTTGCCGGGGTGGAACTTTCCGAGGATACGCGCCAATTGCTCCAGGAGCGCGAGACGGTCGATCGCTTGCGTTTGAATCGTCTATTGCTGGAGGATGCCTTTCCCGATGAACTGATTCGTCTCACGGCCTGGCCGTTCGATGTGCGGGCGGATGTGCTGGAATTGGAAGGCGCCCAGCGTCTCTTGGTGGCTTCCGGTCAGGTGCATATACGCCAGGATGATACCCACTTGCGCAGCGAGCATGCGGTGATCAACCTGGATACGCTGGATGTGGTGGCCGATGGCCAGGTGACTTTGGAGCGTGGCAGCGATCTGTGGGTGGGCCAGAAGTTACGCTATAATTTTCAAACCCATCAGGGTGATTTCGGCGGTTTCGCCGCCTACCTGGAGCCATTTTATGTGCGCGCCCAGACCTCATATCAAACCTCGGAACGCGAGTATGTGCTGGAGCATGCCATTCTGACGCCCTGCGCGGGCGAACACCCCAAGGCCCACTTGCGGGCGCGCAAGGTGCGCATTGATCCCGGCCATCATATTCGAGCGCAGCATGTTGTTTTGTATGTGAGCGGCGTGCCAGTGATGTATGCGCCCTATTGGTCGCAGAATATTGGCGATCCCAACTTCATTTCCATGGTGCCCGGCTATAACCGCCGCATGTGGGCCTATCTCCTGACGGCTTTCAATTACCGCATCAGCAAGAAAGTCGAGGCGGCCAGCCATGTTGATTTGCGTCTGCGCCGCGGACTGGCCCTGGGGCAGGATATCATGTGGACCGCCGGCGGCAATGCTCAGGCCCTTTCCACGGAGCGTTATCTGAACCCGACTCCCGATGAGCCCTGGGCTTTCACGGGCCATAAATACTGGGAGGATACCAAGCCGCCGCGTGAGTATGAAGATGCCTGGTTTGGTGATGCCATCGTGTATTACGCCCAGGATGCCTGGCCGCATGAGGATAAGCAGCATGACTATCCCATCGACCATGATCGCTATCGGATGCGTTTATATCACAGCCATAGTTTGAGCGAGCGCGACTATTTCCTGGTGCAGCTGGATTATCTGAGCGATCCCAAATTCATCGAGCAGTTCTTCCGCAAGGAATATAAGGCTGCACCCGAGCCGGATAATTACCTGGTTCTCGGCCATCATGGTGAGCATTACGCGCTCAGCCTGGAAGTGGAGCGGCGCCTCAATGATTTTTATACGGGGATCGACCGGCTCCCTTTTCTAACCCTTGATCTGCCCCGTCAGCAGATAGGGGAGAGTCCTTTTTATTATCAGGGTAAGACCACGGCCGGCTATTTGAGCAAGGAATGGGAGAGCAATATCACCGATCAACAGAATTACGACGCCTTCCGTTTCGATACCGATCATACGATCTATTATCCCCGCAAGCTTTTTGGGTTCCTGACCTTCACGCCGCGCGCTGGTTATCGCGGTACCTGGTATTCGGCGACCAAGCAGGATTATACCAACCAGCTGCTCGGGCCGCGGCTCGATACTAACGGCGTGGCCGTCATCTCCAATGCGGAGGCCAGCCGCGCCCATAAGCAGATGGAGCGGCTCGGCGCCCAGTATCGGAACCTGGCGCATCTCGGCTTGGAAACCTCCCTGAAGGCCTTCCGGGTTTGGGATACATATCCTGGCGATATCATCAATGATGTGCGCCACATCGCTGAGCCTTATGCTAATTATACCTGGATGCCCGAGCCCGATCTCTTGGCCACTAACCTGTATCCCTTCGACAGTGTGGATGGCCTGGGGCTCCAGCATGATATCCGACTGGGCCTGCGCAATAAGATTCAGACCCGGCGCCGCACGGTATATGATTTGATCTATGCCGATGTCTGGACGCACTACCGGCTCGAGCGTCAGCCCGGCCAGCAGGTCTTCAGCAACCTGGCCTTTGAAGTGCGCTCCACGCCTTTCGATTGGGTGGTGCTCAAGATCGACGGCGTCTATGATACGCACCAAAACCTGATCCAGAACTTCAATACGCGTTTCACTGTTCTCGATAAAACTTTTTGGTCCTATGAGGTGGAGCATCGCTATCAAGATGAGGGCAGCAGCCTGCTCTGTAATTCCCTGACGATTGCGCCCCATGCCAATTGGCGTTTCAGCATCTATTGCCGTTATGAGTTTGAAGATAGTACCCTGGAGGAATATGGGCTATCCGTGCAACGCCATATGGGCTGCCTCTCCGCCCGGCTGGGCTTAAACTGGCTCGATGACGACTTCGATGTCTGGCTCCAATTCTGGTTCACGGATTTTCCCAAGGTACGCGTGGATGCCGGCCTGTAGCCGGCGATCCATTCGCGGATATTGCACATGAAAGCCACGCCCGATACCCCTCAAGCCCCAGCGGCGGGGAGCTGGCCGGCCATTCTGGGCCAGCAACCGCCGCCCGGTCTGCTGGCAGTGGAGCTGGAGCCGGCTGACCGCCAAGCCTGCGGTCAGCGCGTCAGCCTCTATCTGCGCGAGCAGCAGCGGATCATCCGGCGCCAGGAATGCTTTCGGCCTTTTATGTGGATCGAAAATGAAGGGCTGCTGCAGGGCTGTCCGGTGCAAGTCGAGTGCCAGTCCTTGGGCGGCGAGCTCTGGCTGAAAAGCTTGGCGTTTTTCGATGATTGGTCGGACTGGAAAAGCGCCCAAACCTGGCTCGCCCAAAAGTTCTCCCGGGCCGCCGCCGCTGGTCCGGCTCCTTATCTGGCGCTCAACGATCCCCTGCAGCAGTTTTGCATGCTGAGCGGCCGGACCTTTTTCAGCGCCATGGCCTTTGAGGATCTGCGTCGTTTACAGGTGGATATTGAGACCATCACCGCTCCGGGTTTTGATTTTTGTAACGCTGAACGGGCCAGCGACCGCATCATCATCATTGCCCTGGGCGATGAGAGTGGCTGGGTGGAGACGCTCGCGGATGAGGGTGGTGGCGAAAAACAGCTCCTCGAAGAATTCGTGCGCGTGGTGCGTGAGCGCGATCCGGATGTGATTGAGGGGCATAATATTTTCAATTTCGATCTGCCATACCTGGCCCAGCGCGCCAAGCTGCATCGGGTACCCCTGGCTTTGGGGCGTGATGGCAGCCTGTTGCGCTCGCGCCCGGGTCGTTTCGTGGCCGGCGAACGCAGCACCAATTTTTCAAGATATACCATCAACGGGCGCCATATCGTGGACACCTTTTTTCTGTTGCAGATCTATGATGCCACCCATCGCGCTCTGGAGAGCTTGAGCCTGAAGGAAGCCGCCCGGCATTTCGGCCTGGCGGCCCCGCAGCGTGTGTATCTTGATAGCGCTGATATGGCCAATATCTATGCGCGGGATCCCCAGCGGGTCTTACGCTATGCCGCCGATGATATCCGGGAGACGCGCGCACTGGCGGATGTCTTGACGCGCAGTTATTTTGTCCAAGCCCAAATGCTGCCGATGCCCTACCAGGATGTCTGTTTACGGGGTAATGCGGCCAAGATCGATGCTCTTTTGCTGGGCGCCTATCTGCAGCGCCGCCATGCCCTGCCGGCCCCGGAAGCGCCGCGGCCTTTTGAGGGGGGCTATACTGATATCTTCATGCGCGGCACCATCCGCAATGTGCGCCATTGCGACGTGCGCTCCTTGTATCCTTCCATCATGCTGGCCAAAGGCCTGGGCCCCAGCTCTGATACTCAGGGCGTCTTCCTGAAATTGCTGGAGTTTCTGCGCGACTATCGCCTGGAAGCCAAACGCCAAATGCTCTCCGCACCCACGCCGGCGCAGGCGGCCCATTTCCAGGCTTTGCAAACGGCCTTCAAGATCCTGATCAATTCCTTTTATGGCTACCTTGGTTTTGCTCAAGCGCGCTTCAATGATTTTGAGGCGGCCGCCCGGGTGGCCGCCGCCGGGCGCAATATTCTGCGGCGGATGATCAAATGGTTGCGGGAGCATGGCGCGCAGCCGGTGGAGATTGATACCGATGGTATTTATTTTGTGCCGCCGCCTTTCCGGGCGCGCGGCGCCGAGGAAGCTTTCCAGCGCCGCTTTCAAAAGGAGGCTCTGCCGGCCGGTATCGAGGTTGAATTCGATGGCGATTATCTCTCCATGTTCAGCTATAAGATGAAGAACTATGCTCTGCTGGAACCATCCGGCCAGATGATCATTCGTGGCGCCGCTTTGAAATCGCGCGGGCTGGAACCTTATCTGCGCGCTTTCCTGCGCGATTATCTCCGCTTGCAGCTGGAGGCGCGGCCCCAGGATATCCCCGCCTTGCTGGAGCGCTACAAGGCGGAACTGGCCCAAATGCCCATCCGTAATCTGGCCAAAACCGAGATCCTCAAGGAGACGCCCGCCGGCTACGCGGCTAAGGTGGCCGCTAAAAAGCGCGCCCGCAATGCCGCCTACGAACTGGCCTTGCGTTCCGGCAGGCCTTATCAGGCCGGTGATCGAGTCGTCTATTACATCACCGGCACCAAAAAAAGCGTCGCGGCCCATCAAGCCGCCAAGCTGGTGCGCGACTGGGATCCTCAAGCGCCCGACACCAACCTGGCTTATTATATAGCCAAGCTGGAAGCCCTCCATGCGCGTCTGGCCGCCACGCCGGAAGGGGAGGCTGAGCCGCTGTAAGCATCGGCTGGCTGCTCCCAAGCGGGCTAGCCTTCTGGGCTTGACTGGCGGGGGCGGCGCTCTATACTGCCTTCTTCAAAAGGGTCGCTGTTCATTAATTGAGAGGAGACTTTTTAATGAGCAAAGTTTTGCGCCTCGGGTTTATAGGTGCCGGAGGGATTGCCCGCGCTCAGGCTAATTATTTGAAGAAGGTATCGGGAGTGGAGGTGGTGGCGGCGGCGGATGTCAATCAGGCCGCGCTTGATAAATTCAAGCAGGACTACAATACGCCGCATCTTTTCAAGGATTGGAAAAAACTTCTGGCCCTGCCCGGGCTTGAGGCCGTCAGCGTTTGCACGCCGAATAATATGCATAGTCGCCCCAGCATTGCCGCGCTCAAGGCGGGTAAACACGTGCTGGTGGAAAAACCCATGGCGATGAACGCCAAGCAAGCCGCCGCCATGGTCGCGGCCGCCAAGCAAGCCAAGCGCCTGCTGCAGATCGGATTTCAGTGGCGTTTCACGCGCTCCGCTCAGTTCCTGCGTCAACGCGTGGCCAGTGGCAGCTTCGGCGATATCCTCTATGTACGCTGCCAAGCCCTGCGCCGGCGCGGCATTCCCAGCTGGGGAGTTTTTGGTCGCAAGGAATTACAGGGGGGTGGCCCGATGATTGATATCGGCGTGCATATCCTTGAGATGGCCCATTACATCATGGGCGCGCCGCCACCGCTGAGCGCCAGCGCTTCCTGTTATACCTATATTGGCAACAAGAAACCGCAAGCCTTAACTGGCTGGGGGAATTGGGACTATAAGACTTACACGGTGGAAGATCTGGCGATTGGGTTTATCAAGTTTGCCAATGGCAGCACATTGGTCATCGAGTCCAGCTTCGCGGCGCATATAGAGAAGGATCTCCATACGATCCAGATCATGGGCTCCAAGGGTGGGGCAACTTATGATCCCCTGCAGGTTTTCGGCGATGATCAAGGCTATATGCTTAACATGACGCCGGCTTTTATCGGCACGGGTGATAGTTTCCTCTATAAGATGAACCACTTTGTGGAATGCGCGCGTGACGGCAAAAAATGCGCGGCGCCCGGCGAGGATGGTTGGGCCGTTCAGCGCATCTTGGATGGCGTCTACAAAGCGGCCGCGCTCAAGCGCGAAGTGCGCATCTAAGCCCCGAGCCAAGATGCTGGCTCCCTAACCGGGCCGGCTGTGCGGCCGCGTGGCCTGGATTGCCAAGCATGGCGCTCGTGTTATAATGCTTTGGATGCCGCATGCTGCGCATACTCCGGTAGCTCAGTTGGACAGAGCGGCGGATTCCTAATCCGCAGGTCGTGGGTTCAACTCCCGCCCGGGGTACCAGCTTTTTTATTGTGCCAGCCAAGCCTTTGACCCTTTATTGATAGGCATCGGATTTCCTGTGACTGGATTACGCTTCAGCAAAGCGGCTGCGGCGCGGCCACCAAGTGCCTTCAACAATGGGGCTCATTGATTTATCCTCCTGCAATCTCAATTGCCCGCCAAGTCTGTTTGGCGATGAATTTTCCGCTGGCGATTGCCGGGGTGGGGTGGTACGATTGTATTTAATGTAATCGTGCCGGGGGGCGACAGCATGCAGGATGCGGCATCAAGATGCTGGGGGGCGGTAAGGGAAAAATGGAGAAATAGAAAAGGCGGGGTTGCCCCCGCCTTTTCAAAAGTCATAACGCTGTTTGTTACTGGTGTGATCGCGTTGCAATCAGGGACGCAGTCTGCGTTAACTAACTTTGTCTTGATTCCGGCTACACTCTAGCAGGGGGGCAATATGAAATGCAACAATAAAAATGAAAATATTTCGAATGTGTCCTCAAATCTGGAAGTGAGTTTCGATGTCGGACATAGCTCGATCGGCTGGGCTGTTATCCAGGGTGGGGCGCGGGTGGAAGTAATGGGGTGCGGGGTGGTCACCTTCCAGGCTGATGACTGCCTGGCTAGCCAGCGCCGCACGTTCAGAAGGCAAAGGCGTAACATCCGGAGCGTTCGCAAGCGGATCGCCTGTATGAAATTGCTGTTAAATCATGTCGGTGTTCTTTCCAAAGGCGAACTTGATAAGCCCGGATGTTCATGGCCCTGGCTTCTGGCGGCGCGCGTTCTGACTCGGGGGGCTATACTGAACTGGTATGAGATATGGGATGTGTTGCGCTGGTATGCTCATAACCGAGGATACGATGGGAACCGGCACTGGGCGCGGAACGAACAGATTGAAGATGAAGACGTCGAAAAAGTGCAGAATGCCAAATCGCTTTTGGAAAAATACGGCTCTAAGACCATGGCCGAGACAGTCTGCAAAGCCCTGGGGCTGGATCCGGCGGGCAATAAACGCGCATCGCGCCTTCGCTTCAAAGGGCTCAACGCGGCCTTTCCGAGGGAAATCGTTGAGGACGAAGTCTTGCAGATTTTTGCCGCTCACAAGGGGAAGCTTGAAGGCGTCGATGATTTGCT
The DNA here is from genome assembly GCA_964475165.1 of uncultured Verrucomicrobiota bacterium. Taxonomy (GTDB): domain Bacteria; phylum Verrucomicrobiota; class Kiritimatiellia; order JAAZAB01; family JAAZAB01; genus CAYUHK01. Next base: position 29,518 of record CAYYVN010000007.1, on the reverse strand, counting down.
CATCAGAAGCCTCCTTGCCAACAGCGCGGACGCGGATGCTTGGCGTGCGATCCCTTGCCCGAGCCTAAGCCTGCCCAACCGGTACCAGGGAGGCCTGCTCTTCGGCCAGATTATCCCACATTTCGACAACCGTATCATTTCCATTTGCCCTGTTTCCGGAGAAAAAGTTCCCATCCGCAACACTCGTGAGTTTCTCGATTTTCGTTGGGCTATGCAGTTGGCTAATGTCCGGGTGGCCCGTGCGGACGAAGGCGAACTCCGTCCTCTATCGGCCGGCGAACGCCAAGAAATTGATTCCAGGATCAGGGAAACAGGCTATTTCACGAAAACTCAATTCAAGCAAAGTATTCGTGCGGCCACCGGCTGTGTCCGAGACAACATAGATACCATGCTCATGCATCCGGACGCCGAAGAAGCCTTGCTTGTAGACCCGGTTAAAAAACTTGAGCAATCCGATAAATTAAAGTCGCTCTGGCCGCTTTTGCCCCCGCGTCTTCAATTGCGCCTACGAGGCCGCCTGCGCCACAGGAAAACCGTCACTATGGCCGCTATTCGCAAAGACCTGATTGAGCTGGGAGAACAGCCGGATGCGTTTGATCGCCAGGTTCGCCTGTTATTTGAAGGAGGCAAAGCCAAACGCAAGAAAAGAGGGGCCGACGAAACCTTGGATTCGTGGATGGAGAGCCCCATTAGCGTAAAGTCGATTTCCGGGCGTGCCCCTTATGCACGTCCGATTCTGCAAAAGGCCTTCGAGGAAGTCATGGCGGGAAAACACCCTAATGAGGAAGGGGGCTGCCTTTTCCCGACGGAATCTATAAGAAAAGCCCAGCTTGAGCGTCGGATCGAGCATCAGACGAACAACCACCTGGTCCGGCATCGCCTGCTCATTCTGGAGAGATTATTGTCGGATATTCTCAAGGAATATGCGGCGGGCGATAAAAATCGCGTCCGCCAGATCACGATTGAAGTGAACCGCAACCTCCGTGAAATGTCGGGTATGACCGCTAAGGAAAAAGCCGCCGAGCTTGGCCGGCGGCTATCCAATCACCGCCAAGTGGCTGATAAGCTTAAGGCCGCTTTTGAAAATAGCAACAACAAGATCACCCCCGGCCTCATCCGCAAAGCCAGGGTGGCTGACGACCTGAATTGGACCTGTCCCTATACCGGCCAGAAGTTTGAGCCGGTTAACCTTGTGACCCGTCACGTGGACAAGGATCACGTCATTCCTCGCTCGGAGCGGCAATCCGATGCACTGGAGGCGCTGGTCATTACCTTCAAGGCTATCAACGAGTGGAAAGGCAAACGAACCGCCTGGCAGTTTATCCATGACGAACAAGGCAAGCCGGTCCCCGGTATGCCAAACCTGAGTATCCGGAGCCTCAACCAATATACGAAATTTGTCGAAGGCCTTGATATTCGCAAAGGTCATGACGATGACCGGCGTCGCAAAATGAGGCGGCGGCAGTTGATGCTGCTCCAGAAATATGATGAGCCCGAGTTCGTCCCACGTGACCTCACCATTACCTCACAGCTCACGCGCATGGGCGCTCAGTTGATGAGGCGCTCCTTCTCCGGCCAGCCGACTCCGCCTGTGGTGGTTTCCCTGCCAGGATCCGTTACAGGTTTTGTCCGCCGGAAATGGAGCCTACTTGGCTGCATCGGCCCGGCCGTGCCAGGCGTGCTGAACGATGATAAGACCATCAAAACCAAGGCGGAGATTCGAAACATTACCCACCTGCACCATGCCGTTGACGCCTGCGTGCTTGGGCTGGCATCCCATTTTCTGCCCAACAACGGCTCCGTGTGGACTGCCATGACAAAACGACGCCTGGACTCTAATGACCGCCGCCTCCTAGAAGCGCTTGGGATTTTTCAAATTGGCGTCGATGGCCATTTTGATCTTCGCGACCTGGACGCAAGCCTCAAGAAGCAAGTGGAAGAACGCTTGAAAGAAAGGCGGGTGGCCCAGCATATTCCTGCCAGCATGGATGGCCTGCGTGTTGAGCTGAATACATGGCGGGTCGTTTCCGTGAAAGACGGCATGGTGCATCTTCAGCAACGAATGCGCCAAAGCGATGGGAGCCGGCCTCTTAAGCAAGCTGAGGGAAATATCACAAAGGTGCTCGGCTTAAATCCCGATTCCGGCTCTGGCAAGCTCCAGCGCCTGAAAGGGGCACTGATCATCCCCGACAACTATGGCGTGGCCCTTGATCCGGAGCCGACTGTCATCCCGTTCCACAAGGTCTGGCCAAGGTTGATGAAGCTAAAAAAGGCCAATGGGAATAAAATGCCGCGAGTCATTCGCAAAGGCCAGCTTATCCAGGTGATGAAAGGCAGGTACCAGGGCACATGGAAAGTTTTTTCCGTAAAAAACAAATCGAGTGGCATTTGTTTGGCTCTAGGGGCTGCCGATTCGCTTGCGTATGATAAGGACAGTGTTCTTCTGCGTTCGCTTCTTGATGCCGGGTTATCTATCATTCGAAACCCGTTGACGGGGATGCCGGAATGTCCTATCACATCGTCAGCATCGACAGCCCCCAATGCTTCTTGAGCAGCAAGGATGGGCAACTGATCTGCAAGACGGCTGAGGGGCGGAAAAGTCTTCCGATGGAAGACATCGCCGCAATCGTTATCACCAGCTTTTCTCCTGTTTTGCATGGCCAGTTACTGCTTGATGCGGCCAAACACCATGTGGCGTTGATTGTTTGCGAGGCCTTCAAGCCCGTCAGCATCCTACTCCCAGCCAATCGTTCCACCGATACACACCTGACGCGAGCCCAGTTCGGCATCAAGGCATCCCTGCGGCAAACGCTGTGGACAAAAACCGTTGACGCCAAGTGCCAAAATCAATACTGGCTGGCCGCTCTAGTCGCCCCTTCCAGCCCAAAGGTGGAGGCTATGCGGCAGACCGCGTTTGGGAAACACGCCCATAAGGAAAGCATGTGTGCCCGGGAATTTTGGCAGATGCTCGGCTCTTTGACGGCGGCCAAATTTGAGCGGTCACGTTTTGGTGGTGGTATGAACAACCTCTTAAATTACGGCTACGCCGTTCTGCTTTCGATTTGCCTTCAGAAGTTGTTAGCGGTGGGGCTCGACCCGACATTCGGCATCTCGCATGTCACGCGGGAGCGCTGTACGCCATTGGCCTACGACATCATGGAGCCATTCCGCCCCTACGTAGATTGGTTTGTTATCCAATGGATCCAGCAACAGCCGGAGGGTCGTCGCGGCGAAGTTACAAAAGATTTCCGCCAATGGATTACTCGTTTTGCCATTTCCAAGGTGAGGCACCAGGGAAGGGTGCTGACCATGAGCAACTGCGTGGAGGCGGTCATCCGTTCGTTTCGTCGTTCCGTTCTGGAAAAACAAGCGGCCTTCTATAAGCCATGGACACCGAGAAGTTCAAAATGGGCTGGTTAATTGTGGCCTTTGATCTGCCGGTAACGACAAAAACGCAGCGGAAAGCAGCCACCGGTTTCCGTAAGTTTTTGATTGATGACGGCTACCAGATGATTCAATTCAGCGTGTATGCCAGGGCCTGCGTCGGCTTTGCACGGCAGCAAACACATTTGGCACGCGTAAAATGGAACCTGCCGCCTGAAGGCAGTGTGCGGGCCTTCTTTGTGACGCGTGCGCAATGGGAGCGATCATATGTCATCCAAGGATCCCCCGCCTCCCAAGCGAAAGCGGAGGAGTTCTCCGGACAACTCTTGCTTTGGTAACCCCTTATTTATAAGAGGTTATGCGAGGCTATTCTACACACCCCGTATTTGGAATCAAGGCAAAGCTCGATAATCCACACTTACCAGACGATGCCAATTCTACACACCCCGTATTTGGAATCAAGGCAAAGCTCTATTAGCTCAACTGCTACCCGTCCAGCTATTCTACACACCCCGTATTTGGAATCAAGGCAAAGC
>CAYYVN010000007.1:0-25498 GCA_964475165.1 uncultured Verrucomicrobiota bacterium | reverse complement strand
AACTGCTACCCGTCCAGCTATTCTACACACCCCGTATTTGGAATCAAGGCAAAGCAGGCGGCGATCGTGGCAGACATTGCTGCGAATTCTACACACCCCGTATTTGGATCAAGGCAAAGCCATCTCCTAGAAGGGCATATTCGCCGCACTATGCATGGCGTCCTGCCAGGCAGCGACACGGCCTTGATCTCAGCCATTTAAGACTTCTGGCAAAGACACTTGCCAAGCGTGGGCTGATTTTTATAATGTGTGGGCATAACGGAAAGGACTTTTTATTACTCGTCAGCCGACAACCGCCATTAAGCCGCTGCGTTCGGAAGATTACCCGGAATGGTATCAGCAGGTGATCCGCGCTGGTGATCTGGCCGAGCTTTCGCCCGTGCGCGGCTGCATGGTCATCAAGCCCTGGGGCTATAGCCTATGGGAAAATATTCAGCGCGTCTTGGATGGCAAATTCAAAGCCACTGGCCATCGCAACGCCTATTTCCCGCTGTTTATTCCGCTTAGCTTTCTGGAGAAAGAGGCGGAACACGTGGAAGGGTTCGCCAAGGAGTGTGCCGTGGTGACGCATCACCGCCTGGAAGCGGATGCTGAGGGGAAGTTGGTTCCGGCCGGTCCTTTGGAGGAGCCGCTGGTCGTCCGGCCCACCTCGGAAACCATCATCGGGGCTATGTTCGCTAAATGGGTGCAATCCTATCGCGATTTGCCACTCTTGATCAATCAATGGGCCAATATCGTGCGTTGGGAGATGCGCACGCGCATGTTCCTGCGCACCACCGAATTTCTTTGGCAGGAGGGGCATACGGCCCATGCCAGCCAGGAGGAGGCCCGCGCGGAAACCGAACAGATGCTGCGGGTTTATGCGGATTTCGCCGAGGATTATCTGGCTATGCCAGTGATCATGGGCGAGAAAACCGCCGCTGAACGCTTCCCTGGCGCCGTCTCCACCTACAGTATCGAGGCTATGATGCAGGATCGTAAGGCTTTGCAGGCTGGCACATCTCATTTCCTCGGGCAGAACTTCGCGCGGGCGGCGGCCATTAAATTTCTCGATGCCGCCGGCCAGGAACAATATGCCTGGACCACTTCCTGGGGCGTTTCCACGCGCCTGATCGGCGGGCTGATCATGACCCATAGCGATGATGATGGCCTCGTTTTGCCGCCGCGCCTGGCGCCGGCGCAAGCGGTGATTTTGCCGGTACTGCATCGCGATACGGAACAGGCAGAGGTCTTGGCTTATTGCGAGCGTTTGGCGGCGGAGCTGCGCGAGTTGCGCTATCATGATCAGCCGCTGGCCGTGGAGCTCGATCAACGCGAGGGCCGTGGCGGGCATAAGGTTTGGGATTGGATCAAGAAAGGCGTGCCCATCCGTCTGGAAGTTGGCCCGCGCGAGCTGGCCGCCGATGCGGTGAGCCTGACTCGCCGCGACCGCCCCCACAAGGAGCGCGTTAACCTGGCGCGCGCTGAGCTGCTGCGAACCCTGGGCGCCACGCTGGATGAAATGCAGCAGGGTCTATTGGAGAAAGCGCGCGCCTTTCGTCAAGCGCATACGCGCTCCCTAGATACCCAGGAGGAATTCGTGCGCTTCTTTACCCCCGCCAATCCCGCGCAGCCCGAGATCCATGGCGGATTTGCTCTCTGCCATTGGAATGGTGATGACGCTGCCATCCAGGAAGTGGCCGGCCCGCTGGGAGTAACCATCCGTTGCATCCCCTGGCAGGCTGAGCCGGAAGAGGGGCGCTGTCTCTTCAGCGGGCAGCCCAGCCAGCGCCGGGTGGTCTTCGCCAAAGCCTATTGATGAGCTGGGCCAGGGGGCCGGCGGATTATGGGCTTGTCAGGGCCGGATGGCGCTTTATACTCGTTAAAACAAAGCCGGGCTAGAGCGTCTTGCGGGCGGCTGGCAGGAGGGCCAAACGATGCAAACCAAAAAAGTATCGGAGATCATGACGCGGAAGGTCATCACGCTCCAACCGACCATGCGGCTCACCGAGGCCATCAAGATCTTGTTGGCGCATAATCTGAGTGCCGTGCCCGTGGTGGATGATCAACACAATCTGATCGGTATCATCTCCGAGTATGACATCATGAATTCTGCTTTCAGCGGCAATGCCGCCGAGACCACCGTGGAGGAGGTTATGCGTCGCGAGGTGATGACTTTTGATCCGGATGCCGATATCAGCGCCCTGGTCAACTGTTGTGCGCGGCATCGCATTCATCGCATGCCGGTGGTCGAGGGCCGTAAAGTGGTGGGCGTGATCAGTCGGCGCGACGTCCTGCGCGAGTTGGATAATATGTATAGCCAATTTTAGGGCGCCGCCAGGCAAGTCAGGCGCCAGCGGTGAAGTGCGCTGGGATGGGCGCTGGCTAAGAGGAGAGTAGGGCGGGGCGCGGCGCGCTGGAGAGGGATATTATGCGGGTGGTTATAGCGGATTTGCCAATATTCACCGCCTGGATCGAGGAATTGATCGCCGCCCAGCCGGTGATGGGCGTACAGGCGCGCGATGAGCGCTTCGTCTTTGCGCCGCTGCATCAAGCCGCTGATCTGCGCTTGGACTACGATGTCACCATCCTGCCGCCCAAGAAGTATTTCCAACCGGCTTGGGAGAAGCTCTCTAGTTTCACTGGCCCGGCTGAGTTTCAGACGCAATCATCTACGGAACCTTTCATCATTTTGGGCGTGCATCCCTATGATGTGGTGGCCATTGCTCAAATGGATACCATCTTTGCGCGCGATAAATTTGATGCTCACTATATGGCCCGCCGCCAGCGGGCCACGATCATCGCCTGCGATGTGCAGTCCGTCTCCGATAATGTCTTCGCCGCCTGTATGGGCACGGCCACCACCGAGCGAGGTTTCGATATACTTTTGACGCGGATCGGCGAGCGCTATGTGGTGGATGCGCGTACCGCCCGCGGCGAGTCCCTGCTGGGCGTGCTGGCCCAGGCGCCCGCGGCCGATGCCGTCAGTCTGGGTCGCCGTCAACAGGTATGGGATGATAACCGCCAGCATCTCTGTCGGCATAGCTTGCGGATGCCACCGCAGGCTTTGCCGGAGCTGCTGGCGGCTTCCTACGAGCATCCCGTTTGGGAGGAGAAGGCCCAGCGTTGTTTTTCCTGTGGTTCCTGTAATTTGGTGTGTCCCACCTGTTATTGTTTCGATGTGCAGGATGAAGTGGATTGGGATTTGCGCCAGGGGCGACGTTGGCGCACCTGGGATGGGTGTCTGCTGAAGGATTTTGCGGCGGTGGCCGGCGGCCATAATTTCCGTAAAAGCCGTGCTGATCGTTATCGGCATCGTTTCTATCGTAAGGGCAAGTATGTACCGGATAAGATCGGCGAGATAGCCTGCGTGGGCTGCGGACGCTGCATCACGGCCTGCGTCACCAAGATCGCCAGTCCGGTGGAAATCTACAATCGTTTATTGGAGGCTAAATGATGATGGCCCCGCGCGCCACTCAGCCCCAATCCGCTGCCGATGCTCCGGCGGCGCGGGATATATATTTGCCTGAGCCGGCCACGCTCTTGGCGGTGCAGCAGTTGACGGAGCTGGAACGCCTCTTTGATTTCCGTCTGGATTCCGGTCGTGAATTGGGGCATTGGCCCGGCCAGTTTGTCGAGGTTTCCATGGCTGGCATTGGCGAAGCGCCCATCTCGCTCTGCTCGGCTCCCACGCGTAAGGGATCCTTTCAGCTGTTGGTGCGCAAGGTGGGCAATGTCTCGGGCGCCCTGCACCGTTTGCAACCCGGTGAACGGGTCGGCATTCGCGGGCCATTTGGCCAGCCTTTTCCGGTGGAGGCCAATATGCTCGAGCAGGATATTCTCTTCATTGCCGGTGGCATTGGCCTGGCGCCCTTACGCTCGGCCATCCAGTATGTCTTAGATCGGCGGCGCCATTATGGCGCCGTAGCCATTTTGTTTGGCGCCAAATCTCCCGCCGAGCGGCTTTTCGTGGATGAAGCGCCCGAATGGGCCTGTCAGCCGCGAGTGGCCTATATGGAGACGGTGGATCGCGCCTCGTCCGATTGGCAAGGCAATGAGGGCGTTATCACCACCTTATTGCCTGGCATCAGTATTCAACCCCAGCGCACCATCGCCCTGATCTGCGGTCCGCCCATTATGTATAAATTTGTGCTTTTGGAATTGAATAAAATGGGCTTGCCGCCTGAGCGGGCCTATGTCTCCCTGGAACGCCAGATGAAGTGTGGTGTGGGCAAATGCGGCCATTGCCAGATCAATGCCCTGTATGCCTGCCAGGATGGGCCGGTCTTCCGTTACAGTGATTTGATGGGGGTGCCGGAGGCTTTCCGATGAAAAAACCACGCCTGGCCATTTTTGATTTTGCGGGCTGCGAAGGCTGCCAGCTGCAGATCATCAATCTGGAAGAGGATCTCTTAGAGCTCCTGCAAGTGGTGCAGCCAGTGGAATGGCGCGAGGCCATGTCCGAGCAGAGCGAGGAGTATGATATCGCTCTGGTCGAAGGCTCCATCACGCGCCCGGAAGACGCCGCGCGTCTGGAGGTTATTCGGGCCCGCGCCAAAATCCTAATCGCCTTGGGCGCCTGCGCCACCATCGGCGGGCTCAATAAACTCAAAAACAATTTCGATTTGCGTGCGGTGCGCCAAGCGGTCTACGGTGCACAGGCCGACCTGCCGCATCTCAATACCGCGCCCACCCAGGCTTTGGATGAGGTGGTCAAGGTGGATTATAAGGTGCATGGTTGCCCCATCGATAAGCGCGAATTGAGCGTTATCCTGCGCAGTATACTGTTGCATAAAAAACCCCCCATCCCCCCCAATCATCCGGTGTGTGTGGAGTGCAAGAAGCTGGGTTATGTTTGCCGCTATGAGTTCAATGAGATCTGCCTGGGCCCCATCACGCTGGCTGGCTGCGGAGCGCGTTGTCCTTCCCGCGGGCTGTGGTGTTTTGGTTGCCGCGGTCTGATTGAAGATCCGAATGTGAACGCGGCGCGCGAGGTGATGGATCAATACGGTAAAACCAGCGCTGATTTGCAAAGCCGGATGGCCTTATTTGGCGGACAGCAGGAGTTGAGCCATGGCCCCAGTTGATATCCAGGTGCAGCATTTAACCCGCGTTGAAGGGCATGGCAATATCGTTGTGCGTGCCGCCGATGGCGTGGTGCAAAAGGTGGAATGGCAGGTGCCGGAGGCGCCGCGGTTCTTTGAGGTCATGGTGCGCGGGCGCAGTTGGGAGGATATTCAGACGATTGTCTCGCGCATTTGCGGGATTTGCTCGGTATCCCATTCGCTGGTGGCGCTCAAGGCCATTGAAGCGGCCATGGATATCGCGATTTCTGAACAGACCAGCCGTCTGCGACTCTTGGCTTTGGGGGCCGAAGTCATGGAGAGCCATATCCTGCATATCGGCTATCTGGTGGCTCCGGATCTTCTGGGGCAGAAATCGATAGTGCCTCTGGTGGCCACCCATCCCGATCTGCTCAAGACGATCATCGGCCTGCATCGTCTGGCCAATGAATGGATGGAACTGTTAGCGGGGCGCATGACCCATCCGGTGGCTTTCAAGCCCGGCGGTTTTGCCAGTCTGCCCACGGAAGCCCAGTTGCGCCTTCTTGAGGGGCGGTTGCGTTCCGGATTAACCGAGATCGCCAAGCTGGTTCAAGCGCTGCTGGCCGTCAAGGAGCGCCTGCCGGATTTCAGGCGTGAGACAGAATATGTGGCTCTGGTGGATGGTCAAACTTATACCCTTTCTGAAGGGGCCATTGGCAGCAGCGATATTCCGGAGACGGTGCCCGTAACGGAGTTTGAATCGGTGACCAATGAATATGTGTCGCCGCAATCCACGGCCAAGTGGGCCAAATGGCATCGCGCCTCCTATGCGGTAGGCGCTTTGGCGCGTTTCAATCTTAATGCGCGCCACCTCAGCCCGATCGCCGCCCAGGCCGCCCGGACGCTTGGCTTGCAGCCGGGTTGCTCCAATCCATTTTTCAATACCGTTGCTCAGCTGGTCGAGTGTTGCCATGTCTTGGAACAGGGCAGCGAGCTGATCGCCGAAATCTTGACGGCTGGCCTGAAGCCGGAAAAACCCCTGCCCAAGCCCAAGGCCGGAGAGGGCGCGGCGGCGGTGGAGGCCCCTCGTGGAATCCTCTTTCATCGTTATGCCTTCGACGCACACGGCGTTTGTCTGCGCGCCAATCTGTGCATTCCCACCAATCAGAATCATGCCAATATCCAAAAGGATTTTGAGGAGTTTGTGCCGCAGATCATCAGGCGTGACCCGCAGGAAATCCGCTTAATGCTGGAGATGCTGGTGCGCGCCTATGATCCCTGTATATCCTGTTCCACCCATTACCTGGATGTGGAGTTCGTGTAGGCGGCGCCATAGCTGCGATGAGCTTGCCAGAAACCATGCGTCCTGCCGTTGCGGTCATCGGGCTGGGCAACCTCTTGATGAGCGATGAAGGGATCGGCGTCCATTTGGTACGCGCGGCCGGTCAGGCACCCTGCGCGCTATCGGCGGTGGAATATCTGGACCTGGGCACGGGTGGGTTGACGCTTTTGCATGCGCTGCGCGGCCGGCGCAGTGCCATTATCATTGATTGCGCCCGCATGGGCGAGCCTCCCGGCAGTCTGCGGCGTTTCACTCCCGAGCAAGTCATCACCCTCAAAGATCCGGCTCTCTTCTCCTTGCATGCCAGCGATCTGCTGGAGCTCTTAGCTCTCTCGCGGCGCCTGGGAGAGTGTCCCGCGCAGGTGATTATCTTCGGGATTGAGCCAGCGCGGCTGGCTTTGGGGGATGAGCTTTCGGCTGTTTTAGCGGCACGTTTCGCGGAATATCTGCAGTGCATCACAGATGAGATCAGGGCCCATGGCCTGCTTGATGCCGGCACTTGAAGCACAGGGGCGCCCGCTTCTCACAGTGCACGCAAGTGGGCCACGGCCTTGCGGAAGATCTGCAGACCCCAGCCTTCGGTCGGCAGGTTGCCGGAGATTTTTTGGCGCGTCCATTGCGGGTGGCTTTCCGGGAAGAGATAGGCTTCCGGGTGCGGCAGCAAGCCGCAGATGCGTCCGCTGGGATCGCATAAACCGGCGATGGCGTTCAACGAGCCGCTGGGATTATGGGGGAAACTTTTAGCTGGCTCGTCGGTCAGCGGGTCCAGATAGCGGCAGGCTACGGCGCCCTCGGTTTCCAAACGTTCCAGGAGCTTTTTATCGGGTGTGAAGAGTTTGCCTTCGGCATGTCCGATGGGCAGATCCATGGGCGGCAGGCCGCGGGTGAAGACGCAGGGTGTGTTTTCGAATCCGACGCGCACCCAGCGGTTTTGGAAGGTGGCGCTATCATTCAATAAGGCACTCAGGCGCGGCTTGGAATACTGGCCATCCAGGCCAGGCAAGAGGCCCAGTTTGAGCATCACCAGAAAGCCGTTATCGATGCCCAGCAGCAAATGGCCTTGGGCGATGAAAGCATGCAGTTCGCTTTGCAGGCGCCCGCGCAGGCGCCCGGCCAGCACCTGGCCGGCTCCCAGCTGATCGCCGAAGGAAGCTCCACCGATCAGCATCAGGGCTTGATATTGCAGGAGCTGCGCAGGGGCGGCCAGCAGATCGTGCAGGTGCATGGCTTGCACTTGAGCGCCCGCCATTTCCCAGGCCGCCTGAGATTCGGCTTCACAACTTAATCCGTAGCCGGTGATGATCAATACTTTTGGTTTAGAGGCCATGCAATGTTTCCTGGAAAGCTTGGCGGAGAGCCGCCAAGTCAGAGTTAATCAATTCGCGTCCGTTGCCGCCGGTGATGATCAAGCGCGTTGCCGCCGTCACGCTGCCGACGGCCGCGCAGGGTAAATCCTTAAAAAGAGCCTCAAATGCGGCGCGTTTGGGCTGGGAGACGCTGACGATGAAGCGGCTGTTGGATTCGGAGAAAAGGCGAGCGTCCAGCGAGAGAGCCTCCGTGGCGGGTATTTTATCCAGATCAATCTGAGCCCCCAGACCGCCGCCCAGCGCGCTCAGGGCCGCGGCCACGGCCAGTCCACCCTGGGTGGGGGTATGCGAGGATTGCAGCAGGCCCTGCTGAATGGCCTGATACATGGCCGCATAGATTTTCAAGGCCAGTTCAGTATCCAGGCGCGGCACCTGCCCGCCATAATTTTGAGGAGTATTTTGTTCCTCGGCGAGCATGCGATGATAGGCTGAGGCGCCCAGTTCCGAGTGGGTCAGGCCAATGATATAGATGCTGTCGCCGGGCTGTTTCAGATCCATGGTAATAGCCAGCCGCACGTCGGCCATAGGCGCCAGGGTGGAGAAAAGCACGGTGGGCGGAATGGAGATCTTGCGGCCGCCGCGGGTGGAATCGTTTTTGCAGCTATCCTTGCCGGAAATGCAAGGCACCAGATAGGCGGTGGTGACATCGTAGAGCGCCCGGTTGGCGCGGACGAGCTGGGCCAGTTTATAGCGGCCATCCGGGGTTTTTTCTGATTCCACCGGATCGGGCCAGCAGAAGTTGTCCAGGCCGGCGATAGTGCCCAGTTGGCCGCCGACGCTGATGATGCGGCGCACGGCTTCATCGATGACGGCGGCCATCATCCAATAGGTGTCGAGATCCGCATAGAAGGGGTTGATACCTTCGGCCAGGATGATACCTTCCGGGCTGGTATAGCTCAGGCGCAGCACGCTAGCATCGCTGGGTATATCGTTGCTGACCCCTACATAGGGCCTGACCACGCCGAGCGCCTTCACATCGCCATCATATTGACGGCTCTTGAAGACCTTGGAACAGATATTCAAGCTGGCCAGGAGGCGGCGTAAGACGCGCGTACGCCCGCTGCCGCGTGCGGGTTGCGGCGCGAGTACCTTCGGCGGGGTCCACTGCGCTTGCAAGACCATCAGCGGGCAGCCTCGATAGAGGAAATTCATATCCAACTGGCCCACGATGTTGGTCCCATGCCGGATCAGAAAATAGCCGGAAGTTGTGAAGGTTCCCAGGGCGCTAGCTTCCACATCACGCCGCCGCGCCAGTTCCATGAAAGCCGCCAGTTTCTCGGGCGCCACGGCCAGGGTCATGCGTTCCTGAGCTTCGGAAACCAGGATTTCCCAGGGCTGTAAGCCTTCGTATTTCAAGGGGGCTTTGGCCAGATCCAGCTCGGCGCCGCCGGTGAGGCGGGCCATTTCGCCGACCGAGCAGCTCAGGCCGCCGGCACCATTATCGGTGATGCAGCGGTACAGGTTGCGATCGCGTGCTTCCATCAGAAATTCATATACTTGGCGTTGCAGGAGCGGATCGGCGATCTGCACCACCTGCACGGGCGAGTCATTGTGCAGCTCTTCCGAGGAAAAGGTGGCACCATGAATGCTGTCTTTGCCGATGCGCCCACCGAGCATGACGATGATATCACCCGGCATAATTTCCTTCAGTTCCGAGGCCCGGCCTTGAATGGTGGCCGGGAGGAGCCCGACCGTGCCGCAGAATACGAGGGGCTTGCCGAGGAAACGCTCATCGAAAATTTCCCAGCCGCGCGCCCAGGGGATCCCGCTCTGGTTGCCGCCTTCGATGGCCCCCTGATGCACGCCGTCGCGGATGCGCCGCGGATGCATGAGGCCCGTCGGCAAGTCGCCAGTGTAGAAGGGCGATCCCAGGCAGTAGCCCCATACATTGCAGATCAAAGTGGCACCCAGACCAGTGCCCATGGGGTCGCGGTTCACGCCGACAATCCCGGTCATGGCGCCCCCATAGGGATCCAGGGCCGAGGGGCTGTTATGGGTTTCGGCCTTGTAGACCAGATAGCGATCTTGATCGTAGCGGATGATACCCGCATTGTCGCTGAAGACCGATACGAGCCAGGGAATGGAACGGGATATTTTTTCGGTGGCGCCTTTGATGTAAGTTGCGAAAAGGGAATTGATGACTTGTTCCGGGCCTTGTTCATCCCGATAATGGATGCGCGCCGCAAAAATCTTATGGCTGCAATGTTCCGACCAAGTCTGCGCCAAGCATTCCAATTCCACATCCGTCGGCTGTTCCGGCAACCCGACGGCCTGCCGTGCGGATCGGCTGGCGGGGCTGGCATAATGATCGCGAATGGCCAGCATTTCGGTTAAGCTGAGGGAGAGGCAGTTATCCTGGCTGAGCTGCATCAGCGCGGCATCGCTCTGCTGAAGATTGTAGATATGCACCGGTGGCACGGCTGGGGCGCGGATAACCGGAACGCTTGTATCCGGCGGCTGCGCTATCCATTCCGCCGCCGTATAAATGGCGCAACTGTTGAGCAGGGGATTGGCCAGGAGCTCGTTGCTCAGGCGCAGGACCTGTTCTCGTGTGAGGGCGGCTGCCCGGATAAAATACTGAGTGGCGGAATAGACTCCCGCTGCCGGTTCCAGTGTGCGCGCGAGGGCGTCGCTCAAGGCCAAGCGCGCGACGCGGCCGGCGTTATCGGTCACGCCCGGCAGAAAGCCAATCTCGATCAGCCAATCGAAATGCCGTGGCGGGCGCAAGCGGCCGATGGCCGAAACGCCGCTGAGCGGATCGGTGAAAGCCTTGCGCGCCGCCTGCAATTCTTTGCGGGTCAGTTGAGCATCGATTTTGTAGACCATGCGCGTCTGGACTGACTGCAGTGGCAACTGCAGCGCCTGGCGCGCCTGTATTTTGAGGCGTTGCCCACGCGCGTCACGCGGGCCGCTTTTCGATCCGATTTCAATACGATAGGCCGTCATAGTTTATTTTTATTGTAGCGATTTTTCGCTGGTTGATGTGTGCGCCGGCCGTTACTCCCATTCGATGGTGGCCGGTGGCTTGGAGCTGATATCATAGACCACGCGGTTGATGCCGCGAACTTCGTTGCTGATGCGCGTGGCAATCCTGGCCAGCAGATCGGCCGGCAGCCGAGCCCATTGGGCGGTCATACCCTCCCGACTGGTGACAGCGCGCAGCGCGATAACATTTTCATAGGTGCGCCCCGCATCCTTCACGCCCACGCTGAAAACCGGCAGCAACACGGCAAAATATTGCCAGAGCTGATGGCGCTGCTCGTATCGTTCCATTTCTTCTTGCAGGCACCGTTCGGCTTGCTGCAGTAAGGCGACGCGGGCGGCGGTCACTTCCCCGATAATGCGCACCGCCAGCCCGGGGCCGGGGAAGGGCTGGCGCTTGATGATGGAGTCGGGCAGGCCCAGGGCGCGTCCCAGTTCACGGACTTCATCTTTGAATAACTCGCGCAGTGGTTCAATCAGTTCGAATTGCAGGTCCGCCGGCAGGCCGCCCACATTATGATGACTTTTGACCAGCGCGGCCGCTCCGCCCAGCGGCGAGATGCTTTCGATCACATCCGGATAGATTGTGCCTTGCGCCAGGAACTTGATCTTGCCCAGGCGTCGCGCTTCAGCGGCAAATACCTCAATGAAACGCTTGCCGATGCGTTTGCGTTTTTGTTCAGGATCAATGACGCCCTTTAAATCGGCCAGAAAACGCGCGCGGGCATCGACGACATGCAGGTTGATGCCGAAGGTGCCCGCGAAGGTGGCCTGCACTTGAGCGGCTTCGTCAGCACGCAAGAGACCGTTATCCACGAAAATACAGTGCAGCTGCTGCCCGATGGCCCGCTGCAACAGCACCGCCACCACGGCCGAATCCACGCCGCCGCTCAAGCCACAGATAACTTGCTCCCGGCCGACGCGGCTTTGGATAGCCGCAATGCTCGCGGGGATGATTTGCGGGCTCTGCCAATCGTCCTGGCAGCCGCAGATCTGGCGCGCGAAATTACGGAGGATATCTGTGCCGTAAGGGGTCTCGGGCAGCTCGGGATTAAACTGCAGCCCCCAGATCTTGCGTTGCGGATGCACCATAGCCGCATTGGGGTAGGCGGTTGAGTGTGCCAGGCGCAGGAAGCCTTCTGGCAGGCGCGCCACTTGGGCGCCGGCGCTCAGGCGGGTTTCCCATTGCGGGGGGAGACCAGCGCAGAGCTCGTCGGAGGTGCTCAACTTGATTGATGTGACCTCGGCGGCAGCCGGTTCTAAGGCGCCACCCAATAGCTGGGCTGTCATTTGCATCCCATAGCCGATGCCCAGGATAGGAATACCAAGCTCAAACAGTTGCGGATCGCAGAGTGGGGCGTTGGGATCCAGGATGCTGACAGAACTATCCGAGAGCACGATGCCGGCCGGGCGTCGCCGCGCCAGTTCGCTGGCTGAGGTGTGCCAGGCCAGGATTTCGGAATAGATCCGCAGCTGGCGCACTCCGCGCGCGATCTTTTGGGTGTGGGGCGACCCAAAATCCAGAACAGCAATCCAGGCGTGATTTGTCATAAAAGGGCGATCTTTAACATGAACTCAGATGCTTGACAAGCAAGATTTTATTTTTTTGGAGATTGTGCGCTGGTGCGGCCCGCGCCGCTCAAGCCGCTGGCAAGTCGGGCAGAAATGGGTGCTCCGCTGGCCGATAATCACGCGCCGGATGGGAGATTGACACCGTTCGCAGGCTTGCCCGCTGCGGCGGTAAACCCGCAGATAATCTTGATGGCGGCCGCGGCGGCTGTTCAGGCTGGCATAATGGCCCGCGCCTCTGCCCAGGGTGGTGCCACCATGCCGGATGCCGCGCCGTAAAGTCTGGCGAATGGCCCGGTACAGAGCCAAGGTTTCTGGCGGGGTGAGGGTGTCGGCCCGTCGTTGCGGATGCAAACCGGCGAGCCATAAAGCTTCGTCGGCATAAATATTGCCGAGTCCGGCCAGGAAAGCTTGGTCGAGCAATAGTGTTTTTAGCATCCGGCGCCGTCCGTTCAGGCGTTGCGCGAAGACACGCGGGGTAAAGGCCTTCGCCAGTGGTTCCGGGCCCAGGCGTTGCAGGATGGCTTGCGGCGCGCGGGTCACTTGCCAGCGTCCGAACTTACGCGCATCGCGATAGCGCAGTTCCTGGCCGCCGCTGAGTTGCAGGGTCAGGTGCGTATGCTGATCGCGCGGGGTCTGCGGAGCTTGCAGGGCGAATTGGCCTGTCATGCGTAAATGGATCAAGACGGTTTCTCCGCCGGAAAAGTGGAAGAGGATGAATTTGCCGCGGCGCGTTATATCCAGGAGCTTGCGCTTGAGCAGTCGTTGGCGTAAAACGGCTGGCGGCGTGCCGGCGACGATGCTGCGCCAATAGACTTGGATGCTCAGGATGCGTTGACCCGGCAAGCCGGCGGCATGCAGGGCTCGCACCGCATTTTCAACTTCTGGTAATTCGGGCATGGCTGGCAGTTTAACCCAAGCCGCGGATGATCGAAAGCTGTTTTTGGCTCTGGCTCCGGGAGGCTCGGGGCGCGCTGGGAATTGACAGGCTCTCCCGTGGCGGCTAAGCTTGATCCATGAAAAAAGCAGCTGGGATAGTATTGGCGGGCCTGATCTTAGCGCTCGCTGGCTGTGCCTGGTGGATCCCCCACACGGTATTCACCTGGGCCGATTTGATACAGCAATTGGCTGATCCTGGCCGCTTGGCCCGGCTCGATATGCCTTCTTCCGCTTTGATCAGCTCGTGCGATCCCACGGGCGGCAACGATGATTTCAATAATTTTCTGCGACCGGGCCGGACGCCCGGCTGGGTGGTCTTAGCGGATTTGCGCGGCCCCGGCTATATGACTCGTTTCTGGTTCACGGGCGCGGAGCCCGATCATCCGCTGCGTTTTTATTTCGACGGTGAGTCAGTCCCGCGCGTGATAACTACCTTGGGCGATTATTGTGGCGGCCAGGAACCAGGCCTGGCGCCCCTGGCCGCCCATCAGAATTATTGCTGGTTCTCTTTCGTGCCCGTGCCCTATCAAAAACGGCTGATCATCGAAACGCCGGGTGGCGGTCAGCAGCCGGATGGTTGGCCGCGTCTTTTTTATCAGATTAATTATGCCTCCTTACCCCGTGGGCAGTCGGTGGAAAGTTTGCCGCGCGCGCCCACGGCCGAGGATCTGGCCGCCGCGCGCCGCGTGCGCGAGGTTTGGAATACTTCTTTATTCCAGCGCTCATACCCGGCGGCGGCCGCGCAGGTTACCAACGGCCTCCTGGCGGCGGGCGCTGCCCGCGAGCTTTGGCAACTGGCCGGGCCGGGCTTGATCAGGGAGTTCTGGTTCGAGCCGGAGCTGGCCAGTCTATCTTCGCCGCTGGCGCGTGAACAGCTCTTGCGTGAGCTGATTCTGCGGATCCATTGGGACCATTCCTCCGCGGCCAGCGTGGCGGTGCCGCTGGGAGATCTGTGCGGCAGTTGCTGGCAACGCACGCGGTTCCAATCTTTGTATTTTGGATTGACCAACAATGTTTTTTACTGTGGGTTCCCCATGCCTTTTGCCAAGGCGGCCAGGATCAGTATCGAGAATCAGGGCTCCCAGGAGATCGCTTTCCGAGCTGGCCTAAAGCTTGAGCCTCTGGCGGAGTGGGACGCGGCCTGGGGTTATTTCCATAGCGGCTGGCAGCGGACGACGCCCGCTGAGGTGGGCGCGCCCCATCCGGTTTTACGGGTTCAAGGGCGGGGTAAATATGTGGGCTGCATCATGGCGGTGGCTTCCTTGGACCGCAGCTACTGGATTTTGGAGGGCGATGAATTGATCCGTAAGGATAATGAAAAAACTCCCGGCTGGCGCGGCACGGGGCTGGAGGATTATTTCAACGGTGGCTGGTATTATCAGAATGTGATGGCCGGGCCGCTGCATGGGTTACCCTATAAGGCGCCCTTTCGCACGGTGCAGTATAGCCTGCATTTAATGAATCCGGTCTTGTTCGACTCAGCCTTGGAGCTGGAGTTTGAGCGCGGCCCGGAGCATGCCAGCCGCGGCTGGATGGAAAGCGTCGCCTTTTATTATTTGGATCAGCCTTCTTCCGCCTACAGCCAGCTGGGCTCTCCGGCCCTGCGACGAGAGCCGGTGGATAATCATTTGGCGCCCGCGGTGCTCATGACCGAACTATGGAATTATGAACGTTTCGGCGATCATCAGGGTGCTAGCGAATATATCGAACGCTATCTGGAGCGCTATCCTCAGTTTCCCTTCGCTGAAATCCTGCGCTTGCGGCAATTGGCCTATCGGGAGCGGACGGAGGGTTTTACGGCGATTCGCCCGCACTATGCGGAGCTGGCCAACACGGCCACCAACTCCCTGGCGCGCCAGATGGCCGAGACGCTTCTGTGGTATCACCAAAACCCTTCCAATGCCCTCTTGGGTGCCTATGCCAATATGCGCACGAAAATATTTTTAGATGGTCAGGAGATCGGAGAATCCGGTGATCCGGAACGGATGGCGGTCTGGCGAGTCCAGATCGGCCCTGGCCGGCATGTCTTGGCTATGCAGGCGCCCTGGCAAGCGTATCCGGATTGGACTCAGTTGATCCTGCGCACGCATCAGGGCGATATCCGTACTGCCACCCAATGGAAGCATGCGCTTAATCCACCGGCCGGATGGCAGGCACTGGATTATGATGATGGCGCCTGGGTGCCGCTGGCCCATAAGACCAAGGGCCCGCCCGAAGAGCCTTATATCTGGGTCATGCCGGATCCCTATGTGGATATGCAGTCCCAGGCTGATGGCTTACGCAATGAGCACCCTTGGCCGGATCATCGGGGGTCGGTGGTTTATCGTACAGTCTTTGAATTGCCCTGAAAGCCTCATGGAAAGGAAATGCTCATGCCCAGAAATGTAATTGTAGCGCAATCCGGCGGCCCCACGCCGGTGATCAATAATTCCCTGCGGGGAGTCATAGATGCTTGCCGGGCATCTCCAGCGGTTTTTGGTAAAATCTATGCTGGCTGGCATGGCATCGAAGGCGTTCTGAAAGAGGAGCTGCTCGATCTTTCAGCTCAGGATCCTCAGGAAATAGCCTTGCTGGCCACCACGCCGGCGGCGGGGGCCATCGGTACCTGCCGCTACAAGCTCAAGGCCAAACAGGCCCGCGATTTTGAGCGGGTTGTGGAGGTGATGCAAGCGCATGATATCGGCTTTTTCTTTTATATCGGCGGCAACGATTCCATGGATACCGCCCATAAGATCAGCTTGATCGCCGCCGATAAAGGCTTGGAGCTCATTGCCACCGGTGTGCCTAAAACCATCGATAATGATGTGGGCGATGCCGCGTTCAAGTTGATTGATCATACTCCCGGCTATGGTTCGGTGGCTCGTTACTGGGCCTGTTGCATTCAGAATGCTAACGAGGAAAACGCCGGCTCTGCTCCCGCCGATCCCGTTTTGGTTATCCAGATGATGGGCCGCAAGATCGGTTATATTCCCGCCGCCGCCCGTTTGGCTGATCCGCAGCGCCAAATGCCCCTGCAGATTTATATGCCGGAAGCCGGCCTGACGCTGGCCGATCTGGCCGATAATGTCAATGACGAGCTCAAACGCAGTGGGCGTTGTCTGGTGGCCCTGAGTGAGGGCTTGGATGTGGGCGATATTGGCGCGGCGCGGGATGCCTTTGGGCATGTGGAGTTTGGCGCCAGCCAGTTATCGGCCCAGCAGGTGGTGGTTTCCTATTTGAATGCTAAGGGTTTGCCGGTGCGGGGCAAGGCGCGCGGGCAGGTGGCTGGCACCGATCAGCGCAGTACGATGTTATATGCCTCGCCCGTGGATCTGGAGGAGGCCTATCGGGTGGGGCGCCAGGCGGTGGATATCGCGCGCCAGGATGGCAATGGCTGGATGGCTACGATCCTGCGCCAGCCCGGTAAAAATTATGCCGTGCGCTACGCTAAAGTGGCCTTGGAACTAGTGGCCAATAGCGAGCGCACCTTTCCACAGCATTGGCTGAGCCCCAATAAGATTGACGTCACCGACGACTTTTTAGATTATGCCTTGCCCTTGATCGGAACGGAATGGGTGACGGTGCCGCAGGAAAATGGGCGGCAGCGTTTCGCGCGTTTGCGTCCGGTGTTTGCGGAGAAAAAATGTCCGGCTTACCAACCGGAATCTTATCGTGAAAAAGCATGAAAGCTGCTGCCAAAGTATATTTTGGATCGGTGAATATGGCCGCCGCCGAGGCGCAAGCATCTTTGCCGGCTAAATTTCAGCGTATCTTGGCTAAGTTTAACCTGGCGCGCTTATGCCAGTCTGACTATGTGCCCATCAAGATGCATTTGGGCGGTAATTTGGGCTATACCACCATTCATCCTCTGCTGGTGCGCTTGCTGGTCCAAGCGATCAAAGATGCCGGCGGGAAGCCCTTTGTGGTGGATGGTCTCTTCGATACGGCGGTTCGCGCGGCGGAACGCGGCTATACAGCGGAAACCTTGGGCTGCCCGGTCATCTCCGCCGGCGGCCCCTATGATTCGCATTGGGTGACTCGTCCGGTGGCCATGGATGGGTTGGACGAAATTCAAGTGCTGGGTGCTATCTGGGATGCGCCGGCCTTGATTAATCTCTCGCACATCAAAGGCCATGGCGACAGCGCTTACGCCGGCGCCTGCAAAAATATCGCCATGGGCTGCGTCACCCCGGCCACCCGGCAGAAGATCCATCAGCTCGAAGGCGGGATTGATTGGATCGCCAGCCGCTGTAATCGTTGTGGCTTATGCTTGCAAGCTTGCGATACGGGCGCCATCAAGCTGGATCGGCGTACTAATAACATCAATATTTTCTTTCATGATTGCCGCTTTTGCCGTCATTGCGTCAATGTTTGTCCGCGCCAAGCCTTGGTGGTGCGTAAGCGGGATGGCTTTGCGCATTTTCAGGAAGCGATGGCTCTCACCACCAAGACCGTTCTGGATTCCTTTGCGCCGGCGCGAGTCCTGCATATCAATGTCTTGCTGAATATCACGCCGCTCTGCGATTGCTGGGGATTCAGCAGCCCGGCAGTCGTGCCCGATATCGGCATCATGGCCTCCCATGATATGGTGGCTTTGGAAACGGCAAGCTTGGATGCTATCCGTTATCAGGATTTCATTGCGGGCACGCTGATCGGGCAGCGCCAGCTTAAGCGCCGCGGTCATCTTTTCCAACGGATACATGGCAAGGATCCCTTCCTGCAGCTGCACGCGCTGGCCAAACAAGGGGTGGGGCAGGCCCGCCATAAACTCATCACCGTTAAATAGGGACGCTCTTCATGAGGGCATATGAGGCTTGGTGCGCCGCGGAGCTCCAGCGCCTGCGCGCCCAAGGGTTGGAACGGCAGCTGCGCGAATATCCGGGTGTGGGCGGAAAGATCCGGCTGCCCGCGCGGTCCTTACTGAATTTTTCCAGCAATGATTATCTGGGCTTAGCGCGCCATCCGGAAGTCTTGGCGGCGGCCTCCGCCGCTTTGGAGCGCTGGGGCGCTGGCAGCGGCGCTTCCCGTTTGCTCGCCGGCCACTTGGAGTGTCATGCCGCCCTGGAGCAGCAACTGGCAGTTTATAAGGGATATCCGGCGGCGCTCGTCTTTGGGAGTGGATACCTGGCCAATCTGGGCATTATTTCCGCACTGCTCCAGCGCCAGGATTGGATCGTGGTGGATCGTTTGGCGCATGCCAGTATTCTCGATGCGGCCGTAATGAGCCGGGCGGTGCTGCGGCGCTTTCAACATAATGACGCCATGCATCTGGATACTGTACTGGCCGGCAAACCCGCCGCCGCCAAAGGCCTGGTGGTGACCGAAGCTGTTTTCAGCATGGATGGTGATCTGGCGCCGCTGGCGGATCTGGCCGCCGTCGCAGGTCGGCATGGGGCTATGCTGCTGGTGGATGAAGCACATGCCACCGGTATCTTTGGCGCGCAGGGCGCTGGCCTGGTGCGCGCCGCGGGATTGGAAGACGCCGTGCCTCTGGCCATGGGCACGCTCAGCAAGGCGCTGGGTGGCTATGGCGGTTTTGTGGCCTGCTCGGAACCTCTGCGCCATTTTCTGATCAATAAAGCGCGTTCCTTTATTTACAGCACCAGTTTGCCGCCGCCTGTCATAGGCGCTGCCCTGGGAGCTTTGCAGCATCTGACGACCCATCCGGATCTGGGCGCCCTCTTGCTGGCGCGCGCCGCTGTTTTTCGGACCAAGCTTCGCCAAGCCGGATTGGATACGGGCGCTTCCGCCAGCCAGATCATCCCTTTGCTGGTGGGTGATAATCAAAAAACCCTGCAATGGTCGCAGCGCCTCAGGGAGCAAGGCGTATTAGCGCTTGCGATTCGGCCGCCCACCGTGCCGCCGGGCAGTGCGCGCTTGCGCCTCTCGCTCAGCCTGGATCACACGCCGGCGGATTTGGAGCAAGCCGCCGAGATCATCATCCGCACTGCCCGTGCCGAGGGTATCTTATGAAGGATCTGCCTTGGATCTTAATCGCCGGTTGGGCATATCCGGCTTCTGCGCTGATGGATTTACGGAACCTCTTGCCCGGCTCAGCCCTGGCGGTAGCCTTGCCTGAATTGCGGGCGGCGGGCCGAGCGATGCCGTCCACCGCGCGCGTGCTTTCCACCTATGCCCAGGGACTGCGCGCCTTGATCGCCCAGCAGGGTGGCCAAGCTGTGGTCCTGGGCTGGTCCATGGGCGGCATGGTCGCTTTGGAAACAGCCAGCTATTATCCGCAAATGATCCGTGGCTTGGTCTTGATGGCCAGTACACCTAAGTTCTGCGCGGCGGATGATTTTGCCCCTGGCATTCCCAGCTCACATCTGCGAGCTCTGCAACTGGGATTGCGCCGCAATCGCGCGCAAGCTTTGGCCGGTTTTTATCAGCTGGCGGCGGCGCCCTGGCCGGCCCTGCCAGCTCCGCCGGAGCCCTTAGCAGACGCCGCCTGGCAGGACGAATTGGCAGCTGGCCTGGATTATTTGCAAAGGACCGATCTGCGGCCGGGATTATCTGGTATCGGGGCATCCGTTTTGATATTGCAGGGCCGGGAAGATCGTGTGGTGCCTTGGCAAGCGGCGGCGTTTATCAATCGCCAGTTGCCCCGGAGCCGTCTATGCTTGTATGCTAACCAGGGGCATGATCTGCCGCAGCGTTCGCCAGGACAGCTGCTGGCTGATCTGCGCTGTTTTCTAGTTTGAGTGTTGACCCCGCTAGGCAAGATGCACGTAGAACAAAATATGCTGGCGGTTGCCGCCCGCTTTTCAGCGGCAGCCGATACCTATCATCAGGCGGCTCGGGTTCAGGAAAAAGTGGCGGCGACCTTGAGCCATTTATTTCCGGCTCAGGCCTCACTGCCCACAGCCTCCTCAGCATGCATCCTGGAGATCGGCTGCGGGACAGGGCTCTTGACCCAGTTTATCCGCCGCCATTATCCCACGGCGCGGATCGATGTGGTGGAACTCTCAGCGCCTATGATCGCTCAGGCGCGGGCCCGGATGCATTTTGATGAGCGTATTCGCTGGCGTGTGGCTGATTTGCGGCAGGTGCCCGCCGGCGCCTCTTATCCGCTGATCGTGAGCAGTTCCTCTTTACACTGGATTCATCCCCTGGCCGAAGGGATGAATCGCATGGCCTCCTTGCTGGCCCCGGGCGGCTATGCGGTTTTTTCATTGATGCTGCGCGGGACATTGGGTGAACTGCGCCAATGCCGCTTGGCGGTGGCGCCCCATAAACCACCCGTGGGCAATCTGCCGACCTACGCGCAAGTGCGCCGTAGCTTGCGCCAGGCTGGCCTGACCATGGTGACGGAACGCCGGGATGTTTGCCGGGCAGTCTATCCATCGGCGGAAGCCTTTGTGCGCCATATTCATGCGCAAGGCTTAACCAGCGGTCTGGTCTCCATCTCGCATCAACCCCTGAATCGCAAGGAACTACAGGCTTTATTTGATCTGTATCAAACGCGCCATGCCGTGAAAGATGGCGTGAGAGCCAGCTATCGTGTGGCATATTGCATGGCCAGAAAGGAAGGCGGCTGATGTGCCAACGCCGCTTGGATTTGTTTGTGACAGGGACCGATACGGCGGTGGGCAAAACGGTGATTAGCGCCGCCTTATTGTCGTTATGGCATGGCCGGGGGTTAGCGGCGGCGCCCATGAAACCGATTCAGACCGGCTGCCAGCGTTATGGCAGGGACTGGGTGGCGCCCGACCTGGAAGTGTGCCTGCGCTTGACTGGCCTCCAACCGTCCTTAGCGATTAAGCGTGACATGGCGCCCTATTGTCTGGGGCCGGCTTGTGCGCCGCATCTGGCCGCGCGCTTGGCTCGCCGGCGGATCAGGATCGATCGTATAGAGCGTTCCTTTCAGAGTTTATGCCTTCGGTATCCGGCATTGGTGGTGGAGGGATCCGGCGGCGTTTTGGTGCCCATCAACGAGCGCCAGACCATCTTGGATATGATGCGCGCCCTGGCTTTGCCAGTGGTGCTGGTGGCCAGGCCGGGTTTGGGCACGCTCAATCATACGCTCCTGACACTGAATGTCTTGCGCCAGGCGCGCTTGACGATTGCCGGTGTCATTTTGAATGCCAGCGCTCGCCAACGCCCCGGCCTGGTTGAGCGTGATAACAGGCTCTTCATCGAGCGTATGGGGCAGGTGCCGGTTTGGGGCTGCCTGCCGTTCATCGAAGATTGGAGTCGGCAGGCTTTTCAGGATTTATGTCGCCGGCGCCTCTCGGGCGCACTGTCTTGGCAGGAGCATGGGCGCGGCTAGAGTTGCGTCAGCGGAGGAGCCAGGGTGAATACCCAGCAATATCGTCAACAGGATCGCCAGGCGCTTTGGCATCCATATTCCCGCCATTCGCGCATGGCGACGCAGGCCTTCCCGGTTATAACAGGTGGGGCCGGGGCCTTCTTGATGGATAGCGATGGCCGTCACTATCTGGATGCTATTTCATCCTGGTGGGCTTGTAATCTGGGCCATGGTCATCCGCGCTTGATCAAGGCCATTCAGCGTCAGGCCGCTGAATTGCAGCAGAGCATGCTTGGCGATATGACGCATCCCCGGGCGATTGAGCTGGCCGCGCGCCTCGCTGATTTGTGCGGGGCTCAGGGGCGCCGGGTATTCTTTGCCAGTGATGGAGCCAGCGCCGTGGAGGCGGCGCTCAAAATAGCCGTGCAGTATTGGTATAATCGTGGTCAGCCGCAACGGCAGCGTTTCCTTTCGTTGGAGGGCGCTTATCATGGCGATACGCTGGGCGCGGTGGCGGTAGGCTATCAGCCGGGCTTTCATCAGCCTTTCCGGCAGCTCTTGTTCCCGGTCCATCGCGTCCCGGCGCCCTTTTGCGCCGCTTGCCAATGGCAGCCGACCTGCCAACATCAATGTTTGGCTGCTCTGGAAAGGATGCTGAGCCAGCATGCGCCGGAAATTGCGGCGATGATCGTGGAGCCTCTCTGTCAATGTGCGGCGGGCATGCGCATCTACCGGCCGGATTGTCTGGGGCAACTGGCGGCTTTGTGTCGGCGCCACGGGGTCCTGTTGATTGCCGATGAAGTTGCCGTGGGCTGGGGGCGCACCGGCAGCCTGTTGGCCTTTATGCAAGCCGGCATTGAGCCGGACATCATCTGCCTGGGTAAAGGTTTGTCTGGCGGCTATTTGCCGCTCAGCGCCACGGTGGTCCAGCAGGAGCTTTTTGAATCCTTCACGGATCAGCCGGCCGATCATACCTTTTATCATGGCCATACTTTTGCCGGCAATCCTCTGGCCGCGGCTGCGGCGCTGGAGATGCTCCGGATTTATGATGATGAGCGGATCGTTGCCCGCGCCTGGCGTTTGGGAGAAATCATCGCCCGCGCCTGGCCGCCGCTGGCGGAGCTGCCAGGAGTCTCACGCGTGCGGCACTTGGGTATGATCGCCGCCTTGGATCTGGTCGCCGCCCATGGGCAAAGCGCCGCCCAACGGGCGGCAGCGCTGCGCGATTGCCTGCTCAAGCGCGGGATATTGATTCGCCCCTTGGGCGAGGTGGTCTATCTGATGCCGCCCCTGATTATCGATGAGCAAGCCTTACGCGTTTTAATCGCCGAGCTGGCCCAAGCCATCAGCGAGCATTAAAGGCTCTGGCCTCGTATGAGGCTCAGTAATTCGCGGGCGGCCGCCGCCGGATCACGGGCGGCCGTGACGGCACTGACCACGGCGATGGTGCGGGCGCCGGCCTGGCGCAGCTTGGGAATGTGCTGTTTTTTGATGCCGCCCATAACGCTGAAAGGAATCCGCACCGTGGGCGCAATGGCCCTTAAGCCCCGCAGTCCCAGGAATCGGCCGTCCCATGTTTTGGTTTGTGTGGCAAAGAGCGGGCCGATATTGATGTAGGAGGCGCCAGCGACTTGAGCGGCCTTGGCTTGCAGCGGGTTATGAGTGGAGGCGCCGATGATCAACTGAGGGGCCAGCTTCCGGGCGGCGGCTACGGGGAAATCGGTCTGGCCCAGATGCACGCCATCAGCCCCAATGGCCAAGGCCACATCCACCCGGTCATTGATGATCAGCAGGGCGTCAGCGGCCTGGGTCAGCCGGCGCGCCTCTTGCGCCAGAGAGAAAAAATCGGGGAGGGGTAGATTTTTTTCGCGTAATTGAATCAGGCGCACGCCACCGGCCAGGGCGGCGGCGATGATGGTCGGGGTGGAGCGTTCAAGGGAGGCCGCTTGTGAGGTCACCAGGTATAAGCCGGCCTTTTGAAAGCGGGCCATACGCTGGGCATGGATGGCAGCCGGGCGGTTCATCGAAAGACGGCCTCCCAATTTTTGAATACCGGCTCCAGATTCCGTGCCCGCAGGGCGGCGCAAAAAGCATGCAGATCGCGGTCGTCGCGGATGATGAACTGGCCCTTTTCCGCGGCGATTGTCTCATGATAACCGCCCACGGTGGTTTTGCTGGCCACGCTCATTTTGGAAATGCCGACTCCCGCCATGCCGTCGCGGAAGGCGGCGCTTTCGCGCGTGGATAACACCAGCGGCACATCCGGCAAGCAAATGCGAAAGGCATAAATCATTTGGGCCAAGAAGCGATCGCTCACGGCGACCGGTGGCGTGAAGTCGCCCGCCTGAGCCCGGATCCGTGGGAAGGAGAGCGCCAGGCCAGCTTGCCAGAAATGTTTCCGCAAGAAGATCACATGTTGATATAAAGCCAGGGCATCGGCCACGGGATCGGCCAATCCCAAGAGCACTCCCAGGCCGGCGCTACGTAAGCCGTTGCCCAGCGCGCGCGCCGGCGTATCCAGGCGATACTGATAATCGCGCTTCGGTCCCCAGCGATGCATCTGGCTATAGGCCTCCGGAGCATAGGTTTCCTGATATAAGGTTAAGCCGGTGCAACCGGCTTGGGCCAGGGCGCTGTATTCGGACTCAGTCATCGGAAAGGTTTCCACTGTCACTAGATGAAAGCGATCGGCTGCCAGGGCCACCGCCTTGCGTACATAGGCGAAGTCGGCCTGGGGAGTGCGTTCGCCGGTGAGGAGCAGGATTTCTTCAAAGCCCATAGCTTGCAGGGCATCCATTTCGGCGATGATTTCGGCCGTTTCCAGGCGGCGCCGGGGGCGTTGGCGGTCGGAGGCAAACCCGCAATAGACGCAGCCGCTGGCACAATAATCTGAGAGATAGAGGGGCACATAGAGGGAGATCGTGCGGCCAAAATAACGCTGGGTCAGGGCTTGGGCCCGCTGCGCCATGGGCTCCAGCAGATCTTGCGCGGCCGCAGATAGAAGCGCCGCTAAATCAGTCAAGCCGGGCGCCGGCGCTGCCAAAGCGTTCCAGACGGCTTGGGGCGTGGCCTGCTGTGCGCGGGCGATCCCCGCCGTCAGATCCAGCCATGGGGGCAGTTTAATAGCGCTCATGCTTATGGTAATGCTGCGTGATCTCTCGGCTGATGATCATGTTTCAGCCGCGGGAAATGGATTGACCACTGATGCGTCTCCAGAAGATCAGAAATCCGACTACAGAGATGGCGCAGATGAAGAGGATCAGCCAGAAGGCCAAAGGCTGTTCATGGTTTAGGGGGAGGATGACGTTCATGGAGAATATACTGACCACGAGCGCGGGCACCATCAAGGCGATGGTGATCAGGTTGAGGATCTTCATCAGGATATTGAGATTGTTGCCCACGATGGAAGCGCGCGCATCCATGAGGCTGGCCAGAATGCTCGAGTAAATCTGGGCTTGCTTGGAACACTGGGTGTTTTCGATCATGATATCTTCAAGCAATTCTTTGTTTTCCTGGGTCAGCCCCAGGCGCGTGGCATTATTTTGTAGTTTTTGGATGAGCATGGAATTGGAATTGATGGCATTCAAGTAATAGACCAAGCTTTTTCCCAGGCTAAACAGATTGAGCAGATGCTTGTTTTCCATGGAGATATTGACTTTTTGTTCCAGCGAATCGGTGATCATATTGATCACTTTCAAGTGTTCCAGATAATGGTAAATGGTGCGGCCGATCATGCGCAGGCACAGGTCCTGCAGGGAAGAGACATGTTGAAAGAGCTTGCCGCTAAAGATCGGAGTATCTTCGGATAAGAGGACGATGAGCCGTTCCTTGAAGATGAAAACGCCCACGGAAGCTACATTGAATAAAAATTGATCTTTCGAGGAATAATTTTTGGGGCGCTTGAAAATCATGGCGATATGGTCAGGCTCAAATTCCAAGCGCGCCAGTTCATCCGGGTCCAGGGCGGAGAGCAGGGTGTGTTCATCGAGCTGATAATCATGCAAGAGATGCTGGCGCTCACTTTCATCCGGATTGATGAAGACCAGGA
>CAYYVN010000006.1:47444-134096 GCA_964475165.1 uncultured Verrucomicrobiota bacterium | reverse complement strand
AAGTGCCACTGGAAACCAGCACCGTGTCATAGGAGCCGATATTGGCGGTGGCATAGTCCACCGCCGTCTGGATATTGGTGGCAGCCGTCGCCCAGCTAGCATAGGGTGCCGTATGCGAGCCAGCCAGGGAGACATAGTTGGTACCGGCCGCCCAGGCAGTCGCAGAAACGATCAGACCTACACTCAGCAAACCAATGCGGCCCCAAAGACGCTTGCGGGAATTTAAAAACATAGTTGTGCCCAACAAAACAACCTCTCCCTAGCATTCCCCATTGATATCCTAGGCCCAGCCCGACATAAGTCAAGCCTCTTCGCTTGGATGTTTTTAAGGACAAGAGCGCGGGCTTACTCAGCCCTGGGTGGCCCGTTAGAAGCTCCCATGCTCTTGCCGGCAGTGACCAAATGGCAAGCCACTCGTCGACCAGCCCGAGAGAGTTCCGGCGGAAGCTCCCGCCGACAAATGGGCATAGCCTGAGGGCAGCGCGGATGAAAGGGACAACCAGGCGGCGGATCGATTGGCGAGGGCGGTTCGCCTTGCAAGATAAGCCTGGCTCCCGGCGAACGGCCCGGAACGCGCATGGCGGCGATGAGCGCCTGGGTGTAAGGATGCGTGGGCTGCTCCATCAGCTCTTGGGTGGGGCCCTCCTCCATGATGCGGCCCAAATACATGACGGCCACACGGTCGGCAATATGCTTAACCACTCCCAGGTCATGCGAAATGAAAAGATAGGCCAGTTGATGGCTGTGCTGCAGATCCATCAAGAGGTTGAGCATCTGCGCCTGCACCGAGACATCCAGGGCGCTGAGGGCTTCGTCGCAGATAATGAACTGTGGTCTCAGCGCCAGAGCACGCGCCAGACTGATGCGCTGGCGCTGGCCGCCCGAAAACTCGAAGGGATAACGGCGCAAGGCATCACGCGGCAAGCCCACCTCATCCAGCAGGCGCCGCGCCTCCGCATGACGACTGCCGCGCAATAAGCGATGGGTAGTTAGACCTTCGGTGATGATATCCATAACTGTTAAGCGCGGATTGAGCGAAGTGTAGGGATCTTGAAAGACCATTTGCATATGGGGCCGCAGGGCCTGCCGCTGCTTTTCCGGCAAGGTCAGCAGATCTTGCCCCCGAAAACGCAGGGCACCGGACCAGGGCTGTTCCAAGCCCATGATAGCGCGCCCGAGGGTGGTTTTGCCGCAGCCGGATTCGCCCACCAGACCCAGGGTTTCCCGACGCTCCACGGTCAGCGAGACGCCATCCACCGCCCGGACCTGGCCAACCAGCGAGGAAAAAAGACCGCGCCGGATCGGAAACCAAACTTTGAGCTGTTCGATTTCCAGCAGAGGATTCAACTCCTGCCCAGTATGCATCAAATCCCCTCCAGCCCGGCTCGGAAACAGGCCACGCGCCGTTGAGATCCCATGGCGACCAAAGCCGGCTTGGCCATCCGGCAACGCGCGCTGACCAGCGGACAGCGCTCCTGAAAATGGCAACCGCGCGGATAATGCAAGGGCGAAGGCACCTGCCCCGGTATGGCGGCCAGCCGCCCACCCCGGCTTTGGCGGGCCGGGATAGAATTGAGCAGGGCGCGGGTATAGGGATGCAGAGGATTGGCAAACAAATCCGGCGTAGGCGCTTCTTCCACCAGACGCGAGGCATACATAACCAAAACCCGATCACAGAGTCCTTCAACCACACCCAAATCATGGCTGATCAAAAGGATCGAGGCACGACGCTCTTTCATCGTGAGCATCAGCTCAAAAATCTGGGCCTGAATGGTGAGATCCAAAGCGGTGGCCGGTTCATCGGCGATGATCAGATCGGGCCCCAGCATCAAAGCCATGGCGATCATCACCCGCTGACGCATGCCGCCGGAACATTGATGCGGATAAGCTAACATGCGCGCGGCCGGATCCGCCAGGCCCACGCGCGTCAGCCAATCCATCCCCGTCTGCCAGGCCGCCCGCCGCCCAATGCGCTGATGCAAGCGCAGGGTCTCAGTCAACTGCGCGCCAATGCGTTGCAGGGGCGAGAGCGCCGTCAGCGGATCCTGGAAGATCATACTGATCTTATGGCCGCGAATGCGGCGCAATTCACTGAGGGGCAGCTTCAGCAGGTCGCGGCCGGCATAGTGCACCCGCCCCCTTTCAATCCGCCCCGGCGGTGAGGGGATGAGACGCAGCAAACTATGGGCGGTCACACTTTTTCCACAACCGGATTCGCCCACCAAGCCCAGCACTTCGCCGCGCGCTATCTGAAATGAGACTCCATCCACAGCCGGTAGACGGCCAGCCGCGGTCTGAAAGCTCACCGAAAGATTATCAACTTCCAACAAGGTCGTTCCGGGGCGCCGCGCAGCTGACGGAGCTGGCGGCCCAGCCCAGCTGATGGCCCGGCCGGGCGCTTGATCCTGATAGCTTTCCATACCACTCTTCCTCTCTATGGAACCTCTTTATTCCAGGCGGACAACGGGCCGCGGATCGAAGGCGCTCCGCACGCCTTCACCGATAAACACACCCAAGAGCATAACGCTGAACAAGGCCAGAGCCGGAAAGAGCGCCAGCCACCAGGCCCAACCATATTCCTGGGCTTGGGTCAGCAATTCGCCCCAGCTGGGTGTGGGGGGCGGCAGACCAAAGCCTAAATAGTCCAGGGCGGCCAGGAGACCGATGGCGCCCACCAGCGCGAAGGGGAAAAAAGTGATTACCGGAACCAAGGCATTGGGCAGGATATGCCGGAACATTATTTTCAGACGGGAGACTCCCAAGCAACGGGCGGCCTCCACAAAAGCCGCCTTGCGCAGGCGCAAAAATTCAGCGCGCTGATAGTAGGAAATGCCCACCCAGTTAAACAAGGCATAGCAGAAGAGCAGCAGCCCGAAGCTGCGCCCGAAAACCGAGCCCATCAGAATAATGATATACAGGAAGGGCAACGCATCCCAAATCTCGATCAGGCGCTGGCCAACAAGATCCAGCGCACCGCCCTGATAGCCCTGCAGCGCACCGATGAAGATCCCCACTGCCATGCTCGCCAGCACAAGCAACAGTCCGAAGGAAAGGGAGATACGCAGACCATAAAGGATGCGCGCCAGCACATCGCGCCCGGCGCTATCGAGCCCCAAGGGATGTCCGGGGACGGGCCGCAGCGGATAACGGATCTCATCCTTGCTGAAATGCACCGCCAGCATACGCCCCGCGGCCAGCACATTGGTGCTGGCAACCGGCTCCAGCTGACGCTGACGCGCGGCCTGCAACAGCATCGCTTGCGTTGCCTCAGGGAGGGCTGCCCATAATGCGCCCCCGCCGGAAAGCTCTTCATCCGTCAGCAGAAGCGTCTCACGGCATACAGGCGCCGCGGATGCTTCGCGCAACAGCAAGCGCACCCGCTGGGGTGCGACGGCGCGCGGCCTGAAAGTCGCCAGGGCAATAGAGCTCGCTAAACCGCCAGGCAGGGTTTGGATCAGGCTCTCAGCTGCAGCCGTCTGATTGGCAAAACGCTTAGCGAGGGCTTGGCGCAAGGCATCGGTGACGACCAGGCAAGTGGAGAGATCCTGCCCGAGCAGCTCCCTATCGGGGCGGCCACAGAAAGCGCTGGCCGCCGTGGCCTGAACGATGCGCAAATCCGCTTGGACGCTCAAGACCCCCACCAGCGGCACGCTCTCCAACTCGAGGCGCACCCGTTCCGGCCAGGCAATGGCCTCAGCCGGCACGCTTTCTAAAGGCCCATAGCGCAGCAGAGGGAAAAGCATGCGGTTACCCGGATCGCTCCGGAAAGCGGCACTGGCGGCAATCTGGCGATAATCGGGACGGGTCAACCGACCGCTGCCGGTGAAAACATCCTCCGCATAATAGCGCCAGATCGGAAAATAAGAGCGCCCAGCATAGCGCACCCAGATGGGCTCGCTATGGCAAAGGAATTCGGCGCCTAAGCTGAGCACATATAAGGCCGCCAGGATCCACAGCGATACCCAGGCCCGCCGCAGCTTCCGGAAGCGGCGCCAGCGTTGCCGGGTTAGAGGATTGATTTTCATTGGGATTGAAAATGGATGCGCGGATCGATCAAGACATAAGCCAGATCGGAAAGGATACGCCCCAACAGATTCAGAAGAGCCGTCACCGATAAAATGCCCATGAACACCATATAATCGCGCCCGACGATAGCCTCGAGGCTCAAGCGGCCCATGCCCGGGATTTCGAAGACGCGCTCGATCAGGACCGAGCCGGCAAACATCACCGTCAATACTCCACCGAACCCCGTGGCAATGGGCACCAAGGCGTTGCGCAAGGCATGAGCCCAAATGGCGCGCCGCAGACTGGCCCCCCGCGCCAGCACCAGGCGCATATAATCCTGGCCGATCTGTTCGAGCAACGAATTCTTCATCAAGAGCGTCAACACGGCGAAATGCCCGATCATATAACACAGAACCGGCAAAGCCATGTGCCAGGCAATATCCTTGATTTTCGCGAGCGGCGCGAGGAGCTCAAAGTGATCCGATACAAAGCCGGAGACCGGAAAGATGTTCCAGAGCTGTTCGCTGGTGCCACAGAAAAGCATCTTCAGCAACATACCAAAAGCAAAGGCTGGGATGGCATAGCCCACAAAGACCACCACGCTGGAAATCCAATCGAAAGCCGTGCCCTGCCGCAAAGCCTTGGCAATGCCCAAAGGCACACAGACCAGATAAGTCAATAGAAACCCACTGACCCCGAAAATCAAGGAAACCGGAAAGCGTTCCTTGATCAACTGCCAGACGCTCTTATGAGGATATTTATAGGAGGCGACCGCCAGGCCGATTTTATTGGTCACCAGCCACTGCCAGTAGCGCTTGAGGAGCGGCTGATCGAAACCAAAGTGCTTTTCCAGGGCCAGGCGCTGCTCCTCGGAAAGAGCGCCACTCGGCGAGAGCCGGTCGGCGGCATCGACGCCGCGCATTTGCAATAAGGCTTGTTCCACCGGCCCGCCCGGCACGAACTGGCAGAGGGCAAAACTAACCAGCGTGATGCCAATGAAGGTGGGGATCAAGAGCAGCAAGCGCCGCAGGAAATAAGTCCCGTATTCCATGGTGGAGATTATTCCGCAGGCGCCGGTTGGAATCCAGCACAAAACCGCTGAGCAAGCGCGCCGATTCAAGGTTCCTGCCAGACCTCATCGAAGCGGATGGTGTCCGGCCGTGCAGGCAGGGGCAGGTTAGCGCGCTGGGCATCCTCCAACTCGGCGGCGGCATCGGCATCCAGCCACCACAACCAATAGGCGGCGCGCTCATCGCCATATTTACCGAGCAGGGTCGCCGGCATACCGAATTTATTCCAATATAAAAGGCGCGTATAATCGATATTCCAGAGCAAGACATAAGGCACCTGCTCAAGCAGTAAAGCATCGATCTGCCGGCAAATGGCGTGGCGCGCCTGGATATCGAAGAGCGAACGCTGACGGATAATGAGCTGATCGATCTCCGGGTTTTTAAGGCCGCTGAGATTCTGCCCCGAACGCCGCTCGGCCTCAGAGCTCAACCACATCGGCTCAGGATCCTTGCGCGTGCCGGCGCTCCAAGCGGCCCAGGTCATATCGAAATTAAACTCATCCATATCCTTGGCCCACGCCGCCCAATCCTTCTTATCGATCAGCATCTCGATGCCCACCGCCTTGAGAGCCTGTTGGTAAATCACCAGGAACTTATCGGTTGTGCTCTCGCGCGACAAAAAATGAAAGCGCAGGGGACGCCCCTCCTTCTCCAGCCAACCGCTGCGGGGATTGGCGTGCCAGCCGGCCTGCGCCAGTAATTGGCGCGCTTGGTCCGGATCGAAGGGCGTGGGCGGCGGCGGTGGAGGATGCGCGCTGGAATAGAGATCCTCGAAATAGGAGCGGTGCAGGAAATACTGGCCATGCATCAGTTCGCGATTGAGGCGCGGACGATCCAGCAACAAGGCCAGGGCACGCCGCACGCGCAGATCATCAAAGGGCGCCCGCCGACTATTCATGGCAAAGCCCTGGAACCCGATCGGCTGATAGTTATGGATTTTCTGCTTGATGATCCAGTGCTTGGCGAATTTATCGCCAGCGGCTTGGGTGGCCCAGAGATGGGCGGTATAGACCGGAAAAAGATCCAGCTCACCTTTCTTGAAAGCCTCGAAGGCATTGTCGCGCTCCGCGAAAAACTTGAATTTGAGCGTTTGAAAATTACCCACCCCACGCGAGCGCTGGGCCTCGCGCTGCCACCAATCGGCGCGCCGTTCCAGACAAACATAACGCCCCTCCTTAACCGTGCCCAAACGATACAAGCCGGAGACCACCGGAAAATCGAAATTGATCCGGTTGAAATCCTGCTCCGCAAAAATATGCTGCGGCAAAATGATCAGGCCGGCCAGGGCATCCAGATTTTGCCAATGCACTTCATGAGCCGTGAAACGGATGGTTCTTTCATCCAAGAGACTGGGCGGGCTGAAACGGCTCAAGGCTATCTTATGCGCGCCGGTAAGGTTTGCGGGCCGCAACACAGCGTCGAAAGTCCACTGCACATCCCGGGCCGTCACGGGCTGCCCATCGCTCCAACGCGCCCGGGGATCGAGACGAAAGGTGAAGGTTTTACCATCATCGGCCACCGCCCAAGCCTCGGCCAAGCCCGGCTCCAAATCCAGGCTCAGGGGATGGCGCGTCAAGAGGCTCTCGAACATCGCGCCGAATAATTCGGCCGAAAAGACATTCTGATCCAGGTAATAATTGAAGCTCTTGGGGTATTCGCCGGCATAAATGGCAATCTCCCCGCCCACTTCCGCCTCCGGCGCGGCCAGGGGATGGGGAGCATCGCGCCAACCAGGCGCCGGATACCAGGTGGCGGCGGCCAAGCTCAGCGAGGCCCAACCCCAGATCAACAACAGGAGGAGCGTCTGTACCGCCATCGAAATCACTCCGCGTTGCACCAATGCCTTCAGAAAATTACCCGTGCTCATCAGGGCCACCCGGCGGTCAACCTGGTAATGGCTCTGGAAGCGCTCGATAATGGCCTGCACGCTTTGTTGGCCATCTATCTGCTGAAAAACATAACTGCCCATTTCATCCAGCACCACCGGTTTTTGCACCTCGACCTTCCGGAAGCGCTGCCATAATCCGCCACGATAGGAGCGTTTAATGAGGAGGGTGATCTGGCCTTGATCGTTTTGCGTGAAGGATACATGGGGATTGAGCAGCGGCACACCCGCCAGGGCCTGCTGGCTATCCAAAACCGGATATTTAGTTTTCTTAAATAAGCGCTTCATTCGTCGGCCAGCCTCTCATTGGCCCAGCATTATCGAAAAATAATCATAAAAACACAAGCCCCCGGTTGAGCCGGCGGGCGGCCTCACGCCAGGGCCCCGCGGCCTGGCTCACCAGCCGCGCAAGCCCCAGCGAGCCGTTTTTACACTTGCATTCATCCGCCATCTATAGCATTGTTCCTGGGCGCGGTGGGGTTCCGGAGTGGCCAAACGGGGCAGACTGTAAATCTGTTGGCATTGCCTTCGAAGGTTCGAATCCTTCCCCCACC
Organism: uncultured Verrucomicrobiota bacterium; assembly: GCA_964475165.1. Taxonomy (GTDB): domain Bacteria; phylum Verrucomicrobiota; class Kiritimatiellia; order JAAZAB01; family JAAZAB01; genus CAYUHK01. The sequence continues at coordinate 126,582 of CAYYVN010000006.1, read as the reverse complement.
ACCCTCCGGCCCAAGAAGGCCGGATGAGGATGGAGCGCCGGAGAATTGCCATGCTGCGCGTAGCCATTATCAGACCGCGCCAACCTGGCACCTGTGCCCCGGCCAGCCTGAAAGCTTAAGATCATGCATGCAGCCGCGCCCATCAATAGCCGCCAAAAACTCTCTCAGGCCAGGCGGATCGTGATCAAGATCGGCAGCCGTATTTTGATTGAAGCGAACGGGCGCCCGGCCCGGCGGCGCATCGGCGCGCTGGTCAAGGATATCGCGGCCCTGCGCCGCGCCGGCCATGAAGTTATCCTGGTGACTTCCGGCGCCATCGGCACCGGTATGCACACCATGGGCCTGCGGCGGCGGCCCACCCGGCTGCCCGAACTGCAGATGGCCGCGGCCATCGGCCAAAGCCGGCTGATGACCCTCTACGACCGCCTCTTTGCCAAGGAGCATTGCTTGGTGGGCCAGGTGCTGCTGACCCATGCTGATCTCAAGCATCGCACGCGCCATCTGAACGCGCGCGCTACCATGCGGGCCATGTTGCAACGCGGCCTGATTCCGATCATCAATGAGAATGACGTGGTGGCGGTGGATGAGATTAAATTTGGTGATAACGATCTGCTGGCGGCGCTGGTGGTCCATCTCTTGAACGCTGACCTGCTCATTTTATTAACGAGCACCGACGGCCTGCGCCGCGCCACGCGCGCCGGGCGCACGCAGCGCCTGGCCCTCGTGCCGGAGATAACCAAGGATATCCTCAAACTGGCTCGGGACAAAGCCGATGAGCTTTCCACGGGCGGCATGTTCAGCAAGCTGGAAGCGGCCGCGGCGGCCACCAAGGCCGGCACAGCGGTGGTGATCGCCGATGGCCGCCGCAGCGCTATCCTGCGCCAGATCATGACGGGCATTGATACGGGCACCTTGATCCTGCCGGAGCCGCTCTTGCCGCAACGGGCTTTGGATGCGCGCGCGCGCTGGATCGCTTTTTTCCAAAAACCGCAGGGCACCCTATGGGTGGATGACGGCGCGCGGCGGGCCCTGGAACTGCAGGGCAAAAGCCTCTTACCCATCGGGATCAAAAAAACGGAAGGCAATTTTGCGGCGGGCGCCGCCGTGGATATCAAGGCCCTGGATGGCACGCTGATCGCCCGCGGGCTGGTCGCCTATGCCAGCGGCGACATCCGCCTGATTCAAGGCCATCGCTCCAAAGAGATCTGTCAATTGCTGACGACTCCCGGCGCGGCGGAAGTGATTCATCGCGATAATCTGGCCCTGCTGCGTCAACCGACCGCCAGCGGCTGATTATTTCCTTGGGGCGGCGCGGCGCGCTAAACGATTGGCCGCATCCACCCCCAGCTGCGCCATCAATCCATCCTCGCCACTGGCCACAGCCGGCGGCAGGGGCTTGCCCCTGCGAATCGCAGCGGCAAAATCGGTGAGCAACCGGGCGATGAGCGCCGGATGATCATTATCACGCACCGGCACAGAGCGGGTCAGGGAGGCGCTCGCCAATTCCAGGATCCGGCTACCCGGACGCGCGCCCGGGCGCAGGATGATGACCCCCTTCTCGCCCAGCAGCGCCAGCCCTTCATAGCCACCGACCAGGCGTTGGCGAATATAGGCTGTGAAAGCAAAGCTGAGATTGAAAGTCACCAGGACCTCATTATCCAAACGCGCCATGATGGAGATATGCGGCGGATATTTGACACGCTCACCGAACCAGTGGCCGGCGGCGCGCACCTTTTGCCAAGTACCGCCGCCCGCAAAATATCTGGCTAGATCCAACTTATGAATGCCGCAATCGAGGCAGCCGGTATGATCCAGAAAACGCCGGCGGCGCTCTCCCAGCGGCCCCCATATTTTATGGCCATCCCACATATGATCGATATGAATGGCACCTAATCTGCCCAGGCGCCCTTCAGCCACCCAGCGCTGCACCTGACGGAAAACCGGCATGTAACGGCTCTCGAAATCAACCGCCAAGAGCCGGTCGGCCCGCCGGGCGGCGGCCAGCATCTGCCGGCATTGCGCCACGGAAGCCGCCATGGGTTTTTCAGTGATCACATGCAATCCGGAACGCAGCGCCAGCAGTGTAGCCGCGCTATGCGCGGCAACGGGCGTCGCCACATAGACGGCATCCAAATCTTCCCGAGCCAGCATGGCGGCCTGGCTCGTATAACAGGCCAGCGCCTGCCCTCGCAAAGGGGCCAGGTTCTGCCGATTGATATCGGCCACCGCCACTAATTTAATGCCGCGCGCGGCGCGCATAGCCGGCACGATAGCCCATTGGGCATGGGTGCCATGGCCAATCAAACCAAAACGCACCAAGGCTGAGCGTCGTTTGCTCATATGCTCCTATCCCCCGGCCGCTTTCGGGGCTTGTGATCTCAAACCCAAATGTTATAGTTCATCCTGCGTCCCTGACAACTCCGCGGTGAGCGCCCCGGTTTTTCTGGAATGAGATCCGATCCACCGGAAGACCGGTTCCCGGGCGTTGCCATCCCGGGATCGGCGAGCGAGCGATAAAGATAGCAGCGGGCCGCGCGGTAATCAAGTCCATGCATGAATTAGGTATAGCCCAAACAATTCTCAAAACCGCCCTGGCGGAATTAAAGAAATATCCGGCGGCGCGCCTCCAAAAGGCATATGTTGTTATCGGTCGCCAACATGCTATCCTGCCGCAAAATATGCAGTTTGCTTATGAAACCTTGAGCCAAAATACGCCTGCCGCCGGCTCGGAACTGGTCATCAAGATCCAGGAAATCGCCGCCACCTGCCGGGGCTGCCAGTGGCAGGGCATCATTCAGCCGCCGCGCTATCAATGCGCCGCCTGTGGCCAGGGCGATCTGGAACTGAATGGTGGGGATGAATTATATCTGGAAAGTCTGGAGGTGGAAACCGATGAGCAAGCTAAGCATTAAAGTCTACCGCAATCTGATGGGCGCCAACGAGCACTGGGCCGCCAAAACCCGGCGCCTGCTCAAGCAACACCGGATCCTCATGTTGAACCTGATCGGTTCACCCGGAGCCGGCAAGACGCTCCTCTTGGAAAAATCCGTGCGGCCCCTCTCGCGTCAGCTGCGTTTCGCTGTGTTGGAGGGCGATATCGCCACCACCCGCGACGCCGAACGCCTGGCGCGGCTGCGCTGCCAGGTCAGTCAACTGATCACCGATGGCACCTGCCATCTGCAGGCCAAAATGGTACACCACGCCATACGCGATCTGCCGCTGGAGGAACTGGATGTGATCATCGTTGAAAATGTCGGCAATCTGGTATGCCCGGCGGCCTTCGATATTGGCGAGCACGGTAAGGTAGCCATCCTCAGCATCACCGAGGGCGAAGATAAGCCGCTTAAGTATCCGGCTTTGTTCCGCAACGCGCAAGCGGTCGTGCTGACCAAGATGGATCTCTTACCCCATCTGGCTTTCAAGCTCCCAACCTGTCTGGGCTATCTGCGCCAGGTGAATGCCAACCTGCCGGTGTTCCCCGTCTCCAATGTGAGCGGCAAAGGGTTACGGGCCTGGACCCGTTGGCTGGTGGAGCAGCAGCGGGCCGGTCTAAAAACAAGCTCATGAAGCAGCGTCTGCGCATCGAGGTCACCGGCCGCGTGCAGGGAGTGGGCTTTCGCCCCACGATCTATCGCCACGCGCACCGCCTGCAACTGGCGGGCAGCGTGCGCAATACTCCAGCGGGAGTCAGCATCGAAATCGAGGGCGCGCCCACAGCCATCGCGCACTTCCTCGCCCTTTTAAAAAAGCAGCCGCCACGCCAGGCCCGGCTGGATTCTCTGCGCCTGACAGAGCTGACGCCGCTGGCCAATGATGAAAACTTCCGGATCGAACCCTCGGCCGGCTCCGGCGACTTGCGGACGGGGCTGCCGCCCGATCTGGCCATCTGTGCCGAATGCCAGGCGGAACTGTTCACGCCCGCCAATCGCCGCCACCAATATGCTTTCAGCAACTGCACCAACTGCGGTCCGCGCTTCACCATCATTCGCGCTCTCCCCTACGATCGCGAACGCACCACCATGGCCGCCTTCCAACTATGTGCGGCCTGCCAAGCCGAATATACCGACCCAGCCGACCGCCGTTTTGAAGCCCAGCCCAACGCCTGCCCGCGTTGCGGGCCCCAGCTCTCCTTCCGCAATGCCGCCGGCCCGGCCGCCGGCGGCGATGCCCTGACCCAAGCCATGCAGCTCCTGCGGGCGGGCCGGGTGCTGGCGGTCAAAGGGTTAGGCGGCTATCATCTGAGTTGCGATGCACGCAGTGATCAAGCCGTGGCGCGCTTGCGCGCGCGTAAAAATCGGCCGAGTAAATCTCTGGCCGTCATGTTCGCCAGCCTGGATGAAATCCGTCAACACTGCCTCGTGAACGCGGCTGAGGCTGAAGCCTTGCAAGCCTGCAGCGCACCCATCGTCATCTTGAAACGCCGCCCCTCATCCAGCCTCGCTCGGGATATTGCGCCGGATACCGGTGATATCGGCGCCCTGCTGCCCTACACGCCACTGCATCAGATGTTACTGGCGCAACTCAGCCCCTTGGTTATGACCAGCGGCAATCGGGCCGAAGAGCCCATCGCCTATAACAGCGCGCAATTGGAGGAATTGTTGGGCGAGAGCGCCGACGGCGCCCTCGATCATAACCGCCCGATCCTGCGGCGCTGCGATGATTCCGTGCTCAAAATTGTGCGGGAGCAGCCGCTGATCTTGCGGCGCTCACGCGGCCTGGTGCCCGATCCCATCAGCCTGCCCCTGGGCGGGGCAACGGTGCTGGCCTGCGGCGCCGATCTCAAAAATGTAATCGGTGTGACCCGCGCCCGGGAACTATTCCTCTCCCAACACATCGGCGACCTGGAGGATTGGCGCGCCTTCGATTTCTTTCGCGCTACCATCACAGACTTTCTGGCACTCCTGCGAGTGCGCCCGGCGCTGGTGGTGCATGATCTGCATCCGGCCTATCATTCCACCCGCTATGCCCAGACTCCGGAAGCGCCACCCGCGCCGCGCCTGGCCGTTCAGCATCATCATGCGCATATTGCCGCCTGCATGGCCGAGCATCAACTCACGCAACCGCTGATCGGCGTCGCACTGGACGGCACTGGTTATGGAGCGGATGGCACGCTCTGGGGCGGCGAATTCCTGAGCGCCGATCTGGATGGCTATCGTCGCCTGGCCCATTTCAAGGCCTATCCCCTGCCCGGCGGCGCGGCCGCCATCCAGCAACCAGCTCGCATGGCCTTCAGTATGCTGCAGGCCGAACTGCCACCGCAAGAAGCAGATCAAATAGCGGCCAGCCAGCTGGATTATTCGGCCGAGGAATGCGCGGCCCTGCGCGCCCTAATGCAGGCGCGCGGTCATGCCCCACTGAGCTCCAGTGCCGGGCGGCTCTTCGATGCTGTCGCGGCCCTGCTGGGCCTGGGCACGGAGATCAGCTATGAAGCTCGCGGCGCGATCCGCCTGCAGAGCCTGGCCGATCCCAATGCCAACGGTCATTATCCTTTCCGCCTCATAGCGCCAGCCGCGGCGGCCGAGACAGCAGCGCTGCCCCGCCCCAGCGTGCTATCCTTCGGCCCCATGCTGCAGGCTCTGATCGCCGAGCAGCGGGCCGGCGTGGATCCCGCTCGCCTGGCGGGCAAGTTTCATAATACGGTGGCGCGGGCCGTGGTGCAGGTTTGCATCCAGATCCAAGCCGTGCAGGGCTTAAAGGCCGTGGCGCTTTCAGGCGGCGTCTTTCAAAATGAATTGCTCCTGGATAAGGTCAGGCAGGGCTTGCTTCAAGAGGGCTTTCAGGTTTACAGTCATCGGGTGGTGCCGCCCAATGATGGGGGCATCGCCCTGGGGCAAGCGGCGCTGGGCCTGCAGTGGATGGCGCGGAGGCCTCAGCTTGCCAACTCCAACCATTAAGGAAGCAGACATGTGCTTGGCTGTACCAGCTAAAATCATAGAGCTAAACGGTCAGAACGCCCGGGTGGAAGTGCGCGGCGTGCGACGCAGCGCCATTGTGGCTTTCATTGCCGATCCGCAAGTGGGCGATTATGTGCTCCTGCATGCCGGGTTTGCCATCCGTAAATGCTCGGCCGCTGATGCGCGCGAATTTTATGCGATTATGGATGCAGAACCCTAGGGAATAGAAGAAACCTTGTCTCTCACAGCGGCTCATCTGAAAACCGTGCATGAACTGGCCGCGCACATCAAGCGCCCGCTCAAATTCATGGAAGTCTGCGGCACCCATACCCTCAGCGCCTGTCGCAGCGGTTTGCGCTGGCTGTTGCCCGAAAATATCAGCTTGCTGGCCGGACCCGGCTGCCCGGTATGCGTCACACCGGCCGCCTATATAGATCAAGCTATCGCTTTATCGCGCCAGCCCGGAGTCACCATCGCCACCTTCGGCGATCTGCTGCGCGTTCCGGGGACCAGCTCCTTGGAACAGGAACGCGCGCGCGGCGCGCGGGTACGCGTGGTCTATTCGGCGGCGGATGCGCTCCAGGAGGCCGCTCAGCATCCGCAACAAGAAGTGGTTTTTCTGGGCGTCGGCTTTGAGACCACAGCGCCCACGGTCGCCTGGACCATTCAAGAGGCCCAGGCCCAGGGCTGGCGCAACTATAGCGTGCTCTGCGCTCATAAAACCATGCCGGCCGCCATGCAAGCCTTGCTGGATAGCGATGCGGTGCAGCTGGATGGGTTCCTCTGTCCGGGGCATGTCAGCACCATTATCGGCAGCCGCCCTTACGCCGCGCTTTGCCGGCAATATGCTATTCCCTGCGTGGTGGCCGGCTTTGAAGCGAGCGATATGCTCGCGGCTATCGAGCTGCTCCTGCGCCAGGTGCTCGCCGGCCGGGCCGCGGTCGAAATCCAATATAAGCGCGGCGTCAACGCCAGCGGCAATCCAGCCGCGCAAGCCATCCTGAGCAGGGTCTTTGAAGCCTGTCCCAGTGAATGGCGCGGGCTGGGAACCATCCCCCGGAGCGGCCTGCGCCTGCGGCGGCGCTTCCGGGATTATGACGCCGCTCGCCGCTGGCCGGAGCTGGAACTGCCGCCGCCAAGCCGGCCGACAGGCTGTATTTGCGGAGATATCTTGCGCGGCGTGCGGACCCCTCCTGAGTGCCCCCTCTTTGCTCAAGCCTGCCGCCCCGCAACGCCACTGGGCGCCTGCATGGTTTCCAGCGAAGGTGCCTGCGCCGCCTATTACCGCTATGCCGGCCCTGAGCCGCGCCGATCAGCCAGCAAGAGAAGGGAGCTCGACCACAATGAAGCCTGACCCTGCTACCCAGAACCCCAACTCGGCGGAGATCATCCTGCTGGCCGATGGCGGCGGGGGCGAGCGCACCCAGACCCTCATCCGCCGGATCATCCAAGACCGTTTGAGCAATCCGATCTTGGATCGCCTGGATGATAGCGCCAGCCTCACCATTCCCGAGCAGGAACTGGCCTTCACCACCGATTCCTATGTGGTTGATCCGGTGTTTTTTCCGGGGGGCGATATCGGCAAGTTAGCCGCCTGCGGCACGATCAATGATTTGGTGATGCAAGGCGCAACGCCACGCTACTTGAGCCTGGGCTTGATCCTCGAGGAGGGCCTGCCGCTGCCGGATCTGGAACGCATCCTGGACTCGCTGGCCCAGGTCACCCGCCAGACGGGCGTGCTGGTCGTCACCGGCGATACCAAGGTGGTCGAACGCGGCAGCGGCCATGGTATTTTTATCAACACCGCCGGCATCGGCGTGCGCCTGGCGCAGCACGATATGCATGTGGCCAATGCGCGAGCCGGCGATGCCCTCATCATCAGCGGCACCCTTGGTGATCATGGCGCGGCCATCATGAGCGCCCGCTTACACCTGCAGAGCGAGCTGCTCAGTGATGTGGCTCCGCTCTGGGACCTGCTGGCCCCGCTGCTGCGCGAAATCCCCGATCTGCGCTGCCTGCGCGATCCGACCCGCGGCGGATTGGCGGCGGCCCTTTGTGATATCGCCACCCGCACCCGCCTGGCGCTCCGAGTGCGCGAGGCTGCCCTGCCGATCCGCCCTGAGGTGCGCGGCGTCTGCCAATTGCTGGGATTGGATCCGCTCAATGTGGCCAATGAAGGCAAGGCCCTGATCATCTGCCCGGCGGCCGCGGCCGCGCGAGCTCTGGACCTGCTGCGGGCCCATCCGTTGGGACAGCAAGCCGCACTCATCGGCACGGTCAGCGAGCAGCCAGCCGGCCTGGCCCTGCTCGAAACCAGCGCCGGTGGAGAACGGATCATTCAAATGCCCCTGGGCGAAGACCTGCCGCGCATCTGCTAAGCGGCTTGACCCACGCCGACGGAGCGCACATAATTCTGAAGTTATAGCGAAGACCAGGCTCGCCATGAAGCTATCCTTCAAACTCGGCAGCGTAGCACTGGCGCTCTTATGGGCCTGCTCCTCTCAGGCGGCGAGCGTCTCGGAATCCATGACGCATCTGCTGGCGCAAAACTGGCTGGATATTGAAGCCTGGCGCCTGCACAAGCAACTGCCCACGCATATCGCCGGCCTGCGTGCCTTTGCCGATGCTCAAGGGCGGATCCTCTATCGCGTGGCGGACCTGGCGCCGCAAGGCTATATCATCCTGGCCACCGATGACAACATCGAGCCGATCATCGCCTTCAGCGATCAAGGCAGCTATGAAAGCAGCCCGCAAAACCCTCTGACCTGCCTCTTAGAGCGGGATATGCCCGCGCGCCTGGCTTGGGCTAACACGGCGGCGGCCCCCCAGCTCTTGGCCGGCCCGCAGCGGATGAACCAGGCCAGCCAAGTCAATCAACAAAAATGGCAACGCTTGCTCACGCAATCCCTGCCGGCGCACTGGATTGCCAGTCAGCTCCTCCTGCTGCCTAGCCCGGCTGATCTGCGCGTGAGCCCCCTCCTGCAAAGCCAATGGAGCCAGGGCCAGGCGCAGGGACACAATTGCTATAACTATTATACACCCCACAATTATGTCTGCGGGTGCGTGGCCACGGCCATGGCGCAACTGATGCGCTACCTGCAATTCCCGCTGGAGGGTATCGGCATCATCACCAACTCCATCTGGGTCGATAACATTAGGCAAACAGCCACCACCCGCGGCGGCGATGGCCTGGGCGGCGCCTATGACTGGAGCCGGATGCCGCTGGTGCCAGCGAGCGCGGCCTATAGTGAAGACGAATGGAAAATGATCGGCGCCCTCTGTTCCGACGCCGGCGTGGCCGTGCAGATGCAATATAGCGACGCGGGATCAGGGACCTCCCTGGCCGCTATCGCCCTGGCCCTGCCTGAGGTCTTCGGTTTCGCCGACTGCCTCTTTTTTAACGGCCCGGATTATCTGCTGCCCATCAACGCCAACCTGCAGGCGGCCCTGCCTGTGATCCTCGGCATCATCGCCTCCGGCTCTGATATCGGACACGCCATCGTCTGTGATGGCTATGGCTATGATGAGGGTTCTTGCTATCATCACCTCAATCTGGGCTGGGCCGGCAGCTATGATGCCTATTACAATCTGCCCAATATTATCGAGTTTGACACAATTGTGGGGGTGATCAGCCACATCTATACCAATCAGACCGGAGAAATCATCAGTGGTCGCATCAGCGACAGCGATGGCACGCCTATCGCCAATGCCAGCATCAGGCTCCCTTTGGCGGATGATACAGTGCTGCAAGCCTATACCAGCTCGCAAGGCTATTACGGATTATGCGGCGTGCCGAGCGGAACCACCAACACCATCCAGGTGACCGCCACCGGTTATGCTTCAAATTATCTGAGCGGCATAGTCGTCGGCAGCTCCGATCCCTGGCACTGTGGCAGCGTGGCCGACGCCGATCTGATCTTGAGCAAGACCCAAGCAGTGCTCTCCTGTTCACCCACCAATCTTGCGCAGGTGACCACCAATGGTGCTTCGGCACCCCTCGATCAAAGCTATGAAATATGGAATTCGGGCAGCGGCACCCTTGATTATCAAATCAGCCATGGCGCACCCTGGCTGGCCCTGGCGCCCAGCGACGGCTCCAGCACTGGCCAGCATGACATTATCTGGGTGGCTTATACCAATACGGAAAGCTTGGCTCCCCGCACTTACCAGACTTTCATCACCAACGCAGCCAGTGGCGCTATGGGCTCGCCCAAGTTCGTTGGCGTGACCCTCCAAGTGCGCGCCCAGCTGGCCCCGGCCATCGGCCAGCCGGATTGGATCATCACCTCCGGCGGCGATGCCGCCTGGTTCGGTCAGGGCGACACCACGCCCCCGGACACCAACCTGGCCGCGCAAAGCGGTCCCATCGCAGACGAAGAGCAAACCTGGTTGCAGACCACCGTAGAGGGCCCGGGCACCCTCAGCTTCTACTGGAAGATATCCTCGGAACCCAACTTTGATTACCTGCGCTTCTACGTGGATGGTACGGAAAAAGCGGCCATCTCGGGCCAGACCGACTGGCTCTACGCCAGCCACAACATCGCTCCCGGAGAGCACACTCTCCGATGGAACTATACGAAGGATGCCGCCGCGACCGCCGGCGCGGATGCCGCCTGGGTGGCCAAGGTAGCCTTCCGGGATAGTCTGCCAGCCCCGCTCGGCGTGACCGCCAGCGTCGGCAGCTATACCAACAAGATCCGGGTGAACTGGCAGGCGGTCAGTGGCGCTGAGAGCTATCTCATTTACCGCAGCCGGACCAATGCCAGCCAGACGGCCAGCCAGGTGGCCGAGACAGCTCAGACCTCCTATGAGGATAGCGCCGTCCAAGCCGGCGACAGCTTCTATTACTGGATCCAGGCCAGCAATGCATCTGCCCGCAGCGATTATAGCCAGTCGGCGCGGGGCTCCTGCGCACCTCCGAGACCAGCGCGAGCCGATCTGCAGGTCCGTGATTTCCTCTGGCAACCGGCGCGCCTCGCACCCGCAGCCCATCCGGATCGGGTGGCTTTCACTCTCCACAACAATGGGCCGGATGCTTTGGTTGCGGAGCCAGTCACTTACAACTTTTATCTCTCCCGCCAACCCACCTTTGTGGCGGCCTCCGCCATCAGGATCGGCGGCGGGAGCTACAAGCTGAGCCTGGCGGCGGGCAAAAGCCGTGAACTAACCCTGACGGCTGCGCAAGGCGCCGGCCTGACCATCCCGGCGGCAGCCAGCGGGCTTTATTACGTCTTCCTCTGGGCGCAGACCGCGCAACTGCTTGACCCACAGCCGGGCAACAATGTGGCGCGCACCGCGGCCATCACCATCGAGCAAGGCGCGGCACAGCGCCTGATACCGCTCAGCGGCGATTTCGATGGCGATGGTAAGACCGATCTGGCCCTTTACCAGCCGGCGACTGGCTTCTGGGCGATCAAGCTTTCGCAATGGGATTACGGACAAGTCTTTCCCAGACTGGGCGGCGCCGGCTGCCAGCCGCTGGCTTTGGATTTCGATGGCGACGGCCTGGCCGACCCAGCGATCTATGAACAGGCCACCGGCAATTGGCAGGCCCTGCTCTCAGGCCAAAACTATGCGCTGACCACCCTGCCCTCTTTCGGCGGGCCGGACTATCTCCAGGTGGCCGCCGACTATGACGGCGATGGCCGCGCTGATCCGGCGCTCTATCATGTCACCAGCGGCTTATGGCTGACGCTGCTCTCGGCGCATAACTATCAATTGGCCTGGCTGGAGCATTGCGGCGGAGACGGCTACTGCCCGGTGCCCGCCGATTATGACGGCGATGGCCGCACCGATCCGGCCGTCTATCATCTGACCAGCGGGCACTGGGAAGCAAGATGTTCGAGCTGCGCCTACCAACCCATCCGGGCCTCAGGCTGGGGCGGACACAGCTACCGGCCCGTGGCTGGCCACTATGACCAGGATCGGCTGGCTGATCCGGCCGTCTATGAAGCCCGGCAGGGCCATTGGCATGCCATGTTTTCCGCCGCCAATTACAGCCGGAACAGTCTCCCGTATTTTGGCGGCCCGGGCTACGAGCCGGTGACGGGCGATTTTGACGGGGATGGGCAGGTGGATCCGGCGCTTTATCATGCCGCCAGTGCCACTTGGTTCATCAAGCTTTCCAGCGACCACTATAATACCCATCAGGCCCGCCAACCTTGAAAAGCGCAGCCGGCCACCGAGCCGCTGAGATTGCCCGAAAGCTCATCTTTTTTATTGCCGTCCCGGAAGAATAAGGCTAGGCTCTTGGGAGACCGTGACATTCTGAAGGAGATTACTATGAAAAAAATCATGTCTGGGATGCTCTTAGCGGGACTCTTGACTATGGTCGGCAACGGCTATGCTCAATCGGAAGCCATGCGGCCCCTCTATGTTAAAGAGAATAAAATGCCGGAATTGTTCGCCTTCGAGATCGGCGCGCTGGGCAGTTATGTGCAATATGATGAATCGTTGAATAAGCCCGGACTGGACCTGAAGCGCAGCGAATATATCGCTACCCCCTACGTGCGCTACGGAGCCTACGAGAATATCACCCTCTATTCAGCACTGCCCATCAGCTATATGCAGTCGGATCGCCTGGGCAACGAGATGGGCATCAAGGATCTGGTCGTCGGCATGGAACTGCTCGCCTATGAATACACCTATAAATATCCCTGGGTGATTCCTTATATCGAGGTCACTTTCCCCACCGGCAATGAGAACCATTCCGCCCCGCTCCAAAAAATTGATAGCAGCTTTGGCTACAGTCTCGGCCAATGCAATGGCATCTTCGGCATCGCCGTTGGCACGACGGTGGAGGATGTCTATCATTACATTTTAGACGGCCGCTATGAGGTTAATGCCGATGATAAGGGACTCTTCTCGGGCGCGGCCTGCTTTATTTGGGACTTGAGCGACAGGTTTTCCTTCCTGGCCGAAGCCAAGGTCACCGAGGAACCCAAAAACAAAGTGTATAGCGGCGTGCCCGCTTACTTCAATGGCGGCCTGAGCTATAGCCCCACTGAAAGCCTGTGCTGCACGGCTTACGGCGGCACATCGGTTAATACAGCTGAGGAAGGCCATGGCGGCCTGAAGATCTCCTGGATCTTCTAGGGGGCGGCTCAAATTTCCAGCGCATAGGGAATCCAGCGCTTGATCATGCGCTGCAATTGAGCGCTTCGTTTCCAGTCTTCCAGGATGCGATTGATGCTCCGCTGCAGCTGCTCATCTTCGAGGCGCAAACCCCAGGCCAGATATTCCGAGCTCAACAGGATATTGATGGCCGCCAAGCCTTGCGCTTCCTGCTCCGCCGCCAGCCACCAGATGACCGGCGCATCATGAATCAAAAGATCCAGCCGCCCGGCCAATAGATCGGGCAGCGCCGCGCGAGGTGCCGCATAGACCTTCCTTTGCGCACGCCTGAATTCCTGCTGCACCAATAGATCGCCGGTGGTGCCCTTCTCCACGCCTACCCGGCCGGCAAACAACACCAGCGTGCCGCGCGTAAAGAAGCGCCCCACATCGCTGCGACGCGCCAAGGCCATCTGGCCAATACGCAAATAAGGCTCGCTAAAGGCGATGCGCGCGGAGCGCAGGCCGGTTAAGGACATCCCCGACATGATCACATCTGTTTTATGGGCCCGCAACGCCTCAATCTGTTCGGTCCACTTCAGCTCAACCAACTGCACCGGCCGATGCAGTTCCTGACCCAGGGCTTGAGCCAGATCAACTTCCAAGCCTATCATCTGCCGCCCCTGTTTATAGGCCAAAGGCGGCATGTTGGGCGTAATGCCCACGCGTAAAGGCGCCGGAACGGCAGATGCCGCCCCGCGCGCCGGCTGGCCACCGCCGGTTAAGCATCCGTTCAAAGCCAGGCATAGCACGGGCACTGTTAGGAGGCATAGTATTTTTGAAGTTCGCATCCCCATTCCTTTCCACCCTTAAGCTGGTTCGAGAGCTGCCCTGGCGGAGCAGATATTTTTTTAATGGCTCCCTTGACTCCTACCACCAACCTGTTATATGGTTGAGCCTGCTATGGGTCAACAACTTAGAATTCGTCTAAAACGGCTGCGGCGCCGGCGCTGGATCAGTCGCCGCAAAGCCGCCGCCAAAAAAAGCGCTCCTCCGGTCAAGGCCCCGGCGGCCCCGCCGGCCGATGCCGAACCTAAATCTTAAGTAGCGATCCGCGGAGCAGAACGAGCTTGGTCCGCACGATCTTGGCTTAGGGAGAAGAGCATCTAGAGCAGGGTGCCTTGCTGTTCCCGGGATGGGAGTCCCAGGCGGCGATAGCACAATTCCGTGGCCACCCGCCCCTGCGGGGTGCGTTTCAAATAGCCTTCCTGGATCAAATAGGGTTCGTAGACTTCCTCGATGGTATCGGTTTCCTCGCCTACGGAAACAGCCAATGAGTTCACACCCACCGGCCCGCCGGAGAATTTCTGCACCACGGTCAGCAAGATGCGTTTATCCATATCATCCAGGCCATGTTTATCAATTTCCAGCATAGCCAAGGCTTGCTCGGCAATGGGGCGCACAATGCGGTTATCGGCCTTGACTTGGGCGTAGTCGCGGACGCGCCGCAGGAGATTATTGGCAATGCGCGGGGTACCGCGCGAACGGCCCGCGATTTCCTCAGCGCCAGCGGCATCAATCTCCACCTGCAGAATGTGGGCCGAGCGCTGAATGATCTCCTGCACCTCATCCGCCGGATAATAATCCAGGCGGATATTCAAGCCGAAACGGGAGCGCAGCGGCGCCGAGAGCAGGCCGCTGCGGGTGGTGGCGCCGATCAGTGTAAAACGCGGCAGGCTCAAACGCACCGAACGCGCATGCGGGCCCTGTTCGATCATGATATCAATCACGAAATCTTCCATGGCAGCATAAAGATATTCCTCGACCGATTTCTGAATACGATGAATTTCGTCGATGAAAACAATATCGCCTCGCTCCAGGCTGCTCAGCAGGCCGGCCAAGTCGCCGGGCTTATCGAGGATGGGGCCGGAAGTGGCGCGGATATTAACGCCCATGGCCTTGGCCAACAGATAGGCCAGTGTGGTTTTGCCCAAACCCGGCGGGCCAGCCAGCAATACATGCTCGAGGACATCCTCGCGGCGCCGCGCGGCTTCCACGAACAATTCCAGGCGCTCTTTTACCTTGGCTTGGCCGATGAAATCTTGAAATTGCTGAGGACGCAGGCTGAGCTCAAAGGCCTGGTCCTGACCAGTTATTTCGGCTGAAAATTTTTCACGCATCGTTTGTTCCGCTCAAGTCTGGCAGCAGCTTTTCGGCGTTAGCTTAGCAAGCCGGAGAGGTAAGTCAAGCCCGGCCCTGCTCAGACGCGAGCCCTTCCCAAAGATCGCCCGGGATGCTAGACTATAGCAATGCAGGCCATCAATTCCTTCATGATCTACGGAGCGCGCGGCACCACGCCGGCGGTGGGGCCGCATTTCGCCCGGCATGGCGGCCAGACAACCTGCTACAGCCTGCGCACCCCGCAGGGTTTGATTGTTATCGATGCCGGCACCGGGCTCATTGAACTCGGCCAACAATTGGCGCGCAGCGCCAAACCGCCGCCCATCGCGCTTTTATTCACCCATTTTCATTTAGATCACCTCATGGGCTTGCCGCTCTTCAAGCCGCTCTCTCTGCCCCAAGCTCACATCACGCTGCTGGGCGGAGCGCGCGGCGGACAGACCTGGCCAGCGGCCCTCACCAGGCTCTGCGCACCCCCCTACTGGCCCATCAGCCTGCGTGATTGCCGCGCGCAACTGCATTGGCAAAACCTGCCGCGCACTCAACCGCTCAACCGCTATGGCGCGCGCATCAGCTGGTGCCCACTTAATCATCCTCAAGACAGCCTGGCTTACCGTTTGGAACTCGCCGGCCGCGCCATCGTCATCATCACCGATCATGAATTCGGGCAGCCGGGCTTTGATGATCCTCTGCGGCGCTTCTGCCAGCAGGCCGATGTGTTGCTGGTGGATGCCCAATATCTGCCCCGGGAATTGCCGGCGCGGCGCGGCTGGGGCCATGGCACCTGGCCAGCAGCCGCGGAACTGGCCCGGGCCGCCGGCGCGGCCGAACTCATTTTGACCCATCATGATCGCTACCGCACCGATAGCCAGATCAGCGCCCTCGTGAGACAATGCCGGCAAGTTTTTCGGCGCACGCGGGCCGCCCGGGCCGGGCTGTGCTGGTCCCTGGGCCCCCAGCCGGCCGCAGCGCCAAGCAAGCCGGGAAAAAGCCGATGAATCCTTTTATGATCAGGGCAGTGCTGGCCGGGAGCTTAAGCGCTCTCTGGCTGATCAGCCTGCCCGCCAGCACCCAAGGAGTCCCAACATTGAAATTACCTAAACCTAAAACGAAGGGCCAAATCTCATTGGAAGAAACCATCGCTCAGCGGCGGGCCGTGCGAGCCTTCGCTCTCACCACGCTCACGGATGAGACCCTCGGGCAACTGCTTTGGGCGGCCCAGGGCCTCACAGCACCGCCGCAGCATTTGCGCGCCGCGCCTTCGGCCGGGGCCACCTATCCCCTGGAAACCTATCTGGTAACCGCCCAGGGCATCCAGCTTTACCTGCCGCAAGAGCATGCCCTGCGCGAGGTTCTGAGCGGCGATCAACGAGCGGCACTGGCCGCGGCCGCTTTGGATCAAACCTGGATGCGCAAGGCCGCGGCCATCATTATCCTCACCGCTCTGCCGGAGCGCACCACGCGCCGCTATGGGGAACGGGGGAGGATGTATATTTATATGGAGGCCGGGCATGCGGCCCAAAATGTGCACTTACAGGCCGTAGCCCTGGGACTGGGATCGACGCCTGTCGGCGCCTTTGACGAGCAAGCCATTGCCAGGCTATTGAATTTGCCCGCTGGGCAACGCCCCCTCTATCTCCTGCCCATCGGCCGGCCGCAAGCGGATGCCGCTCAATAACTGCCGCAAGCGCCCCTAGCTTGACCGGCGCCGAGAGCCTTTTGCTGCCCGCGCCCGGCTCTGGCGCGCGGCGGACGGGCGCCCGGCCAGAGCAAAATCAAGCTGGCGTTTATCAAAATCCACCCGGGTGATAAATACCCGCACCCGAGTGCCAAATGCATAGTTGGTTTCGCCCACCCGCAGGATTTCCCGCTGGGCATCAAAACGGCTGGAGCCTCTGGCGATGCTGGCGACATGGATCAAGCCCTGCACTTGCAGGCGGGTCAGCTCTATGAAGAGACCGAAATTCCGTGCCCGAACCACAACCGCATCATAAACTTGGGGTTGTTTGCGGCGCAGCTGCTGTTCCAGAAAGCGGTATTTTTTTATCTCTAAAAGCGCCTTTTCAGCCGCCTCGGCTGTCTGTTCGGTATCAGAACAGTGGCGCCCCAGCATCTTCAATTCCTGGCGGGTATAGGGATTGGGCTGACGGGTCAGGGCCGCCGCCAGAATGCGATGCGCCACCAGATCCGGATAGCGGCGGATCGGCGAGGTGAAATGGGCATAGAAACGCTTGGCCAGCCCAAAATGCCCCAGGGGTTCGGGGGCATAGGAGGCGCGCGGCATACTTTTCAAAACCGCCACTTTAACATCATATTCCAAGGGATGGCCGCGCACTGATTTAAGGAAAGCGGTCATCACAGCGCGTTGCGCAAGATCACCGGGCTGTAGGCCCATCTCGATCAATTGGGCCGTGAGCATTTCTATTTTATGCGGGGCCGGCGGTTCATGCACGCGCCGCAGCAAGGCCAGCCCTTGCGAGCTCAAATGGCGATCCACAGCCTCATTGGCGGCCACCATGCATTCTTCGATCAATTGATGGGAGATATCGTTCATGACCTGCCGAATATCCACGATCATGCTATCGGGCCCCATGATGACCTCGTATTCTGGCATATCCAGGTCCAGCGCATGTTGGGCAAAGCGGCGCTGACGCAACTGTTGCGCCAAGCGATGCACCTGGCGCAGGCTGCTGAGGGCCTGGGCACTGAGTTGCCCATCCGGCGGAGGATCACCTTGCAGAGCCGCCAAGGCCTGAGCATAGGTCAGACGCAAACGGGAGCGGATCAGGCTGCGACAGAACTCGGTATGCACGGGCAGGCCCTGACCGTCGAAGGTGATCAGCACCGAGAAAGCCAGGCGATCCTCCTGCGGCCGTAAGCTGCACAGACCATTGGAAAGCTCTTCCGGCAGCATAGGCAAGACTTTATCCGGCAGATAAACGCTGTTGCCGCGCTGGCGCGCCTCGGCATCGAGCGCTCCACCCGCGCGCACGAAATGCGCCACATCGGCAATATGCACGCCGAGCACACGCCGCCCTTGCGCATCCTGTTCCAAGGAGAGGGCGTCATCAAAATCACGCGCCGTGGCCGGATCGATGGTGAAGGTAAAAAGGGCGCGCAAATCGCGGCGCTCATCCACGGAGGCGGCCGAGAGGGCGGCGGCTTCGCGCAGGGCCGCCGGCGGGAATTTAGTTGGCAGATCATATTGCTTGATGATCGCCAGGGTATCCAAGGAGGGCTTTGTGGCCGGGCCGATAACCTCAATGATTTTGGCCTCCGGCTGCAAGCGCTGCTGGGGCCAGGCGGCGAACTGAATCACCACCCGATCGTTGGGGCGGGCATTCAGGGGATCCCGAACGCAAAAATGCTGGGGATAAGCCGGATTCAGCGGCACCACATAATAATGACGCCCACCCCTCTGGAGAGTGCCGACGAGCGCCTTGGGCGTCCGCTCCAGGATACGCATAACCCGGCCACTGCGCCGAGGCCCCGGCGCGGCCGAGGGCGCCCGCTGATCCAGCTGCACCAAGACGCGATCCTGCGGCAAAGCCCTGCCCAGCTTATCGCGTGGCACAAAGATATCCGGATCACCATTAAGCGGGGCGATAAAGCCATCGCCCGAACGTAAAATTTCGACTGTGCCGCTGATCAGATCGGCCGCCGTGCCCAGCATATAGGCGGCCGGCGCCAGGCGTTGGATAGCGCCTTCCTGCAGCATGCTATTGAGCAATAAACGCAGGCGCTTGCGAGCGCCACCGCGCAGCTTGAGCTGGGCGGCGATATGCGCTTCCGAGAGCGGCCGGCACCCCGCCTGGCGCAGCAGGGCCAGGATCGGATCATGATAGTGAGATCGAAATTTCTTAGATATATTCATTAACTAGTCCTGTGGTTCATGGATCAAAAAAGTATGCGGAAAGCATTGCCAGCAGCCAGGGCTGTTTCCGCAGTCAGTCGGCATTCGGTCACCTGCGCGCCAGGCGGCCCCTGCCGGCTCCAGGCCACCAGGCGCTCCACGCTCGCGGGCTGACCTTCGGCCAGGATCTCGACGCTACCATCGGCCAGATTTTTAACCCAGCCGCGCAAGCCAAGCTTTTGAGCCTGGCGCTGGCAGGTCCATCGGAATCCAACCCCTTGCACGCGCCCTTTAATTATCATATGCGCTCGGGCCATCATGGCAAATATCGATCCGGGGAGCTTGAACGGTGGGATAGCCCCCTGACCCAAAGGCTGGGGTGAATGCGCGGGCAGTCTGGCATAAAGCGCGCGAACTTGTCAACCTCCAATTTCGGGCTGGGCGGCCGCTGAGCCCCGGCGCCGGCGCCCAGCCCAGAGCAAGGGCCAGCAGAGGCTCAGCAGGCAGCTTTGCGCAAAAAGATCGCCATAACGCGTATAAAAAGTAAGCGGCATTTCCGGGCCGGGCAGATGCACGATCTGCGTCACACTGGCCGGCTCCGGGTTCGCTCCTTGGGCCGGCGCCAAGAGCCCCGTAATGCGCCCCAGGCGATCAATGCAACAAGTGATCCCCGTATTGGTTGAACGCGCGGCGGGCACGCGATTTTCCACGCAGCGCCAGACGCATTGCAGCATATGCTGGCGCGAGGCCCAGGAAGGATCGAACCAGGCATCATTGGTCTGGTTGATCAAGAGCCGCGCGCCAACGGCCACCGCCTCGCGCGCCAGAGCCGCCACCGTATCTTCAAAACAAATCAGGACGGCAAAGGCGCGCGCCGACGCATCCAGCCGCATAACGACGGGGCTTTTTCCGGCGGTGAAACTCTCCTCGATGGGCGTCAGGCGGCGCAGGAAAGGAAAGCTATCGCTCAAGGGCACGGTTTCACCAAAGACCACCAAATGCCGTTTGCGGTATTCCCCGATCAAACCCCGTTGCGGAGCGAAAAGGAAGGAGCTGTTGAAATATTGCAGCGTACCATTGGTCGGCGCATAATCCATGGCGCCCACCAGCAGGGGTACACCCTCTTGCAGCAGATCCTCAATGAGCTGCTCGGTGGAAGGGGTGCCGCGCACAAACTCGGGCACGGCCGTCTCCGGCCAAACCACCAATTCGGGTTGCGCGTCTTGAATGCTTTGGCGCGTGATCCGGCGCAGGCGTTCCTCAATCAGCGCGCCGCCTTCTTCCAAAACCATTTTTTCAAACTGGGGCACATTCAACTGCACCAGCGTCAGGGCTAACGGCGCGCCGGGCGGTTGCTGATCCAGCTGGCGCAGAGCGCTGCGACCACCCTGCCAGGCCAACCCCAAGACGCCCAGCGCCAGCAGCAAGGGCCACAGGGCTGACCAGCGCGCCGCTGAGCGGCTGAGGGATAAGAGGCTCAAGACCAAGGCCGTATTGATCAAGACGATGAGATAGGAAACAGCATAGACTCCGCCCCAGGCCGCGCTTTGAATCAAGGGCAGTTGCAGGGTCTGGCTGGCCCCCAAGGCATTCCAGGGGAACCCGCTGAAAAGCGTGGCCCGCACATATTCGCAGCCCACCCAGAGCGCCGGCAACAAGATCAAGAGGCCCAGGCGACCTCCCATCCGCGCCCGGCTGGCGCCGGGCAGCATCCAGGCTGCCAGCCAGGTGAAGGCGCCCAGATAGAGTGCGCAATAAGCGCCCAGCAATAGCCAGCCCACCCAGGAGACGCGCGCCAGCCAGGCCAAGGAAGAGCACCAGCCAACCAGCCCGGCCAGCAGACCGCTCCGCCAGGCCTGGCCGGGCGAAGTCTGGGCCGCCAGCCACAGCAGGGGCACGAGCGCCACATAGGCTGTCGCAGCCCACTCCAAGGGGGGGAAAGCGGCAAAGAGCAAGCCGCCGGAAAGGACCGCCAGCACCAGCTGGACAGCAGCCGGCCGCGACCCAGCCAAGGGCCAGGAGAAGCTACTCATGCGGTTCCACAGCATTTCTTATATTTGCGGCCGCTGCCACAGGGGCAAGGATCATTGCGACCGACCTTCGGGCCGCTGCGCTGGCGGGCCGCCGCCGGTGCGGCCGCCGCAGTCGGCTGGGGCAGCGGAGCGCCGCTCAAGGCCGATACCTGATTATGCACCAGCTGATGCGGCAGATTACTCACCAAGCGTTCAAAGGCTTTGAGCGAAGTGGTGGAACGAAACATCTTCATCACCACTTCGGCCTTGATATTATCCATGAGGGTGGCAAACATATCGTAGGCTTCGCGCTTATACTCCACCAAAGGATCCTGCTGGCCATAAGCGCGCAGGCCAACTCCCTGGCGCAGATGATCAATGCTGCGCAGATAATCCTGCCAGAGCGTATCGATGGAATGCAGTAGGATATAGCGCTCCATGCCCGGCAAAGCCTCGGCATCTTCAATTTGCACTTTCAGGTCATAGGCCTGCTTAACGCGCTCAAAGACCAGCGCGGCCAGCGTGTCGCTGGTGAGCGTTGAGAGCTGCTCCGCGGGCAGACGCAAGCCCACCGGGAAGGTCGTATTGACCCAGGCCAAGAAGGCTTCCTGCGCGGCTTCATCCTCCAGGGCCGTGGCGGCGCGGGATTCGATCAGATCCGCCACGATATCCAGCAGATGTTCGCGCACAGCCGGAGCGCGCACGATATCGCCGCGGAAATCATAAATTATCTCGCGCTGTTTATTCATCACATCATCATATTCGAGAGTGCGTTTGCGGATGGAATAATTATGCTGTTCCACGCGCTGCTGGGCCGTCCCGATCGAGCGGTTGAGCCAGGGATGCTCCAATTGCTGGCCCTCCTCGATCCCCATTTTGGCCATGATGTTGGAGATGCGATCGGAGCCGAAAAGGCGCATGAGATCATCTTCTAATGACACATAGAAGCGCGAGGAGCCCGGATCGCCCTGGCGCGCGCAGCGTCCGCGCAGCTGGCGGTCGATGCGCCGCGATTCATGACGCTCCGAGCCGATAACATGCAGGCCGCTGGGTTGCTGCCGCAGTTGCGCGCGCAGGGTTTGGCCGGCAAAGGTCTGCTCGAGAGCCAAGCTCGATTCGATAACTTCCTTGGGTAAATGCACCACCCCGGCCCCGAGCTTAATATCGGTGCCGCGGCCGGCCATATTGGTGGCAATGGTCACAGCGCCGGCTTGGCCGGCGCGCGTGACGATCTCGGCTTCACGCTCATGGTTCTTGGCATTGAGCACATTATGCGGGATACCCTCACGCTTCAGCATGCGGCTGATCAGCTCGGAAGTTTCCACCGATACTGTACCCACCAGCACCGGCTGGCCCTGGCCATGACAGGCGGCAATTTCATCGAGCATGGCCTTATATTTTTCGCGCCGCGTACGATAGATAAGATCGTTATGATCCAGGCGCCGAATGGGGCGGTTGGTGGGAATGACCATTACATCCAATTTATAAATATCGCGAAATTCATTGGCCTCGGTCTCAGCCGTACCGGTCATCCCGGCCAGCTTAGCGTACATGCGGAAATAATTCTGAATGGTGATCGTGGCCAGCGTTTGGGTTTCGCGCTCAATCTTGACGCCTTCCTTGGCCTCGATGGCCTGGTGCAGGCCATCGCTCCAGCGGCGGCCGGGCAGGATGCGCCCGGTGAACTCATCCACGATCAAGACCTGGTTATTCTGCACCACATATTCCACATCCTTCTCATACAGGGCATAGGCGCGAATCAATTGATCCACATTATGGATGCGTTCGCTTTTTTCGGCGAAGGCGCTTTGCAGGGCCTGGCGCCGCTCCAGCTTCTCTTGATCGGCCAGCTCCGTGGCGCCATCGATCTCGGCCAATTGAGACACCAGATCCGGCAGCACATAGGCGTTGGGATCGGTGGGGCTCATCATCTGGCAGCCTTTATCGGTCAAGGTGGCATCGTGCCCGCGCTCATCGATGGTGAAATACATTTCCTCACGCAGGGCGCGCGCCTGTTCCTTGCGCATATCGGTCAGCAGGGCGTTATTGATCTGCTCAAGCATCTTGCGGACGGCGGCGTCTTCGAGCAGATGCAGCAGCTGCTTGTTTTTCGGCATGCCATGATGCACCTGGTAGAGGCGCAGCTTGGCTTGTTCCGGATCGCCTTGCTCGATGCTCGTCCGGGCGGCCTGCATCAATTGATTGCAATAATCGCGTTGCTTGCGGACCAAGCGCTCGACCAGCGGCGCCAAAGTCGCATATTGATGACTGGAGACGGGCGCCGGCCCGGAGATGATCAGCGGCGTGCGCGCTTCATCGATCAAGATACTATCCACCTCGTCGATGATCACATAGGCATGCTCGCGCTGCACCACATCTTGAGCGCTGAAGGCCATGCCGTTATCGCGCAGGTAATCGAAGCCAAACTCACTGTTGGTGCCATAGGTGATATCCTTGGCATATTCGGCGCGGCGCTCCGCGGGGCCCATCTGGTTCTGAATGCAGCCCACGCTCAAACCAAGATAGTTGAAAACGAGCCCCATCCATTGGGAGTCGCGGCGGGCCAGGTAATCATTAACCGTCACCAGATGCACATTCTGGCCGGGCAGAGCATTGAGATAGAGCGGCATGGTGGCCACCAGCGTTTTGCCCTCGCCAGTGGCCATTTCGGCAATCTTGCCCTGGTGCAAGGCGATCCCGCCGATCAACTGGACATCGAAGGGCACCATATCCCAGGTCATCTCATGTTCGCACACGGAAAATTTAGTGCCCAGCAAACGGCGGCAGGCATTTTTGACCACCGCAAAAGCCTCGCACAGCAGGCTATCCAAGGTGGCGCCCTGACGCAAACGTTCCTTGAATTCAGCCGTTTTGGCCTGGAGGGCAGCGGCGGAGAGAGCTTGGTATTCTTGCTCCAGGGCGTTGATCCGCTCCACCAAGGGCCAGAGTTTCTTCAAATCCCGCTGATGCTTGGTGCCGACGATTTTTTTGACTATCCAACGGATTGGCATGACGCGCCAACTCTAACAGGCCCCGCCGGACTTGTCAAAAAATTGCTGGGCCGGCCAGCGGCCCGGGCCGACCCTGCCAGGAATGGCGATTGCCAAGAGCATAAACTCATCTATACTATAGCGCATGAACCCCTTGAACCAACTGGAAACCATCGTGCTGCGCCCGGCGCCTGGCAGCCGACCCGCGGCCCTGACAGCCTCCGCCAAGGCTGCGCCGCCGGATGCGGCTTTCCTGGAACTGATCGGCAACTACCGGACGCTCATCCGCAACCGTTCGATCCCCTATCCGGTATCCTATCAATTCATCAAGGAATTGGGACATGGTCGGCAGGGGGTGGTCTTTCTGGTGACGCGCCATGGCGCGCGCGGCTGCCTGACCCATCACGCCATCAAGCTTTTCGATCCCAGTATTTACGCCAGCGCCGCCCAGTACTGGACCGATATGGGGCGTATCGCCAAGCAGACTTCCATCCTGCAACCGATCAACAACATCAACCTGGTCTCGCGCGATTTTTATGAGGAATGCAATGGCATCGGCTACATGCTCATGCAAGCCGTGGATGGCGTGGACCTGCAATTTCTGCTTGATGGTCAACACCTCAATATCGCGCGCTCGCGCTGTACCGATAAAGAATGGGAAGATTTTTTCACGACCATTTTTCGACATGACGGCCAGCGGCTCAGCCTGCAACCGGGCGCGGCCTTGCATATCCTGCGCGATGTGCTCCGCGGGCTGACGGTCCTGCATGATCACGACTTCATCCACGGCGATATCAAGCCGGCGAATATCATGGTGGATATTCAAGGCACGGTGAAGCTGGTGGATTTCGGCCGCGCCGCGCGCATTGGCGAACAGGTGAATATCTTGCTGGGCAGTCCGCTCTATATGGCGCCCGAAATCCACCAGCGCCAGCCGGGCTTGATGCAATCCGATATTTTCAGTGCGGGCCTGGTGGGTTTGGAAATGCTTAAAGGCCATCAGATCAATGATTTAGCTGATCTGGAAGAATCCGAACTTCTCATCCGTAAAACAACCCTGGCCAACCAGATCGAGGAATGGTTGCCGCCGGATGTGCTGCACAATACAGAGTTCACGCGGGTCCTGCGGCGCTTCCTGGAAGTGGACACGGGGCGGCGTTTCTCCAACACCCGCGCCGCCGAAGCCGGCGAGCAAGGACTCAGTTCCGCGCGGCGCGGCATGCCCGATCGAGAGCGGGAAACCGAATACGAACGTAAAATTGAAGCCTATTTATCAAAGCTGGTGGATCCGGAAACGGGAGCGCTCAACCCTCATTTTGCTTCCGATAACCTGACGGCCGTCATCATTACCTGAAAACACAGATCCCCTTAGAGACCACGATAGAAAAATTCGCCGGCGCGCTTCTCCAGACGGATGCGCCCCGCATGCTTGAGCTCATCCAAGAGTTTAGTGGCCACGGCCGGCTCCAATCCAAAGCTGCGACTGACATCCAGCGCCGTGCAGGGCCGCCGCCGCAGCATGGCCATGATCCGTTCCCGATCAAGCGCCGCCGCCGGCTGGCCGCCGCTCAGGCTACCGGCGATCACCTCGCCAGGGGGTCTGAAGAAAGCGCCCAGGCGCTGCAGCTCTTCCACCGCA
Source organism: uncultured Verrucomicrobiota bacterium (assembly GCA_964475165.1). Classification (GTDB taxonomy): domain Bacteria; phylum Verrucomicrobiota; class Kiritimatiellia; order JAAZAB01; family JAAZAB01; genus CAYUHK01. The sequence goes on along the minus strand of CAYYVN010000006.1, from coordinate 100,960 downwards.
AGGGCCCGCACTCCCGGCTCAGCCGCCGGTCGCACGGCCGTGTTCAAATGGATGCGATCCGCTTTGAGGCTCGCCGCTAACTCGGCTATGCGCTGCACCTGAGCGGGAGCGTCATTCAGGCCGGGGACGATGAAGATCTCCAGCCACAGGGCGCCGGTGTGTATCTTACGCAACTCGCGCAGCCCTTCCAGGAGGCCCTCAAAGCGTAAAGCCGGATGCGGCCGGGTGAGAGCCTCGAAGGAGGCTTGGTCCCAGGCGGATAAAGTGGCTTTAACCACATCGGCCGCGGCGGCGGCCTGGCGCACCTCCGGCAGAAAGAGCAAGCTGCTGTTGGTTAAGAGCGCCGTCGGCGACCATTGGCTCTCGGCAATATATGCTAATATTTCACCAAAACGGGTATGCAAGGTTGGCTCGCCTGAGCCGGCCAGGGTGATAAAATCGGCCGGGGACTGTTGGGCATGCCAGGCTTCCAGCTCATCGATAACTGCCTGGTAAGGGACATATTCCCGGCGCTCCAAGGTAAGCTGAGTGGTGCGGCCAACCTCACAGAAGGCGCAATTCAAGGTGCAGGTCTTGAAGGGCGTAAGCTCCACGCCCAGCGAGCGGCCGAAGCGGCGCGAGGGTACCGGCCCGAATAAATATCGAAAGTTGCTCATCGCCAGATTGATTTTAGCGCTTGGTCCCAGGGCGCACTCCGCGCATTATTTTTGGGCTGCTTAATATTGGCGTTCGTATTCGCCCCGGCCGATTCTCTTCAATTTATGGAATCCACCGGCCTTGGCGCGCGCGTCGAAATGGCTGCGCGAAGCCCCCACGGCCGGCGCTGAGAGTAGCCGTTGCAGCGGCTGCGCGCAATGGGGGCAGCGCCGCAGGGGCGCCTGATGCAGAGCTTCCAAGCGTTCGAATGGCCTTTGACAAACAGCACACCCCTGGGAGGGGTCCCGCGCCTGATATTCACGAATGGGCATGGCGAGATCAATTACTCATGCAGCGACATGAGGAATTCAGCATTGCTTTTATTCTTTTTCAAACGGGCCACCATCAGTTCCATGGCTTCGACCGCGGGCACGCCATTGAGAGCCTTACGCAAAATCCAGGTTTTACTCAATTCATCCGGATGCAAGAGCAGCTCCTCCTTACGCGTCCCCGATTTTTCGATATTGATAGCCGGGAAAATACGCTTATCCACCAGATGGCGGTCCAGGCACAGCTCCATATTGCCGGTACCCTTGAACTCCTCGAAGATCACTTCATCCATGCGGCTGCCGGTATCCACCAGGGCCGTGGCGATGATCGTGAGGCTGCCCCCGTTCTCGATGTTGCGCGCCGCACCGAAGAAGCGCTTGGGTTTATGGAGGGCATTGGAATCCACGCCGCCCGAAAGAATCTTGCCGCTATGGGGTTCGAGCGTGTTATAGGCGCGAGCCAAGCGGGTGATGCTATCCAGCAAAATAACCACATTCCGACCGCATTCCACCTGGCGTTTGGCCATTTCAATGACCATCTCGGCCACTTGGACATGGCGCTCCGGCGGTTCATCAAAGGTGGAGCTCAACACTTCGGCTTTCGTATTGCGCACCATATCGGTGACCTCTTCGGGCCGCTCATCAATCAGCAAGACGATCAGGAAAACATCGGGATGATTGGCCGAAATGCTGTTGGCGATTTTTTGCAGCAGCACAGTTTTACCGGTACGCGGCGGGGCCACAATCACCCCGCGCTGCCCCATGCCGATGGGCGTGAAGATATCCATAACGCGCATGGAAATCTCGGCCGGCTCGCGTTCCAGCAAGAAACGCTGCTGCGGAAAGAGCGGTGTCAGGTTTTCGAAGGGCACCTTGCCGCGCGATTTATCGGGATCATCATTATTCATCTTGCCCACGCGCAGCAGCGCAAAAAAGCGCTCTTTATCTTTCGGCGAACGAATCTCCCCTTCCACCAGATCACCGGTGCGCATGGCAAAGCGACGGATCTGGGAGGGTGAAACATAAATATCCTCCGGGCAGGGCAGATAATTATAATGGGGTGAGCGCAGGAATCCGAAACCATCCGGCAGTATTTCCAGGATGCCCTTACCATAAATCGCGCCGTTCTGGCGCGCATGCACCTTGAGGATTTCAAAGATCAGCTCATGTTTGCGCAGGGCGCCCAAGTCCGTCAGGGCGTAGGCATCGGCCAGGGCATGCAGCTCCGGAACAGATTTCTGCTGCAGCTCCGAGAGATGCACTACCGGCGCATCCGGCGGCAAGGGGGCCGCATGGCCATTCTCTGAGTTGGCCGGCGGCGGCGCGCCATTATCATGACCGTTATGGCGCGCCGGCGAAGAATCGACGTATATTTTAGACATCGTTGACCTCCCTGCATTATTGCGCCGCGCGCGAGCGTCACGCAGGCGCCTTTGCTTAACATCGTTTTGTCTATGGTTATCCACCATCTTTTTTCTCCATATGTTGCTTTATATCCTCGTATATCTCCAGCGCTTGCCGCCGCGCGTTAGGGCGCGTGCCGGCATTAAAGACCACATAATCGGCACGCTGCATCTTATCGGCCTGCGGCCATTGGGCGGCGATGCGCGCGCGGGCCTCCGCCAACGCCAGCCCACGCTGACGCAGGCGCTCCAGCTGTAGCGGCCGGGGCGCGCACACACACACGATGCGCTCCCAAGCCTGCTCCCAATGCGCCTCATAGACCAAAGGCACTTGAGCCACCACGAAAGCGGCCCCACGGCTGGCCGCGCGCTGCTGCTTAACCCAAGCTTCTATGGCGCGCATGGCCGCGGGATGCATGAGCCGATTCAATTTTTCTAATTGCTGCGGGTCGTTAAAAACCAAGCGGCCCAGCACGGCGCGCTGGATTTGACCATCGGCCCCCACAATGCTTTTACCAAAAGCCCGCCGCAGCCGCACATAAAGCGGCCGCCCGCGGCCCAGCAGGTCGGCGCAGACCTGATCGGCATCGATCACCGGCACCCCTTGTTGGGCGAAAACAGCGCCGACCAAGCCCTTGCCGGCAGCGATGCCGCCGGTGATACACACGCGCGGCAGACGCCGACCAGCCAAACTGGTCTTGCTGGATGAGCTCTGCATATGAAAACCCCATACCGCGCCGCCCATAATCGCCTGGCTCAACGCGGCCGAGAGGCAGCCCGTCCTCTCCGCAATCTACTTTTCAGCTGCCCAACAAGCATGGCAAACAACGGCTGGCCCCAGAGCGTCAGGCGCGCCCGACAACCTCCGGCCCTGGGATATGGATGAGTGAAGATCGGAATGCTGTTCATTGAGACCATAAAGTAGCGGCTGGCACAAAAAGCTGGAGCTGCAAATTATCGAGCTGGATCCTCCACTTTATTCTTCGAGAGCCACAGCGGCCCACCTCAACCTATCCCACACCGCTCAGCAGCCCCAGCAGCGCTAGAGCACGGGACCAGCTAAGATACGAAGGATAGGACGCCAAACCACAACATGAATGACTTCAGGATTAGAACGCCAGCCAGCCTGGCAACAGATGATGATAGTCGTCAATAAAAGCACAGTTAATGTCGCAAAAAGCGGCATACTTGTCAACACTATTTACAAAAAATAAGGCGCCGGCCAGCCCAAGCGGTTGGCCGGCTTGGCCGCGCGCGGATCTTCAGCATACAAGCGCAGCAACCCTCCCGCGAGCATGGGTCGCGGAGACCTTAGAATAAGGTGGGAGTGCTCAGCTGGCGAGCCAGCGAATGAAACTCCAGTTCCTCAAACAAGGCGCGCAAGCTTTGTTCATCTGGCGGCTGACGACATAGCTCCGCGAAGGAGCTCCAACAGGCGATATCGCGGCGCAAGCGGACCAATTGCACATTGCGTTGCACCAGCTCCTGGTGCGCGCTCAACATCTGCTGCAATTTAGCTGGCTGTAATTCCTCCAGATGCTGCCAAATATTGGCCAGAGAATCCCACTGCGCCAGCCATTTAGCGGCCGTTTTAGCCCCTACGCCCGGCACTCCGGCGATGTTATCGGCACTATCGCCGATCAAGGCCAGCCAATCCACAATCTGCGCCGGCCAGACGCCGGTTTTACCGAAGACAGAGGGGGCATCAACTTTCTCCTGGGCCTTGCTCGGCGCCACCAGGGCCACGCGCTCATCCACGATCTGCATGAGATCCTTATCGCTGGAAACCACCAGCACCTCATAATTTTCGGTGGCGGCGCGCGTCGCCGCCGAAGCCAAGACATCATCGGCCTCTTGATCCTCCAGCCTCAGGCGCGGAATGCGGGCCCGATCCAGATAGTCCTCCAGGGGCTTGAATTGGGATCGTAAAGCCGCGGGCATCGGCGGGCGCTGGGCCTTATATTCGGGGAACAGCTCCAGGCGCGCCAGGGGCGCGGCCCCATCAAAAACCACCAGCCAATGTGTCGGTTGCCAAAGCCGCTCCAGGTGCATGAGAGTCTTGATGAACCCGAAGACGGCATTGGTTGGCTGGCCGCTGGAAGTGCTTAAGCCACTGATAGCATAAAAGGCGCGGTAGAGGATATTCAAGGCATCCACTAAAAGCAAGCGGGGCTGATTCGGCGATGGCAGGGAACACATAAGGACCATCCTCAAAAAAGACACCACATGGAATCAAACAGGCACGGTTGAGGTATTCACGATTCCCATCTCACGCCCGGCTGGCGTGGCGGCAGGTGCGCTAGGGCGTCGCCGCGGCGCCGGTGCCAACCCCGGCCAGGCCCACGGGCGATTTATTGATCTTATTGCCGGCCGGGTCAACCAGATTAGCTGTGACAAAAATCAACAGGTTGCGCTTCTGGCTAACGCTGGTCTTGCTGCGGAATAAGCGCCCCAGCAACGGGATATCACTCAGGAAGGGGATCTTATCCTCGGAGGTGCTTTGCCCCTCGGTGATCAGACCACCCATGACCACCGTTTGGCCATCCCAAATGGAGATACTGGTGGCAATGGTGCGCGCGCGGAAAATGGGCATGCGCATGGGCAGCTTACGGACGTTACCGCCGGGATCAGTCACCGTGGTTCCATAATCAATCCAATCGGCCAACTCCACCACTTGAGGCAACATGGCCAAATCGATGGTGTAGCCATCCGGCCCCACCACCGGCGTGACATTCAGAATCACACCCACATCCCGAGTTTGAAAGTCAGTGGGGGTCACCACGATCTGGGTCAGCTCATTATCGCCGCCACCCACCGATTGGGTATCCTGCGTATATTCACCGGGATAAATCAGTTCCTCAGCCACCCTGATTTCGGCATTCGATCCGGATTTAGTGGTCACCTTAGGCGCCGAGAGCAAATTGGCACCCTTGCTTTGCTCCAAAGCATGCAGGATGATGGTCAGTTCCGGATTGGTCAGGATAGAAGAAATAGACAACAGCGCGCCCATCGTGCCATCGGGTATGGGCTGGGGAATAGCGGTGGAACTGCCATCCAGAAAGCGCAAGCCTTTGGTGAGATCGGTCTTATTAACCTGAATGCGCTCGCGGGCGCTCAAGGGCACGGCGGCACTGGAACTGGCATCCTGAGCGATCTGCCAGTCATCGGTCAACAACCAGCGCAGCCCCAGTTCCTCCAGATCTTCCTGACCGACTTCCACAAAGCGCGCCTCAATTTCCACCTGGGTGGGGATCACATTCAAGAGGGCCAGCAGCTGCTCAAAGCGATCGTGATTTTCGGCGGTATTGGCCACGATCAGCAAGTTGGCGCTGGGATGATACTGGATCGAGGTCCCTTCCGGAAAAGGCACTCCGGCATTCACGAAAAAGCTCTTGATATCTCCGCTGGGCTCGACCGACGGCCCGGTGGGCCGCAATTCCGTGCCCATGATCCCCATGGTCGACTGCGGGGCACTGCTGACCAGATCGCCAATATTGGGCTGCACACGATAGTGGCGTATCTCCACCTCGCCCACCACCGCATCCTTGGGCATGATCACCACCACATTCTCCTCGATGCGATACTTGAGGTCGGCGGCGTCGGTCACATATTTGATGGCATCCAACAAAACCATATTGCGTAAAGTAAGCGTGATCAAAGGCGTGCTGGCCGCCGGCGTGGGCGCCAATCTTATCGCCGCCGGTTCACCAAAAATATCATCATCCTCGCCAAAGCTCAGCTCCTCGGCAACCGATTCGTGACCGGGCCGCCGCAGGTTCAAAATGATATTGACGCCCTTTTCACCGGGAGGCGACTCATGATCGGCGATGATGCTCTGCTGATCCAGATACTTGATAACATCCACAATGGTTGCCTGGCGAAAATCCATCAAGGGGATGACGATCGTATTTAATTTCTTCAGCAAGCGCTCGCGTCCCGGAGAGACCATAATGGTGGCATCCGGCGCCCGTTCCGGCGCCACGACCTCCGGACGGAGGGCCGGGGTCCAAGCATCACGCACCTGGGTCATCATCTCTTTTTTCATGCGCTCATATTGCTGCGTTTCCAGTTTATAGCCTTTTTCGGCAATTTTGCGCAGATTAGCGTTGGCTTCCTCATTATTTTTATCTTCGAAAATGACGGTGTTGAACTCATAGGCCGCCTTCTCGTATTCCTTAATGTCCATATACTGCTTCCCACGCGAAATCGCCTCGCGAATGCGTTTTTCTTTGTTGAGGCGTTCGGGCGTTGCGCGGATGGGTGGCGGCTTAGCCACCAACTTCTGGGCCTCTTCACGGGCCAAGCGCTCACTGAGGCGCAGGGACTCCCTATGTTTAGGCGCGTAGCCCAAAGCCCGGTTGATTGCTTTCTTGGTCTCGCTCCAATTGCCCTGTTGATAATGGAGCAAGGCGATGCGATATTCACAGTAGGCTTGGGAGGAACGCGCTTGGTTGCGTTTATCCATGGTCGGCGGACGCACCGGCAGCAGATTCAAGGCTTGATTATAAAGTTTAAGAGCTTCCTCGAAATCCTTCTGATCGCGTGCCTGATCAGCCTGCTCCAGGATGCGCTGGCCCTCAATCTCCTGCGCTTGGCGCCGCACGATCTCCTCGGCGCTCAGCAAAACTTCAGGAGCATCAGCGGAGCTTTCTGCAGTGAGCTCCGCGGCGACCGGCGCGGATGGCTGAGGCGCGCGGCCTTTACCAAATAAGCGCCCCCAAAAGGAAGCGCGCGGCGCGGCCGCCGGAGATGGCGCGGGGACTGGCGATTGATCCTCAACGGTGAAAAGGGAACTGCGATCCAGCTCAAAAAGCGCATCCGCGGATGGCGGCGCCACCTCCGAACCTGGCTCGGCTGGCTCCGCGGCCGGCGCAGCAATCGCCGGCTGAGCCTGGGGCGGCTGCATGTCCGTCAAGGGCAAGGCTTCGAATTCATCATTTTGCGCCTGGCTCCAAGCGACCTGCCATCCGGAAAAAACCAACACCAGAGATAGGGACAACAGGCAACTTTTCATAACGGCCCTTTTTCTTTTTATTTTCATCCGCTTAGCTTTCCATGACGGCAAGCGAAACCGTGCTATGGCGCAGCTTTTTCGAGGCTCGTCTTTTTCCCCGTTGAATTATCGAATACTACTACAGAATTTTTTTGAATGTCAACTATCTTATATGAAATATGTTGCAGGGTGATAGTGTCGCCGACCTTAACGCGGAAGACCGTGTTATCAATCAGGAAGACCAATTCGGCCACCATATCCCCCTGGCTGGCATCCTGGCCAAGGGTCAGGGCCAGGGTTTGGCCATCTTTGCGTATTTGCAAGACGGAGACATCTTCGATGATGGCCGGCAGGCCAGGCTTCTTGATCTCTTCTTTTTTCTCCTCACAGGCCACGATCTCATAGCCTTCCACCACATCCCCAATCTGCACATAGTAATCGCGCTGGATCCGTTTGTTCTTGAGCACATAGCGCACTTCACCCGGCGCGGGATGCTGAATGCTCTGGAAAGTGAGCGGCAGAATCTGGCGGGCGATGCGCACCCAGTGCAGCTTGATCACCGGCGGCGGATGATCGTGCGGATCTTGCGGATTGGTGCCATGGAGATATTCCTCCAGGTTGCTATAGCCATCGCCATCGGCATCCCCTTGAGCGTCGTCCAGATTGGGGTTCAAACCATACTTGAGTTCCCAGGCATCCGGGATGCCATCCAGATCGGTATCCCGCTCTTCGGCCTTGGGCAGCAGGGGCTGCGAGGCACCGCAGCCCCTGAAGGGGCAGACTTGCGCCGTCAGCGGAATGGGGCGCTGGCATTTGACGCAGGCCACACGGGGTTCCGAGACCAACATGCGCCGGGCGCCATAGGGCATTTGAAAGGGATCCACCAGGCTTTCCAAAGCGGTACTCAGGTCTCCGGTATCGATCGGCTGTACATTGCGAGGCGCACTGTTGGGCTGATTCCAATCGGCGGAGACCAGCAGCTTATTCTCACGACACACGAAGACCACCAACAGAATGGCGGAAACCAACAAGATCAGCAGAACCAGAAAGAGGGCCAGCTTATCATAAGCTGTTTTAAGCAAGCCCCGCATGCCTTTAGCGCTCTGCACTCTCGATTCCTCCCTTAAACTTCCCGACCGTTATGGAGCCAGGCCGGCACCCCTTAGTGTCGCCTGGTCTCAGCCCTGAAATCAAGCGCTGGTGCAAACTGATAGACAGCCAGCTCCAGCTCCAGTTCCACTAATTCGCGTCCCAATAAGATTTTACGCTCAGCGGTCGGCGCCGCCCGGGCCGGCAGCGCAAGGGGTGCGGCCGGCGCGGCGGCGGCGCCGGGGCTGGTCAATTTGGCTGTCTCCAGCTTGAGGTTTGTGACCAGGGTGAACATGGGCAGGCGCGCTAGCAGGTTGAGCAAATCAATCACCACGGCCTCGCTGGCTTTGAGCTGCAGCTTGAAATGCTGGGCGCGGGTGCGCGTCTCGGGGCCCCAGCTATAATCGGCCGGCGCGGCTGAGGGGTCAGCTGACCCGTAGCTCGGGGCCACCTCCGCCGCCGAGCGATCAATCACGATCAGTTCCGCAATGCCCAAGCGGCAAAGGACCCTCACCAGTTCCTCGATGATGGTCAGTTGTTGGACCAGCTCCGGCACCTCGCCGGCAACGGGCATTTTGCCTTCGGCATAACGTTCGAAGCCGAAGGCATATTTGGGAGGATAAGAGATCTGGGCCACAGTCAGCATATGGCGAAGGCGCCGCAGCGTGTTTTCCAGTAAGGGCATGAAATCCGCCGGTGACATGAGCTGAGGCTCAATGGGCTGCACGCGCAGCATCTCGTTCAGCTCGTTGTAGCTATCCAGCAGATCCTTATAATTTTCCGTCTGATGGCGCACATTTTCCGGAGATGGATAGGGATCGCGTCGATCGAGCTGTTGCTTGCGATCGGTCACCGTTTGCAGCGCACACTTGGCCCGGGCATAATGCTGGCTGGCCGACCACAGTTTAAGGCCGACCAGCGCCAAGATCGGCAAGAGCACCAGGCCGCAAACCTTGAGCAGCAAATATTTCTTAAACCAGGCTATCTTCATGGGCTATCATTATATTATCGGCCGGGCGCCGCCATGGGCTCCCGAGCGGTTGATCCTCAGAGCGGCTCCTGCAAATCTATGAGCAGGGTGAATTGGCGCGCATAATCCTCCTCGGCATCCACGAAAGGCGTCTTCTCGATGCGCGTTTTTTCGGTAAATAACGGCTCGCGCCGCAACTGCTCCAAAAACTCGACGATCGAAGTATCTTTGGCTTTATCGATGAAAATCATGCCCTTGATCAGCAGCTGCGCCACCGGGAGCGAACGGCCCACATCGGCGCGGGGACGGCGGTCACGCGCCGAGCGCGGCGCATCCGCCGGCCCCAGCTGCGTCACTGGCACCAGGGAAACCAGCCACATACCCTCGGGCATGGAAGCATGAATGGCATCCAGCACGCGCAGCCATTGCGTGCGCCGCTGGACCAGATCGATCAACTCGGGCGGCCGGGTTTGCAAGCTGGCGATGCACTCCTCGATGGGCTGCAATTGAGCTTCGACGGCTTCCAGCTTCGTCACCACCGTCTGCACTTGCTGACGGCGAGCATCCAGGCGATCGGCCATGGTCGTGAAATAAAACCACCACAAAAGGAGAGTTAAGATCACCCCCACGGCCGCCGCCACCAGATAGGGTTGCTTACGGGTGAAGGATTTTTGCGCCGCAATTTTCGGCGGCAGCAAATTGATTTCCACCGGGCAGGGCAACATATAGCGCAAGCCCATTCCCACCGCCGCCCCCATGACATGGGCGCAAGCGCCGATTTCATCAGCGGAGATGGATTCATGCACGATGATATTGCGGAAGGGATTCAGATATTCCACGGGCACCTTGAGCTTCTCCTTGAAAAACTCGTCGGTGCGCGCAATAACCGAGGTGCCGCCGGCCAACAGCAGACGCACCGGCGGGCTGCCGCCGCGCTGGGTACGATAAAAATTGATGGAGCGCTCCAACTCAACATGCAGGCGCGTCAGCGAGCTGCGCACGGTCTTGGAAACGCGCGAGATAACCTTATCCGAATAATCCTCGTAGGCGCCGCCAAAAGCCACCCGCGCGTGGACGCGTTTCAGTTCTTCGGCGTCCTTGAAGGATAAATCGAATTCCTTCATCAACTGCTGGGTGATCGTGTTGCCCGTGCCCACGATGGGCAGGATACGGGTGTAAAGGCGGCCGGCTTCCAGAAAAACCAGATTGGTGGAGCGGGCCCCAATATCCACGACCAGCGTGCATTCATCCAAATCCTCGTAATTATAACGCACCGTATTATAGAGGGCCAAAGGCGCCACATCCACCAGCTCAGTCTGCAGGCCGGCCGCCTCGATGCTATCGGTAAAGGTCTGCACTATCTCGGTCTTGATGGCCACCAGCATCACATCGACTTCATGGCGCGATTCGCCCATCAATTGATAGTCCCAAACCACTTCATCGATGGGAAAGGGCACATTCTGCTGGGCCTCATATTGGATGGTCTGGAAAATCAGCTTGGGCTTAACCGGCGGCAGCTTGACCGGTCGCAGAAAGGCCGAAGGGCCCATGACCGCCAGGGAGACCGGCGCCGGGGCGATCTGTTTTTCGCGCAGGATCGTCTGCACGGCATCCATGATGGCCAGGGGCATCTCGGATTCTTTTTCTGGCTCCAGCCCCAGGGGATGGACGGCTACCTGCAGCAATTCCAGGCCGGCTGGGCCACCGCCGAAGGCGGCCAGCTTGAGGTCGCTGGCTCCGATATCCAAGGCTAGCACACGCTTGGATTTGAATAAGCCCATGACACACCTGCGCGAGAGTTTCCGGCAAAGCTTGCCGCCGTGGCTAGCGCGGCTTGGCCGTCAAATAATCATCATAAGCCACAAAGGCAAAAGGTGTTGCGGAACGTTCCAGCAAAACTCCGGGCACCGTTTTAACGGTTGTGGTCCGCCACCAGCCCGCGGGGGTTTCGGGGGTGCTGGCCGTTGCCACCAGCTCGCCGTTAGAGAAAATTTCGACAGCGATCCCCAGCACATTGCCATGCCGCGCTACCGTCTCCGGCCGCAGGAAGACCGTGCTGATATGCTTCTTGCTCTTGGGCACATCGACATAATGAAAGGTGCCAGTGAAAAGCAGATCCTGGCTGGTTTTTGAATTAAACACCTGCACGTAATAGCGGAATTCGAGCTCATCGATCCATTCGGAGGCCGTTTCGAAGCGCACGAGGATCCGACTCCAATCGCGCGCTTGCACGCTGCGCTCGGTGGGGTTGAGCACATATTCGGGCGTCTTGACCCGGCCCGTCAGCGCCAAGCCTTCCACTTTTCTGATTTTCACCTCTTCCTTAGCCGTCGCCGTCGCCGGCGTCAGGGGCACCGCCCGCCGCGCCTGAGCCTGCACTGACGGCGCCAGGATCACCAGCAGCGCCAAGCCTAACCAGATTCCAAATCTCTTAGCCATGATAATACTCCCCAGCAAAGCTCCACGAATAATAAGACTATTATAAAACCGGCCGGGGAAGTCAACCTTTCCCTCCGTAAAAATCCGGCTGACGCCCCCCTCCACCGCCCGGAGGCCGCCCCGCCCGGCCGGGGCGATTTTCTCAAAAAGGCTAATCGCTCAGCCAATGGAAGGCCGGCAGCGCCAGCTTGCCAGTATAGGGATCGCGCCAGACCAGGGCCACCGCGCGCTGGCGGGCGGCATGGCGCGGAATGCTCCCGCCAGAGGCCACCTGGGCCTCAATGATGATCGTGTACAGGCTCTGGCGCAGATTGAAAAGCCCGAGACAGTTGCGCAGCAGAGACTCCCGCTCCAGCTTATGGCCCTCCCCGCCCGGAGGCCAGTCCGTTAAGCTGGCCAGCGCCGCGCCCAAGTCAGCCAGGTTAGTGTAAGGACCCTCGGCCATGATATCAGCGGCCAGCTGCCGAGCCTCAGCCATGCTTAAGCGCGCCACTCCCGGCTCAGCCGGATATTGATCGATGGGCATATCGACCAAGACCGCCGCCAGGGCATCCTGGGCGGCGTTGGTGTTGAAATTGACCAGACCGCGATTGGTGGTCGTCACCCAATCGGAAGTGGGGTTGTTGGTATCCAGCCCAAACACATCCAGCACCCGGGAAGGATTAGCGCTGATCAAGCGCAGGGTCTGCCAGGGCTTGTTGCTGGAAATGATCAGATAGCCTAGCTCAGCCACCGATTGCAAGGGCCGGTTGGCCACATACATCTGCGTGCATCGATCACAGTCGGCATGGCTATCAAAATATTCCCGGACCCAGGTATTGAGCTGGCCCAAGGTAGGCGTGAGCGCGCGTCGCCAATGATCCCTATAAGCATTGAAACGGGGGTCGCAGCATTCCTGCCCGGTCTGGCCGGCGCTCAAGTTGGTGAAGACTAAACTCTCCACACTATCCACCGGCTGCCGGTTGGCGTCGACCACGCGCATATCGAGCGTGGCGGTGAAATCGATCGCACCCACCGGCCCGCTGACCATCGGCAAGGCAATATTGATCAAGTGGAAGGCCTGCGTCGCCGGCGCCCAGGGCTGCTGAAGCGGTTCCCAGTTTGTAATATCGGCCGGCTTGAGGCTATTGGCCGGAGCAGTGAAGGTCGCCTTATATTCCAGATCGAAGATATCTTGAGCTTGATTCACGAAAGGATACCACAGTTCGATCTTAATCGTTGTCCGCAGCTCCTGGTCGGGAGGCACGCTGGCGTTGGTCTGCACAACGTTATCGATCAGCACCTCATTGAGCATGGGCACGGCCTCCACGCAGGCCGTCTGCAGCTGGGGCACGGAATCCTCATCAATATAATCCAGCAGATTGCGCCAGACGATATAGGCTTCGTCGGAGGCCAGGCCGGTCTTGGTCAGCGCGGCAACGATCTGCTCGCGACGGTTGGAGATGGCCTGAAAATCTCCAGCCAGGTTGACCTGGGTGCGCACCTCGCCGGCGACGGCGTCCCAATAGCCGGGCAAAGCCCGGGAATAGACGCAAAAGTTGCTGGGCAGAAAATCATTCAATTCGGCCAGCTCCGCCAGAGATTCATAGCGCAGATCCTGCGGCCGATATTCAGCGCAAAAAAGCTCCGGCAATTCACCCAACTGGCCCACGGCTATTTCGCGGGGATGCGCCCCGCCGGCGCGTGTGGCGCCGCCGACATAGTTGGCATCCAACAGGCCGGAACAGTTGAGGATCAGATATTTCACCCGGCCGATCAAATTAGTTTCGATGAGACGCCCGCGTGGTGTACTGGTGCTGGCCGGATCCACGCCCCAGTCATAGATGGACATTATTTCCAGCCAATGATTGGTGGTCGGCTCGCGCCAATCCGCATTAGTGGCGGCATCCCACAGGGCGCGCGGCACATAATTGGTGGCTGAGCCCCGCAGGATATTCGTGCTATAGGGCCACATATTGGTGCTGTTCCAGGAACTGGTGACGTTCCAATCCGGATACATCCGCTGAATCGGCAAGGCCTGTTGCAGCTGATCCAGCGCCCGCACCAGGCCCACCTGCGCCAGGTGGCGCGCGCGCACACTGTCAGCATGATTGCCGGCCGCCAGCCGCTCAGTGCGCATGGTGATGACGAAAGCCGTCCCCATAATCAGCATCAGCGAGAGCACGCCCAACACCAGGATCAGGGCCACGCCACTGGCTGGCCCGCGCCCGGTCGGCGCGCCGCCCGGCATCTGATAATCCGACTGATAGCTGGACATGGCCTCGCTCACTCTTCCTGATTGAAAGCGTGGTTATTAAAAAAGACCCGCGTGGTATAGATACGCGCATGGCGGCTGCGCTCCGCGGGCAAATCCTTGAGGCGGCGGGCGTCTTCATCCCCCAGAACCTGCATATAAATATCCATACAGAGCGGCAAACGGTCGCCATTCGCAAGGGAATCATAGGATACCACCGAAGCTTGATTGATTAAATCGGCGGGCGTGGGATAGAAAGTGAACTTAAAATCAATGATATTGGCGGCCAGCAGCTCTTCGTTGAACCAAGTCCAGCTGTGCGGATCAACATAGGCAGCATTGGTGCGGCAATACCATAAACTATCACTATCCCACTGAAAGATGGCGCCGCGCAGGGCCCGCGCATTAGCTTTGACTGGATCGCCGGCTAAAGTCACGCAGCGGCATTGGTTGCTCGCTCCCCAAAACCTGAGCTTGGCGGCGCTGGATCCGACCACCGGCCCGGCCACGGCTTGGGATAGTTCGCGGACCATGAAATCCATGGCGGCGCGGCCCGCCGCGCTGCGCTCGGCGCTCTGCGTGCCGATATGCCATGAAAAAGAAACCTGCTGAAACATATTCGTGACCATCAAGACCAGCATACTGACAATGCCCAGAGCCAAGAGCACTTCCAATAAGGTGAAGGCGCCGCGCGCACGCCGCCGCCGCGGGCCATTCTCCAAGCCTATGTATGTATCTGGCATGAGCTATTTATAAAACTCCGTATAGAAAAGATGGGGCGCGCCGGTGGCGCCAAACTCGCCGCTCCAGACCCACAAGGTGGCCGCCTTGATCTCATAATTGGTGCTCAGCATCAAGCGGTAACGCAGGGCATTGCTTTCCTTGCCGCTGATATAGATATTGGTGCGGATATCCTTGGTGCATCTGCCGAGCGGTGGACTCTCAAAAACCTGCCGGGCGGCGGCCGGCCACTGTTTGCCGGCCAGACCGTCCCAATCATCCCGGGCATAGGCGCGCAGACTATTCAAGGTCTCATCGGCGAAGAGCGCCATGCGCGTATCTTCCTCGGCATGGGCGCTCTGATCGAGCCCCATGGGAAAGAGTCCCATCACAGCCAAAATGCCGATGGAAACCACCAGGAGCGCCAGGGTCACCTCGATCAAGCTGAAGGCCGCCGCCCTTTGTTTGACTGGCTTATAGCGCATCTGATCCTCAATCCTTTCCGGCCGCCGACCGGGCTCTGGCTAATCGACTTGGATGGCGCCCGTTAATCTATGCACGGTGATGGTTTTGGTGGCGCTGCCAACTTTCTTGACCAGCTTGATCTTGGCCTTCCCGGCGCCATCCAGCGAGCCATCCGTATTGAAAGCCATCTGGCCGCCGGTATCAAAATGCACACCGCCCGATAATGTATTCGAAAGCACAACCGCACTATCAACCCGTTGGCGGATACGATAATAACTGGTGGCCGCCGGCACCCATTCCAGGATGGTGGGCTCGCGATGGGTGATGGCCCATTGGCGCGCCTGGCTGGCGGCATTGCGCACGCTGCTGACCGCGCCGCGCAGGTCAGCGCCCCGGCCCAGGCTGGTGAAGGCCGGCACGGAAACCGAGATGATGATGGTCATAATCACCATAACCATCAGGAGCTCGATCAAAGTTATCGCGCGCTGCTCGGGCCAACGCCGCGCCGCGCGCGGCATAGCGCCCTCGCCTTGGATCGCTTGCGGCGCCGCCGGCGCCGGTCTATTGGGTCTTATCATAGGATATATTCCAGGAACGCAGTTCGATCTGCGCTATATTATTGGTCTTAGCCAGCTGCACCGCGCCCCCGGGGCCCCAGGAAAAGACGCCCACTTCCGCATTGATTTCCAGCTCGGCGATTTGCTGATCACCGGAGGCATCCAGCAGGATCACATAGGGGCGTTGCCAGGGATCCAGATAGGACCCCTGATCAGCGGGATTGGTGGAGAGGGACGAAGCTTGATACTGCAAAAAAACCAGGCCGCGAGGATTATGGAGCAGGTTAGAGATCACCGGCTGGTTATCGTTCGTGTAATAGATATCATTGCCAAATTTAGTTTGCGCGGGCCATTTGCCATAGACATTCTTATAGGCCTTGATGGCCAGTTCCAGGTTCTTGATTTCCATCATAGCCTGTTTCTCGCGACCCCAGCCGCGGGATTTCAGCAGCACGGGATAAAGCAGACCCATCAGGATGGCGATCAACATCATCACGATCAAGAGCTCGATCAGGGTGAAGGCGCCGCGGCGCTGCCGAGCCGACAGCTCTCCCACGACACATGCTTTTGAATCTCTACCCATCATAAATCCTGCCGGGGACTGTTGCGCGGTCGGCATAAGCTCATTCCCAGCTTTTGTTGGTGATCACTTGTCCGGCGGCATTGGTGGCCACCGTCCAGACGATGACGCTCTTGGAGATGGTGGCACCATCCGGCAGATCCACTTTACCGTCGAAATTATCATCAAACTTCACCCGGAAATAATTGCCCCAGGGATCGGTGAAGTTCTCCACCGTATTGGTGCCGATTTCGAAGAAACAGAAGTTCTCGCCATCCACCGTGGTATTGACCAGTTTGTTCAGCAAGCTGCCTCTCACAGTCTTCTCGGCGGCGCCGGACTCAGGCCATTCCTGGAGCTGGTTGCAATATTCATTGAAGGCCAACTCCAAATGTTTGGCGGTGATCACGGCTTTGCGCTGCCGTGCCGTATCCTTGACCGGCAGAAAAGACGGCAAGGCAAAGCCAAGCAAAATGGCGATAATCGAAATCACCACCAAGAGCTCAATCAAGGTGAAGCCCGCCGCGCGGTGCCGGCCGCTCGCTGATATGCTGAGAGTCTGGATCATTCTTGTTTCTCCCCACCCCGGGCCGTGGGCCGGCGCCTTATCGCCAAGCGCCACTCAGAGGCCGGGTAGTCAGTTGGTAGGTCAGGCCATCGGTGCTTTCATAGAGCCATTGTTTGCCCGTGCCCGGGTCACGCGCCACAATCCGCGTTATCGGATAGCCCAGCACTCCTTTGCGCCCCTGTTCATCCACATAATCTGCTATCCCACCAGCGGTTTTTCTCCAGACCAGATAGCAGATGGTCTGTTCGGGAAACTCCAAGAAGGGCGCCCGCCCATCAGCTTTCGGTCGCCAATACAGCGGATAGGTCAGGCTGTAATCGATATTAAATGGATCCGACCTCTGGCTAGAAGTGAAAGGCAGGATTTCTATGGGGTCGCCGGAAAGATCAACCTCCCAAAAGCGTTCCGGCATATTGGTGAGAGTATGATAGAGAGTATTGGAAAGGTTAACTCTGGAATAATGGGCCGGATCGCCCGGGATGGGATATTCGCCATAGATGGCCCGATACTCTTCCAGGGCCGCCTCGATCTTCTGGCGTTCGGCCAGAGAGCGAGCCTGGCGGGCGCGCTGCGCGGCATACTTGGAAACAGAGAGGGTGATCCCCGCCAGGATAACGATG
Source organism: uncultured Verrucomicrobiota bacterium (assembly GCA_964475165.1). GTDB lineage: Bacteria > Verrucomicrobiota > Kiritimatiellia > JAAZAB01 > JAAZAB01 > CAYUHK01. The sequence goes on along the minus strand of CAYYVN010000006.1, from coordinate 83,379 downwards.
ATGAGCATCACCACCAAGAGCTCAATCAAGGTAAAGCTCGCCCGGCAAGCGCCCGGCAATACTACCAAGCCCGCCTGTTTTTTTTGAGCTGAGCGCATGAGCCTTCCTTTTCCGGATCTAGTTCCCGAGATACAAGCGCTGGAACTCCTCCTTCGGCGCATTCGAAGCTATCGAGCCGACATGCCCATCCATGGCCACATAATTGGCGATGAAATCATTGCCGCTGCGATGATGAAAGCCTATCTCGGTTTGATAGCTGGGGGCGCCCTTCGCGGCCCCCGCCACCGCCTCGCGATAAACTGTGCGGAGCACGGCCGCGCCCACCGTATCGAGGGACATATGCCAAATCTCCACCCCATTAAATCCCAACCTGTTCCGCTCATCCGGGCTGTCCGAGACAGTCGCCTGCAACCAACCTTGGGCGGCATTCCAATCAATGAAGGCGAATTGATGCGCGCGCAAGTCGGAGCGGTGCTGAAACATCGCATTGCAATTAATCAGATAACTGGTATTCGAGCCGAGCCGATCGTAGCGGCCTTCGCTGGTGCCCTTGAAAACCCGGGAGCGGGGATTGAAGATCTCCTGATCCACTTCCGGGCAATGGGCCACGCTGCTGGGGCTGTTGCCGCTCAGAATATAATTAGCAATAAATCCGTCGTATTTATCCGGGCGGCCTTCCGGGGTGCCGGCGCTATCCAGGCGCTCATAGTGAGCGCCGTAATGCATGTCTTCGATCCCCTCAAACTCGATGCTCGAACCACTGCGATGGATGCCCACCCCGCTCCCGATCCAGGTGCCATGACTGCCCGGGAAGATGAAATATCCGTTCCAATCGGAAAGATATTTGCCCATGGCGATCCCGAACTGGCGCAGGTTATTGCGGCAATGCGTGGCGCGCGCTCTATCGCGAGCGGAACGGATCTGCATGCTGACCAGGCCGGCCAGCATAGCCACAATCGCCACCACCACGATCAACTCCACCAGCGAGAAGGCGGCCGGGGCTGGTCTCATCTTCCGTCTGCTTTGGGGTCTGCTCTGCTTCATGAAAATCTCTGACGGCAAGCCGGCGGCGCCAGTGGGCCTGGCTAGCGGCCGTAACCCACCGCTTTATAGCCAGGGCCGCCCCACCAGTCGTCGTAAAGAATGCGGGAGCCCTGCAGGGTGCGGATATACCACAGGCCGGAAGCCTCGTGATAGACTGCCAGATCATAAATGCCATCGCCATTGTAATCGCCGGGGACAGGCTGACAGCCAGGCGCGCCCCACCATGCGCCCCAGGCGATGCGCTCGCCCTGCACCGATTGGATGAACCAATAACCGCTATCCTCATGGTAGACGGCCAAGTCGGAGATGCCATCGCCGTCGTAATCGCCCGGCACAGGCTGATAGCCAGGGCCGCCCCACCATTTGGCCCAGGCCAGCTGTTGGCCGCCCAGGGTGCGGATATACCACAGGCCATCCGCCGCATGATAAACGGCAAAATCCGCTTTGCCGTCGCCGTCGTAATCGCCCGGCACCGGCTGATAACCAGGCGCGCCCCACCATTCAGCCCAGGCGATGCGCTTGCCGCTGGCTAACGATTCCACATACCAACAGCCTTCCTGTTCGCCATAGACGGCCAAGTCGGAGAGGCCATCGCCATCGTAATCGCCCGGCACCGGCTGATAACCGGGCGCGCCCCACCAGTGTTGCCAGGTGATGGCCCGGTTAGCAATGGTCTTGATGAACCAAGTACCACTCTCCTCGTGATACATGGCTTGATCGCCCGCTGGCCGGCCATCATAATTGCCGACCACCGGCCGGAACCCGGGGCCGCCCCAGGGATCCCCAAAGAGGATCTGCTGATGATCCACGCTGCGCACATACCAGCGCCCGTCAGGCGCATGATAAACAGCCAAATCTGAGCGGCCATCCCCGCTATAATCATTGATCGTGGTCAGGGGCGCGGCCTGGGCGCCAAGGCTGATCTTCTGCCCCACCCGCATGGCAATATTGTTGGCCGGCACCGGATCGCTCCACACCGAGGGATAGCTATGCTGCACCTGCACAAAGACATAATAATCGCCCGCCGGCAGTGCCGGCACTTTCAACGCCTGCCGCGCCGCTGGCGTTAAAACAGCACTCACGCTGGCCCCGACCGGCAGCGGCAGACTGCTGGCGGCCGCCCCCAACCAGATATCATCTTCGTCGCCAAAAACCGCATTGGGCGAAAGATAGATATCGGCCGTCACCTGGCAATGCGGCGGTTCCATGGGGCGCGTGCCATAGTTTGCTAAACGATAGGAGACACAGGCCGGATGGCTGCCGCTGGCCAGCGCGGTTGGCAGGAAAATAAAATCGGCCACGCCGATATCCACCTGGGCCACAGCGCGATGACCATTATCATAAGGGCTGAAAGCGCTGGTGAGGAAGGGCGTCTTGGATTTGGCCCAGTAATAATAGATCGTCCCAGCGACAGCGGTCGTATCATGATAATAAACATTGGTCTCACTGCCGGTCAGCTTGGTGGCCTGGCTGGCATCCGGCACTGTGCTGCGCCAGACCTCATAAGCGGTGGCGCCCTCGGTCTCGCTCCAAGTCACCGCCACGCTCTCCAGCGAAGTGCCATCGCTGGCCGCCAAAGCCGCCGGCGGCGAGAGCGGACGCCACCCCGTATCGGAAACGCTGAAAGAACTCGCGCCATAGGCCTCGGCCACGGCGCGCACCCAGTAGTAATAAACCATACCGGGATCGGTGGTGAGATCATTATAACTGGTCTGCGAGGGCCCCACGCTGGCAATCAGTTCGGCATCTTGGGTGTAACCGTTCGCGCCCCGATAAACTTCAAAACTATCAGCCGTCGCCGTGAAATTCCAGGTCAAGGCCACCTTATCGCCATAAAGACCCTTGCTGGCCGTGAGATCTGTCGGCGGCGACGGTGAAGTGCCACCGGCATCTCCGGGGCTGAAAGCACTCACGCCATAGGCATTTTTGGCACGCACCCAGTAGTAGTAGACCTGGCCGCGCACAATCTCCAGGTCGGTATAGTTGGTCATAGCGGCTTCAGTGTAAGCTGTTTCGATGCGCAACTCAGCTGTGAGGGGATCATCGGTCAGGCTGCGATAGACTTGATGGGCAGTGGTTTCCTGGCGATTGGTGTTGCCGACTATCCAGGAGACATGGATCTTGGAGGGATAGGTGGCGTCGCTGGCGTCAACAGCCTCCGGCGGCAAGAGCGCGCGCCAGCCGCTATCAGTCGTGCTATAGGCGCTATAACCAAACTCGTTGGTGGCCCTGACCCAATAATAGTAAGGGCGGCAAGGCATCAACCCCTCTTGGCGGTAGCTCAATTGCGCCGTATTGGTGATCAGGGTGGCCAGTGCCGCCTGATCATTGGTGTGATAGCTCAGCGCGTAAACCTCCGCTTCTTGAGTGGCCGTCCAGCTGATATCAACATAATTGGAAGAAATCCCCTTGCCAGCCTCAAGCTGGGGCGGCGCCGGCGGCGTACCTCCGTAAGTAACAGTGCTGAAGGAGCTCTCGCCCGCCGCGTTGGTGGCCTTGACCCAATAATAATATCTGAACCCCAGATCGATCGCGGCATCCTCATACTCCAAGGCCGGCGAGGTATGGAGCAAGGTGGCCAGGTTGGTGTTATCCTGGGCGCTGCGCCAGAGCTGATACCCGGTGGCGCCAGCGGAAGCGCCCCAAGTGATCAGGATGGATTGGGTATAGCCAGCCTCGCCCTTGCTGGCCGAGACCGGCTCGGGCCGCAGAGGCACCGTGCCGCCATAGGTGGAGGCGCTCAAGGCGCTCAAGCCCAGCGGCGTCTTGGCTCTGATCCAGTAGTAATAAATATCGCCCGGGTTAACATCTATATTATCCAGATAGTTGGTGCTCGCGGTGGAGGCGATTTTCTGAGCCGATTCCTCTGCGTCACTGGCGCTGCGATAAATTTCATAGGCCGTGACATAGGGTACCGCCCCCCAGCTCAGGGCCACGCTGTTGCTATCCAGAGCTCGACTGGCCCAAACAGGCTCAGGCGCCGGCGGACGCTGATCGAAGCCCTGCTGACCGGTGTTCATCATGTCATGATGGTATCTGGGCCAGGGCGCCTCCAGCTCCGGCGGCACCGGCCCGCGAATGGCAAGAAGCTGACCATTTTCGGCCCCCACATAAATCGTGCCATCCATGCCAATCAAGGGTGAAGAATAATAGGCATCAACAGGCAAGAAACAAGACCAGTTGATGCTGCCATTGGCCGCGTTCAAAGAATGCAGCTTGCTGCCAGAGACAACATACACAGTATCCTCGGCACCCAACGCCGCCGCCGCCTGCATACTTCCGCCCAAATCCCACTGGCGCGCGGGCGCGGAGTTGGTGGAGGCTGGATCAAAAGCATAGAAGTCTTTGGTGACGGCTCCCACATAAACCCGGCCATCCTTGCCGATCACCGGCGCGGAAGTGATGGCCGCACTCACGGTCCAGGAAACAGCGGTGGAACCATTGGCGATATCAATGCCCAGCAATTTATCGGCCAGTCCGAAATAAACCCGTCCATCATCCGACAAAGCCGGAGCTGAGATATAAGCCGTAGCAGTATTGGTTATTTCCCAGCCAGGAGCGCCACTATCCTTATTCAGCCTCAAAAAGGCTTTATATTTACCGCCCGAGCAGGGTATGTAGATATCCTGATTCGTGCCCAGGGCCGGCGCGGATTCCGTCTGGAAATCCGTCACTAATGGCACCTGACTGGAGAGATCGGGACTATGCTTATTGAATATCAAGGGGAGTGCATAGTCTCCGCAATAGACGTTGCCTTCCATATCAATGGCGGGCGAATCCACTATGCTCTTGCCCTGGTAATAAGCTACTTGCTGCAACTGCAGATCGAGCGCATGCAGCTTGCCATCATCATCCCCCACATATAACAAGCCATTGGTGCCGATGGCCGGTGAGGAATTCAGCTGCGCGCCCGCCGTAAAGCTATACAGATTGGCGCCATCGGATGGGCGAAAGCCATAGACCTTGCCGTCGCGCGAGGCGATATAGATGGTGCCATCCTGGCTCATGGCCGGCGAGGCGCGCAGGGCCAGAGTGGCATTGGTGGCCTGCCACTTGATGGTGCCATACTGGAAGATACCATCCAGGCGGGTGAGGAACCCATCGCAGGCGCCCTGGTTAAAGCGCGTATTGTAGTTGGCGTCATAGACAGGAAAATCGGTCGAGGCCGTATAGCCGGCAATGACCAGCGTGCCAAAGCCATTGGTATCAGCGCTGGGCGTAATGGCCACGGCCCGGGCCACATCCTGGCCAGCCCCGCCCAGATAGGTCGCCCGGCTGAGGAGGAACTCCGCTTCATTGGTCCTGAATGGCGCCCGCAGAACCGCCACGAAAGCATCCCCGCCCCCGCGGGCACTCTGCTGATAAGCTTGCGTCGTCAGCGGGAAATTGCTCGAGGCCGTATAACCAACCACCACCACATTGGTGCGGCCATTCGGCACAGAATTGGTGCTGACAGCTATGCCATAGGGCACATCCAACCCCGAACCACCCAGATAAGTAGCAGCCCGCGGATTGAGACTGCCCAGAGTGTTGTTCAGGGCCATCACGAAAGCATCGCCAGCCTTATTGTAATTACCAAACATGGAAGCGGCATTGTTTCCTGTCGGCAAGGCGGGCAGAAAGCTGTCAGAGAGTGAATAGGTGAGCCCGGCCAGATAGACAACCCCCTTTTTATCCAGGCAGAGAGCCGTCAGGCGATCCTCGGCATCGCCTCCGATGAAAGTTGATCTATCCATAGCCGCAAGGCCAGCTGTGAACCTGGCCACGAAGCCGTCGCAATCTCCCACGGCGTTAGTTTGCGCGCCATTGGTAGCCGGGAAATCGGCGGAATAAGTATAGCCAGCCACATAGATATAATTGCTGACGGCCAAGGCCAGAATAGCATCCTCTTCGGTGCCGCCCAGATAGCTGGTGGCCTGTAGATCGGCCAGGCTGCTATCGTAGAGCGCCACGAAACCATCGCCCGCTCCGTTGTAATTCGCATAAACGCCGGCGACCGTCGGAAAATCTTCCGATTCCGTATAGCCGCCCACATACACCTTGCCCAGCGAGTCCAAAGCCAGGGCATTAGCCTCATCGAGTTCCGTGCCGCCCAGATAGCTGGCCGTCAGCAGCATGAGATTTGTATTGAAGCGCGCCACGAAAGCGTCGCGCTCGCCACTCAGACTGCCGGTGGCCCCAGGCAAATCAGCCGATTCCGTATAGCCGGCCACATAGATGGAGTTGCTGACGGCCAGGGCGCGGGCCACATCTTCTCCGCTGCCGCCGAAGTAGGTTGCCGCCAACAGATTGGTCATAGCATGATCAAACTTGGCGATGAAAACATCCAGGTCGCCCGCCGGCGGCGCGGCCCCCGGTAAATTCAAGGAATCGGTGGCGCCAGCCACAATCACATTGCTGGTGCTATGTTCCACGGCCACGGCATAGATATAATCGGCGCCGCTGCCGCCAATGAAAGTGGAAGCCAGCAGAGGGTCTATCCATAAGGGCCGCGTGGCATCATAAGCGCCCAGGGCGAAGCCGAAAGAGTCAGCCGCCGCCAGGTAGGTGATCGGCACGGAGATTTCATTGCCCGCGGCATCCAGCTGCCAGGCCACCGGCGCACTGAAACATACCGGCCCCAACTCCGTGAGCACCTCCAGCTCGCCACAGGCCTTCACCTTCAGCCCGGCGGCGCCCTCCAAGGTCACTCGGATACGCGCCGGATCGGCTCCGGGCGCCACGGTAAAGATTTTTTCCACGCTATGGCCATGCGCGCGTAATTCAAGCTCAATCCCCTCCTGAATCTGGCCCAGGCTGATAGCCGCATAGGTTGCCAGATTATTCTGCCAGACAGCCGGATCCTGCCCGCGGATGCTGTTGACAACCGTCCCGGCCGCCTTGAGACCCACCGGCGCGCAGATCTGGTTCGCGGCGAAGGATTCGCGCAGCACGGCCAGGCCGGAGATTTTAAGGTGGGGCATCTGCCCCGGCTGATAGCCGTCCACGGCAGGTGCGGCCGCGCGCTTGGGCAGCGTATAGAGCACCGCGCCCGTATCCAGGACATAGACCGTACCGCCAAAAGTGCGCGCATAGAAACGCACGGCCGCATCGGGAACCTGGCCGCGGTTTTCCACGAAAGGTACCCGCGGATGATCGAGGCTGTTCCAGGCCGGCGGGTTAAGCTCGGCGGCGCTGGCCGCGCCGGCCAGCAAGAGCGCCATCAGCCAGAGCGACCGGCCCTTTCTCAACCAGTTGGAGCTTCCCATATCGATATCCTGATCAGAAATTTTCAACCCTTACAAGCTAGCATGACCTGGCGGATTTGTCGATAGTTTTCGCCAAATATTTATTTAGCGCGCGGCCTTCAGCCCTTCCTCCTCCAAAACCAAACGCATATTGCGCGCCGCGGCAACTTCATCCAGCCTTCCCACGGGCGTGGTGCGCGGCGCCGCCTGCAATTCCTGCGGGCGTTCCTGCGCCAGGCGCGCCAGATCAGCCATGGCGGCGATGAAACGATCGAGGGTCTCGCGCGTCTCGGTTTCGGTCGGCTCGACCATCAGCGCCTCGGGCACGATCAGCGGGAAATAGACCGTCGGCGGGTGAAAGCCACGCTCGATGAGCCCCTTGGCGATATCCAGGGCGCGGATGCCATGGGCCAGCAAGGGCTGGGCGCTCAATACACATTCGTGCATACAGCGGCCTTCGGTCACCGGCTGATAGTGGGCGCGCAGTTTCTCCTGGATATAGTTGGCGTTTAAGACGGCATGATCGCTGATCGTGCGCAAGCCATCGCTACCCAGCAAGAGACCATAGGCATAGGTCCAGACCAACACGCCAAAATTACCGTAGAAAGGTGCCACCTGACCAATCGTGTGCGGCTGGTCGTAATCCAGGGCCCAGCCGGAGGCGGACTCGACCACGCGCGGCACAGGCAGATAAGGGCGCAGGCGTTCCACCACGCCCACCGGCCCGGAACCCGGACCGCCACCGCCATGGGGAGCCGAAAAAGTCTTATGCAGGTTCAAGTGACAGATATCAAAACCCATCTCCGCCGGCTTGACGCGGCCGAGAATGGCATTGAAATTAGCGCCATCATAATAGAGCAGACCATCGGCCGCATGGATGATCTCGGCAATGGCCCGCACTTCCGGTTCGAAGAGCCCCAGGGTATTGGGGTTGGTCAGCATCATACCGGCGGTAGCGGCATTGACGATGGAGCGCAACTTAGCCACATCCACCGTGCCAGCGGGAGTGGAAGGCACAGCCAACACCTCGAAGCCGGCCAGGGCGGCGCTGGCCGGATTGGTGCCATGCGCCGAATCAGGGATCAAAATTTGTTTTTTAGCATTACCGCGCGCGCGCTGATAGGCGGCAATCAACATGGCCCCGGTGAATTCCCCTTGCGCGCCGGCCAGGGGCTGCAGCGTGAACTCTGCCATACCGGTCAGTTCGCTGAGCAGCCGCTCGGTGGCATGGAGCAGCTCCAGCGCGCCTTGGGTCAGGCCGCAGCCGCCGACCTGCGGCCACAGCGGATGCAAGCCCTGAAAGCCCTTGCCAGCCGCAGCCGCCGCGCAGGCCTTGGGATTATATTTCATCGTGCAGGACCCCAGCGGATAGCAGTGGGTATCCACGGAGAAGTTGCGCTGCGCGAGATTGGTGAAGTGGCGCACGACCTCTATTTCCGGCAGTTCCGGCAGCGCCGCCGCCTGCGCGCGCCGCAGCGCCGCCGGAATCAGCGCCGGCACCGGCACATCACAGGGCGGCAGGCGCACGGCCCGCCGGCCGGCCTGGCTCTTTTCATAAATCGATTGCATTCCCTTTTCCCCTCCAACAGCTCCGGCTGAATCTCGGCTGGCGGCACCCCGGCCAGCAATTGGAAGCGGGCTACCCAGCCGGCCCCAACTCGGCGAGCGTCTCGGCCAGAGCGGCGGCCAGGGCGTCGATCTCGGCCGCACTGCGTTTCTCGGTGAAAGCCACTAAAAGATAATTATCCAAAGCGCGCTCATAGCGCCCCAGGGGCAGGCCGGCGGCAAAGCCACGCGCGAATAAGGCTCGCGTCACAGCGGCGGCACTGACCGGCAGACGCAAGGTGAATTCATTGAAGAAGGGCTGCTCGAAGGCCAGGCTCACGCCGGGCAGAGCCGTCAAACGCTCCCGGCCATAGGCGGCTTTGGCCGCGCAGAGTTCCGCCGCCTCCACCAGCCCCTGCTTGCCCAGCAGCGAGAGATAGACCAGGGCGCGCAAGGCGCAGAGGGCCTGATTGGTGCAGATATTGGAGGTGGCCTTCTCCCGCCGAATATGCTGTTCGCGAGCTTGCAGAGTCAGCACAAATCCGCGCCGGCCCTGGGCATCCTGTGTGGCGCCCACCAGTCGACCGGGCATTTTATGGACATGCCGGCGGCGCGTGGCCATGAAGCCCAGATAGGGGCCGCCAAAGTTCAGGGGCAGACCCAGGCTCTGCCCCTCGCCGGTGACGATATCCGCGCCCATGGCTCCCGGAGTCTTGATGAGGCCCAAGGCCAAGGGATAGACGGAAACGATACCCAGCGCGCCGGAGGCCCGGGCCGAGGCAAGCAGATCGTCCAGCTCATCCAGGCAGCCATAAAAATTGGGATTCTGCAGCACCAGCGCCGCCACCTGATCATTGAGCAGAGCCTGAAGAGCGGCGCGGTCGGCCAGGCCATCCTTGAGGGGCACCTCGATGAACTCGAAATCCAGGTTGGCCGCATAGCTCCGGAGCATAGCGCGATAGATGGGATGCACTCCCTGATCGATCAGCACGCGGCGGCGGCGCGTGATGCGCAGGGCCATCATACTGGCCTCGAAGAGGGCGCTGCCGCCGTCATAGAGCGAGGCATTGGCCACCTCCATCTCGGTCAAACGCACTATGGCCGTTTGATATTCAAAAATAGCCTGCAGGGTGCCCTGGGCAACCTCCGGCTGATAGGGCGTATAGGCGGTGACGAATTCGGCCCGACCAGCCAGAGCATCCACCGCCGCTGGAATAAAATGATCGTAAAAACCACCGCCGCAGAAGTTGATCAGGCGCGTCTCATTGCGCGCCGCCAGATCTTCCAGGCGCCGCCGCATCTCCTGTTCACACAGGCCGGGGGGTAGCCGAAAAAGATTGGTCTGCAGGGCGGCGGGAATGGCGGCAAAAAGCGCGTCGCAATCGGGCGCTCCCAGCTCGGAGAGCATGGCTTGAACATCGCTGGGGCTATGCGCGCTGATCGTCATGGCCTCTCTCCGCCGGCCGACCGGCCGCGAGCCGTGCCCGCAGTATAAAATGGCAGGGGTGCAACCTTGGCCGCCAGCCGCCGACCGCGCGCCTCCACTTCCACTGCCTGCCCGAGAACGGCGGCGGAGGTTTCCAGATAGGCCAGGGCCACGGCCCGATTGAGGCTGGGCGCGAAAAGCCCGCTGGTGACCCGGCCCACGGCGCGTTCCCCGTTCCAGACCTGGGCGCCCGGCCGCGCCGCCATGCGGCCGGCTATCTGTAACCCGACGAGAACCTCTAAATCCTCCCGCTCCAAATCGCGGCGCACAGCCTCGCGGCCGATGAAAGGTTTATCCAAATCCAGGAAACGCCCCTGACTGGCGCCGGCCGGCGTGCGCGCCGTGCTCAATTCATGGCCATAGAGTAAATAGCCCATTTCCACCCGCAGCGTGTCGCGGGCTCCCAGCCCCGCCGGCCGGATGTGGCCCGGCGCCAGGATCCTTTTCCAGCAGCGACAAGCGGCGGCGCGGGGAAAGAACCATTCATAGCCCCACTCGCCCGTGTAGCCGGTACGACTCAAGAGGCCCTCGACCCCGCTTAAGGTCACCTCCTGAAAATGAAAATAACGCAGCTCCGGCAGGCTCTCCCCCAAGGCTTCCTCGAGCAGTTCCCGGGCTTGGGGTCCCTGAATATCCAGCTTGGCCAGCTGCGGCGAAAGATCAGTGAAAAGCGTCCCGGCCGAAAGGTGCGCCTTGATCCAGGCGGCATCCGCCGCCGCCGTGCCGGCATTAACCACCAGCCAGAAACGGTCCGCCGCCAGCCGATAGCAGATCAGATCATCCAAGACACCGCCATCCTCGGCCAGGAGGAACCCATAGGCACAGGCGCCGGGCTTGATCCGCGCCACGCGCAGGGTCAAAAGCCGTTCCAGATCGGCGGCGGCTTCCGGTCCGCTCAACTCAAACTCGCCCATATGGCAGATATCGAAGAGGGTCGCGCGCTGGCGAGTCTGTTGATGCTCGGCGATGATGCCCTCATATAAAAGCGGCATCTCCCAGCCGGCAAAGGGCACCATTTGGGCGCCCAGCGCCAGATGCTCAGCATAAAGAGGTGTTCTCATAATCGCTCTCGCCAAACCATTCCTGCTCAGATCGCTCAGAATATACGCCACGCGCCCCCATAAGCCAATCCTAAAGAGCTTAAAAAATTAAAGCTTGAGACAGAACGCTTCTTCCGCCTAGGATATTTGGACATGACGCGAACCCCAAGCTGCCCGGCAGCCCACAGATAAAACATAGGAGCTAATCAATGAAAGTAATCATCCAATCCGATGCCGCCAGTGCCGCGCGGCTGACAGCTCAAATCATCGCCAAGGAATTGCGCACCAATCCGAGCCTCAAGCTGGGACTGGCCACCGGCCGCACCATGGAGGCCGTCTATGCCGAACTGGTGGAGCTGCATCGTCAAACCGGCCTGGACTTCGCCCATGCCAAAACCTTCAATCTGGATGAATATGCCGGCCTGGCGCCGGAGAGCCCCAATTCCTTTCGGCATTATATGAATTCGAGGCTCTTCCAACGCATCAATATCCGCCCGGCACACACCCACCTGCCCGACGGCATGGCTGATGATGCGGCGATGGCCGGTGTACGCTACGAAAAGCTCATCGCCCGCGCCGGCGGCATTGATCTGCAGCTGCTGGGGATCGGCGAGAATGGGCATATCGGCTTCAACGAGCCCCTCTCGGGCCTGCTGACCCGTACCCGCCGCGTAGCGCTCTCCCCGGCTACCATCGCCCAGAACAGCCCGCTCTTCGACAACCCTGAACATATGCCGCGCCAGGCTCTGACCATGGGGATCGGCACCATTCTCGACAGCAAATACTGCCTGTTGCTGGCCACCGGCCAGAACAAGGCCGCGGTTATCGCCCGCTCCATCGAAGGGCCTATCACGGCCATGGTGCCAGCTTCGGCGCTGCAAATGCACGGACGCTGCCTGGTTATCCTGGATGAGGATGCCGCCAGCGGACTGGAACGGCGCGACGATTACCGCGAACTTTTCGCCAGTCAACCGGAATGGACGGAGTTTCGTTGAGCTGTTTCAAGCGAGAATGATTTCGCGCAAAGCCCGCTTGGGCACATGATGATGATCGTGGGCGTCGCGCCAATACTGTATGCACCCGGAGCGCACTGGCTGCAAAGAGACTTTTTCGGCCGGGTAACCCAGCGCCAGCACCAACACAATCGCGTAACGGCGCGGAATACCCAAAGCGCGCCGCAAACGCTGACGCTCAATCGATCCGATGATGCAGCCGCCCCAGCCGCGCGCGGCCGCGCCCAGCATGATGCTCTGCGCGGCAATGCCCGGATCATGCCCAAAATCACCAGCCGCTCCGGTCGGAGCCGCCACCAAGGAGCTATCGCCCAGCATGATGATATAACCCGCCGGCCGCTCAGCCGGCGCCGGGCCTGGCCAAGCGCTCAGATATCCGGCCCAGGCCAGGCAAGGGAAGATGAGCTTATTTTTCCGGGGCGTACAGGCCAGGATATATTTGAGCGGCTGCAGGTTGCCGGCCGAAGCTGAGAGGCGCGCCAGGTTCACCAGGGCGCGCAAATCGGCGCACCGCAGCCGGCGCCGGGAATCAAAACGCCGATAGGAGCGGGTCTTCCTCACCAAAGGCTGCAAATCCATGATGGCCTCCTCCGGACCGCGATCCCGGCGCTGAGGCGCGGGCCGGGTTTTATTCAGCATTCAGGTAGGGCGCCGGCGGTTCCTGCAACCAGCGCGCCGAATCGGAAATACCCACCGGCTTATGCCAGGCGGCCGACCACCAGATCAGCAGACCCACCAAGAGCCCCAGCAGAGCTAAGCCCACCAGGGAAAAAATTATCTGCCAGGTATGCACCGGCAGACGCAGGCTGGAAAGCGCCCGCCCGCGCGCCTTGAAGTCCGGCCAACGCTGACTGGCGGCGCGCCAGGCCTGGGTCAGACGCCCGGCCAGCCGGTTGAGCCGCGGGGCGAGCGGACAGGCCGCCCGCCAACGGCGCCAGATAGGCAATAAGCAACAGGCCGGGGCGCCTGCCGGCGCGCTGGCGGCCGGCGCCACGCCCTCGGCCGCGCCCGTGCGATAGGCCTGCAGTAAGGGCTGCGGATCAAGGCCGACGCATTCGGCATACAGCCTGATAAAACCCTGGGCATAGATCGCCGCCGGGAACACATCGAATTTATCCGCCTCCAGCGCCTCGATCTGCTTGCTGAGCGCATTGGTGGCCCGGGCCACTTCCACCACGCTCATCTTCTTGGCTTGGCGGGCTTTGCGCAGCGTCTGGCCGATACTATCCATCGCTCATCCTCCCCGAAGTGTCCGGCGCGGCCGGAATGCCGCCATCCAAATCCACCAGAATCTCGCGCGGATCAGACCCACGCGCCGGGCCCACAATACCCATATCCTCCAGCTTATCCATCACCCGGCCGGCGCGATTGTAGCCGATGCGCAAGCGCCGCTGCAAGTGCGAAACCGAAGCCTTGCGCGACTCACGGATAATCGCAATGGCCATCTGCAAGATATCATCATCCACACCATCATCCTCAAGGGCCACGGATGCGGCCGGATTCTCGATCTTTTCCTTGAGATCCTGGATGTAATCGGGGCGGGATTGCCGTTTGATGAATTCCACCATGGCGCGAATATCCTCATCGCCGGTCATGGCCCCCTGGGCGCGCACCAGCTTGGATACACCCGGCGGCAGGATGAGCATATCACCGCGCCCCAGCAGTTTCTCGGCGCCGCTGCTGTCCAGAATCGTACGGCTATCCACCTGTTGAGCCACCTGGAAGGAAATGCGCGCCGGAAAGTTGGCCTTGATGGTGCCGGTGATGACATTGACCGACGGCCGCTGAGTAGCCAGGATCATATGAATGCCCACCGCCCGCGAGAGCTGAGCCAGGCGCGCAATCGAGTTCTCAACCTCGGCTTGGGCCACCAGCATCAAATCGGCTAGTTCATCAATGATGATCACGATATAAGGCAGGCGCGCCGGCAAGGGCTCGGCTTCGGTTGAGGGGGCTGTCGGCGGCCGGGAATTGAAGCCCTGGATATTGCGCACGCCAGCCCGGGCAAAGAGCTTGTAGCGCTTCTCCATCTCGTGGATGGCCCAGCGCAGTCCAAAGGCCACTTTCTTGGCCTCGGTGATCACCGGCACCAACAGATGGGGAATATCTTGATAGATGGAAAACTCGATGATCTTTGGATCCACCAGGATCAGCTTGAGCTCCGCCGGCGCGCGCGACATCAACAATCCCGCCAGGATGGAGTTCATGCAGACCGTCTTGCCCGAGCCGGTGGCGCCGGCGATCAAGAGGTGCGGCATGGTGGCCAGGTCGGCGATCAGATCAGTGCCGCCCACATCCTTGCCCAGGATAATCGGAATGGCCGCCTGGCTCGATTGCCACTGCTCGCCCTCCAGAATCTCGCGTAGATAGACGCGCGTGGCCATGGTGTTGGGCACCTCGATCCCCACTAACCCCTTGCCGGGGATCGGCGCCTGCACGCGCACGCTATGCGCCTTGAGGGTCAGAGCCAGATTATTGCCCAGCTGCCCGATCCGCTCCACGCGCACGCCCGCCGCCGGCAGGAGCTCGTAGCGCGTGACCACCGGGCCCTCGACGATATTGCGCACTTCGCACTCAATCCCGAACTCGGCCAGGGTCTCGGTTAGCACGCGCGCGGTGGTTTGCACATCGCCTTTGATATTACGATCATTGCTGAGCGGCACCGGCTGCAGAATGCTTAAGGGCGGCAGTTGATAGGCAGCCTCCGGCGCAGCGGCGAGCGCGGCGCCCGACGCGGCACCAGGCGCGGCGGCGGCTTTGGCGGGCGGCCGCGGTTTGGCCGCCGGCCGCGGCGGCGGCGGAGAATCCATGACCGGAAAAATCACCTCCGGCGTCGAAGGAGGCGTACTCCGTTCGGGGCGCCGGCGCAGAGATTTTTCCTGGCGGGATATCTGCTTGGCCAGCGCGCGTTCCTCGCGCGCCAGCTTGGCGAGCTGATCGCGCCGCGCATCCAACAGCGCCCGCAAGCGCTGGCGCAATAAACGCCCCGCGGCGCACAGCCCCTGGAAACATCTGCTCAAAAGCGGCCGCCCGATGAACATGATCAAGCTCCCGGCCAAGAGACCGCTCAGCAGCACGCTGGCGCCGGTTTTGCCAAGCAAGGCTTCCAGCCCGCGCCTGGCCAGCAGCCAGCCGCCCAAGCCGCCCGGCAGACCCAGCAGATTGAATTTTTGACCGAGCAGCTCCCAGCCCAGGGCATGCAAGGCCAATAATCCGCTGATCAGCAGCAGGCTGAGCCCGCCCCAAGCCAGGCGGCGGCCGGCAAAAACACTCGCCCGGCGCAGGGCGCCGACCCCCAAGGCGATACCCAGCAAAGGCAGGAGAAAAGCGCCAAACCCCAAGGTCATCAAGCTCAGGAAAGCAAACCAGGCGCCCACCGGCCCAATATAATTAAGGGGCGGATCGTTGGGCGGCACCTTGAGCAGGGCAATATCTTCCCAACGATAGGAAACCAGCGCCAGAATCATCAAGGCGCTGAGCGTCAACAAGACGATGCCGCGCAACTCAGCGAGGCCAGCCTGGCGGTTGGAAGTCAGGGCGCTCATGCCATATCAATACTCATCAAAACCATGCCGCCCCTCAATGGCCCGGCACAACATGGGCATAGGGCGGATCAGCCTCAGCGGTCACATTGCAGCCCGGCGGTAAAAAAACCTGCACCGGTAAATCATAGGTCAGCGAAGAATCCAGATCAACACAATCCACGAAGGCCTGCGGCGCCGCCGCGCCCAGACCCTCGAGCGCCGCCGAGGTGCCCGTGGCGCGCACGCTCACCCGGGTCGGCGTGATTTCCACCTTGAGCGACACGCCCGGCTGACCAATGGCCAAGAGGGGCACATCCTTCCACAGGCGGCTATCCATCTTCTCGGCAATAACCACTTCCACCTGCACCTCCGCCGGCTCGATCTGCGGCGACCAGGTATCGCTGGGCGGCAACACCCGACAGCGCTTGGCGAAGCCTTCAATGCGTCCCTCGATATCCAGCGGCTCAGTATAGAGCCACTCAGTCTGTTGCAGCTGCTGCGCCGGACCGCGCAAACTGACGGCCGCCGGCTCGCAGATGATGGCCTCCACCGCGCCGGCAAAGGGCTTGCCCGCCACGCGCCCCTTTACGGGAACCATTTTTTCGGTCTCGTGATCGAGGCTGATGCGCACATGCTCCGGATGGATCTGGACGGGGCGCACCCCGCGCACGCCCTGAATCATGCGCGGCGTGATGGTCACCTCCAGAGCCCCGGCCACAGCATTGGTGCGCAGATCGATGACCGCCTTGATCTGTTTGGGATCGATGAGGCGGATATCCTCCTGCGAGCCGCGGAAGGTGGCCGTCACCGCATTGGCCGATTGATGAAAGACAGCCCACCCGCGACCCGTGCTGATTTGCAGGGGGATTTCGGCAATGGCCACCTCAAAGCTGATCGTCTCATGAATGGCCAGCCAGGAGGCCACGGCCAGCAGCAGCGCCAGCAGCTTCAGGCCGCTGTTATGGAAGATAAGTTTTTTAATGAGATCAGGCACGCCTGGCACCTCCGCCCAAGAAGTTGAAAGTTTTTTGCAAGCCCTGTCGCCAACGCGCCGCCGGCGGCGGACGGATAAGCTTATCTTCCAGCAGCCGCCGCAGCTCGGTCAGGTCCAGATCCTGCTCCAGGTGCCCGGCATGGCCCACGGAAATCATGCCGGTCTCCTCCGAAACCACGATGACCAGCGCATCGGTTTCATCGGCCAGGCCCAGCGCGGCGCGGTGACGCGCGCCAATGGCTTTACCCAAGCTGCTCTGTTGGGATAGCGGGAACATACAACGCGCCGCCGCAATGCGATTACCAGCGATGATCACACCGCCATCATGCAGGGGCGCGTAAGGGAAAAATATGCCGGCCAGCAGCTCGGGGCTGATGGCGCTATCGATCATAACGCCTGTTTCCTGAATGGGGCGCGTGCCGATGTCGCGCTCAATGGCGATCAGAGCGCCAATATGGCGCTTCATGAGGAGGGTCACGGCCTGCATCAGGCTCTCAACCACGGTTTGATCGGTGGCCACCCGGCCGAAGAGATGCTGTTTGCCGAGTTCGCCGAGCGCCCAACGGATCTCCGGCTGAAAGATCACCAGGAAAGCCACCGCCAGATAGACGGAAAAACGCCCCAGCAGCCAGTTGAGGGCCTCGAGATGGAAGAGGCGCGTCACCACGATCAAGACCACAAACACCAGCACAAAGCCGGTTAAGAGCGTCCGCGCGCGCGTGCCGCGGAAAAAGTAGAGGGCGTAATAAAAGACGATCGCCAAGCAGGCGATTTCGATGCCACCGCTGATGATTCCCGGTATACCCATGCGGCTCAACCACTGCATCTTGCCTGTCTCTCCTCCCTCAAAGCCCAGAGCACCTGCAGCACATCGCGCGATTCGCGCAGATCATGCACCCGCACCACCTGCGCCCCGGCCCAGAGGGCGTAGGCCAAAGCGCCCAAACTGCCGGCCAGCCGGTCCCCAACATCCCGACCGGTCAGATGGCCCAGAAAACGCTTACGCGATACGCCCACCACCACCGGCCTTTGACAAGCCTGCAAGGCCTCCAAGTCGGCCAGCAAGCTGATATTATGCCGGGCCGTCTTGCCAAAACCAAAGCCGGGATCTATGGCCAACGCTGCGCGAGCAATCCCTTGCTGTTCCAGATCATCCAGGCGGGCCTGCAGATAAGCGCGCACTTCGCGCACCACATCCTCATACACCGGATGATCCTGCATGGTGCGCGGCTCGCCGCGCATATGCATCAAGATCGCCCCGGCCCGGAATTCGCGCACCACTGCCACCATACGCTCATCGGCCGTCAACGCCGAAATATCATTGACGATCTGCGCGCCGGCGGCCAGGGCTCGTTCGGCCACGATACTCTTACGCGTATCCACTGATATTAGCGCCGAGCACTCGCGCCGCAAAGCGCTAATCACCGGCAGCACCCGCTCCAGCTCCTCGGCCGCCGCCAGCGGCTGCGCCCCGGGCCGCGTGGATTCGCCGCCCACATCGATGATATCGGCCCCCGCCTGCGCCAGGGCCAGACCATGCGCTATGGCCCGCTCCCGATCATAGAAACGCCCGCCATCGGAGAAGGAATCGGGCGTTACATTCAAAATACCCATCAAGAGGGGCGGCGCGCCCGGGCGCAACTCGCGCTCTCCGCATTTCCAAATCCATGGTTGGCTATTCATCTTGGGCAGCAGTGTCTGTGCTGACAGCAACCGGCGGCGCTGGATCGGCGCCATCTGAGGCCGCCTGAGCCGGCCCATCCGCCTGAGCCGGTGCATCTGCCGGGGCGCGTTCTTCTTCACTCAGCAAGCGCCCGTGTTTCACTATCTCCTCGATATCCCGCCCTTCCAGCGTCTCGCGCTCTATGAGCAGGTTGGCGATCAAATCCAGTTTGGCGCGATGGGTTTCCAAAATATGCTTGGCACGGGCATAGGCCTCGCGCAATAACTTATTCACTTCCTGATCGATGCGCCGGGCGGTTTCCTCGCTGAAATCCTGATTGCGCGCCACCTCGCGCCCCAGAAACAACAGTTCCTCCTGAGCGCCAAAGGTCTGCGGCCCCAGCTCGGCGCTCATGCCCCAGTTGCAGACCATCAAGCGCGCCAAGCGAGTGGCTTGCTTGAGATCATTGCCGGCGCCGGTGGAGATATCGCCCAAGACGAGTTCCTCGGCCACCCGCCCCGCCATCCAACCGGCCAGCATGCCCTTCAGCTTGATCAAGCCTTCGGTGTGGCGGTCTTTCTTGGGCAATTGCATGGTGGCGCCCAAATAGGAGGTGCCGCGGGGGATAATGGTGATCTTATGCAAGGGCTCGCTCTTCTCGACCAGTTGCAACACCAGGGCATGCCCCGACTCATGATAGGCGGTTAAGCGTTTCTCTTCCTCATCCAAAACCCGGCTGCGCCGCTCGCGGCCCCAGCGCACCTTGTCGCGCGCCTCTTCCAGATCCAGTATATCCACCGCCGCCTTGGCTTGGCGCGAAGCCAGCAGGGCGGCCTCATTCAAGAGGTTGGCCAGGTCCGCGCCGGAAAAACCGGAGGTGCCTCGCGCCAGCCGCCGCAGATCGGTGCCGGGCGCCAGCTTGATCTTCTGCGCATGAATCTTGAGGATCTCCTCGCGCCCTTCCAGGACCGGCAGATCGATCACGATTTGCCGGTCAAAGCGTCCGGGCCGCAGCAGCGCCTGATCCAGCACATCCGGACGATTGGTGGCGGCGATGATGATCACGCCATCCTGAGTTTCGAAGCCATCCATCTCCACCAGCAAGGCATTGAGGGTCTGTTCGCGTTCGTCATGCCCGCCGCCAATCCCGCTGAAACGGCTCCGACCCACCGCGTCAATCTCATCGATGAAGATGATGCTGGGCGCATTTTTCTTGCCCTGCTCGAACATATCGCGCACGCGCGAGGCGCCCACGCCCACGAACATCTCCACGAAATCCGAGCCGCTGATACTGAAAAACGGTACATCGGCCTCGCCGGCGATGGCCTTGGCCAGAAGGGTCTTGCCGGTGCCGGGCGGCCCCATCAGCAAGACGCCCTTGGGGATGCGCCCCCCCAGGGTCTGAAACTTATGGGGATCTTTGAGGAACTCGATGATCTCTTCGACTTCCTCCTTGGCCTCGTTAATGCCGGCCACTTCTCGAAAAGTTACCTTGCTGCGATCGCGGGCCAGGCGGCGCGCGCGGCTTTTACCGAAACTCATGGCGCCATGCCCGACGGCGCGGATTTGGCGCACAAACAGGAAATAGAGTAAACCCACGAAGACCAGAATCGGAATGGCGCCCTGCAACAGTTGCCAGATATCCATGCGCTGGCGATTGAAGGAAAAGGCCACGCCGTTTTCCTTGAGCCAGGCCGGCAGGCCATCGGTGACCACGACATCCACCTTGAAATTGCGCGGCTTACCGGTGCGTGTATCCAGCTCCACCATCTCGCCGCGGATAAACTGGGCGCCGGACATCTCGGTGACGATCACGCAACGGCGGATCTTACCCTGCTCCACATATTGCACGAAATGCGGATTGTAATCGATGGTTTCGGCCGCCTCGCGTCCGTGCTGGAGCATACTAAAAACCAGCAGCAGCCCCGCCAGCAGCAAGAGCCAGAGCATGATATTGCGCCGGGCCAGGCGCGGCCGAGCTTCCTCCTCGGGGCGTGGCGCAGGTTTGGGCTGTTGATGTTCCATAATCAGATCTTCCCGTACGTCCAGCAGGAACCAACACAAAATCAAACTCTAACACAGCGCGGCCCGGCATGCAACCCGCTCGGAAGCATAATCTCGCCCGGGCCGGCGGCCTTCATGTGCGCGCCGTGGTTTTTTCGGCCGCGGGAGCGGCATCGTGCAATAAGGTCAGCTTGGATTCCATGCGGCCCAGACGCTTATCGGCCTCGGCGTAGCGTTTGGCGGCATCATCCAGGTGCTTGCCCAGCACCCGGAATTCCTCCATAAAAAGATCCACTTCCTGGCGCAGGCGCGCCAGTTGATCCATGATCTCACGCGCGCTTTCTTCCACGCGCATCCCCCGCAAGCCCAGGAGAATGGTCTGCAGATAAGCGTAGAAGGAATTGGGCGAAACCGGGATCACGCGCTGCTGAAGGGCATATTCAAAGAGGGGGGCAGCGTCGCTCCAGTCGGGTTTAACGATCATCTCATAATAGACATTCTCGGCCGGAACATACATCATCGCAAAATCGAGCGTGCCCTCATCGGTACGGATATATTTGCTGGCAATGGCATCGATGTGTTTCTTCACATCGCGCACCAGCTGGCGCCCGGCCGCCTGCCGTTCCTTATCGACACTGGCGCTTTGAAGGCGCCGGAAGTTCTCGAGCGGGAACTTGGCATCGATCGCCACCAACCCCAGGCTGAGCCGAATCACGGCATCCACCGTCTCGCCGCCCTGGAAACGATACTGCTCCGCCACGCTCTCCGCGGGCAGCACCTGAGAGAGCAAATCCATCAGCATATATTCGCTCAAACCCCCGCGCAGTTTGGGCGCCTGCAGCGTCTGCTGCAAGGCGGCGATATCCTGACCCACCTCGTAAATGCGCCGCGAGGCTTCATCCATCTGCCCCAGGCGCTGGCGCACATCGCCAATGACCTTGGTGGCATTATCCAGGCGATCGCCCACCGTCCGATTGGCGTCGGTCATGGAGCGCGCCACTTGTTCATGCAAGGCGCGCATTTCTTCGCGCATATTTTTCTGCAGCGTTTCCACCTGGTTCTGCAGCAGGAGCAGGGGCTGCTGCTCAGGGGCCCGGGGCAGCGTGCGCTGCAGCGCCCGCTGGATCCACCATCCCAGCGCCACCAGCACCAGGACCATGATTAATGCTAGCCAAAGCAAGTCCATCCTTTTAGAATGATAGCGCAAATGAGCCAAAGAACAAGTTTTACTATTGAGCAATCCAAAGCCTTGGCCGGCGCCAGCCAGGCGCGTTCCAGCACTGCTGGGCCAGCTGGCGAACCCGGCGCGGCGGTGCCCTGAAATACTATGTCGGCCCCAAACCATGTCCGCCTCCTCACGGATCTCGTCATCAACCAGATTGCCGCCGGCGAGGTCATCGAACGGCCCGCCGCCGTGCTCAAGGAATTGATGGAGAACTCCCTCGATGCCGGCGCCAGCCAGATCGCCGTGGAGATCGTCGCCGGCGGGCGCCGCCTGATCAAAGTCAGCGATGACGGCGGCGGGATGAGCCGCGATGACGCCCTCCTGGCCGTGGAACGCCATGCCACCAGTAAGATTCGCACGGCGGATGACATCGAGCGCGTGGCCACCTTGGGGTTTCGCGGCGAAGCGCTGGCGGCCATTGCGGCGGTGACGCGTTTCAGCTTGCGCACGCGGCGTAAGGACGCTTTGGCCGGGACCGAAATAAACATGGCCGGCGGCAAGATCTTAGATGTGCGTGAAGCCGGCTGCCCGCTTGGCACGAGCGTGGAAGCGCGCGCCCTGTTTTTCAATCTTCCCGCGCGCCGTAAATTCTTACGCACAGACACCACCGAGCTCTCGCATATCCGCCAGTTTTTTATCCGCTATGCCCTGGCCCATCCGCGCTGCGCTATGCGCCTCAGTGCGGACGGGCGCGAGCTCTACAACCTGCCCGGCGGGGCCACCCTGGGCGAGCGCTTGGGCGACCTTTTACCGGCGGAAAGCGTGGCCCAGCTCTGCCGCCTGGATTATGAGGACGCTGCTATCAGCCTGCAAGGCTATGCCGGCCGACCGGCTGGCGGGCGCGCCGATCGTTCCGAGCAATATCTCTTCATCAACGGCCGCCCGGCCGGGGCACCGGTGCTGAGCGCCGCCATCCGCGAAGCTTATCATAGCTTGCTGCCCCGCAACCGTTTCCCGGTGATCTTACTCTTCATGCGGCTTGATCCGGCCCTGGTGGATGTTAATATCCATCCCGCTAAAAGAGAGGTGCGCTTTCGCGATCCGGCCGCCGTGCGCGCAGCCATCATCAAGGCTATCCGGCACGCCCTGGGCCAGCGCGAAGCGCCCATGCCGGGCCTGGCTCAGGACGCCGCCGCGCCAGCGGCGGCGGCGCTGGCCGGGCTGGACCGGATTTTCCGCTCGGCCGCCAGGCCCTTGGCCACGCCGCACCAGAGCATGCGCGCGCCGCCCGCACCGCCGCCCCCGACCCTGCCGGCCTGGGAGAGCAGCCCGGCCAGCGCGCCTGGCGCGCCCTGGAGCCGCTGCCGTATTTTGGGGCAAGTGCAGCAACTCTATGTGGTGATGGAAACCGAGGATGGTCTGGTATTGATGGATCCGCATGCCGCGCATGAAAGGATCTTATATGAACGCTACCTGGCCACCATCGCCCAGGGCCGCGTCGCGAGTCAAGGCTTGCTCAGCGCCGAAACAGTGGAGCTGACGCCGGGGCACGCGCGCCACATCCGCCGCCAGCTGGACCTGCTCAAGAAGATGGGGTTCGGCATAGCTGAATTCGGCGGGGATACTTTTGTGATCGACGCCCTGCCGGCCTGCCTGGCCGCCGTGCCGCCGGGCAAGCTGCTGCCGGATGTCGCCGCCACGCTGGCCGCCGGCGCCGGCAGCAGCGGCCGTCTGCTGGAAGAAGAGATCGCCCAAGCCGCCTGCCGCGCGGCGGTCAAGGCGCAGCAGGCCCTCTCGCTGCCGGAAATCGAAGCGCTGGTGATCCAGCTCTCCCAGGCCGCAATGCCCTATACCTGCCCGCACGGACGCCCCACGCTGATCCATATGTCGTTTCAGGAATTAGCCAAGAAGTTCGGGCGCGCCTGAAGCGCGTGACGCTTGTGATCCATGGTTTTGCGATGGGCTTTAAGGCTGGCGCAAGCGCGCTGATAGCGCTTGCGATCCTCAGCTGAAAGCGCTTTGAGCAGAGATTGTTGCAGGTCTCGCAGCGGTTTTTCCAGCAGCCGAAACAGGCGCGCCACATCCTGCAGAATCTGCTCGCCACTCTTGGCGGAATCTAGGCTGGCCGCCGCCGGGTTGTCGCGGCGCAGAAATTTCCAGAGCGGATGGCGGGCATCATCCAGCCGGGATTGGCTTTCCAGGATCAGGCGCGCCGCGTGCAGGTAATACAAGATCAGCTCTAAAAACTGAAGCAGGGCGGCCTCCTGCGGGTCAGCTTGATTGGATTTGACGGCCAGGGCGGCCGGCTCCAAGGCCGCTTGCATATAATAGAGCATGGCATCCAATTGCCCCAGCCGCTTGCGGGTGGCGGCGGGTTTCAGGCAGTCTGGCCAAAGCGTCATGGCTTTTTCCAGAAAAACATCGCGATGCCCCAGATGAATGGGCCGGTTGCGATCGGCATTGCTGTTGGGCGCGGCCATGCAAGAGATTCCTTTGGTTAATACCGAGCCCGCCCCGGCGGGATCGGAAAGCTTGCGCAGTCTTTCTCTTCATGCCATACTGGCGCTTGCCTTTCAAGCAAAAAGGAAAAGGGCTATGCTGGACTTAAAATTCATTCGCGAACAACCGGCGGCGGTACGTGCCGGATTACAAAGCCGCCACCAGCCGCTCCAGGCCTTGGAAGATCTGCTGAGCCTGGATCAAGAACGGCGCCGCCTGATCACACAGGTGGAAACGCTCAAACATCAGCGCAACGAAGCTTCCCTGGCCATTGGGCAGCTGAAGAAAGCCGGGCAGGATACCGCCCAGCAACAGCAGGCCGTTAAGGAGCTCGGCGCGCGCATCGCTCAAGAAGATCAGCGCTTGCGAGCCCTGGAGGAGCAGCTCAAAAAAATCCTCTTGGAGCTGCCCAACCTGCCCCATGCCAGCACCCCTCCCGGCGCTGGCGCCGCCGATAACCGCGTGGTGCGTTCCTGGGGCGAGCCGCGCGCGCTGACCTGCGCAGCGCGCACCCACCTGGAGCTTGGCGAGCAATTGGGTATTTTGGATTTCACCCGCGCCAGCCGTCTGGCCGGCGCCGGCTTCCCGCTGCTCATCGGTCAGGGCGCCCGTTTGGAACGGGCCTTGATTAATTTCATGCTGGACCTGCACCGCCAGGAGCACGGCTATCTGGAAGTGGCCCCGCCCTTTCTCTGCAATGCCGCCGCCATGACCGGCACCGGCCAACTCCCCAAAATGGCCGAGGATATGTATCATCTACCAACCGATAACCTCTATCTGATTCCCACCGCCGAAGTATCTCTAACCAATATCTACCGTGAGGAAATCATCAACCGCCCGCTGCCCATTCGTCTGGTGGCCTACTCGCCCTGTTTCCGGCGCGAGGCCGGCGCGGCGGGTCGTGAAACGCGTGGCCTGATTCGCGTGCACCAATTCGATAAGGTGGAGATGGTTAAATTCGTTGAACCGGCCACTTCCGATGCGGAATTGGAAACTTTAGTGGCCAACGCCGAAGCCGTCTTGCAGCGCCTCGAGCTGGCTTACCGAGTGGTCCTGCTCTGTGGCGGTGATTTGGGTTTCGCCGCCGCTAAATGCTATGATCTCGAAGTCTGGGCTCCCGGGCAAAAGGCCTGGCTGGAAGTTTCTTCCTGCAGTAATTGCGAGGCCTTCCAGGCGCGCCGCGCCGGCATCCGCTATCGCAATCAGGAGGGGAAAGTGGATTTCGTGCATACCTTGAACGGATCCGGCTTGGCCCTGGCGCGCGTGGTGGTGGCCCTGCTCGAAAACGGCCAGGAACCCGATGGCTCAGTGCTCCTACCGGCGGCCTTGGCGCCCTATCTGGATGGTCAGCGGCGCCTGGCACCCGACGCGCAAACGCGCCTCTAGGGTTGGCGGGTGCGGCCACCGGCTGCTGGCTGGGAGCCGCTCAGCGGTGGCGGCTAAAAAGCATGCTTCAGGCTAAACTAAAATCCATCATTCAAGAACAGACCCTCTGGCAATCGGGGCAGCACATCCTGGTGGGTGTCTCCGGCGGAGCCGATTCGGTGGCCCTGCTCCACTTACTGCACGGCCTGGCCCCCAGCATGCGCCTGCGCTTAACGGTGGCCCATCTGCAGCATGGCATTCGCGGCGCGGATGCCGCCGGCGATGCGCGCTTCGTGAGCGCGCTGGCGCAGCGGCTCAAGCTGGCTTATGTGGAGCGGCGCGTGGATGTGCCGCGCCTGGCAAAGCGCCAGGGTATTTCACTGGAAATGGCCGGACGCCAAGCCCGCTACGCGTTTTTCGCCGCCGCCGCCCGCCGCCGGCAATGCCACCTGGCAGCCACCGCGCACACCAGCAATGATCACGCCGAGACCATCCTCATGAACCTGGCACGCGGCAGCGGACCTCAGGGTCTAGCCGGTATCCCGCGGGTGATGCACTGGGGATCTTTAGTGGTCGTGCGTCCCTTGCGGGATATCGAGCGCGGCGCGCTCCTGCGTTTCCTGAAACAGCGGCGTTTGACCTGGCGGGAAGATCTCAGCAACGCCGATGCCAGTTTCCTGCGCAACCGCGTGCGCCACGAAGTCTTGCCTTTCCTGGAACAGAAACTCAATCCGCGTATCCGCCCGGCTCTGATCCATATGGCGGCGATCCTGGAAAAAGAAAATGCCTGGCTGGATAAACTGGCGCGGGATCTTTTTGCCGACCTGAGCAGCCCCGCTGGCCTGAATACGGGGCGCCTGAGCGCCCAACCGCAAGGGGCCAGGCGGCGCATCCTGCGCCTCTGGCTGATGGCCCAGGGGTTCACGGCTGCCAGCCTGGATTTCGAGCTCGTGGAACGCTTGGATGGCTGGCTGCTGAGCTCCGCGCGCGGCCGCGCCCTGACCCTGCCCGGCGGCCGCCTGGCGCGCCAAGAGGGCCAGGAGCTGCGCCTGGAAAGCTCTCAGCCCCCGGCGCCCTTTTGCATCCCTCTGAAAATCCCCGGCAGCACCCACCTGCCCCAACTGGGCCTGCGGGTCAGCGCCCGCGTGGCGCCCGGCACCCGGCGGGCCCGGCCGCCCGGCATGGGGCATTATCCGGTCCAGGCATCCCTGGCGCTCAAAGCCTGGCGCCGCCGGCGCGTGGTGGTGCGTTCCTGGCAGGCCGGCGACCGTATGGCGCCCCTGGGCTTGGATGGTTCCAAGAAAGTACAGGATATTTTCACGGATGCCAAAGTGCCCCGCGCGGAACGCCAGCGCCTGCCGCTCTTCGTCTGTGGCGACGAGATTATCTGGATTCCCGGCTACCGGATTGCGCGCGCCTGGGCCACCGGCACTGCCCAGGAGCAGGCCTTGCAACTGACCCTCAAGCGCGTGGGCCGGGCGCGGCCCGCCGCCGCTCAAGGTTGCGCGGCGCGGGCGCGCTGCACGGCGCGCAGATAGCCCAGAATACCCTCGGCAATGCCCCGCGCCATATCGCGGCGATAGGCGGCGCTCATGATCTTCTTCTGCTCGGCGGGATGCGAAAGAAACCCACATTCGATCAAGGCCGCCGGGCAGGGACTGTTGCGCAGCACCATAAAGCGTGAACGCCGCACGCCGCGATCCTCGGCGCGCGTATATTTCAAGAGGCTCTTCTGCATGAGATACCCCAGCACCATATTGGCGCCATCATGCCTGTTCCCCAGGCAGGCCTGAGCATCTGCTCCCCGCGCGGCCGGCTGGGCCGTGATCGAGCAGCCGCTGGGAGCGAGGATATGCGTTTCAATGCCGGCCGCTTGCGCGTTAGCCGCGGCATTGAAGTGGATGCTGATAAAAACCGCGGCCCGCCAGGCGCCAGCCAGGCGGGAACGCTCCGCCAGCGCCAACTGCCGATCGGCACTGCGCGTCAGACGCACATCCACCTGCTGGCGCCGCAAGATATCCCGGACGGCTTGGGCCAGTTCAAGGGTCAGCTCCTTTTCGATCAGTTTGCCGCCCGGCAGACTGGCCCCTTGATCCTTGCCGCCATGCCCGGCATCCAGCACCACAACGGTATGGCCTTTGGCGGCCAGAGCGCTGGCCGGATTAAAGAGCGGTTGCACCGTATGGGTGACATCCGCGCGCGCTATCTGCCAACGCCCCCAGGATTTTTCGACCGGCGCATTCAACCAGATGGTCACGCCATCGAAAATGGCGCGGCGACTATCCTTATACAGCTGCAGCCGCTGGGAGCGCGTGGCCAGCACAGCCTGATCAGCACGCGTCGTCAGAGGTTGAAAGCCGGGCGTGCGGCTCAGGGTATGCAGGGAAATCATCTCCGCGCCGCCCACCGCCCAGGGCAGGCCCAGCACCAGCGGCAGGAGTGCCACAAGCAGGCCGCCGCGCTGGCGCCCTCGGTTTTTGATGTTCAAGATATGATCGCCCATCGTCAGCCCGTGCAAGCTTTCTTGACTCATGCGATTTTTCAGTATAATCTTTGATCCTTAAAAACAAAGGAGTTTTTGGCCATGGCAGAAATAGCGGAAGCCGACGTACCCAAGCGGGCACGGGAACTTTTTGAGCGGGGCATGATCGCCCTGGAACGCAAAAACCTCGCTTATGCCATGGATATGTTTATGGCCGCGCTGAATATAGAGCCGGCTTTCCTCAAGGCCCGCAAATTCCTGCGCACGGCCGGCATCCAACAGCTCAAAGCCACCCCGCGCGCCGCCTATCGGCGCCATCTCGTCACCCTCACCAGTATCCCTAAACTGATCCAAGGCCACCTGGCCCTGAAATCGGCCAAGCCCCAACGCGCCCTGCAAATCGCCGAGGAACTCCTGCGGCGCGATCCCCTGAACCTGCCTTTCATTGATCTGCTCTGCCGGGCAGCGGAAGCGGCGCAAATGCCGGAAATCGCCATCCAGATGCTGATGGCCGCCCGTGAGTTTTATCCCACTAACCCCGCGCTGCTCATCCGCCTGGGCCATCTATTCACGGCCACCAACCAGATGGATGCGGCGCGCCAATGTTTCGAGGAAGTGGTCGAAATGTGTCCCAATGATATCCGGGCCATTAAGGCCTATAAGGATGCCATGGCGCGCGATAGCATGGTCAAGGGCGGCTGGACTGATGCCACCCGCGAAGGCGGCTCCTTCCGCGATATGGTCAAGGACCTCAAGGAATCCGTGACTCTCGAACAGGAATCGCGGGCCGTACGCAGCCGGGAAAGCGTGGATTTACTGATCAAAGATGCCCAGGATAATATCCGGCTCCAGCCGGATAACATCAATTATCGGCGCACGCTGGCCAACTTATTCGTCGAGGGCGGACGCTTCGATGATGCCATCCGCACCATCGAGGAAGCCCGCCGCGTCAGCGGCATTGATGAGGGCCAGCTGGATCAGGTGCGGGCGACTATCCGGCTCAAACAATTAGATAGCGCCATCGCCCAGCTCAAAGAAAACGGCGATTTGGAGGGCGCCGCCGCCAAGCAGCTTGAAAAGGATGCCTTTCTATTTGAGGATGTGCGCGGGCGAGTGGAACGCTATCCCAATGATATGCCGCTGCGTTTCGAGTATGGCGTATTGCTCCTGGCGCGCGATCAACTGAACGAAGCCATCCAGCAGTTCCAATTGGCCCAGCGCTATCCCCGCAACCGCGTGCGCGCCCTCTATTATCTGGGCTTATGTTTCCGCCAGAAACAACAGCTGGATTTAGCGCGCGAACAGTTGGAGAAAGCGGCGGCGGAAATCTCCGAGATGAATGCTTTGAAAAAAGATATCTATTATGAACTGGGCGGTATTCTGGAAAGCAGCGGGCAGGTGCGCGAGGCCGTCAACCGCTATTACAAGGAAATCTACCAGGCGGATATCGGCTATAAGGATATCGCCGCTAAAATCGAAGCCGCCTATAAGAAGTATCCGGCTTCATCCTGAAGCACTTTGAGCGCGGCCGGAGCCCCGGTAATTTTAATGCCGCAAACTTAAACCAGAGGAGGCCTGTATGGGACACACCATGGATCGTGGCAATGTCGGTCGTAAAAATAAACCCAAACTTTCCATCAAAGAAAAAAAACAGAAGAAGCTGCAGAAGAAACTAGCCAGGCAACAAACCGCCGTCAGCGCGCCGCCGGCCTAGGGAGCCGCCCGGTCGGCAGGGCCTTTTATGGGGCAGTAGCTCAGTTGGTAGAGCATCACGTTCGCAACGTGGGGGTCAGGGGTTCGATTCCCCTCTGCTCCAAGCCGGCTTGATCAATAGCCATAGCTGCTGCCGCCGATAAATTCCCGCAGCAAGGAATCGGGCGGCACCAGGCGACTATCGGTCAGGGTCTCCAAAGGCCGCAGGAACTCATAGATCCGCTTAGCTCTGATATAGGCATCCTGCCGAGAGGGATCGGCATGGTAAAGGCGCAGGGCCTCGGGGAAATAAGCGGCGAGCCTCTCTTTCAGGATCGGTATCTCATAGGGCAAAGCGGTGTTCACGATGAAATCGGCGGTCTTGATGAAGGGAATGATATATTGCAGTTCGCTGCGGCGCACATAATGCCAGTGGGTGAGGGTCTTCTCCGGCTGGTAATTACGATGCCAGCTGTCGCGCAGCATGCGCCGCAGCAGACGGTTATCCGCCCAGCGCAGGAATTGACCTTCACTCCCGCGAAGCTGGCCCAGCGTTTCCACATAGATACGGAATTTCTGCGCGGCGGGAATGCTGTGCGTCATACCATCATAGAGCCCATGCAGGCTATCGAGCAATAGGAAGGCCTTGGGGGCCAGCCGCATTTCGGTATGGTTCAAGGTCCGCTTGCCGGTCTTAAAATCATAGTGCGGGGTGCGCACAGTGGCGCCGGCGAGCAGCCGCTCCAGATGTTCGTTGATCAAGGCCAGATCCAGGGCCGCCGGAGTCTCGTAATCGTAATCGCCGAATTCATCCCGCGGATGGCATTCGAGATCGTAAAAGTAATTGTCGATCATCAGCGATTGCAACTGCCAGCCGGCGCGGCGCAGACCTTCGCTCAGTTTCAGGGTGGTCGTGGTCTTACCCGAAGCCGAAGGCCCGGCCACGATCACCAGGCGCGTCTCCCCGGCGCGCTCCAGAATGCGCGCCGCGCATTGACGGATTTCAGCATCGTAACGGCGATCGCAGTCCTCAATCAGGCGCTCCATGCCGCCGGCCCGCTGGCGGGCATTGAGCTCTGCGAGGGTATGGCAGGCCTGATCCATATTCCAGCGCAGCACCTCATAGATTTTGCGATAGGGAATATTATCGGTGACCTCGAAGGCATAGGTGCGCGCGGCCCGGGCTTGGGCGCGCTGGTTACGATAGATGATATAGGCCCGCGCCGTGGAAGTCTGACCATTTTCCATCAAGGTCAGCTCAACGATATCCTGGATTTCCTCCACGCTGGGCGTGGCCTGCGGGCCGTAGTTCTTGAGCAGGGCCGTTTCCACGGCCAGCGCCAAGCGGGCGGCCAGCTCTTCATCGCCACGGTCCACGGAAAGCAGCGCCCGGAAGATGGCCCGCGCGATACGCGCGCGATCATAGGGCACCAGATGCCCCTCGCGCTTGATGATCTGCCGGATGGCCTGCTCCATGAAAAGCTCCTTAAGCCGCAAGTTAGGCGATTCAAGATGATCTTTCAATCCCTATTTGCAGGCCTCGCCCCCAGGCTGACCGGGAAATAGCCTCCGGCGCCGGCCGTCTGGCCATAAAAAAATGTGGCGTCCCGCGCCAAGCGCGCTATTATATCAGCCGACCCATTTAAGGCCTTGAATTATGGATACTATTCGCATCATGCCCTGCTTGGATATGCGCGCGGGGCGCATTGTAAAAGGCGTGCGTTTCGTGGATCTGCAAGAGATCGGCGACCCGGTGGCCAATGCCCTCTTTTACGAACAGGAAGGCGCCGATGAACTGGCGCTGCTGGATATCACGGCCACAACGGAAAACCGTTCCACCCAGCTGGCCTGGGTGCGCCAGGTGA
Source organism: uncultured Verrucomicrobiota bacterium (assembly GCA_964475165.1). Lineage (GTDB taxonomy): Bacteria > Verrucomicrobiota > Kiritimatiellia > JAAZAB01 > JAAZAB01 > CAYUHK01. The sequence continues at coordinate 51,771 of CAYYVN010000006.1, read as the reverse complement.
GCGCGGCGCTGCGCATTCCCCTGACGGTGGGCGGCGGCATCGCTTCCCTGCGGGAGATCGAGGAAGTCCTGGCGGCCGGCGCGGCGCGCATCTCCATGAATAGCGCGGCCATCAAGCAGCCTGACTTAGTGCGCCAGGCCTCCGCCGCTTTCGGCGCGGATAAAATCACGGTGGCCCTGGATGCCCGGCGCCATCCGGGTATGCCCTCGGGCTTTGAGCTGGTTATCGGCGGCGGCCAGCAGGCCCTGGGGCGCGATGCCCTCGCCTGGGCCCAGCAATGCCAAGACCTGGGCGCCGGCGCTCTCTTACCCACCAGCATGGATGGTGATGGCACGCGCGCCGGCTATGATCTGGATTTGATCCGGGCCATAACCGCGCGGGTCAGTTTGCCGGTGGTAGCCTCGGGCGGCGCTGGCACCCTGGAACATTTCCTGGCCGCTGCCCGCGCCGGGGCGCGCATTCTGCTGGCGGCATCGGTGTTTCATTTTCGCACCCTCAGCATTCGGCAGGTCAAGGCATACCTGCGCCAGCATGGCCAGCCGGTGGCTTGAGGCCAGGACGCCCTCAGCCGCTTAAGCCGGCCGGGGTGATCCCGGCCAACCAAGCGCGAATTTCTTGCAGGCGTTCATCGGCCTGAGTGGCTTTGAGGCGCGGAAAGTGATGCCGCCGCATCAGATATTCTCCGCCGCGCTTGAGCATCAGTCGGTTGGCGCGCGTTTCAATGCTGGAGATATTCCGCGCCGCCGCCAATATGCGCAGCGCGGCCAGCTGCAAGAGGCGCTCCAGCGGCAGGGGCAATTGACCGAAACGATCGCGCAATTCCTCGCGCAGCGCTTGGATTTCCTGCTCCGTGCTCGCCGCCGCGATTTGACGATAAATGCCCAAACGCAAACGCTCATCCTCCACATAGTCTGCCGGCAGAAAAGCCGCGCCTTCCGCCAGCGGCGCTCGTGTGGATAAATCGATAAAATCCAAAGCCAGCTCCACGCTCAAGACCGGCGGCAAGACCGCCTGCCCCGATAACTGAGCGATGGTGCGCCGCAACAGTTGACAATACAAATCAAAGCCGATGGCCGCGATATACCCGCTCTGCTCGGCCCCCAACAGATTGCCGGCGCCGCGGATTTCCAGATCGCGCAGGGCCAAACGAAAGCCGGCCCCCAACTCAGCATGTTCCAGTAAAGCCCGCAGGCGGCGGCGCGGCAAGCTCGGCAAATGCCCGTGCGCCGGCGTCAACAGATAAGCATAGGCCTGCCGGTTAGCGCGCCCCACCCGTCCGCGCAGCTGGTAAAGATCAGCCAGACCGAAACGATCGGCCCGATCAATCAGGATGGTATTAACATTGGGAATATCCACGCCGCTCTCGATCAAGGTGGTGCAGAGCAGGATATCGGCGGCGCCCTCGGCAAAAGCGCGCATAACCCGCGCCAGCTCCGCCGAAGCCATCTGACCATGGGCTATGCTGATGCGCGCCGTGGGCAGCAAACGCTGCAGACGCTCGCGGACCTTGGCGATGGTTAAAATGCGGTTATGCAAATAATAAGCCTGCCCGCCGCGGCTGAGTTCCTGCTCTAAAGCGGCACGGACGATGGCATCCTCATTTTTAACGATCGCCGTTTCGATCGGCTGGCGAGCCTTGGGCGGCGTCTGGATCATACTGATATCGCGCGCGCCGGTGAGGCTCAGATAGAGGGTGCGTGGGATCGGCGTGGCGCTCAAAGTCAAGACATCCACCAATTGGCGCACTTGCTTCAAACGCTCTTTATGCTCCACGCCAAAGCGCTGCTCCTCATCGATGATCACCAAACCCAGATCCTTGAATTGCACATCCGCCTGCAGCAGGCGATGGGTGCCGATGACGATATCCACCTTGCCCAAACGCAGCTCACGCACGGTGGCGGCCTGTTGCTTGGCCGAGCGGAAGCGGCTCAACAATTCCACGCGCATGGGATAAACGCTGATGCGCGCGAGAAAAAGCTCGTAATGTTGTTGCGCCAGAACGGTGGTCGGGACCAGCAGCGCCACCTGTTTGCCGGCCGTGACGGCCTTGAAGGCCGCCCGCAAGGCCACCTCTGTTTTGCCATAGCCCACATCGCCGCAGATGAGGCGATCCATCGGCCGGGCGCTTTGCATATCACGTTTAACCTCTTGCATGGCCCGTTCTTGATCGACGGTTTCCTGGTAAGGGAAAGCGGCCTCGAAATCCTGTTGCCAGGCCGTATCGGCCGGGAAGGCGAAGCCGCGGCCGGCTTCACGCCGCGCTTGGGTTTCCAGCATATTGGCGGCTAGATCCTGTACGGCCTGGGCGGCGGCCGCCTTTTCTCTGAGCCAGCGTTTACCCCCCAAACGGTGATAAGCGCCGCGGCGCGGGCCGCAGCCGATATAGCGGCTCAAGAGATGGCTCTGCGCCACCGGCACATATAACTTGGCTTGCTCGGCATATTCAACGGCCAGCACCTCCTGCAGCCGGCCATTGAATTCAATCTCATACAAACCCAGATATTTGCCCAAGCCGTGATCAACATGCACCACCAGTTCGCCCGGCTCAATGCTCAGCCAATCGGTGATGGCCTCCCCGCCCGCCCGGCCCGGACGCGCCAGCGGCGCCGCCGTGAGACGCTTGCGCAAGCCGGTTAAATGAGCTGCCGGCAGCACCACCAGCCCCAGGGCGGGGTGTCGAAAACCATCCGGCAAGGCGCCCAGCCTCAAATGAAAGGGCGTGGCCGGATGCTCTTCCTGGAAACGATCGCGAGCGCCGGGCGCCTCAAAAAATACATAGACCCGCCCACCCCGGCGCACCTCTGCGCTCAGGCGCGCCAGCCATTGTTGACGATGGGCCGCGAAGATATCCGGCTCGAACAGGCGCCGGGGCGGCGCGCCGAGAGTATCCAGGGCCTGGAAGCCAGGCTCGAGCATGGGCGCCGCGCGCCAAAAATCAGCCCCGGCTGAGTCAGCCCCGGCCAGGCATTGCCAGACGGCCGGCTGCGCGGCCAGCTCCTGTTGGATTTGGGCGGTATTCGCCAACGCTTCGGAAACCTCCGGCAGGGCGGCGGCGCGCCCAGCGGCAGCCGGCTCGTTTTCCGGCGGCAGCCAGAAATAAATGGTTTCCGCCGGCAGATATGTGCTCAAACTGCTGCGCGCCTGCGGCTGGTTCCGGAGCAGGATCAATTCATCGGCCGGTGGAATAGACACGCTTGTCTGGCGCGCAAAGGAGCGTTGATCGGCGGCATCGAAGAGGCGCATGCTTTCGATCTTGGTGCCAAAAAACTCGAGGCGCAACGGCGCGCGCGCCGTGGAAGGCCAGATATCCAGTAAGCCGCCCCCGCGCAAGGCCACCTGCGAGCGAAATTGAACTTCGGGCACGGGCGCATAGCCCAAGGCCTCCAGGGCGCTCAGCAGCGCTTGCGGATCATATTCCTCGGCCAGGCGCAGATGCAGACTGCGCGCGCGCAGCAAGTCGGCCGCGGGCACTGGCTGGGCCAGAGCCTGCTCACAGGTGACCAGGAGCGGCCGCGCCAAACCAGCTTGCAGTTGGCTCAGCACTTGCAGACGCTCACCACTGCTATCCGCCGCCCTGTGGCGGCGTGGGGACCGCGCCGCAAAAGATAACAGTGCCGCAGCCTCTTGACCGCCCAAAGCCGCCAAACTACGCAGCAGATCATCCTGCAGCACAGCATTGGCGGCCACCAAGACCAAGGCACGCTTGAAAATCCGGCGCAGTTCCCAAGCCAGAAAGGCCACCGCCGCCAAGGGCAGGCTCGGCAGCCGACAACGCTGCTCTTTGAGAAAGGCCGCCTTTAGCTGCCGGCGCAAAGCCACGGGGAGCGGCAGGCTGAGCCCTGATGGGGAATCGCTTTTTTGCATGCTAATGCCTCATCGCGAATATGGAGCCGCCGCGCCGGCGGAGCGAAGCTCAGCGGTCTTAGAGTGGAAAGGCGCGGCGCTGCAGGCGCCGCGGCACGGCAGCATTATAGGCGGTGAAAAAAGCGCGCTGCTCCTCGGCTCCCGCCCAGCCCAGGGCCGCCAGGGATTTACCCACCCGCCGCAGATCACGCCCGGCCCGACGCCGGCTGATGAGGCGCAAATGGCGCACCCCATCGAGATCCACCACCTGAAGTTCCCAGGGCGCTTGCCTGGCACATAAAACATTCTCATGCTTCAAATCCCGGTTGGAATATCCATGCCGATGAAACATCGCCGCCAGACTGCCATAGGCGGCCAGGACCCGCGCGCGCAGGGCCACGGCCGGCAGATCCCTTTGCAGCCAATGCGTCAGGGCTTCGCTCTCCACGGCTTCGGTCACCAGCAGAGATTCGCTCCGTAAAAA
>CAYYVN010000006.1:12349-47434 GCA_964475165.1 uncultured Verrucomicrobiota bacterium | reverse complement strand
CGCCACGGCGCGTCGCCCAGGCCAGCGGGAGGGGGGTGGGCATACCCAAGGCACGCAGGGCCTGGCCCAGTCGGAAAGCCCGGCGCGTGCGCGGCGCGCGCAGGGCAAAACGGATCCCGGCCCAACCCGCTTTGGGCCAATAGGATTTGAGCACCAGGCCGGCGCGCGCCGTGACGCGGCAGCCATAATCCTCTTTCAAGATCTTCTCGGGGCCGGCCGTTTCCGCCAGCCAGGCCGCCACGCGCGCCCGCGCGCCGGCCGTCACCCGCCAAGAGAGTCCCTGCCAGGATAACCTTTCTGCCGTGCAGCTGGCCCGCGCCAAGAGCCAGATACCCAAGCTCCCCAGCAGCGCCGTCACCAGGGGCGCATCCATAAAATCGTTTTGCTGCCCCAACCAGCTGAGGGATTGCCTGGCGGGGTGCGGATCGGTCCAGAAAGCAAAGGCCTTGACGCCCCACACCAGGGCGGCATGCGCGCCCACTCCCAGCCAGATGGTCCGCGTCTGCGCCACGCAGCCGCAGAAAACTAGCCCCAACAAGGTTAGATTGATGAAGGGCAGACCGTCCACCAAGCGCGCCCCGGCGGTGGTATAGGTGGCCAGGGTAATGTTGAGCGTCGTCTGCCAAAAGGAGGAGCCGTGAAAGGCCTGCGGATCAGGACTCAGAAAATGGGCCAGGGCAAAGAGCAGGCTCGTCACTAACGCCGCCGGCCAAACCCGCCAGGCGCGCGCGAACACCCGGAAGAGCATACCCCGACAGACAGTCTCCTCTAACAAAGCCACCACCAAGCCGGAGGCCAGGAAAGAAAAAGCGCGGCGCAGGCTCTCTCCACCGGAAGCGGTCAGAACAAGCTGATGCTCGCCCAGCAGCAGCCTCAATAGTATCAGACTGCCCAGAACGAGCAGGCCCAGACCCGCGCCGATCAAGATCCAGCGCCACCAGGAGCGCCGCCGCTCGAGCGTAGCGCGCGCCAGCCAGCCGCTATCACGCCAACCGCGCCAGCCGGCGCGCCGCAACAAAATGATGACCAGCAGCGCGGCCCAGCCCATGAGACAGCGGCGCATCAGGCGCGCCATCCCGGCTTTCAAAAGAAAATCTTCGAAAGCGCCGCCGATGAGCTCGGCGCCGGCCATCAGCCCCAGAACGGTCAAGCTTGAGAGCCAGACGCCCACCGTAAAAAAAAGCAGCAGCAGACCCAGCATTTCCAGGGCCAGTTGTTGAGGGTGGACGTCTTTTTGCATAGGGAAGAGCTTAGCCGGATTCAAATCTTCTAACAAGCCGCTAAGTGGGCGGCTCAGCCAGCTCGGCCCGCGGCGGCGCGGAGGCCGGGCAAAAAACATTGCTAAGCTTGGTTAAGATCCATTATTTTAGCCTCCTAACACAGGCGCGGCCGGCGCCCGGTCGCGCGGAGCTCCTCTAGGGAAGGAAAGGAAGCCATGCCGCCTTATAGCTATGAAAAATTCAAAGCCGCCGAATTGATCCTGCGCGATGAACTGGCTCTGAGCCGCACCGAGCTGGCCAATGAACGCACCCTGCTGGCCTATCTGCGCACGGCGCTCATGCTGCTGGTCAGTGGAGTAACTTTCCTGCACTTCATGGAGCGCGGCTATCTGCTGATGATCGGGATGGCCTGTATTCCTCTGGGCCTGGGGATCGGCCTCTACGGCTATATCCATTTCCGCAGCATGCGACGGCTGATAGCCACGGCGCGCCGGGAGCAATAAAAACGCTCAAATGGCCCGGAAAGCCAGGGTGGCGTTATGGCCGCCGAACCCCAGCGAGTTGCTGAGCACCACGCGCAGGGGATGCTCGCGCGCCGTATTGGGCACATAGTCCAGATCGCATTGAGGATCGGGCGTTTCGTAATTGATGGTCGGCGGCACCATGCCATGCTTGATGGCCAGCGCGCAGATAATCGCCTCAACGCCGCCAGCGGCTCCCAACAAATGGCCGGTCATGGACTTGGTGGAACTGACCATGACCCGGCGGGATTCGTCGGCGCCGAAAGCTTTTTTGATCGAGAGGGTTTCGCAGACATCATTCAAAAGGGTACTGGTGCCATGGGCATTGATGTAATCGACCTCGGCGGGGGTGGTCCGCGCCTCGGCCATGGCCAGTTGCATGGAGCGGGCCGCGCCATCGCCATCGGCCGAGGGCGCCGTTTCATGAAAGGCATCGCAGGTGGCGCCGTAACCGGCCAGTTCGCAATAGATGGGCGCGCCACGGCGGCGGGCGTGCTCCAACTCCTCCAGCACCACGATGCCGGCGCCTTCGGCCATGATGAATCCATCGCGATCCTTATCGAAAGGGCGGCTGGCTTTCTGGGGCTCATCATTACGGGTGCTGAGCGCTTTGAGGGCGCAGAACCCGGCGAAGCCCAGCTCGCAGACGCTGGCATCGGACCCGCCGGCGATCATGATATCAGCATCGCCACGCTGAATAGTGCGCAGGGCATCGCCGATGGCGTGGCCGGCCGTCGCGCAGGCCGAGACCACTGAATAGTTGGGGCCCTTGAATTGATACTCAATGGCGATCAGGCCGGCGGCCATATTGCCGATCATTTGCAGAATCATATAGGGACTGCAACGCGAGGGCCCTCTTTCCACCAGAATACTGTGCTGGGTCTGCAGGGTTTGCAGGCCACCTATGCCGGAGCCTACAATCACGCCCGCGCGGCAGGGGTCTTCCTGGCTCATATCCAGGCCGGAACACTTCATAGCCAGTTTGGCGGCGGCAATGGCGTAATGGGCGTAGGGATCCGAACGGCGCTGATCCTTGCGCGACATGAAATCGTCGAGATTAAACTCGACCACTTCGCCGGCCATTTGGGAGGGATAAGGCGAAATATCAAACTGTTGCACGCGGCGAATGCCGGATTGCCCTGCCACAAGCCGCTGCCAGAAAAGGTCTTCCTGGCAACCTAACGGCCCGACCACCCCTACTCCGCTAATGACCACTTTGCGCATAAGCAGCCTCCGCAGCTGAAACGTACATGAAGAGCATAAAAAGGCCGAGGCGGGAACGCTCCGCGTCCTCGGCCTTTCCGGGTGATTAGAAAAGTTTAATCACCGAAGCCTTTTTCCTTGAGGTAAGTGATGACTGCGCCGACTGTCTGCAGTTTTTCCGCATCCTCATCGGGGATTTCAGCGCCGAACTCCTCCTCGAACGCCATGACCAATTCCACGGTATCCAGCGAATCAGCGCCCAGATCCTCGATGAACGAGGCTTCCGAGGTCACTTGTTCGGCATTAACTCCCAACTGTTCCACGATGATTTCACGGACTTTATCTTCTAACGCCATGGATTACTCCTCCTTCATTATGGCTTACATGACCATTCCGCCACAGACGCTCAGAACTTGGCCTGTCATATAGGCAGAGGCTTCGCTCGCCAGGAACAGAACCACTTTCGCTACGTCTTCGGGCATACCCAGCCTTGCCATAGGAATGGCCTCCAACATTTTTTTCTGAATATCCTCCGGCAAGGCTTCCGTCATTTGAGTTTTAATATAACCGGGGGCCACGGCATTCACGCGGATATTGCGTGAGGCCAGCTCACGCGCCGCCGACTTGGTCAGGGCAATCACCCCCGCCTTAGAAGCCGCATAATTACACTGCCCCGCGTTGCCGATCAAACCAATAATCGAGGCCAGATTAACGATGGCCCCCGAACGCTGTTTGAGCATGCTTTTAGCAACAGCTTTGGTAAATAAAAAAGTGCCCTTTAAGTTCACGGCCAGCACCGCATCCCAATCGGCTTCCGTCATACGCACCAGGAAAGCATCGCGGTTAATCCCGGCATTATTCACCAGAATATCTATGCGCCCGAATGTTTGCAGGGCGGCGACCACAGCCGCCTGGACATCCGCCGCCCGGCTGACGTCCACGGCCACAGAGGCTGCGCGGCGGCCTTGAGCGGTCACGGCTTGGGAGGTTTCGGCCAGCCATTCCGTTTGTAAATCGCATAAAGCTATATCGGCACCGGCGGCGGCCAGTTTTTCGGCAATAGCCCGCCCGATCCCTCGGGCCGCCCCTGTCACCAGCGCCACTTTTCCCGCCAACATTGCTCTCCGCCTCCAATTTAAGCCGCGTTTAACCCCAGGCTGCCACCGGTGGCAGGCTGGCAAATGGGCATATGATTAGCAAAAAAACTTATGGGCGTCCACCATTAGTTTTGTTTTTTTAAGGCGCGGGCTCATCCCCCAAAGCGCGCGCCGAGAGCAGCATTTCTCGCGCGGCGCTGAACACCATGGCCGGGGTGAGCGCCCGCAAGCAGCCCGTATCCCCAAAAGTGCATTGGCGCTGGAAACAGGGCTGACACTCTAAAGCCGTCCGCAAGACACGATGGCCGGCGCCATAGGGCCCCGTACGCACGGGATCCGTTGGCCCAAAGATGGCCAGCACCGGAATGGATAAGGCGGCGGCCAGATGCATGGGCCCCGAATCATTGCTGATCACCAGATCCATCTCCCGCAAGATACCGCCCAGTTGCGGCAAACTGCACCGCCCGGCCAGATTGACCAATGGCGCGGGTAAATCCCTGGCCAGGGCCTCACAGGCGGCAGCATCCGCGGCACCCCCCAGCAAAAAGAGCGCAGCATTGAGCTGTTCCTGCAGCAGGCGCCCCAGCTCCACGAAGGAAGCCAAGGGCCAATTTTTACTGGGCCAACGCGTGCAGGGCACCAGGGCCACCCGCGGGCGCGGCTCGCTGACCAGCTGCAGGGGGAAGGTCATCGGAAAGACCGGTGCCTGAGAGGGCAGGTGCAGATAGGCGCTGATATCCAGACTCTCAGCGATGGCATGGCGTTCTTTATGGCGCACACCAGCCACAGAATTATAGAACCAATGGGAGGCTTCGCGATGGAAGGAAGGGCCGATCCGCCGCCGACCGCGCGCCAAGCGGGTCACCAAGGCGCTCTTCAGAATCCCCTGCAGGTCAATGATCCAATCATAGGTTTCTGTGCGGAGCGCGCGCAGATCAGCCAGGCGCTGCCGCGGCCCGGCCTGGCGATGCCAGACCAGGACCCGGTCGACATCATCGAAACATTGCACCAGCTCCCGGTAGGCTTCGTGCGTGACCCAATCAATGCGCGCGGCCAGGCCGCGGCGCAGGGCGTGCACGGCCGGCAAGGCATGCAGAAGATCGCCCAGCGAGCTCAACTTCACCACCAAGACCCGTGGAGCATCAGAGCGCTGCGGAGCATTTTCCATCTCATCCCTCAACCCGGGCGTGCCGGGCGCGCCTTTCAGGCGCCGACCCCGATATCCCTATGATAGCTTTGCAGGGATTTAACGCCTTTATTGCCCTTGAGGCTGACGGCGATCCCCTTAACTGAAGCCAAAGCCGCCGCCGCTGTGGTGATATAGGGCACCTGATGCTTGATGGCCGCCTTGCGAATGTAGGAATCATCGGTCTGGCTTTGCTTGCCGACCGGCGTATTGATCACCAGCTGGATTTCCTTATTCATGATGCCATCGACGATATTGGGGCGGGCCTGCTGCAGCTTATGGATGGGAGTGGAGGGGATGCGCTGAGCGGCCAGAAACTGATGTGTGCCTTCGGTGGCTCGAATGCTAAAGCCCAAACGGACGAATTCGCGCGCCACCGGCACGATAGCCGGTTTATCCTTCTCGGTCACGCTGATCAGGACAGTGCCCGCCAGAGGCAAGGCCGGCTGGGCGGCCTCTTCGGCTTTGAAAAAGGCCAGCCCGAAAGATTTTGCCAGGCCCAACACCTCGCCGGTGGAACGCATTTCCGGACCCAGCACCGGATCCACTTCCGGAAACATATTGAAGGGGAAGACAGCTTCCTTGACGCCAAAATGCGGGATCTTTTTGGGTTGCAAGCCGAGCGCGGAAAGTTTCTGGCCCAGCAAGAGCTGGGTGGCCAGGCGCGCCATGGATACATTGCAAACCTTGGATACCAAGGGCACGGTGCGCGAGGCCCGCGGATTGGCCTCCAGCACATAGACTTTATCGTCGGCGATGGCATATTGCATATTCATCAAGCCCACCACCTTCATTTCGCGCGCTATGCGGCGCGTATAGGAACGAATGGTTTCCAGATGCTCGGCCGCCACACTAACCGGCGGAATGACGCAGGCCGAATCGCCCGAATGGATGCCGGCCAGCTCGATATGCTCCATCACCGCCGGCACATAGGCGGCTGAGCCATCGGCCAGGGCATCGGCCTCGGTCTCGAGGGCATTATCCAGAAAGCGGTCGATGAGAATGGGGCGCTCCGGCGTCAGATGGGGCGCGGCGGCCATATAATGCCGCAGCATTTTTTCATCATAAATCACTTCCATCCCGCGCCCGCCCAAGACATAGGAGGGCCGTACCATGAGCGGATAACCAAGGCGCTGGGCTACGGCGAGCGCTTCCTTGGTATTGAGCGCCATGCCAGATTCCGGCATGGGGATCTTCATGCGGGCCATCATCTGACGGAACAGATCGCGATCCTCGGCCAGGGCGATGGTTTCCACGCTGGTCCCCAATATCTTCACGCCGGCGGCCTCCAGTTCAGCGGCGATATTGAGCGGGGTCTGCCCGCCGAACTGCACGATGACTCCCTGGGGCTGTTCCTTCTCATAGATGCTCAAGACATCCTCAACGGTCAGAGGCTCGAAATAGAGTTTATCGGCGGTATCATAATCGGTGGAAACTGTTTCCGGATTACAGTTGACCATGATGGTTTCCAGGCCGGCATCGCGCAGGGCAAAGGCGGCATGCACGCAACAGTAATCGAATTCGATCCCCTGCCCGATGCGGTTGGGGCCGCCGCCCAGGATCATGATTTTAGGCCGGTCACTGACAGCCGTTTTATCGGGAGCATTATAGGTGGAAAAATAATAGGCGCCTTGGGCCACCCCACTGACCGGCACCGGCTGCCAGCCCTGGCGCACGCCCAGTTCCTGCCGCCGGCGGCGGATGGCCGTCTCGGGCAGATTGAGCAGCTGGGCCAGGTAACGGTCGGCAAAGCCATCCTCTTTGGCACGGATCAGCAAGGCCTCCGGCAGGGTGCGCCCCTTGTAGCGCAAAATTTCCTCCTCCAGTTCCACCAGTTCCCGCATTTGCTGGATGAACCAGGGCTTGATGAAGGTCAGTTCGCTGAGCTGCTCCACGGTGGCCCCTTTACGCAGGGCTTCATAGATGAGGAATTGCCGCTGGCTGCTCGGTTCCTTGAGCAGCGTCAGCAAGTCGGCCAGGGGCCGGCGCTGAAAAGCCTGGGCAGAGCCCAGACCATAGCAGCCGATCTCCAGGGAACGCACGGCCTTCTGCAGAGCCTCCTTATAGGTGCGGCCCAGGCTCATCACCTCGCCCACGGCGCGCATCTGTGTGCCCAGTTTATCTTGCGCATCCGGGAACTTCTCGAAAGCCCAGCGGGCCATTTTAACCACCACATAATCGCCGCCGGGCGTGTATTGCTCCAAGGTGCCCGAGCGCCAGTAGGGTATTTCGTCGAGGGTCAGGCCCACCGCTAACATGGCCGATATCTTGGCAATCGGAAAGCCAGTGGCCTTGGAGGCCAGGGCCGAAGAGCGGGAGGTGCGCGGATTGATCTCAACGACCACCACCCGCCCGCTGGGCGGATGATGCGCAAACTGCACATTAACGCCGCCAATGACTTCCAGGGCATCCACGATCGCATAGGCATGCTGCTGCAGTTTCTCTTGCAAGGCCTGACTGATCGTCAGCATCGGCGCCACACACAAGGAGTCGCCCGTATGTACGCCCATGGCATCCACATTCTCGATGAAGCAAACGGTGATCTTCTGGTTCTTGGCATCGCGCACCACTTCCAGTTCGAGCTCTTCCCAGCCCAGCAGCGATTCCTCGATCAGCACCTGCCCCACCAGGCTGGCGGCCAGACCGCGCGCGGCCACCGAGCGTAATTCCTCGATGTTATAGACCAGGCCGCCGCCCGTGCCGCCCAGGGTATAGGCCGGGCGCACCACCAGCGGATAGCCCAGTTCGGCGGCGATCCGCTCGGCCTCCGCCACCGCATAGGCCGGCGCACTGCGCGGCAAATCGATGCCCAGGCTTTGCATGGTCTGCTTGAAGGCGATGCGGTCTTCGCCGCGCTCGATGGCCGCCAGCTGCACGCCAATCAATTGCACGCCATATTGCTCGAGCACTCCGGCTTTGGCCAGCTCAGCGCAGAGGTTGAGCCCCAGCTGGCCGCCCAGGTTGGGCAGGAGCGCATCGGGGCGTTCCTGCTCGATGATTTCCGTCATACGCCGCAGGTTGAGCGGCTCGATGTAGGTGGCATCGGCCAGGCCGGGATCGGTCATAATGGTCGCCGGGTTGGAATTGGCCAGGACAACTTTATAGCCCAGCTGGCGCAGGGCCTTGCAGGCCTGGGTGCCGGAATAATCGAACTCGCAGGCCTGCCCGATCACAATCGGGCCAGAGCCGATGATCATTATTTTATGGATATCAGTGCGTTGCGGCATGGGTTTTATCCGGCGCGCGCCGGTCCCGGAAACATTTCATTTATTCAAGGCTGCGGAGTTAGCAGGGCCTCGTATTTAACAGCATCCAGCAACTGCTCCAGATCGGCTGGGTTGGTGGGCGTCAGCCGGAAGAGCCAACCCGCACCATAGGGATCGGCATTGACCATTTCCGGAGTGGAAGCCAGGGCGGCATTGACTTCGGTCACGGTGCCGGCCAATGGCGCATAGACATCCGCCGCCGCCTTGATGGATTCCAAGACCGCCGCCGGCGCATTAGCGGCCAGCTGGCGGCCAACCTCGGGCAACTCCACATAGGTGACATCCGTCAGCTGGCGCTGAGCAAAATCCGTAATGCCCACTTCCACCAGCTCGCCGCGGCGCCGAGCCCATTCATGTGTCTTGGTATATTTCAGATGGGATTGATCCATGATCCGCTGCCTCCTAATCTGGCCCGGGCGGCGCGCGGCGCGGCCCGGCGTCTATTGCAAATCCGGGAGCGGATGATCTGGCGCACCTGCTCCCGGGCTTCAGCTCTCAACTGGCCAGCATGTTTACCTGATTGGCCGGCAATTGTCCAGACTTCTCCGGCAAGAGCACAAAAAAAAGCTGCGGGCACCAGCGCACCAGGCCGGCGCGCGGCGGCGGCCATCAAAAAACTTGACAAATCCTATCCCCGCTTTAAGCTGCCGCGCATCAATTCTCAACTGGAAAAAAGCCATGCATTGCGAAGTGCGCGAATATCAGGGTCGCCCCACCTTATTTATCGATGCGGCGCCCCAACCCGGCTTGATTTTTTATACCAATACGCCGCGCGGCGCGGAGCAGCAGATAGCCGAGTTTGCCGCGCAGGCTATTCACACCTTCACCTTTCCCGTCCCCGATTTCTGGCTGGGACCGGCCACCTATGATTTCAGTCAGCTGGATCTCCAGCTCAGGGCTTTACTGGCGGCTGATCCCCGGGCGCGCTGCTTGCTGCGCATCAATCTGGACCCACCGCCCTGGTGGCGCACGCAATATCCGGAGGAAATGCGGCGGCATTGGGCTCCCGACGGCCGGATCGTCCCCGAGACCAGCGGCGGGGCCGCCTTCGCCTCGCAGCGCTGGCAAGCCGATACCATGGCCGCCGTGCGCGCTTTGCTGACGCATTGCGAAACTCATTATACCGAACAGGTCATCGGCTATCATCCCGGCGCGGCCGGCAGCTTCGAGTGGAGCTATTCCTGGCATTTCACCCAAAGCGATTTCAGCGCGCCGCAAGAGCAAGCCTTCCGGCAATGGCTGCGGACGCGCTATGCGGGGCGCGTGGAGGCGCTGCGCGCCGCTTGGCAGGCACCGGATGTCACTTTCGAAAACGCCGCCATCTCCCGCACCCGTCTGCGCCAGCCGGCGCAAACCTGTCTCTTTGATCCGCACACCGAACGCGCCAGCATTGATTATCTGGAGTTTCATTCCTGGCAGGTGGCCGAGGCCGCCCTGTATTTTTGCCGCGAGATCAAAGCCGCCTTAAGCGCTGCGGGACGCCGGAAACTGGTGGGCCTGTTTTATGGCTATCGCTTCTTCTGCCTGCCTTCGGGCAAGCACTATCAAAATGCCGGCCATAACGCCCTGGCGCGCATCCTGGCCGCGCCGGAAGTGGATTTCCTCTCCTCGCCCTATACCTATTATGAGAGACATGCCGGCGGCATCTTTCTCTCGCAAGCCATCGCCGGCAGTATTCGCCGCCATGGTAAACTCAATTTCATGGAAGATGATACGCGCACCAGCCTCACCCCGCCGCGCGTTTGCGTGGGACGCTGCCCCGATCTTCGGCGGACGCGCGGCGTCTTGCAGCGCAACGCTATGGCCGCCCTGGCCCAAGGCGCCCAGCTGTGGTGGATGGAACATGGCCGCGGCTGGTTCAGCGACCCGGAGCTGCTGGCCGATATCGGCCGCATGAGCCGCCTGTGGAGTCAACAGCTCCAGGAACCCTGGGTATCCGCGGCGCAGATCGCCGTGATCGTCAGCGAGCAAAGCGCCTGGCACCTGCGCCAGGATGACGCCCTCTCCGACACCATGGTCTCCAATCAAATGGCCGCCATCACGCGCATCGGCGCCCAGGCTGATGTTTTCCTGGCGGATGATCTGGAGCTGGTCTTCGGCCAGGGCCAAGGCCAGCAATATCGGCTGGTGATCTTTCTGGATGCCTTTTATCTCACGCCAGCTCAGCGCACCGCCATTCGCCAGCTGGTGGCGCGGGCCGGACGCACCCTCCTCTGGATGTATGGCGCTGGGCTGGCCACAGAAAATGGCCTGGCGCCAGAAGCCCAGAGCGCGTTGACCGGTATCGGTGTGCGCCTGAGTCCCCTGCCGGCCACCTTGCATGTAGCCACGGATGTCACCGGCACGCGCCTGCTCTATGGCACCGAGCGGCGGATGGGGCCGATCCTCTATGGCGACGATCCGCAAGCCGAAGTGCTCGGCTGGCTCCAGGCCATTCCGGGCAGCTGGATCGACAGCATCAACCAGATCGTAGTGGATTATCCCGGCCTGCTGGCGCGCGCTTTCGCTGACTGGCGCTCGATCGTCAGCCATGCGCCCGGCATGCCCGCGGCAGTCCTGCGGGCGCTGGCCTTGCAGGCGGGCGTGCATATCTTCGCCAGCACGGGCGACCAGGTCAGTGCCAGCGCCAACCTGCTGGCGCTGCATGCCTGGAGCGACGGGCCCCGCCAACTGCATTTCCCGGCTGAGGTTGATTTATATGAACCTTTCAGCGGCGCCAGCCTGGCGCGGGCCTGCCAGACTTTCACTGTGACCCTGCAACGCGGCGATACTTTCAGTGTGCGCTATACTCGCCCCCGAACGGCAACGCTCGGCTCAGATTGAGTTGCATCCTGAAACATAATCGGGTAGACTGACGACATGGATTTGATGTTGATCATTACCAACGCGCTTTATTTCCTGGCCTTGGTTAATCCGGCCAGCAAGATTTTCATCCTTTCCACCATGCAACCCCGCCTGGCCACCCGGGACCTGCAGCGCGTGGCCATCCGCGCCAGTGTGGCGGCTTTTTTTATCCTGGTGACGCTCATGGCCGGCGGCTGCTTTCTGCTGCGCGATATTTTCAAGATGGATATTTACTCCCTGAAAGTCGCCGGCGGCATCATCCTTTTCATGATCGGGCTCCTCGCCGTCCAGCGCGGCCATTTTTTTGAGAAAGCCGACACTCACGGCTCGGCCGATATCTCCATCGTACCCCTGGCCGCGCCGATGATTGCCGGGCCGGGCACCATCACCGGGGCGATCTCCCTATCATCCGAACATGGCTTCTGGATCACGCTCTGCTCGGTTTCGCTGGCGTTGCTGATCAATCTGCTGCTGATGCTCTTCGCCACGCGTATCGGCCTGTTATTGGAGCGTCTGCGCGCCACCGGCCCCTTGATCCGTATCACCGGATTGGTGGTGGCCGCTGTCGCCGCACAGATGGTGCTTGATGGCCTGGGCAGCTGGTTGCAAACCAGCCTGGGCAACGCATTCGTGCCATGAGCGCCTGGGGTATAGCTTTGGAGCAGCCCCTCTGCTACGCGGCTGGTCTCCGTCTGCAGGAAGCTCTGCTGCGGGCGCGCATCGCTGAGCTGATCCCCGATACGGTGCTCTTCCTGGAACATACGCCGGTAATCTCCATGGGCACCCGCGCCCGCGCCGAGCATGTCCTCCTCGATCCGCCCGCTTTGGCCCAACGCGGGATCGAACTGGCCGCATCCAATCGCGGTGGAGATGTCACCTGGCATGGCCCGGGCCAATTGGTGATGTATCCCATTATCCGCCTGGGAGCCAAGGAGGCCGATGCCCACGGCTATCTGCGTAATCTGGAAGAATGCGCCCTCCGCAGCGCCGCTGATTTCGGCGTGGCCGCCTTCCGCCGACCTGGCCTCACCGGCGCCTGGACAGCCACCGGTAAACTGGCCGCCATCGGTATTCGCCTCAAACGCTGGGTGACCTCTCACGGCCTGAGCTTCAATGTCTGCCCGGATTTAGCTGGCTTTGCGGCCATCGTGCCCTGCGGCCTGGCCCAAGAAAAGGTGACCTCGCTGCAAGAGCTGCTCGGTCCGGCCTGCCCCAGCTTGGCGGAGGTCCGCCTGAGTTTGGCCGGGCATTTCGGAGAGATCCACCAACGCGCCCTGCTCTGGCCGCAGACGGCCCCCCTGCCGGCCGCCCTGGCCCAATTGCTCTGCCCCTATCGTCACCTGCTCCGCCCGCCTGAGCATTCCGCAAGGATAACCAAGTGCGCCGCCGCCAGCGCGGCTGTGGGGCGATCGCAAAAAGCTCCTTGAGGCAAAAGCGCGCCAACCGCTTTTTTTCCATAAAAGTCTTTTTAGGAATTGACAACCAGCCGCAGCTGGTCTAGATTGAGCGCATTATTGGTGAAGCGATCGCTGCCTTTTGTCATGCTCATAAAGATACCAGAACAGCAGCGCGGACTGAGCTGGGCTGTGGCCCTCCTGGCCGGCTTGATCGCCTGCGCCCAACCGGCAGCGGCGGCGGACTTCTCCTCCTGGAAATGCCGCCTGCCCATCACCTTCTCCGGATATGAGAAGGCAGAAACCCTGACCAATTTCCCGGCCCTGGTGATCCTGAGCACGCAGCTGGTCGGCTTCGCTTATGATGATTTCGCCGAGCCTGGCAGCTGGCATGATCTGCGCTTCACCGCCGCCGATCAAAGCACCGAACTAAACTTCGAGGTGGATACCTGGGATACCAATGGCGCCTCTTATATCTGGGTGCAGGTGCCCCTGCTGACCGGCACCAATACCACCATCCACGCTTTCTGGGGTAAAAGCGACCAGAGCCAACCGGCCTACACAGCCAACGGGGCCACTTGGGATCCGAACATCTACGCGAATGTCTATCACTTGAACGAAGACGGCAATCCCTATCAGGATTCGGGGCCGCTGGCTAAGCATGGCTCAACCACCAGAGATCCCGCCCAGATACCCGGACCAATCGGTCATGCGCAAAAATTTACAGGTACTTTTGAAAATAGAATGTTAATCGCTTGCCCCTCAATGGAAATTGATCTCTCTGGCCCCTTCACCCTCGCCGGTTGGTTCAGATTCTCGGAGTGGTCGGCTGAATCAGTGAACAACCTGCGCAGGATAATCTTGCTGGGCCCAAGCAGCTCTCAACGGTTTGTCTTCACCAGCGGTTATGCTGGCACGGCCCAAGCAAATAATTTTTCTTTAACAATCCTTAATAGCACCGTGAGCGCCTCGGCTTATCCCACAGAAGCAATATATGAAACTAATACCTGGTATTACATTGTCGGCACCTATGATGGCGCATCTACGATCAAAGTTTATGTTGATGGCGCGTTGCCAGCACAATCTAGCGCTGAAGCTTTGGCTGGAGGCTCCAATGATAATACATTAAGGATGGGCTGTCGCGATACTAATGCCGGACAATATCTTGGTGATCTTGACGAAGTGCGTCTTTTGAAAGTGGCCCTTTCGCCGGACTGGATTTGGGCTGCCTGGTGCAATCAGGGTCAAAATGCATCCTTCAACAGCTATGGTGAGGTGATAAGGGGCGCTCAAATCGAGACGCTCCCGCCAGACAATATCACCACCAATGCCGCCGACTTCAAGGCTGAGCTGCTGGCGCAGGGCGAGATAGCGACTGTCACTGTTTTCTGGGGTCTGAGCGATGGCGACACCAATGCAGTGGATTGGGACCAGGCCGTCATTTTCCCGCCCTGCTCTGAGTCTGGACCAGTGAGCACCAATATCTCCCTGGAGCCTGATACCAAGTATTTTTACCGCTATCAGGTGGCCTCAGCCGAGGTCACCAACTGGGGCTCTGGCTCTTGTGCCTTCTTCACGGCCCCCATTTTAGCCTTCGCGCCAGTGCAGCTCACGCAGACAGTGCGCGAGGGAGGAGCGGATGCCACGGATCAGCTTTTCCGGGTTTTGAACGGGAGCTGGGATTATCGTCTGGCCTTCACCCTCACCAACACTGAGAGCTGGTTCACTTTCCCGCCCACCAGCGGCTCAACCAATCCAGCCGAGCATTGGATCACAGTCAGTTACACAGGCTCTTTGGCACGCGGCGTTTATAGCGGCCAAGTGACAGCTGTGAGCGAGGATCCCGCCGCCTATTGGGTTACGCCGCCCCAGACAGCCACCATGGATGTCATCCTGACGGTTGAGCATCCCCTGCCGCAACTGGCGGTGACGCCCAGCGAGCTCAGCTGGACGCTGGAGGAAGGCGCTCCGATCAGCAATGGCACGCTGCAGGTTTGGAATGGCAGCGGCAACTATACTCTCTGCTATACCGGTGAGGTAACCGCAGGCGCAGCCTGGCTGACCCTTGAGGACGCCATTGGCACGAGCACCGGCGAGACGCATAGCCTGACGGTGCAGATTGATACTGAGCAGCTGAACTGGGGCACGAACCAGGGCGTTATTCTGCTGCAAGGCGCTGACGGGCAATATGGCGACGAGGCCGAGGATTCGCCGCGCGAGATTGCCGTGACAGTGCTGGTTAATCCGGCGCCGGCGCCGGCTTGGCTGGAGGCCAGCCAGGGCACGGATAACCTGCACGTGGAGCTTACTTGGGCCGCTGTGCCGGACATTACCGACTATCAAATCTGGCGCGCGGAAGAGGATGATATCCTCTCGGCCGAGCTGATCGATACCTGCAGCGCCACCAGCTACAACGACTCACCCGCACAAACCGGCCATTACTATTATTATTGGGTCAGATCCCTCAACCAATATAGCAAGCCAGGCTTATGGAGCGCTATGGCCCGGGGCTATCGGGCTTTACCGGCTGTGCCCGAGGTAACGGCCAGCGCCGGCTTGTTCACCAATCAAGTAAGCATCTCCTGGCAGAAGCTGGCCGATGACCTGAGCTATGAGGTCTGGCGGAATATCTATGACAGCACCGAGACCGCCCTCAAGATATCCGAGGAACTAACCGGCACACAGTTTGCTGATACTGAGGCGGAAGTCTTACAGGTTTATTATTACTGGGTGCGCGCGCGCAATGAGATCACCGCCGGGTTATTCGGTCAGTCGGCCTCAGGTTACCGGGCGCTGCTGGAGCGGCCGGAAGGCCTGAGCGCCAGTGCCGGGCTCTACCGCGACCAAGTGCGTGTGAGCTGGCAGAGCGTGCCCGGCGCCGACAAATACGAACTCTGGCGGGCCATGCCCGCTGAGGCCATGACGCTCTTAACGGAAACGGCTGCCTTGGGATATCAGGATCTGAGCGTGCGCCCCGGAGTCACTTATGAATACTGGGTGCGCGCGCGCAGCGCCAGCGGCACGAGCGCCTTCAGCGAGCCTGATACAGGCTTTGCCGATCTGGGCAAGGTGGGTCTGGCGCTGAGCGATCTGCTCTTCTATCCGCAGTCCTGGCGCCCGGGCGGGCATCCCTACCAGGCCTCTGTACGCCTCGGCAATAGCGGCCCGCGCAGTCTGAGCGCGCCTGATACAGGGCTTAAAATAGCATTTTATCTTTCAGCGAGCGCTGTTTGGGAGCCGAGCACTCTCTTGCCGCTGGGCACTCTCGATTATCATCTAGCCTTACCGGCCGGCCAGGCGGCCACGATCCAGCTTTCGCACTCGGCCCTCCAGGGCCTCAGGGTTCCCATGGATAGTCGTGGGCGCTACTATGTCTATGCACGCGTAATGCCGGCGCCTTCTTCCAGCCTGGTTCTGGATCCGGCAGCCACTAATAATGTGACGCGCGCCGCGGCTATGATCGAGATTAAGCCGCCCTTACTGGGCGACTATGATGGCGATAGCAAGGCTGATCCCGCCTTGCTGGATCCCACCAGCGGCATCTTAGTGGCCTTCCTCTCTGGCAATGACTATGCCCCGGCAGCCATCCATTTTCCTGTGGCTGACCCAACCGCGCTGCTCTCGGCCAGGGGCGATTACGACGGCGATGGCCAGACAGATCCGGCGGCCCTGGATACCACCAGCGGGGTTATGGTGATTTTCCTCTCGGGCAGTGGCTATGCCCCGGCAGTCGCTCGCTTCCCCTTCACTCCCAGTGCTCTGCAGCCGGCCAGTGGCGACTATGACGGCGATGGCCAGACGGATCCGGCGGCCCTGGATACCACCAGTGGCATCTTAGTGGCTTTCCTCTCTGGCAATGACTATGCCCCGGCGACCATCCATTTCCCCGTGGCTGACCCCACCGCGCTGCGCCCGGCCAGTGGCGATTACGACGGCGATGGCCAGACGGATCCGGCGGCCCTGGATACCACCAGCGGGGTTCTGATGGCTTTCCTCTCTGGCAGCGGCTATGCTCCGGCCGCCGCGCACTTTCCCAGCGCTGATCCCAGCGCCCTGCACCCGGCTGTGGGCGATTACGATGGCGATGGCAAGGACGATCCCTGCGTCTACGATACAGCTAATGGTTTATGGTTGCTGCGGCTTTCCGGCAATCGCTATGCCTTCCAATCCAGGGCCCTGGGCGGCTCTGGCTACCAACCGCTAGTCGGCGACTATGACGGCGATGGCATCGCTGATCAGGCGGTCTTTGCCGAAAGCACCGGGCACTGGCTGGTGTGGTCGGTCGGGGCCGGACGCCTGCTCTGGAATATCCATTGGGAAGCCGGCTGGCAGCCAGCAAATTAAGGCCCTCGGTCGCCAGCCAGCAGCCGGCCAAAGCACTCCCCTGAGAGCCAACCACTCAACCTCCGCTCTGATGGGACTTGCTTTTATCAGGTTGTTATGCTATCAATGAGGCCAGCTCCGGGTATTTAGCCCAGGCCGGGTGAGGCTCAGGCAAGAGTTTGAGGAGGAGATGCTCCGCATGAAAAACGGATTCACCTTGATAGAGCTGGCCATAGCGGCGGCCTTACTGATCATCGCCCTGGTGCTGTTTGTGGGCTCCTTCGTGCAAGCCCAGAAATCGGCCATGATCGCCAATAACCGCTTAACGGCCATTCATCAGTCCCGTCAAGTCATGGAAAACCTGTTAGCCCAAAAATACAACGATACCAATTATATGAAGGTCGGCGCCCACACCTCCGGTGTGCATAGTAATATCAGATATACGATTACACTCGCCACCCCGCATGCTGGTGTTCAGGTAAAAAACATCTATTTAACCAATCGCTGGGTTAATCCCGGCACCAAGATGACCTCCACGGTCAGTCTGGTCAGCTCGATCAGTTCGGAATTGCATCAATGAAAGCGCTCTCCCAGATCAGCCGCGCGGCGCGCGTGGGAGCAACCGGCAACGCAGTTTGCCGGCGGTCAGGCTTTACGCTGACCGAGCTCTTGATTGCCGCCGCGCTCTTCGGTTTGATCACCGCTGGCGCCATCAGCGTCTATCTGATGTGCCACCAAAGGTGGCATGCCGTCGCCTTGAACATGCTGGCCGCCCGCAACAATCACCAGACCATGGCGCGCCTGGTCTATGGGTTCGGCACCAATAACGGCCTGCGCGCCGCCGCCAGTATCAGCTACAGTTCCAACGCCCATGGTTGGCGCCTGACAGCTTCCAATGCTTTTGACGGCCTGAAATGGCTGGATTTTAATCGTCAGGCCAGCAATCTTTATTGGGTAGATTCAGCCACGCAATCCAATCGTCTGTGCGCTAATGTGATCGAAGCCCTGGTGAGCACCAACAATCTGGGGCTGAATATAGCCCTGACGGTGCAGGAGCGCAAAGGTGCGCGCAGCGCCACTAACCGGATCGATACCTTTATTCTCATGCGCAATCGGAAATAAAGCGCCAGCGGTTGAAGGAGGCCACATGTCACAAACTGAACATAAGGCCGGGATGGCTATGATAGTGGTTATTTGTTTCACAGCCGTGGCGGCTGTGCTGGCCATAGGTTTGTGGATCGAAAGCGGATCCCATTTAAGATTGAGTCAGCGCCAAGAATATCTGGAACAGGCTTTTTATGTGGCGGAAGGCGGCGCCGAGCGCGCGGTGACCTATATTCGGGCTGGCGGCGCCGTGCCCGGGACGATCACCGGCGCCTTGGGTCGCGGCACCTACAGTGCCACGATTCTGGCTCTGGATCAATTGAGCGAGAGCGGCGGGCAGCACACGCTCTCGGGCCGCATCAATATCAACCCCGATAACCATGCGGATTACCAGTTTTTACTGGTTAAGCCAGATGGCTCCTCGCTCAGCCGCGCCGATCTAACCCAGAATCAGCCGGATTACAGCGGCCCGGCCCACCTGGTGCATGTGAACCCCAAGGGCAACAGTGATCAGGTGATCCTGGTGGATGGCGTCAATAGCATCCTGGATCATAACTCCGCCTATACTTTCACGGCCGAATCCATGGCGGTTATTTTAACCAATGATAACCGCAATGCTCAGGGCAAGGCTGTGGGTAAATGGTGGATTCATCTAGATAGTGCCGCCGCCAATATCAGCGCCAATACGGGTGATCAGCCGGAGAATTACTATACGATTTATTCCATCGGCAATGTGCGCGGCATCAAAAGGAATGTGATCCTGAATGGCGTGCATCAGCAAAGCTGGGCTAAATATGCCCTCTGGTTCGGCAAAGCAGCCGGTAAAATCATAATGGCTTCGGGCGACCATTTTTATGGGCCGGTGCATGCTAACGAGGCTATCTATTTGGACGGCGATCCGATTTTTGAAAAGAGGGTCACCTCCTCGGCTAAAAACTGGGGCGCGGGCAGCGTCGCGAAAGAGGAGAATTTCAAGGAAGGCTATGAATTCAACGTGCCCACCCAAAACATGGCCTCGATCAACTTCACCAATCTGAAGAATCGCGCCAACCTGGTCATCACCGGCCAATCCAGTATCAAGCTGGAGGGCACCAATCTCCTGATCAGCAATCCTCGGCGCGGCTGGAGCAATTACAACTATGCGGCGGATAACGCCGCCATCCTATCGACCGGCACGATCTATATAGTTACCAGCGGCAAAGGCACCACCAACCTGGGCATGACAACGGTGGGCGGCGAATTGAAAGGCCGCTTAACCATTATCACCGACTACGATATTCATATCACCAACCACCTCACCTATGCCGTGCATCCCACCAATGGCTCCCGAGATGCCTTGGGCTTAATCGCCCGCAATGATGTGGTCGTGCGCACCAATGCTCCCAATAACCTCAACATCTATGCCCATATTATCGCCGCCTGCCCCACCAACTCCTTCTCACATGGGTTCTATGTCCAAAATTACAGTACGCGCCCCAAATCCGGCGATCTCACTGTCTATGGCGGTATAGTTGAATATACGCGCGGAGCAGTGGCCCAGGGGACCTGCGGGTACGATAAAAAATACTACTATGACGCGCGCTTTGCGTCCGAACCGCCCCCCGGATACCCCACTATGACCAATGAATATCTCTGGACCGGTTGGCGCGAAAAAACCCTCTAGAGACAAAGCCTGTTTAGAGAACCGCCGGCCCTGGCGCGCTGAGCGCCCGCTGGACCTCCGCCACCGTTAGCTCCGCCAGCCCTTTCGGCGGCGCGCGCAGAATCCTGACCTGCGCCCCGCGCGGGCCCCAAAGCAGCGGATCGGTCGGCCCGAAGAGGGCCAGCGTTGGCACGCCCAGCGCGGCGGCCAGATGCGTAATGCCAGAATCATTGCCCAAGTATCCCTGGCACTGGCTTAAGACTGCGGCCAGCTCCAACAGAGGGGTTTCAGCCAGGCGCGGCGCGCGATCGGAGATCAGGTGCGCCCACTCTCTCTCGGCCTCACCTGTTACCCAGAGTGGCTGCCAGCAGGGACGGATTTTCTGGGCCAGGGCCAGAAAAGAGCTCAAGGGCCAATTTTTAGAGGCGCTGCCACTGCCGGGATGAATGGCCAAAACCGGCGCGCGCAATCCCAGGGCCAGCAACCGGCGGCGCCCGGCGGCTTGCCGAGCGGGCGGCAAATCCAGGCGCGACCGAGCCGGAGCAGGCCACGGCTTGATCCCCAAAGGGCGCAAGGCGCTGAGGTAATGATCGCTGGCATGGCCGGCGCGCGGCAAGGGCGCCAAGCTCACCACCTGACCGCGCGTGATGCTCTCTAAAGCGGCGCGCGCCGCGCCGCTGGCATCCGGCAAGAGGGAAATGACGGCATCGAAGCTGCGCAAAAAATCTTTTTCGGCTGAGGCCCAGCCCTGCGCGGGCGCGTAATAGGCTCGGAACCTGGCCGCCTCGATATCGAGGATGTTTTGCGCTAAGCCGGCCACTTGGGCCAAGGCAGCATAGCGTGCTCTGGCCACCAAGGTCAGTTCAGCTTGCGGGCGCCGAGCGCGCAGGGCTTGCAGCAGCGGCAGGGTCAGAATAAAATCACCCAGCGCGCCGCCGCGTAAGATCAAAATGCGCGCTGCCGCCCGGCTCTGAGATGCAGGCGCCATAGCAGGCTCCCCTTAGCGGTAGACCAACCAACCCAGCAGCAGCATGAGAGCGCCGAGGCTGGCACCCAGCACAGCCACGCCGCGGCAAAGGGCTGGCCGCCCGATCCAGGGCACCACCATTTTCCGGAACAAATAAGGGCTCCACACCAGGACCATCCCCAGCCCGGCCAGGCCATAAGCAAAAATTGTCATCAACAGCCGGCTGGGGGCCTGATGCACGAAGGCGGCCGCTAAGAGCGGGGCTGGCACGAGCAGAAAAATCCCGCCCAAGGCGCGCACGGCCAGCAATTCATCCACAAAAACCAGCACCAATATATAGGCCAGGGGGGCTAAGGCGCAGAACAGCCAACGATGTTGATCCAACCAAGCGATCTGCGCATGCCAGATCACCAGCACCACGCCACCCAAGGCGAGGGCGGCCAGGATGCGCCCGGCCCATACTTGGCGCGGAAAAGCCAGCAGCCAGCGGCCGGCTGCGCGCGGCCATAATCCCAAAAAGAGGTGCCAACCGAGCAGCAGGCTCCCCAGCGCCAAGGCCATAGTGGATAAAGAATTCATAGCATTCGCATCAAGATTAGTCTGCCAGTTTTGAACAAGGCTGACGGCATAGTAACGTTTTTTTGGCGGGGCCGCACGCTAAAACTTATCCTCTGACGCCAGGCGACCATACAAGGTCTGCATCTTGGCCTGCTGAATGCTCACCCGGACCAGGTCACCCGGGCGCACATCTGAACCAGGCTCCAACAAAACGATTTTATTGGTGCGCGTACGCCCGCTGAAGCGTTGCGGGTTGCGGCGACTGGGCCCTTCGATCAAGACTTCCAGCACGCGCCCCACCAGCTTCTGATTCAAAGCCAGGCATTGCTGGTTTTGCTCGGCTAAGAGCACATGATTACGGCGCAATTTTTCGGCTGGGTCTACATCATCCGGCCACTGTGCCGCCGGCGTGTGCGGGCGCGCACTGTATTTGAAAATGAAGGCATTATCAAACTTGAGGGCGGCTAGCAGGCGGCGGGTCATTTCAAAATCAGCCTGAGTTTCCGAAGGAAAGCCCACAATGACATCGGTGGTTAAGGCCAGATCCGGCAGGGCGGAGCGTAAGCGTTGGATCACAGCGCTATATTCAGCCACGCTATAGCCGCGGCGCATCAGGCCTAAAATACGATCGGAACCTGATTGGAGGGGGAGATGCAGATGCGTGCAGACGGAGGGCAATTCGACCAGGGCGCGCACCAGTTCCGGCGTGCAGCCGGAAGGATGATTGGAAGTGAAGCGGATACGCCGCAGAGCGGGAATGGCCTGCAGCGCCTCCAGCAGACGGGGCAGAGGCTCCTCGAAACCCCGCGGCGAACGATAGCTCCGGGGCCAGACGGGCTGACAGCGGCCGTAGGCCATGATGCTTTGACCGAGCAGTGTGATTTCTTTAACACCCCCCGCAACTAAGCGCTGCGCTTCGGCAATGATCGCCTCCGCCGGCCGACTCCATTCCGGCCCGCGCACCTGCGGCACGATGCAATAGCTGCACTGCCGGTTGCACCCGAAGAGAATGCTGATCAGGGCCGTCGCCCGGCCGCTGATATGGCCATCCTGCGCACTGGCATCCGGCGCTGTGCCCAGATCTAAAAGCGACTGCTGCCCGGCGGCAACCGCCGTGATGAATTCCGGCACGCGGGCCAGGGCGCGCGGCCCGACCGCAAAATCCAGCGCGCGCACCAGGCGGAAGATATCCCGGCCCAGACGTTGAACCATACAGCCAACCACGCCCACGATACGCTGGGGATAGGCGGCTTTGGAAGCCGTCAGCAGGCGTAATTTGCCCAAGGCCTTGGCCTCGGCCTTGGCCCGCACGCTGCAGGTATTGAGAATGAATACTTGCGCCTCGTCTTCCGCGCTGGTCAAGCTATGGCCCTGGTGCTGCAAAAAAACTGCCAGGCGCTCGCTATCACGCTCATTCATCTGGCAGCCATAGGTGATGATTTTTATATTCATCGCATAACCATCCGCGCCCCGCAAGTTCAACTCGGAACCCGGCCATATTAATCGAACATGAAAAAAAGCGCTTTGGGAATATTGACCGGCCGCCAGCAGGGCGCCTCCAGCGTGCCGCCCAAATGGAATTCCAGCATCCGGCTCACGGGATAAATCACGACGCGA
Source organism: uncultured Verrucomicrobiota bacterium (assembly GCA_964475165.1). Lineage (GTDB taxonomy): Bacteria > Verrucomicrobiota > Kiritimatiellia > JAAZAB01 > JAAZAB01 > CAYUHK01. Next base: position 24,492 of record CAYYVN010000006.1, on the reverse strand, counting down.
AAGACATCGGCCGCGAAAGTATGCTGGCGCAAGAGCTTAACCTGCACAGTGAAATCAAGCGTGCCATCCAGATAATAATCGCCCCGGCCCAGCAGGCTGAAGACATCCCCCTCAATCAAGATTTCATCGGCATGGATCCGGCCGTTTTCAATGCAGAAAGCGGCGCGGGCATCCGTCTGGCGCAGTAAAAGGTTCAAGCCCGGAATGATACGCGTTAAAAAGTCCGATAACCCGCCCAAGAGCGGTATCTGAAAAACATGGCCATTGGAAACCTTCACCCAACCGGAGCCGCGAGCGCTAGCGCCCTGCCCCTCCCCGCTGATACCAGCGAGGGTCAGTTGGGCATCAATGCTGCCGGCATAGTTCCCGGCGGGCGCGCCTGTGAAAGCCTGCAGCAAGCGGTCGAACCCGGCGCCGTGCACGGCGGCTTCCAGCTCGTAAGAGGCGGCGGCAGCGCTGGTATCCAGGCTGGCACGCGCGCTAAAACTGCCGCCATAAATATTGCCCTGGATGGCGTCAATCTCGAGATGATCACCCCGGAGATGCATATCCAGCGCGCAGCTATCGGCCAGCAACATCCGCCAGCCCAGCTGCTGGGCGACCAGCACGAGTTCCATGGCATCGGCAGCGCTCCAACCCCAGCCCAATCTGCCCCAAGCCCTGGTCTGGACCGGGCCGGCAAATTGGAATTGGCGCACTAAGCGATCCATAAAAGGATTGATCATGGGCGCCAGCGCGTAAGGATCCAGTTCCGACCAGCCCTCAAAACTGATCTGGCGCTCGGCAAAATCAAAATACAAGGAACCTTGCCCGGACCCTTCCGGGCGCACCACACTGAGCGGCCTTAAGGCCACCAGCAGATTGTTTTTAGTTCCGCTAACCGTCACGGCGGCCCGCGCCGCCGAGGAGGCCACGCCGCGATAGACCACTTCCTGGGCCGCGGCCTGACCGGTCAAATCCAATTCCCAGGCCGGCTGCCAGCGCCCCTTGAATTGACCTGCGGTGCGGGGCGGTTTGGATTCGGCAAACTGAAAATCATTCAAATCCCTGGCGGCTACCGGATATTTCTCTTGCAGGAGAGTCGTTAACACGCGCGGATCAACTTGCGCCTGCCATTGACCAGTAAACTCCGTGGAGGGCCAGGCATAATGCAGCTGCAAACTGAGCGGGCCGCACCCCAAGCCGGGAGCGCCCAGCAAGGCGGCGAGCTCAGCGATGGTCAGGCCGTGAGCATCGGCGCTGAATCGTCCGTGAGCTTCGCGCAGCTCAAGGCCGGGCCAACGACCCTTTTTAATCTCCAAGCAGCCCTGGGCCTGCGCATTGCGGAGGCTGATTTGCGCGCGCCAGGCCGCCGCGCTCATCTCGGCTAAATGCGTATCCCGCGCCCGGATTTTAAGATAGAGCCCCAGCTGGCTGAGATCAGCGCCAGTGGCTTGAAAGGTGCAATCTATATGCGCGGCCTGACGCAATTCCAACTGCTCATAGAGCTCCGCGCCCACCCAGCTCCGCAACTCCGCCGGCCAGGCCGGCGGGCGGTCCACAATCGGGGCCAGGTTGAAGACGCCGCGGGCGGCCAACTCGCAACCGGGCAACCGGGCCAGCATATCCAAAACGCGGATCCGGGGGAGCGGCGCTGGTTCCCAAACCAGTTGAGCTTGGAGAATCTCCAAGGGCAGGAGGCGTGGTGGAAGATCGTCCTGGCCGGCTAGCATGAGACGCAACCAGCCCTGCTCAATGCGGGCGGCGTTGAGGCCCGCTTGTCCCTTGAACCAGCCGCTCGGATCGCAGGGCAGCACGACCCTGGCGGCCTCAAACAGCGGCGCGCCGATATCGCCCGGCCGATGACAACGCAGGCCGGAGACGATAATGCCTTCACAAACCCCCAGCTGGATTTTATCCACACTCAACACCAGCCCGGGGACCTGCAGCCGGCGGGCGAGAGAGCGCGTGAGAGCTTCCGGCAGGCCATGCCAGCTCAAGGCCAGCAAACCCCAGAGCCCCGCCAACAGCAGCACCAGCAAACAATATTTAATTATCCGTAACACAAAACCTCGCTGGCTTTTCGTGGCCTACGCGGATGGGATCATCCATGGCGGCGCCTGAGCGACGGGGGCCTCAGGAACCTATTGCGCCAGCTCCCGACCCATGGCATTGGCCAGGGTCTTCTCGAGAACAAAAACGGCATCTTGTCCTTGGAGCATGGCGTAGACTCCAAAATCTTCGGAATCTTCGCCGAGCAATAATGTTTTTTGGATGCCGGCGGCGCCCTGCAGGATGAAAGTGAGCGCCAGGGGCGGATCTTTGAGACCATACATCGCCAGGTCCTGGATCTCACTGCGTTCATAACGCAAGACTTTTAGATTGCTGACCGCGGCCAATAGATTGGTCAAGACATTCAGGTTGATGGCGCCGGTTTCCGGCGCCGTCAGGCGCCAAGCGCCAGCTTCCAACTGCTCAGCCGCTTGTTGGGTGGCGCCGCGCTGCACGATGATCCGGCGAATGGAGGCCGGAGCGAGAGCTAAAACGGTGTTATCACGGTAATGGAGCGGATCCAAGGAAAGCGTCCACGCCGAGGAAGCGGAAATGCGATGGGTCAAAGGTTCACCCTCGAAATGCGCGAAGACATAGGCTTGCCCCGGTTGCGGAGCACTCAGCAGCAGCACGCGTTGCAGCTTCTCGGCTGGCGCGGCGGCGCCGCTCGCGGATGCCTCAGCCGCAGCGGCCTCGGCGATGCGAATGATCTGCCCGGGCCGCTCCAGTCCCAAGGCCGCCAGATTGGCGTTGGTGAGCGTGGCCTCGGCGCGGAAGGTATTCAAGCGAAAGATCAAATCGGCCATCAAGCGCGGATCAGCGGGCCAGTGCTGCGGCGTGACGATGCTCCAACCCGTCTCGGCCTGCTTGCGGAATTGCAAAGCCCGCTCGCCCTGTTCGATACGGATCAAGGCCATTTTTTCAGGGGCCATGAAATAGAGGCGCGCATCGCGCAAATCATCCAGGGTCGCGCGCAGCGCCTCCACCTTTGAGCGCTCCACCGTAAACACCGTATGGGCATCGCGGCGCGCGGCATAGAGCGCATTGCTCTCGGCATAGACCGGCTGGCCGAAAAGCAGGCGCTCGACGTTATTTTCGCCTTCCTGCCACAAGCTGACTTGCAACCGCAACTCATCATCGTTCAGGCCATAGGCGGCGGGATCGCTCATGGTTTCCGTAACAAACTCACGCGCCGTCAGCGCAAACAACTGTTCCAATAAAGCAGCCACCTTGCCCGCATCCGCCCGCGCCAGCAGCGGCTTATTGAGCACCCATTCCGAACCTTCCTTAACCAATTGCAACAGCGGGCCGGGCGGGCAGCGCAAATCCAGACGGCGCACATAAAAGGCGGACCCCTGCAGCAAACGATGGTCGCGCAGTTCGGCCACCTCGCGAGGAATAATCGCCCATAGATTGGTGGAGGTTGCCAAGACATCATCGCCATTATCAAGCTGCACATAAACGGAGTTCTTCAAGGGCGCATCCTGCCCCACGGCCAGCAGATAGCGGCGCTCGGCATCGCCGATAACCAGGCGCGCGCGCGGATTATCCAAGCCGTAGTCGGCCAGCGTCAAATTCCGGGCCTGCCGCTGAGCGGCGCTGATGGTTTCATTGACGACGAGCATCTCCAAGCCGGCCAGAAGGCGGTTGATCCGCTCGGCATCCGCGCGGGCCAGCAGCGGTTTATGCAGCATCCATTGCCCCTGCTCATGATGGCAGGTGATGAAATTACCCTCGCGGGAAAAGGAGACATATTTAATTTTTTCCGGCTCAAGCGGCAACAGTTTCCGAGCGACAGAGCGCGTGGGGACCGCGCGCGGCGGCGCATCGCTGCTGATCCATAGCACCCCGGCCAGCACCGCCAGGGCCAACAGGAGAAAAAATGTGGTTTTGAAATGCATACCTATCCCCGGCCGGCCGAGGCCCGCCGCATAGACTCAGCGGCGGCGCCAGCCCACCCAGAGCCCGGCGGCGACGACGAGGCCCGGCAACACGATTACGATCAGACCATTAACCAAACGAAACTGGCGGCGGCTCATCAGGATTTGAATGCGCCCCGGAGTTTTCGGCGCGCTGAAGATACCCTCGCTGCGTTCCAACAACCAATCCATGGCTGATAAGAACAGATCAGCGCTATAACCGGCTTGAAGCGCGCCATTGGCCACAAAGGAGGAATCGCCCAAAACCACCAGGCGGCTCGGCCGCATCTCCACGGCCATGCTGGTGGTGGCCCCCTTCTCCACCGCCATGGCCACGGCCACCGGTCCCGGCTGATCCACTCCGGCATCGAATTGAGGAGGATCCTGATGGGGCGACATTTCCGCCCAACCCTCCTCGGAGCAAGAAGCCAGCACGGTCAAGCGCGGCTTATCCGCGGCCTGGGGTAGCGGGCCGCCGGCGGCGCCCAGGGGCTGCACCGAACGCGGACTATTAAAAATGGTCGTAATGCGCGCCGCGGCCAAACGGCTCACAATCGGATGATCGCCGTAATCGGTCACCAATAATTCACGCCCGGTCATGGTCAAACCCACCACGCGATCATCGGCCAGGCGTATGCCCCAGGTCTGCAGCAGAGCATTGAGGCCGGCATCCTGGCCGGGATCCAGCAGCAGGAGAATGCGACCGCTGGCCCGCAGATAGGTTTCCAATAATTCAATTTCCGTCCGACTGAAGCTGCGCACGGGGCCGGCAATCACCAGGGCATCGCCATCCTTGGGCAGGGCCGGCGTCTGCCCCAGATGGAGCGTCTTGATTTCGATATTATTCCGTTCCAGATTACGGGCCAACCTGGAATAGCCGGCCAGCTGATCGTAATCGGCCGGCTGGCGTTCGCCATGACCGCTCAGGAAATAGACCACCGGTTTTTTGAGCTGCAGCAGACTCTGAATGGCCGCCGAAAACAATTGTTCCCCGCGAAAAGCGGTGAGGATCTTGGGCCGACCGGATAAGAGCGGCGCGTAATCATAATCAGCCAGTTCCTTGACCGGCACCACTTTTTTTCGTCCGCCCGCCGCAAAAACAACGATGTTTTCCTCGATCAGATCATGGCGCAAGACCAGTTCCTTGCTGCGCGCCAAGTCGCGATGAGGATCGAGATATTCCACGCGCAGGCGCGGGGCGGCATAGGCATATTCCCGCAGCAGGCGTCGGATAGCTCGGTAAAGCTCATGCTCCGAACTGAGAAAGACCACCGCCTCCACCTCGGTCGGCAGCCCCGCCAGAAGCTCGCGCGTCGCAGTGGAAAGCGCATAATCTGAGCGGCCGCTCAGATCGGCACGCCAGACATAGCGGGCCGCCAGCAAGTTTAAGACCACGGCCAAGGCGCCGGAGAGCACCAGAGCCAGGGCGACATTGAGCCCCGCCATCCACCGTTGGCGACGGTCGCGCCTTTTTTGCCTGATGGCTTTAGCCTGCACCATGATTCATCTCCACTGCCGGGATTCAATGGCCTTCACCGCCGCAAACAGAAAGAAGGCCACGCCCGATAGATAAAGCACCAGGGGCCGCGTATCCACTATGCCCTGGCCAAAATCCACCATATGTTGAACGCTCGAAATATAATCCAGGGTCAGCGCCCAAGACCGACCCCCACCCAGATATTGCAAGCTATCCACGAAGAAGAAAAGGCTCAGGCCGGTGAAACTCAAGATGGCGGCCACCACCTGACTGCGCGTTAAGGCCGAAATCCAAAGGCCGAAGGCAATGAAAAAGGCGCCCATCAACAGCAGCAAGAGATAGCCGGTGATTACCGGCAAAAGATAGAGGCCGGAGAGGCTCGTGCTGCAGAGGGGCAGCAGCGCCACATAGGCCAGCAGGGGCAGGGTCATACTGAAGAAAAAAAGGAAGGCGGCGCTGAACTTGGCCATGACCACCTGCAGATCGGTCACGGGAGCAGTGAGCAGGCTTTCCAGAGTGCCGCTGCGCTTCTCTTCCGCAAATAAGGGCATGCTGATCAGCGTAATGGCCACCAGCACCATGAACCAAAAATACATCGAGCCGAAGAGTAGATCGCTGGCATTAAGGTTCTCCTCCAGGCTTTGGGTGATCAGGCGGCAAAAGCTTAATCCGGCCACCGCCAGAAAAACTGTCAGCACGGCATAAGCCAGCGGTGCGTAAAAATAAGCCGCCAGCTGGCGCCGGCAAAGTGCCCAAAAAGCGCTCATGGTCCCTCCCTGTGCGGCGCGGTCATCTGCACAAAAACATCCTCGAGGTTCCGCCGTTCAACGCTCAATTCGCGCAGCCCCCAGCGCTGCCGGCTCACCAGCTGAAAGACGGCCGCGCGGACAGCCGCCTCATCATGGGCCACCAGCTGATAACGCTGCCAGGCCTCAGCCGGAGCAGCGACGGAGAGGGCCTCAGCGGTCACGCGCACCACCCCCGCCAGTTGTTGCAACTGCTGGGCTACCACCGCCGGCGGCCCCAAGATTTCGGCCAGCACCAGACTGTGCCCGGCCAATAACCCGGTGAGCACCGCCGGCGCATCCGCCGCCACAATCTCGCCCCGGTTCAAGATCAACACTCGCTGGCAAACCATCTCGGCCTCGGCCAGCTGATGGGTAGCCAGGAGGATGGTATAACGCCGGCCCAGGGTACGGATCAATTCACGCAGGGAACGATTCTGGTTGGGATCCAGGCCCATGGTCGGTTCATCCAGGATTAATAAATCCGGATCATGAATGAGGCTATCGGCCAAGCCTACCCGCTGCCAATACCCGCGCGAAAGCTGACCGATAATGCGCCGCCCCACGGCGGTTAACCCGCACAGTTTCTTGACCTCGGCCAGGCGCACCCGCAGGCGGCGGCGCGTGACGCCCTTGAGCTGCGCACGGAAAGTTAAGTATTCATCCACACGCAGTTCCGGATATAAAGCGGCTGTTTCCGGCAAATAACCGATCCGGCGGCGCACTTCCAGCGAGTGATGAAAGACATCCCATCCATCAATCAGCACCCGCCCGGATGTCGCGGCCAGGTAAGCGGTCAAGATGCGCATCAGGGTGGTTTTGCCAGCGCCATTGGGTCCCAGCACCCCCAGGGTTTCACCGCGTTGCACAGTAAAAGAGATATCGTTGAGCGCCAGATGAGCGCCAAACCATTTCGACAAGTGGCTGACGGCGATCATGTCCTGATTTTCCGCATTCTGCATGCCAAAAATGTAGCCGCCTGAGAAGTATTGATCAATGCCAAAAAAAGACCTAAGCTGATACCGCCCGCTTGGCTGGGCGAAAAATACTTAAACCCAGAATATTTTTGGGTAATGAACGCCTGGCAAGCGCAGGGCGCTGGTCAAGCCAGCCAACGACCAAAAATGAGGAAGGGATCCATGAACCAGCCGCCGATGCCTCCCAACCCTTATGCCCGGGCAGCAGCTTGGCAGCCAAAGGCGACCGAGGCGCATTCGAAAAAATTCGCACATACGGAACGTCATCTGCAATGTGCCTGGTTCGATGATGCCGTGCGCCCGGCGGAGCTGCGCACGGCGCAAGGCGTCCGGGTGATCGTGGAGCAAGCCGGGCACTGGAACTTGGAGCATGGCCCGGATTTCATCGATGCCACCTTACGCCTGGAGCCGGGCGGGCAGCGTTTGAGGGGGGATATCGAAATCCATATTCAGCCCGGGGATTGGCAGCGGCATGGGCATGCCAGCGACCCGGCCTATGCGCGCGTTATCGCCCATGTATCCTATTATCCCAACTATCTGCCGGCGGCGCGCTTGCCGCCGGGCTGCATCCAGATCGCCTTGCGGGATGCCCTGGAAAAAGACCCCTGCTTTGCTTTCGACAACTTGGATATCACGGCCTATCCCTACGCTCAGCGCTCGCCGCAGACGCCTTGCGCGCGCCTGCTCGGCGACTGGCATCCAGACACCATCAGCGCGCTGCTCGAGGCTGCCGGCGCGGCACGCCTTGAGCGCAAGGCCCAACGTCTAGGGCCGGCTATGACCAATCCCGACCAGGTGTTCTACGAGGAATTCATGAGCGCCCTGGGCTACAAATATAACCAGGGGGCGATGCGGGCCGTCGCCAAGCGTTTGCCGCTGGTCGCCCTCCGCGAGCTATCCGGCCGCCAGGTGATTCTGGCCTATGCCCTCCTGCTGGGTGTCGCCGGCTTATTGCCCAGGCAAACGCCCGCCCGCTGGGATGCGCCCACGCGCTCGTTCGTGCGGCAACTGTGGAACAGCTGGTGGAAACACCAGGATCAATGGGGATCGAGCGCCTTAGAACCCCGCCACTGGAAGCTCAATGGCCTGCGCCCCGCCAATCATCCGCGGCGGCGTTTGATGGCCGCCGCTTGTCTCTTCACCCAGACAAGCATGCCGTCGCAAAAGCTCCTATCATTCCCGTCCGAGCCCGCCGCCAAGTGGCTGCAGGCCGTCGGGGCCTGGTTGCAATCTCAAGCCCATACCTATTGGGAATACCGCTTGACCTGGGGCGGCCGTCGCCAAAAGACGGCCGTGGCGCTGATCGGCCCGGGGCGCAGAGCGGCCATCTTAACCAATGTTATCCTGCCTTTCCTGACCGCCTTGAGCGCCGCTGCCGCCCAGCCACCCAAGGTTCAAGGCAAGCCAGCGCCGCTCTGGCGCGGCGCCGCGCTCCGGCGGCAATTGCCGCCGGAGGAGGATAACAGCATTATCCGCCAAACAGCACACCTGCTGTTGGGCCAGGATCATAACCCCAAACTGTATCAATCCGGATTGCGCCAGCAGGGCTTGCTGCATATCTTTTATGACTTTTGTCTGACCGATCGTTCCCGATGCGCGGCCTGCCCCCTGCCCGCTTATTTAACCAGCCTGACGGCCGGCTCTCTCCGGCGGCCGGCGCGCGCGGCCAAGCCGCAAAAGCCGGCGCCGCAGACCGAACCATTCAACTAGCCAAAACCATGCCGACCCTGCCGCATATAGCTCCCTCTCAAACTGGTGCCGAAACAGTGGCCGTCGCTTTGAGTGGCGGCCTGGATTCCCTGGTGGCCGCCGCCCTATTGCAGCGCCAGGGCTATAAGGTCATCGGCCTCACCATGCAAATCTGGGATGAAGACAGATCGGCCAGCGGCCGGATCGGATGCCAGGCCGCCGCCAAGGCTCCTGATCTCGAACTGCTCCAGCGCCTGAGCGACCGCCTGGGCATCCCCTGGCAGGTGATCTCCCTGGTGGAAGAATACCAGCGCGAGGTCATTGATTATTTCCGCAGGGCATACTTGGCCGGCTATACTCCCAATCCCTGCGTGGCCTGTAATTGGAAGTTGAAGTTCGGTTTATTGCCGGAGAAAGCGCGCGCCCAGGGAATCGTCTTCGATAAATTCGCCACAGGCCATTATGCCCGCGTGGGCCGGGCGGCCTCCGGCCAGGGTTACTGGCTGCAGCGCGGCCGCGACGCCGCCAAGGACCAGTCTTATTTTCTCTTTCGGCTGACTCAAGCTCAATTGGAGCAGCTCAGCTTACCCTTGGGAGCATTCACCAAGGCGGAAGTCCGCCGCTACGCACAGGAACTGGCCTTGGATGAATTGCGGCTGCGCCCGGAAAGCCAGGATTTCATCGGCCCGCAAATGCACGCGGCTTTGTTCGCCGAACAGCAGGTACCCCCGGGAGCCATTCTGAATAGCAGCGGCCAAACTATCGGCAGGCATCGCGGCCTCGTGCATTATACGATCGGCCAACGCAAAGGTCTCGGTTTAAGCGGCCGCTCAGCGCCGCTGTATGTCACGCAGATGGATGGGCAGCGCAATACGCTCACGGTCGGCACCTATCCGGAGCTTTTCAGCCAACGCCTGCGGGCCAGCCAGCTGAACTGGATCGGCGGCGCGGCGCCCAGCAGCGCCCGCAGGATCACGGCCCAAATCCGCTCGCGTCATCGAGCGGCGGCGGCCACCCTCAGCCCTGATCCCCAGGATGCGACGGCGATGCTGGTGGTCTTCGATCAACCCCAGCTGGCCATCACGCCGGGGCAAGCGGTCGTGTTCTATGAAGATGCAACAGTCCTCGGGGGCGGCACCATCATCTCTTAAGACAAGCGCGCCGCGGCGGCGGGCGCGCGACTGCGCGGGGCGCATAGGGCACAGACCGGATTGCGATTGAGGTTGATGGAGCGGAACTGCATGCTCAGCGCATCGCAGATCAAGAGGCGATTGTAGAGTAAAACGCCTATGCCCAATAAATACTTGATGGCTTCCGTGGCCTGAATGGCGCCGATAATCCCCGGCAAACTCCCCAGCGGCCCGCCCGGCCGGGCGCGGGTATCCGGCCATAACCCGGCGCAGATACACTGCAAGCAGGCCGTGCGCCCCGGTTGGACAGTCAGCGTCTGGCCGCGATAGCGGCTGACGCCGCCATGCGCATAGGGCTTAGCCAGCTTATGACACACCCGCGCGATCAGACGCTTAGCGGCCGCGCTATCCACGGCATCGATGATGAAATCATAATCCTTGAAAATGGCGGCGGCATTACGGGCCGTCAAGCGTTGCCGATAGGTCCGCGTGCTGAGCGCGGGATGAATAGCCCGCATTTTTTTGGCGGCGACGGTCACTTTATAGCGCCCCACATCGGCCGCGGTATAAAAAATCTGACGCTGTAAATTGGCTCGTTCCACCACATCATCATCCATGATGCCCAACGTGCCCACGCCGGCCGCCGCCAAATACATACCGGCCGGCGCCGCCAAACCGCCAGCGCCCACCAACAAGACGCGGCCCGCCAAGAGGCGCTGCTGGCCGCGCACGCCAATCTCAGGCAGAGCGATCTGGCGCGCAAAACGCTGGCGCTGTTCCAAGGTCAATGCCATGTGCGGTTCCCGTAGGATCAGTCGGTTGCGGCGGATAAAAACGAGGTCAAGGGGCTGGTGGCGCTGGCGCCGGTATGGGTGGCCATCAACCCCGCCAAGCGTGCCTGGCGCCCTGCTTCAATGGCCTTGGCAAAGGCCGCCGCCATGGCCGGCGGCTTATCGGCCGCGGCGATGGCGCTATTGATGAGGAGCGCGGCGCAGCCCATCTCCATGGCCGCGGCGGCCTCAGAGGGTGAGCGCAAGCCGGCATCCACAATGACCGGCACGCGGCTGTCGCGAATGATGATCTGCAACATAGCGGCCGTGGCCAGACCGTGCCCGGAGCCGATGGGCGCGCCCAGCGGCATCACCGCCGCGCAACCCACATCCTCCAGACGCTTGGCCAGCACGGGATCGGCCGGCATATAGGGCAGCACGGTGAACCCCTCGCTGACCAGCGTTTTAGCCGCCGCATAAGTTTCCAGTGGATCCGGCAAAAGGTGGTGCGGATTGGGATGGATCTCAACCTTAATAAAAGGACTGCCCGTTAATTCGCGGGCAATATGCGCGGCCTTAACAGCCTCGCGGGCATTGAGGGCGCCGGAAGTATTGGGCATGAGCGTTAGATGCGACAGGCTCAGCAGGGGACCCAAGAGGTCATCCCCCGGACGCTCCCGATTAAAGCGGCGCAGGGCCACCGTCACCAGTTGGGTGCCGGAAGCCTCGATGGCTTGTAACATGGTGGCCGTATCGGAAAATTTCCCGGTGCCCACCATTAACCGTGAGCGGAAGGAGCAGGAACCTAATTGTAATGTATCCATAGATCCCCATTCCGGCGCGCCTAACCGCCGGCAGCCAAGGTCAGCATCTCCACATTGTCGCCCTCGCGCAACATAATATAACCGATGCGCTTAGGGGAGATCACATCATCATTCAATACGATGGCCACGCGATCGGCCGGAATCTGCATACCGTTCAAAAGATCCAAAACCGAATAAGCCTGCGGACAATCATAGGGCTTACCATTAACCGTAATTTTCATAGCCCCTCTCACCACCTCCAAAAAAAAGATGCGCCGCACGGCGCACATGCCAGGATTGCAAAGCGCTGCCGGCCCTTTTGCCTCAGGACTCCCTCATGCACCAGCGCAATATCCATCTCATACTAGATGGGCGTGCTGAGTGGCGTCAAGCATTTTCGGGCAGCGGCGCCAGATCCAGGGCAGCGATTATCCGGCTGGGACGCGCCAGCATTTATCGACTTGCTTCCCGCAGCGAAAGCTATTACAAAAACTGCTGCCGGGGAATAAGGCTAAACCAAGGGCAACTCATTGTCAGGCAGAAACACAACTCGATTTGGTGC
>CAYYVN010000006.1:0-12339 GCA_964475165.1 uncultured Verrucomicrobiota bacterium | reverse complement strand
CGCAAGGATCCATGCTATCCAACGCCCCCATTAACGCCGTCAGCCTGATGGCCAGTGCGGCCGCGCCCCGCTCGGCTGGCGGCCGCTTATGGTTCGACCGGCTGCGCCCAAAACCACTCCCCAGCCAAGGCCCGCGGCACCCACAGCCATGAACACCTTGATCCCCTTATTGATCGGCCTGGGCTGCTTCCTTTTGGCCAGCCGGACACACGCCTTTTATCTCGGCAGGCATCTAGGGATTGACACCCGTAACCTCACCCCCGCCCATAAATTACGCGATAACCGCGACTATATCCCCACGCGCACCCATGTGGTCTTTGCCCATCACTTCAGCGTCATCGCCGGCGCCGGCCCCATCGTCGGCCCCATCCTGGCCCTGGTATATGGCTGGGTGCCGGCTTGGTTCTGGATCGTGCTGGGCTGTATCCTCTTCGGCGCCGTGCATGATATGACCTCGATGTTCGTCTCCATGCGCGAGGATGGCCGTTCCATCGCCGAGATGTGCCGGCGCAGTCTGGGCGGTCCGGGCTACCTGCTGTTGGTAGCCTTTCTGATCACCATGCTCACCTTGATCAACGCCATTTTCTTGAACCTCTCCTGCAAAGCGCTGACCGCTTCCTATCCCGCGGCACTCCTGCAGATAGATAGCCATAGCCACCTGTTGAACACGGCGATTGGCCCTGACGGCGTGCTCATGGCGCGCATCGGCGGCATCGCCACCACCTCCATGCTGATCATCACGGCTTGTGCTCCCATCCTCGGCTGGCTCTTTTTCCGCCGCAACACGCCGGCCCTCCTCCTCTATAGCTTGGCGGCTGGTATTTGTGTGGCGAGCGTCCTGGCCGGATTCTTTTATCCCGTCACCCTCGGCGAAACCGAATGGCGCTATCTGCTCTCCCTCTATGTCTTCATCGCCTGTTGGGTGCCGGTCTGGCTGATCCTCCAGCCGCGCGATTTCGTCAATGTCCAGATCCTCTATGTCGGCATCATCCTCATGCTGGTGGGCTTAATCTATTACGGTTTTCAGGGACAAACCCTCAATAGCAACATGTTTAATATCGCCGCCGGCGCGCGCATCACCGGTCCCATCTGGCCGTTTCTGCTCATCACCATCGCCTGTGGTGCCATCAGTGGAGCGCATGCGCTGGCCACCACCGGGACGACCGTCAAACAAATTAGCAGCGAGGCCGACACGCGGCGGGTGGGCTATAACGCCATGCTGCTCGAGGGCGCGATGGCGCTGATGGCCCTCCTTTTGGTGGCCGCGGCCCTGCCCAAAGCCGAATATCTGAGGATCGTCTTCCCGGCCAGCGGCGACGGCAATCCCATCCTGGCCTTCGCCGTGGCCATGGGCTATATGCTCCATGATGTCGCCCGCATCCCCATCAGCGTGGGGTCCGTCATGGGCATTCTTGTGCTGGAAGGCTTTGTCGTCACCACGCTCGACACCTTTATCCGGCTCTGCCGCTATATGCTGGAGGAATTATGGCGTTTTCTCTGTCGCGGCCGACCGGGGGCGCTGTTGATCAATCCTCTCTTCAACACGGTCCTCGCCGTGGGCCTGATGCTGTTTTTCGCCCTCAATTCAACCATCATCTCCGCCTGGAAGATTTTTGGCGCCGGCAATCAACTCATCGCCGCCTTGACCCTCACGGTCGTCACAGTCTGGCTGTTGCAGCGCGGTAAAACCATCTGGTTCACCATTTTACCGGCCATCTTCATGCTGTTGACCACCTATGCCACCTTGCTCATCTCACTGAAAAACTATCTGGCCCCCTGGGGCGCCGGGCGGCTCTTCAATGCCGGCCAAGGGCCTCTGGCCGGCGCCGCCCTGATCCTGATGGTCTTGGCCAGCGGCGTGCTCCTGATCGCCATTCGCAAATTCCGCGCTTTGCTATCTGCCCCCCACAGGTCGGCCAGCCGGCATGATTAAGCTGGAACTACCGTCGGAATACTGCTATACTTTTCGCAAAAAAGAAGCGGCGGCTCGAGCCCGGATGGCCGGGCGCTTATGCAAACGATCGAACGGATGCCCCCCCCAGGGCAACCAGAGGAGCCAGTATGGAATTCAAAACCATTGCCGTCATCAAACTCAAGGGAAGCATGGATGCGCTCTCTGCCCAGGCCTTTGAGCAGCGCTTGCGGTGCTTGGAAACTCCCGAGCAGATCGTCGTGGTGGATATGGATGCCGTGGAATATGTCAGTAGTGCGGGGTTGCGCAGCATTTTAGCCGGAGCCAAGAAAATACAGGCGGCCGGCGGGCAGCTCCGTTTCTGCAATGTTAAGGGATTGGTGGATGAAATTTTCCGCTGCGCCAACCTGGCCACCATCATCCCCATCTATAAATCCTGGAAAGATGCGTTAGCCTGAAAGGCCGCCGCCGCGCCGGCCGGCGCCCGAGGGGCCAGCGAGAAGCGGTCAAGGCCCCAACTTCAGCGCATGGCGGCCAGCGCCGCGGCCGTGGAATCAAACACCGCCAACATCGTCGCCAACCCCGAGATATCCAAAACTTCCTTGACCATCCCCTGCAGGTTGCAAAGCGCCAGCTTACCGTCCTGGGCCTTGACCTGCTTATGCAGAGTGAGAAGACTGCGCAAGCCAGCGCTGCTGATATAATCCAGCTTGCTGAAATCCAAGACCAGCAATTGATCGCCAGCCTGGAGGGCTTGCTCAGCGGCTTGCTCCAGGACCGAGGCATTGGCCACATCCAAACGCCCTTGCAGTTTCATGAGCAGCGTTGCTCCATCTTTCTCCATGGTGATATGCATACTTTATCCTCCTGATCGCCCAGATGATATCCGCGCCCGCATGCAGTTATAAGCCTTTTCCTGACGCGGCGGCAAGGCTTTTCCTAGCTAAGTTAAGCTCCGCCCCCTCATGGCATTTTAGGCTCGACCCAGCGCGAGCCCTGCTTTAGGCTAACTAGCGGGAAGAGAGCCCTATGCCTCAGCAAGCATCCAATACCGGTCAGCTTAAGCTGCAAATCAGTAATAGGCTGGAAGAGCTCCCGCGCCTGCAGCAGGCTGTCAACGCTTTCCTGCAAGAGCGCGCGGCAGCGCCGACCGTTCTTTTCACCACTAACCTGGTCTTGGAAGAGATCATCACCAATATCATCAAATATGGATACACCGATCAAGAGCCTCACACCATCACCATCACGCTTGAGCCGGCGACCCAATGCCTGAAAATACGCGTCGCCGATGATGGCCGCGAGTTCAACCCTCTCTCCGCAGCTCCACCCGATACATCTCTCGACCTCGCCCAACGCCCCATCGGCGGGCTGGGCATTCATCTGGTACGGCACATGGTCAATGCGCTCTGCTATCAGCGCCAGGCTAACCAGAATGTGTTGGAAATGACCATCGACCTGCCAGCTTGAACTGGCGACGGCCCAATCAGCCAAGCCTCTAACTGCCGCCGCGCGCGCCACTAAATACCGGGCTGACCCAGGCGGGGCTTAAATAGCAAGAGCTGGGGCACCCGCGCCCGGTAGCGTTCGTACTCGGCGCCAAACTCCCGCGACAAAAGACGTTCTTCCCGCCCAATGCGCAGCTTAAAGACCAGCAGCATCGTTGCCGACGCGGCGAGCAACAACATATTGTTCAAGATCAATGTCAGGCCGGGGATGATGAAGATGATGATGCCCGTGTACATGGGATTGCGCGAAAGGCCATAAACCCCCTCGCGCGCCAGCCGCCGTGACTTGACGGCCCGCTTGAGGGCAATGATCGAAGCCAACCAGAAATATATGCCTGGCAGCCCCCAGATCACCCCAACCCAGAAAAGCCATTCCCGCCAGGGCGCCGCCAAAGCAGCCCCGTGGCCCGTGACGCGGCAGAAGAAAACGGCCAGCGCCCCGGTGAGCACACCGGTTAGCGCCAGCACAGGTCCGATCCCAAGCAGATGCATATTGCTCCCCACCCAGCTAGCTTGAGAGAAGCGGTGATTAAACCACTCGCTCATAAAACAAAAGTGACTGGCTAAGCTACGCAAAGCTTTATAGCGCCCGGCACAAAATAGAAAGAAATTTTTTAGACATCTCCAGGATATGAAGATGAATGATGCCCCCGGGCCGGGCGCTCTGCAATCTGGTTCGGACCTCCGCCCTCCCCGGCAATCCAACCAGGTCTTAAATCCAAAAGGATGTGGCCAAGAGAAGGATTATTGGCTTTGGGTATCAAAGTTGACTGCACCTTCCGAGGCGCCTTGAATACGGAAGCGCTCGACTGGAACAGTAAATCTACCCGCGCCTGCGCGCGGAGCGGTTGGCGGTAGTTTGCGATATGCGCGCCGTCAGTTTCATCGCCTCCGCCTTCCTGCGGATTTGCCTGACGGTCGGAAGCCGGGGCCGATAATTTTCGTCTGGTCAATCTGCAGCCAAGCGTGCCTACCATCAAGATTGCCGGTTTCACCAAGGTTGGAATCTAAGAGCGCCCAGCTGGTTGGTGGCGCAAGCAGCCGTCGCATGCTCAAGAGGCTAAGGACCGCAAAGCAAAGCCCCCGCTTTCCCTTGGAAAGACGGGGGCGCGTTATTGCTAAAATGGGTAGCGGGGGTTGGATTTGAACCAACGACCTTCAGGTTATGAGCCTGACGAGCTACCGGGCTGCTCCACCCCGCAGTCATGGAATAAGGCTAGCTTCTAGGCGCGGGCGGGGCAAGCCTATTATATAAATAATTTTGGCGGAGCCGCTCAGGGCGCCGGGGATGCGGGGGCGGCACTGTTCTGGAGGGCGATCCGCGCATTGCGTTGCAGGCGTGCCAGGCCCAGACGGTGCACGGTGGTTTCAGCGAAGCGGCGCTCAAAATCCTGCGCGGTCAGAGCCAGGCATTCGGCCGGGCCGGGCCAGGCCGGAGCTCTCAATTCGGGCATGAGTTCCCCGGCCTTATTCCAGGGACAGATCGCCGTGCAACGGTCGCAGCCAAAGAGCATGCCCCCGAGCGCAGGCTGCAAAGAAGGCGGGATCGCGCTGCGATGTTCAATGGTGAGATAGGCCACACAGCGGCGGGCATCCAGCAGGCCATCGGGCCGGAGAGCGCCAGCAGGACAGGCTTTCAGGCACAGCTGGCAGTCGCCGCATTGATTGGGTTGCGATGCTGAGGGTTCCAACTCGAGATCCACCAACAGCGCCCCCAGCAGCAGGCCGCAGCCGTATTGGGGATGCACCAAGCTGCCCTGCTTGCCGATCCAGCCCAGGCCGGCGCGCCGGGCCCATTCGCGTTCCAGCAAGGGGGCACTATCCACGCAGACCCGACTTTGCAGGGGCTCTCGCGCGTGAATGGCTTGCGCCAATTGGCGGAGCTTGGCTCGTAAGACGCTATGATAATCGCGCGCGCTGACATGCCCTGACCAATGGCTGGCCGGGGAAGCGGGAGCGTAGTGAGCCGCGACCATAATGAGAGATTTGACGCTCGGCAGCAGCCGAGCCGGATGCGCGCGCGCGGCCGCCTGGCGCATCATAAAATGCATCTCTCCGGCATAGCCGCGCTGCAGCCAGGTTTGATAGCGGGTATAGGACTCGCTGGCGGCGGCGGCGGCGAAGCCCACGGCAGCGAACCCCAGCTCGCTGGCCTTATGCTGGATAAAATCCCTCAAGTTCATAGCCTGAATATAGGCTGTTTGGGCCTTGAGCTCAAGTCGGGGTCTGGCAGCGGATCCGGTTCAGAGCGCAGCGCGATCCGCCAGCCGGGCTCTGATTGCCGCCACCACCTCGCCCACCGATAGGCCGGTGGTATTGATCTGGATGGGAATCGCAGCATAGAGCTGCTGGCGTTGGGCCAACAGCTGGCGAACGACGGCGGCCGGATCAGGCTGATTGAGGAGCGGGCGCTGGGTGGCGCCGGCCACGCGACGTAAAATTTCTTCCGGGCTGGCGCTGAGGCAGACCAGGCTGCCGGTGGCGCTGAAATCTTTGAGGTTAGCCTGGTTCAGCACTACGCCGCCGCCAGTGGCGATCACCTGGCCGCGGGCCTGGACCAGTTCACGCACCAGCTCTCTTTCCATGGCGCGGAAAGCAGCTTCGCCCTCCTCGGCAAAAATAAGCGCGATGGACTTGCCGGCCCGCGCCGCCAGCTCTTCATCCATATCCACGAAACGGCGCGCCAGTTGGCGAGCCAGTTCCTGGCCGACGGCGCTCTTGCCGGTCCCCATGAAACCGACGAGGATGATGTTATTGGCTGAGCTGGCTGTCATCATCCAATCACCGGTGGCCTGGTCAACCAGAGCACATAGAGCGACCAGGCCGTTTTCCCGCCCAGAATCCAGAGGAGAGCCGCCAGGGCCAGATAAGGACCAAAGGGGATGCGGCTGCCCAAGGTTTTATGGCGCGCCAGAATAAAGCTGACCCCCACCACGGCCCCCAGCAAGGAGGCCACCATCACCACGAAGATCACAGCTTGCCAGCCCAGAAAGGCGCCGATGGCGCCCAGCAGCTTTACATCGCCCATACCCATGGCTTCCTTGCGGAAAGCGAGACTGCCAAGGGCGGCCACGCTCCAGAGCAGCAGCGCGCCGACGACCAAGCCGATCATGGCGGCACGAAAGCCCGCATAAGCGGTGATCTCACCATGGAGGGAGGGCACCAGCAGGCTGAGCAGCGGCCCAGCCACCATCCCGCCAATGGTGATGCGATCGGGAATGATCATATGCTCAAAATCAATGCCGCTGCCAATCACCAGCCCGCTAGTCAGCAGCCAATAAACCGGCGTGCGCCAGTCCCAGCCGTACAAGAGCCAGATGAGGAGGAAAGCGAGGGCCATGAACAACTCGACCAGCCAATAGCGGGCTGAGATGGTTCCGCTGCAATGGCGGCATTTACGGCGCAGCAAAAAAAAGCTCAAAAGCGGCAGGTTATCGTACCAGGCAATCATGTGATTGCAGTGGGGACAGAAAGAACGAGGCCTGACGACGGACTTTTCCCGTGGCATGCGGAAAATACAGACATTGGCAAAACTGCCCACGCAAGCGCCCCAAAGAAAGGCCAGGCAGGCTAGATAACCGTTAAGACAAGCTATGGAAATAGCCGGCATGGCAGCACTATAGTTGAAGCCGGCGCAAAAGCAAACCACTTTTTGCCTCCGGGAACTGGAGCGCCCCGGTCAAGAGCGCTCGCGCCCCTTGCGTGACCACCCGCCGGCTGGGCGGGGCCCCTCAAGGGCGCAGCCCTTGCTCCAGGGCTCGGCGCATAACAGCTAGCGGCGGCTCCTGCCCCGTCCAGATCTGGAAGGCAAGGGCGCCCTGATGGAGCAGCATCCCCAGGCCATTGGCAGTGATGGCGCCCTGCTGGTTGGCAATCCGCATCAGGGGCGTTTCGGGGAGGGTATAGATCAGATCATAGACCCATTGGCCAGCGCGGAAGGCGCTGGGCGGCAGAGGTGAAGCCTCGCCCGCCTGCAGGCCTTGAGGAGTGGCATTGATCACCAGTTCGGCCTGCCGGCTAGCTGCTGGCCAGGCGGCCGCATCCACGCTTTGGGCTTGAATGCCCAGGGCGGTCAGTTCTTGCCGCAGTTTCTCGGCACGAGCCTGATCGCGATCAGCCAGAGAGAGGTTCGCGCCAGCTAGGGCCGCCGCTATGGCCACGGCCCGGCCAGCACCACCGCACCCCAGGATGAAGAGAGCCCGCGCCCTGAGTTGTAAATCCCAAAGCTCGCCGATAGCGCGTAAAAAGCCCTCGCCATCGGTACTGAACCCTTGCGGCCCCTGCGGCGTGAACTTGACGGTATTGACCGACCCCAAGCGCTGGGCCGACTCATCCAAAGACTGGATATTCTGAAAGGCGATTTCCTTGAGGGGGACGGTCAGATTAACTCCCATGAAGCCCAAATCAGCCAGCAGAGCCAGCGTCGGTGCTAGCCGCTGCGGCGGCACATCAAAGGCCAGGTAGAGCGCATCCAAATTTCTGGCCGCCAGGGCGGCATTCTGCATGGCGGGCGAGAGCGAATGGCGCACCGGATGCCCCAGCACGGCCAACAGCCTTGTTTGGGGTGAAATATGCATGGCCCTCCTGAACGAAATTACGGGCGGCCCTTATCTGCGGCGCGCCGTCGAGGCTTTTTAGCGCCAGCCGCCCCATCCTTTCCGGGGGCCTTTTCCACGGCGGCGCGCGAATGCAGAAAACGGTTCACGCAGCCCAGATAGGCAGCGGCGCTGGCCTGGACGATATCAGTACTGGCGGCCTTGCCACTGATGGTCTCGGCATTGAAAACCACGCGCATACTGACCTCGCCTTGGGCATCCTTGCCGATGGTCACGGCTTGAATATTATAATCCAACAGCTTGCCCTTGACCCCCGTGATGCGTTCGATGGTTTTCAAGGCGGCATCCACCGGCCCATCGCCGCAGGAAGCGTCCTGGATCAGTTCCTGACCCTTGCGCAGACGCACCGTGGCCGTGGGTACGGTTTTGGTGCCGGTGGATACATGCAGGTAATCCAGCTCATAGATCCCGGCCATATCCTCCAACTCGTCCCGGGCGATAGCCACCAGATCATCATCATAGATGGTCTTCTTTTTATCGGCCAGATCGATAAAACGATGGTAAGCGCGGTCCAGCTCGCCGGGATTCAGGCGGAACCCCATTTTACTCAAACGATCGACGAAGGCATGGCGGCCCGAGTGTTTGCCGAGCACCAGATCAGATCCCTCAATCCCGATATCCTCGGCGCGCATGATTTCGTAGGTGGTGCGTTCCTTGAGGATGCCATCCTGATGAATACCGGCTTCATGCGCGAAGGCATTGGCGCCGACGATAGCCTTATTCCTTTGCACGGCGATGCCGGTCAGGCGGCTGACCAGGCGGCTGGTCCTATATAACTCCTGGGTGACGATGGCGGTGCGCGCCTGAAAAATATCCTGGCGCGTGCGCAGGGCCATCACGACTTCCTCGAGGGCGCAATTGCCGGCGCGTTCTCCCAAGCCATTGATGGTGCATTCGATACCGCTGGCGCCGTTCTGGATGGCGGCCAGCGAATTGGCCACCGCCAGGCCCAGATCGTTATGACAATGGACATTGATGGCCGCGCGATGGATATTGGGCACGCGCTCAAAGAGCGAGGCGATCAAGGCGCCGAACTCAGCGGGCAGGGCATAGCCCACCGTATCGGGAATATTGACGGTGAGGGCGCCGGCATCGATCACCGCGCGGGTGATCTCGGCCAGGAAATCCGGCTCGGTGCGCGAAGCATCCTCGGCGCTGAACTCGACATCCTCGCAGAAGCGGCGCGCATAGCCAATGGCGGCAACGGCCTGCTTGAGGATCTCGGCCTTATCTTTCTTCAATTTGAATTTACGATGAATGGGCGAGGTGGCCAGGAAGACATGGATCCGTCCCCGGCGCCCGGCCGGGGCGATGGCTTCGGCACAACGCTCGATATCCTTGTTGAGGCTCCGCGCCAGGCCGGCAATGCGCGGCCCGCGGATGGTGGAAGCCACGGCATGCACGGCGCGGAAATCATCGGGCGAAGCGATCGGAAACCCGGCTTCAATCACATCCACCTGCAAGCGGGCCAGCTGACGGGCGATCTCCAGTTTCTGGCGGTGATTGAGGCTGGCGCCGGGACATTGCTCGCCGTCGCGCAGGGTGGTATCAAAAATCTGAATCTTTTTAGAGGACTTAGCTTTCATGGTTTCCCCTCTATGGATCACCGGGCGCCGGCGGCGGCCGGGACATTTTCCATGCTTCTATTGGGTAAGTTATTTTTTACAGCGAACGCTAATTTTCCGAACGGGCGATGGCCATGGCGCCGCAGCGCGACACTTCCAGAATACCGTGCGGTTTGGCCAGCTCCAGGAAATTATCGATTTCATCCGAACCGCCCGCCAGCTGCACGGTCAGCGATTGATTATAAACGCAGACGATCTCGGCGCGACAGAGGGCGGCCAGCTCAAGCAAGGCCGCACGATTCTTAGAGGTGAGCTTGATGCGCGCCAAGAGCAACTCGCGGCTGACATGCCTTTCGCTGCTCAGATCATAGACCTTGATCACATCCACCAGCTTGTTCAACTGCTTGGTGACTTGCTCCAGAATACCGGCTTCTCCGGGCACGATCATGGTCAGGCGCGAAGTGGTGGCATCCTGCGTGGGCGCCACATTGAGGCTGTGGATATTATAGCCGCGACCGGAAATGAGCCCGATGATGCGCGCCAGCACACCCGGCCTATTTTCCACCAAGACAGCAATGATATGTTTCATGGCACCCCTTCTTGCCGTTTTTTATTAACCGATCATCAGGCCAGACCCTGGATCATCTCGGTGAGGGAAGAACCAGCCGGCACCATCGGATAGACATTGGCCTCGGCGGCCACCATACATTCGATCACGGCCGTGCGCTCCGAAGCAAAGGCTTCTTGCAAGGCAGGTTGCACCTCAGACTGCTGGTGCACCCGCAGCCCCAAGGCCCCGTGGGCTTGGGCCATTTGCACGAAATCCGGCAGATAGCAATCGGCTGCGCCGGGGCCGGGCGCAGCGTTGCCGCGCCGCCGGGCCTGGTCCAGGCAGGTGGCCGCATATTGTTTTTGATAGAACATCTCCTGCCATTGCCGCACCATACCCAGATAGCCGTTATTGAGGATAACCCATTTAACGGGCATCTGATGCTCCACGGCCACCACCAATTCCTGGAAGTTCATCTGGGCACTACCATCGCCCGAAATCGCCACCACCAGCTTATCGGGCCGGCCCATTTTGGCTCCAATGGCCGCGGGCAGTCCGAAGCCCATGGTGCCCAAGCCGCCCGATGAGATGAAGGAGCGCGGCTGGGTATAGCGATAATAGTGTGCAGCCCACATCTGGTGCTGCCCAACATCCGTAACGATGATGGCCTCCCCTTTGGTCAGGGCATAAACCTGTTCGATCACATATTGCGGCATCAGGCTGCTGCCATTCTGCTCATAGACGAAAGGATACTCAGCCTGCCAGGCGGCGATCTGGGCCAGCCATTCCTGGCGGGGCTGGGGTTGCACCTGCGCGACCAGGGCGCTCAGCACATTTTTGGCATCCCCCACGACGGGGATATCCACCTGCACGCTCTTGGAAACAGCGGTGGGATCGATATCCACATGGGCGATCTGGGCATGGGGCGCGAACTCGGAGATCTTGCCCGTGACGCGGTCATCAAAGCGCGCCCCGATCGCCACCAAGAGATCGCAGTGATGGGTGGCGTAATTGGCGGCCACGCTGCCGTGCATGCCCAGCATGCGCAGCGCCAGCGGATCAGTTTCCGGGAAACTGCCCAAGCCTAACAGGGTGGTGGTCACGGGAATCTGCGCCTTGCGGGCCAGGGCCGTCAATTCCGCTGCCGCATTACTGATGATAACGCCGCCGCCGACATAGAGCAAGGGGCGCGCGGCCTTATTGATGGCCTGGGCCAAGCGCGTGATCTGCTTGGGGTGGCCCTCCGTATTGGGATTATAACTGCGGATATGCACCGTCTGCGGAGCGGTGGCATGGGTGGTGGCCCGCTGGACATCCTTGGGGATATCGATGAGCACCGGGCCGGGGCGGCCGGTGCCGGCGATATAAAAAGCTTCGGCGATGACCCGCGGCAGATCATGCACGCTGCGCACTAAATAATTATGCTTGGTCACCGGGCGCGTGATCCCGGTGGTATCAGCCTCCTGAAAGGCATCATTGCCGATCATGGCCGTGGGCACTTGCCCGCTCAGGCAGACCAGAGGGCTGGAATCCATATAGGCGGTGGCCAGGCCGGTGACCGTATTGGTGGCGCCGGGCCCGGAGGTCACCAGGCAGCAACCGGTTTTGCCGGTGGCGCGAGCGTAGCCGTCGGCCATATGAGTGGCGCCCTGTTCATGGCGCGCCAACACGAACTTAAAGGGGGCTTGCGGAAGCTTATCGAAAATATCCAACACGGATCCGCCGGGCAATCCAAAAACGATTTCCACCCCGGCTTTTTTGAGTCCATCCATCAAGCATTCCACGCCGGTTCTCATGATCTTTCTCCTTCTGAAGGCTGGCGCCGGCTGCCATGCAGATCAGCTTGCGCCCGATAAAAAAGCCCACCGCTTAGCACGGTGGGCTTAACTGCGAGCATACGCCACAAGCGGCTTTTCAGCCGCACGCCGGTCCCACCGTGAAGCAGACCGCGAGCGTCCCAACCAGCCGTACCAGTAGGGTCTGATTTGCATGTCGCGCGCGTTTCACGATGGAGTTTTGCAGCCTCATGCCGAGCACTATCGCACAAGGGCCGCCGGTTTGTCAATAGTTTTTTAGGCCTCTTTTTATTGCCGCAGAGCTTCATCGAAGACGCGATCGGACTTGGGAAAATCCAGCTGGCGCACGAAGCGGCAGGCCTCGGCGGCGCCGGCTTCACGGTTCATCAGCGCAT
>CAYYVN010000005.1:0-138756 GCA_964475165.1 uncultured Verrucomicrobiota bacterium | reverse complement strand
AGGGGGGGGGACTAAGGAGTAGCTTTTTTTTGCTGCTTAACATTGATGCCCAACTTGGTGATCCCAAGCTTCTTGGCCACATCCAGGATCGTCACCACATGCTGAAAGGACACTTCCCGATCGGCTTCGATCAGGAGAGGCTGTTCCTGAGGATCAATCACCATTTGGCGCAATTTTTCCTCGAAAAGTTCCGCGCGTATCGGTTTGCCATCCAGAAAAATGACCCCTTGTTTATCCAGTTGCACCTCCAAGACCCGTGATTGGGGAGGGGGTGTATCGCTGGTTTTGGCTTGCGGCAGATTGATTTTGATCTGGGACTTGATCAGGAAAGGCGTCATCACCATGAAGATGATGAGCAGCACGAGGGCTACGTCGATGAAGGGGATCATGTTCATTTCGGACATGATCCGATATTTACCTTTGAAAGGATTGGTTTTCATAACTGCCGCTCTGCGGGAGGGAACTGTTGGCTCAGCCGCCGATCTTGGCGGCGGATAAAGCCTCGATCAATTCATAGGCGGCTCGATCAATATCCTGCGCCAGCGTTTCGATGCGGCGAATGCAGTAGTTATAAAACATCACCGCCGGGATAGCCACCAAGAGCCCGAAGGCTGTGGCAATGAGGGCTTCGGCAATCCCAGCTGAAACCACTTCCGGCCCGGCGCCGGCGCTCATGGCGATATCTTGAAAGGCCTTGATGACGCCGATAACGGTGCCGAAAAGCCCCACGAAAGGCGCGGTGCTGCCGATGGTGCCCAGGATAGCCACGAAAGACTCCAAGCGATTGATCTGTTCCTGGAGCGCATAGCGCCCGGCGCGTTCGCGGGCGGCGCGATCGCCGGGTTGCAAGAGAATCTTGGCGGCCACCGCGGCGACCGGTTTGGAGAGGCGCTGGCAATAGGCTATCGCTCGTTCCAGGCCCTGTTCACGTATGATCCGGAGGAGCTCGGCAATGAAAGGCAGAGCCTGGCATTGCGCCCGCCGGAGCGTCGTCACCCGATCCAGGATAACGGTCAGCGACACCACCGACATGATCAGCAAGACGCTGAGCACCGGCCAGCCATTGAGGAGCATTTCTCGTAACATGAACCCATGCATAACGGCAGCGCCTCCTTCGTTTGTGCCAAGCCCTGATGCAGCGCGGCCTGGCCTTGGGATGGACAAAAAGTGCGGCTATTATGAACAGCTTTGGCCCTGGCATGCAACGAGAAAAATAGGTTCAGCCGACCGCGCCGCGGGGGCTGGGGGGGGGCGCTGGCGCGAATTATCGAAGAGTCAGCTTGACAGGCCCATTATTCATGCCATCATTTTTTCCAGCCGTTTAGCGTCTGGATCGAGAAAAGGCGAGGGGTGAGTCGGCATTCAAGGAGCAAGACTGGTATGTCAAAGGATCAATTGATCTATCGCGGGAAATCCAAGGATGTTTATGCCGTGCATGAGGGGCCTTATGCCGGTAAATATCGGCTGGTGTTCACTGATCGGGCCACCGGCTACATTGCCAATGGTCAGGTTGTTTTTGATCCCGGCCGCGATGTGGTGGTGGGTGCCATTGCCGGTAAAGGCGCCACGGCCTGTCGGTTCGCCACCCATTTCTTCCGTTTATTGCAGGCGAAGGGCATCCCCTCCCATTACATCGAGACGGTATCTGAGAACGAGATGATCGTGGAACCGGCCACGCCCCTGGGGATGCCGGTGGAATCGCCCGAATTCCCCGGCGCGGCGCCGCTCTTGAATCTTGAGTTCACCTGGAGGAATAATGCCACGGGGAGTTTCTGGAGAAGGTATCCTTTCGTGCGGCCCGGCAAGAATCTGCGCATGATCGTGGAGATTTGGACCAAAGGGGATACGGATACCCTGATCACCCTGGAGGCCCTGGCGGCCACGGGCGCTTTGCGGCGCGATGAAATCGAGCGCAGCATCGCGCTGGTGCAAGATATCGCCACCATCGTCTCGCAAGAATTTGCGGCGCATGGTCTGCATGTGGTGGATGGTAAATTCGAGTTGGGCCGTTTACAGGGAGCCGCCGATAAAATCGTGATCATCGATGAAATTTCTCCCGATGTTTTGCGGGTCTGCCGCGGCTATGTGCCCGATGCCGAAGGCCATTGCCAAGCATATCAACAATGCGTGCGCACAGCTCTGGTGGATGGGCGGCGCACCATCGAAAATAAATATGTGGTGCCGGCGCCCGATTTCATGAGCATGTTTCGCTAGCGCCAGGGCGCGCCGCAGGGGAGGCAGGTGGCGAGAGGCGGAATCGAACCGCCGACACGCGGATTTTCAGTCCGCTGCTCTACCAACTGAGCTATCTCGCCCCCATTAATGGCTGTGAGCTGATGGACCGATACTATCTGGCGTGAGCGGCGCAAGCAATGTTTATTTTGGTGTCCGGATGCCGAGAGGGCGTGCCGACTAGCCGGCGCTCTATGCGCCAGGCAAGTTGAATTTCCCAATTGACTGGCGGCTATCCTTGCATGAGCGCGCTCAATACCCGCCCGCTGGCCAAGCTGATCGGCCTTTCCTGATGGACAATTCTGATCTGGCCCTGTATCTTGGCGCGAAAGATCGTTGGGTTGAGGGTAAAAAAGGAGGTGGCTATGTCCAGCGGGGGTGTCTTGGGCGGTATCAGCAGATTATCTCAATTCGAGTCCCGCTCCATTTCAGCGGAAAATGTTTATGGCACCAGGGGCCAGGGCGGCATGGCAGAGGTCAGCGCCACCCCGCAGGAGGAGGTCACGCGGCTTGGCCAACATTGGGCGGGACCGAATCTGGCCGCCCGCGATCTGGGGCAGAAATGGAAGGTGCGTCCTTCGCTGAAGCTGCCCCAGGGCTCCACCACCACCTTGATGGATGTGACCGGGCCGGGAGTTATTCAGCATATCTGGATCACGGTGGATGCCAAGCGCTACCGGGATTTGATCCTGCGCATGTATTGGGATGGCGAGACCACGCCCAGCGTGGAATCGCCCCTCGGCGATTTCTTCTGCAACGGCTGGAAGACCCGGACTAATATTCTTGCCTTGCCGATCAATGTTAATCCATCCGGGGGTTTCAACTGTTATTTCCCCATGCCTTTTCGTAAACACTCGCGGATCACGATTGAAAACCGCGCGCCGGAAGATGTGGGAGGATTTTACTACACCATCAACTATGGCCTGGGCGCGATCGATGAGCGTGAAGCTTATTTTCATGCCCATTTCCGCCGCACCAATCCTCTGCCCTATAAGGAGGATTACGTGATCTTGGATGGGGTGCGCGGCGCGGGCCAATTTGTCGGAGTCTACATGGCCTGGCAGCAGAATAGCGCCGGTTGGTGGGGCGAGGGCGAGATCAAGGTCTTCCTGGATGGCGATCAGGAGTTTCCCACCATTTGCGGCACGGGCACCGAGGATTATTTCGGCGGGGCTTGGAGTTTTGGGCAGAACTTTTCAGCGCCGTTTTTGGGTTATCCTCTAGGCGCCAGCGATGGCAAGCCGGGCAATCGCCATGGGCTCTATCGCTTCCATATCCTGGATCCGATCCGTTTCGCCAAGGAGATCAGGATCACCATGCAGGCCATCGGCTGGCGCAGTGAAGGGCGCTATTTGCCACTGCAGGATGATATCGCCTCGGTGGCCTACTGGTATCAGACCGAGCCGCACCAGGCCTTTCCCCAGCTGCCGGATCGCGATTATCTGGAAGTGATCTGATCATTCGATCCGTGTGGTCTGGCGTGAGTCCTCGTTGATCACCGTCAGAGTTCCCGAGTCGAAATTGGCCACGTACACCCTGCCCAAATGGGGGTGGGCGCAAAGGCCGGCGGCGCCCAAATCGGTGGGGCGATGCTCGGGGACAACGACGCCAGCCTCTACCACAGACTTGAGGAGGCGGCCGAGGAAAAACTCAGTTGATCCCGGCTGGGAGCATTTTTTGCCGGTTGGATTGGCGCGCAGGGCCTGCTGAGAAAGTTCAAGGATTTCAGGCGTCAGCGCCGTCTCATCCACTGTAGCCACAGACGCCGATCCACTGCCGCAGAGATAAGCGCGACCAGTGACGGGACTTATCGCCAGGCTGCCCTCTTTGAATCCCCAGACCATATTACGGGGATCGTTAACCAATGGCACTATGGCCAGGATTTCCTGATCTTGCCAGGCGAGGATGATATCGGCATCCATATTATACATAGCGCTGGCCATATGTAGGTTTTTGGTTCGGGGGCTGATGGCCAAAGCGCGCAGCGGACCAAAGACAGGGATAGTTTTTATCTTGGTCAGAGAACTGAGCTGATAGATAGCAAGCGTATCCTCCAGGCGTTGATCTTTATTGCTGTCTTGGGCGCCTTCCGGGGTGGCATTGCAAGCAACATAGAGTCGGTCCGAATCATCATCGACAGCCAGGGCTGCTGGCCGCTCAGCCACCTTGAGTTCTTGAATGATTAGGAATGAATTGAGGTCGAGCACTTTCACGCGGGCAGCATCATAATCATTGATGAAGGCCAAGCCGTGTTTTGCGCTGACGACCAAACCTCGCGGGCGGCCGGGGAGGTTGAGTTCCCGCAGAAGCTGGCCACGGGTCGTCTCCAGCTCCACTAATTTCTGTTGCTGATCATCTAGCGCCAGGAGTTTCTGGCCACCTTCGGTCAAGGCGATGGCCGCCGGTGAACCTGCTGAAAAAGTGGTCAATAAGGTTTCCTCCTCCAGCACGGCGATGTTGGCTGTATCCAGGCAGGCCACGTAGAGCCTTTTTCCGGCGGGATCCATGGCTAAAGAGTAGGGGCCGGCGCAAGCCTGCGTGAGGCCAGAGATAGTGAGGTCTTTGAATCGGCCGACAGCACAGTTAAGGAGAGTTCCGATCTGCCGTTTAGCGCGCTCTTGGGGCACGGGCACTTGGGGATCGGCTACCACTGTGCCGAAACAAAGCAGGTCCTGCCAGGCATGTTTCTGTGGTCGAGCTGGTTTCCAATAGGTGAAGCCGAAGATCGGCCAGGCGGGCAGGTTGGCGCTGTAGAGGACCTGCAGGCCACAACCGGCTCGCTGTAGATACTGTTCCAGGCCATCTTTCTCGGTCGCGCCAAAATCTGGTGCCACACTAAGCAAGCGTCGCCGGCTGCCGGCATCGGCGATCACCTTGCCGAGCGCTATCCCATGCATAGTATAGCCATAGCCTGTATAGATGCCATAGTCTTGCCTGGTGGCCAGCAAGGCAGCGGCTGATTCGTTGAAGAGGTATCCCTGCGCGAACCAAAAATAGCAATCGCTGTAGGTTTTGCGAGGCCGATCCGGCGCGACTCGTTCTAGGCGGTTAAAATATTGGCGCGCGGCCCGTCCGGCATATTCACGGATGAAGCGCCAACCTTCGTGGTTCAGGCGATACCAGTGTTCATTGAAGCGCGGGTCATCCGTCAGCGCTTGCGAGGCCAAACCATGTGGAAAAAACCCGACCCCATTTCCAGCCAGCGCGCGCATGGAATAGACCTCTGGCAGGCGCTGATTCCAAGGTTCGTTTTGGCGTATGAAATCCGCCGCATGTTCAACCGCCACGCCGGCAGTCATTACTCGGGCCAAGATCCAGCAGGCATAGGCGTAGGTTTCTTGGTCGCCCAGATGGGCAGCCATGCGCGCCAGCCCGAGAGGACTGAGCAGGGCTCCCACATAAAAAGAATCACCAAAAGCCCAGTGCTGCGGGCCGCCGCCGGCCCAGGTGATTTGAAAAGGAGGAACCATCAGGTTTTTAATATGATCCCACCTCGCGCGGATCAACTCCCAGTCTCCCGTATAATGCGCGTAGCACCAGATGGGGTAGGCTAGTTCATAGAAAAATTTAATATCATCATCCCAAACAATATGGCCTTCAGGACGGATGGCCTTTTGCCAATAGTATCGGCCGTGCCAGATGCCAAAGCGAGCTGGATTGAGCAGGGAGGTGCTGAAATAATCTTGGAGATGCTTGGTTACTTTAGCGCGCAGTTCAGCATCATGGATATAGGGCAAACCGTAACACATCTCGGCAGCCACGTGACTCATGCCATCCGCGAAAGCGCTCCAACGGCCGGCTGGGTGAGCATCTGAATTGGGATCGGCTAGTCCGCGCCGATAGGTTTCCTCAATCAGCCGGATGCCTTGGTCAACAGCCGGCTGGCGGCCCAACTGATAAGTCTCAACCTGATCGATATATGCGCGCAGGCCACAGATGGTGTAGCGGCAGACATCGCTCCCCAGAATTATCTTCATTGGCCCAAAGGCGGTGGGCATCTTTAAGTCTTGGACCCGTCCCTCGAACTCGACGCGCAGGCCCGCGGTGGCGGCCAGCGCCACAATGGGAGGGATGGGGGCTCCAATCAGTTCCGGTGTATTCCAATCATCGGTGGTGTGCAGATATTGGAAGTCATTGACGATGGTGATCCGGTCATCCCGGGCGGCGCCCACCATCACGGCCTCGGTCAGGTCTATCGGATAGGCTCGCATCAGGCGCGCCAGCAGGCGCGCGCGGCCTAACCATTCACGGGGCAGCTTATGTTCCGCGCGCGCGGTCTCCAACTGTGCTGGTTTACGTAGACCAAAAAAAGGCATGCAGGCCACATGTTCCGCATCATCAGCGAAGGTGAAGACCAAGCCGGCTTTGGTTAGCTGGATGCTTCGCGGTTGGTGTTGAAGCACGAAGAGCCAGGGTACATCAATGGGCGCTACTTGTGGGATGGGGGCGGGCCCGCCCACGGATAGCTTGTCGAAGCCTTCTGCTCCCGCAAACCATACCAGCACCCAGGGTTCAGAGAGGGGCATGGGGAGCTCATGGCTTTTTATGGCTTGGGTGATGATCCCTCGCTCAGTGGCGTAGGCAATCATGGTTGGTTGGCCCAACCCCCAATGTTCGATATCATGAAAGAAAGTCAGGCTATCAGATGCCACTCGCAGCATTACGGCTGGAGAAAGATCCGATTGGTAGAGACTAAAGTCCGCCTGCTCTGAATCTGATGTGGCCAGCGCTGATAGCCAGCCGACGACCCAAAGCAGTATCCAGCAGCAATGCCGCCGCGCGGACATGATTGGTTTTAGGCGCTGCCCAAGAGGCTTCACTCTTCCGGTGTGGTTTGAGCGCTGGGCGGTAGAGCATCACGCCATAACACCAGGCAGCCATAAGACATCCATTGGCTGCCAGGCTCGCCTGCGACCTCTGAGCCGAAATCACCGCTGATAGTGCCGAAAAGCCGCGCGGGCGGATTCTTCTCGCCCGCGGCCGCCTGCGGCATAGGCCATTGCGCCCAGCTGGGGGTCAGCTTGAGATCTTTGATGTTCAGAGCCTGGGCTACGTTCAGATGATCGCCCTGCCCGCGCCGTTCCAGGCCGAGCACATAAGGGCTGGGATCCTGGGTCTGGGGCACGATGCGGTCGTAGTGCACCGGCACCATGGAACGCAAATAGGCGTAACCCACGGCGATGCCGCCGCCGTAATTGGTCATGGGCACTATGCGCGAGAGTTCCTCGTATTTATCGCCCACCAGAAAGGAGCGCAGGCGCACCAGGCTGGGCAGGATATGACCCTGATCGGTTTTAAGCCAGTTCCGGTAATTCTGCGCGTCATACATATTGGTGTTGCCCTCACTGGCCGACTGGGTGTACCACTCCAATTCCTCGCGCACTTCCGCGCGCAGATGATCGCGATAGAAGCGCCCGGTATCCGGATCATGGAAACGGACCCAACGGTTGCGGCTTTGATGTTCGCCGGAGTGGCGTGGCCAACAGGGCCCATCCATTTGCCAGCCATCCATCCCGCCCCATAGATTGGAGAGATAGACGCGCCGCTCCATGGGAGTGAGCCCCCGGTTGGGCTGGCGTTCGTAGAAATATTGCGCGCCGACTTGCTTCACATAATGATGAATCAATTCGCGCGCGAAGGCATAGCAGCCCCACAGGTAAGCGTCTTGATCCTGGGCGCCCCAGCCCAAGCGGGCGTAGGATGAGCAGGGCGGCGCTTCATCGCCCATCTCGGCGATAGCGCCGCGACCGAAGAAGACCCAATTCATTTCCAGGGGGGTGACGAAGAGTTTCTTGATCATCTCCCAACGATCACGGATCAGGCCCCAATCATTGGCATAGTGCGCGTAAGCCCAGATGGATTCCAGGGCCGCGCTGGAAAATTTGCCGGCATCGCCCAGCTGGCCCCAGGATCCGACGCCGGGTCCATGCAGGAGCAGGGCGCCATGCCGTTCGGTATAGTTGGAGGCTTCGAGGACCTCGTGAGCCATATAGACACGCATGCTTTTTTTTACGCGCTCGCGTTGCTCGGGCTCGAGAAAAGCCAGGGCCTTCATGTACCAGACATCCGCCACGATGTTCCAGCAGTAGTTGTTGCGTTCCCCGTGATCGTAAAAGCAGCGCCACTCCTCGCCAAAACGCCACAGTCCGCCGGTGATCCACTTGAGGGCTTTAGCCTGATCAGGGGTGAGCTCCGCTGGCACCTCCAGCCGTTCCAGCTCATTGATGTATTGCAGGACCTGCATCTTGATCTCCAGGCGGTCAGTATCCCAGGCGCCGACACAGGGACCGAAGGGCGTATAATATTCTGGATCCTGGATCGCGGCCGAAAAGGTCATGGGGAATCCGGGCGTTTTCCAGGCCAGCCCCAGCGAAGGCGAGAGGGTCGCGAAGCGCAAAGGCTCGGTCTGCCAATCGTCCTGCGTGATCAGCCACCGATAGTCGTTACGGAAAGTGATCTCATCCTTTTGGGGGTCGACCGAGAAGGACTCCTGGAAGCCCACCGGAAAAGCCCGGGCAATGCGCGCCCAAAGATCGCAGCGCTCGCTGACCTCGCGCGGCACGCTCTTTTTCCATTTCCAGGGCTGGAGGCCCGAGCCGGGCAGCTTGTTTTCAGCGCAGAAATCCTTCTTGGCTTGCGGCAGTTTGCGCCAGCCATAGAGGGGCATACTGAAGATATGCCCCGTATCCGGCTCAGCGAACTTGATCTCCAGGCCGGCCCGGGTCAGGGTGATGGACTGCGGCCGTTTTTCCAGGGCGATGAACCAGGGGGCATCGAAGTTTTCCCAGCCCTTGGCGTCTTGGAAACTGGCTACGATCCAAGAAGCCTTCATCCTCTGGCCATCCAAGGGAGTATCGAGGGAGAGGGCTTCAACTCCTTTATCGGTTTTAACGATGAAAAAGGTTGGCCCCTCAGCGCCGTAAGCTTCCAGTTCGCCGAAAAAGCGAATGGAGGGAGTTTGCATGCGGAACAAAGCCCCGGGCGAGAGCATGGAGCGATACAGCACCAAATCATGCGCCTCCCAGGCGGCTTGTTCCCGGAGCGGATCGGCCAGTTCGCCGGCCAGATGCGTCAGTTGGGGCCAGGCGGCCTGGCTCATCTGGCCGGCCATGAGAGTCGCGCTCAATGCGATAGCGGTAAAGAGATGTTTTTTCATTTTATTAGTGGGTTCCTTGCTCTTATATCTTTTTGATGGTCAGGCTTTGAATGGCATCGCTAATGGCCTCACTTTGCGTGGCGCTCTTTTGGAGCACGGGCCGCCCCGCCGCCGACCAGAGGGTCACCAGCTCGCCGGTCCAGCCTTTAGTGCGCAGCACAAATACTTGCGACTGAGCTTTCCATTCGATGCGGACATTATCCAGCTTTACCTTGGAGATGGCTTTACCCGCTGAGGTGGTGCCGTCAAACTCCAGGGGTTTCAGGGAGTAGCATTGCAGATCCTTCCCATCGCGGAACTTGATATTCAGCTCGTAAGAGGGTTTCTCTTTCGGTTTTTCCATCTGGAGCTGGTTGATGTTTTCCGCTCCTGCGGCCGGCAGCAGCCAGGCGCCGACGGCCAGGAGGGTGATCACTAAGGTGGTTTGGCCTGCTTTCATGCGCTATATCTCCGGATGATTTTGTATTTTTTTGGCTGGCAACTTACCAGCAAACTGGGCGCGCTTGTTTGGGAGATGGCTGACGGCGCCCGTGCCGACTTAGCCGGCCAGCGGCTCGTCCCAAGCTTGGTTTTCCACACAAGCTATCTTGTATCAGAGATGAAAGCAATATTTTTTCATTTTTAATTGGCAGATCTCAAGCATCAGAGCCAATCGGCAACCTTGCTCAAGCCCAATCAGTCTCATCTCAAGGCCGTTGAACTGCCCGCTTAAATGTGCTAGGCTCTCTCCCATGCGCTTGATTGGATGGCGCCAGAAAGGTTATTTTTATGCAACAAACTCCGGCGCCCGGGCAGCACATTCTGGCCTGTGGAGGCGAGACCATCACATTCCAGCTGCGGGTAGCCGGCGCGGCGGCCGGCCGCGCTTATCTGCGCACCAATATCGGCCATGCCACCACGGCGCGGCGGGCGATCATGCGCGAAGTTTTGCAGCGTCAACCGCGTCTGGCCGAAGACTGGTTCGATATTCCCATGCGGTCCGCGAACGCTCAATCCTCCACCGCGCAGATCTTCAGCCTGACCTTGCCGCTCTTTGAACCGGGGCATTTTGAAGCCAAGGCCTTTTGGGTGCCGGAACACGGCCGCGCGCAGCGCTGGCCGGCTGGGCCCAATACCACTATCAATGTTCATCCGGCGCATTATGCTGGCGCCAATACCCTCTATAACGCTTTCGTGCGCCAGTTTGGCCAGCAAGATTTCCAGCCGACCAGCGCCCAGCAGGAAGTTATCTCCCTGCTGGATGAGCATGGCTATGCCGTGATCCCGCCCTCTGGAACCTTCCGCGATCTGGCGCGCGAGCTGGATTTTATCGTGGATCAGCTGCGCTGTCGCATCATCCTTTTATTGCCGATTCATCCCACACCGACTGTCTATGGGCGCATGGGACGTTTTGGCAGTCCCTATGCCGCTTTGGATTTTATGGATGTGGATCCGGCTCTGGCTGAGTTTGATCCCCAGGCTACGCCGCTCGAACAATTTGGGGAGCTGGTCGATGGCGTGCATGCGCGTGGCGCGCGGCTCTTTCTGGATATTGCCATCAATCATACCGGCTGGGGAGCCAAGATCCACAGCCTCTATCCGGCTTGGTTGGTGCGCGAGGCGAATGGCCGCTTGCATTCACCCGGCGCCTGGGGTGTGACCTGGGAGGATTTGACGGCGCTCGATCACACGCGCCACGAGCTGTGGCAGTATCTGGCGGAAGTGTTTCTAACCTGGTGTCGGCGGGGGGTGGACGGGTTCCGCTGC
This sequence comes from uncultured Verrucomicrobiota bacterium, assembly GCA_964475165.1. Taxonomy (GTDB): domain Bacteria; phylum Verrucomicrobiota; class Kiritimatiellia; order JAAZAB01; family JAAZAB01; genus CAYUHK01. The sequence goes on along the minus strand of CAYYVN010000005.1, from coordinate 127,622 downwards.
GATGCCGGCTATATGATTCCTGTTCCGGCTTGGGAATATATCGTGGCCACCGTGCGCCATCAATTTCCTCAGACTATTTTTCTGCTGGAGGGCTTGGGCGGCAAAGTTGAGACCACCCGCGCTTTACTGAATATCGCCAATATGAACTGGGCCTATTCGGAACTATTCCAGAACTATGACCGGCGTCAACTGGAAGCTTATCTGCCGCCCAGCCTGCATACTTCCGAGAGCGACGGCCTGCTGATGCATTTTGCGGAGACCCATGATAATCAGCGCTTGGCCGCGCATTCGCCTGACTATGCGCGCATGCGCACGGCGCTGGCGGCGCTCTGCGCCACCCGCGGGGCCTTCGGTTTCGCTAATGGCGTGGAATGGTTGGCTACTCAAAAAATAGATGTGCATCAAAGGACCTCCCTGAATTGGGGGCATCCTCATAATCAGGTGGCGGCCATCTCCCGCTTGAACAGCCTCTTGAGCGTGCATCCGGCTTTTTTCGGTGGCGCTCAAATGCGCTTGATCCAGCAGGGGACCGGCAACAGTTTGGCCTTACGGCGCCAATCCCCGGATGGCGCGGCCGCGCTGCTGATCCTGATCAATCTGGATCATGCGCATCCCGGTCAGGTCTCCTGGCAGACGGGCGACGCCCCTGTGCCCAGTCAGGGCTGGTTGGATCTACTCTCGGAAAAAACAGTCTCGGCCACGGTGAACGGGGATTGGGCGCAAGTGAACTTGAAGCCGGCCGAAGTCCTCTGCCTTTCGGCCGCCGCGGAAGATCTCACGCGGCTGCAGGCCGCCGAGCAGGCGCATCCGCATCTGCCGGATCTGATTCGCCAGCAATGTTTGCGCGAGCGCGCTCTGGAGGCGGTGGCTTTTTATCGCGGCATGCAGGATGTGAGCGATCTGGATCTGGAACGCCTGGCAGAGGATCTGGCGGCGGATCCGCGCCGTTTCTGTCAGCAGCTTAATCCGGCCGGCGGCAATCTGGTGAGCTGGCAATGGCCGCGCGATCTGCGCCGGGCCGTCATGCTGCCGCCGCGGCATTTCCTGCTGATCAGCGCCCCGGCGCCGTTTCGCGTGCAAGTGATTGCCGCGGCATGTGTGCTGCGGCAAGAGGATGCCTTGCCGCTGGCCGCTGGCGGTTATTTTGTGCTGCTACCGCCCCTGACCACTCCCGCCGAACCGCAGGCCTGCGAGCTGCAGCTAACCGTCTATCAAGCCGCGCGCGCCGCGCACGCTGTTGGCCAGCTATTGCTTTTGCCCGACGGCGCGCGCCTAACGGTGCCCACGGCCCTGGCGCGGGCGGAGCTGCTGGATAAACATCAATTGATACTGGGCACCAATGGGCGCGGCGGCATGCTGCGCGCCGGCGTTATCTGGGGCGCCCTTCGCAGCCGCTATGATGCTTTGCTGGCCGGCAACCTGAGCAGGGATTTCCCGGAAGACCGGCGCATCATGCTGACTCGCTGCCGGGCCTGGCTGGTGTATGGCGGCTATTCCCAGGATATCACCGTGGATCGTGAGCAAGCTTTCCTGCGCGATGGCCAGGCTGGGCTGTGGCGTTTCCGGGTGCCTTTTGGTCACGGCCAACTGGTCTGGCTGGATATCCGGGCTGAAATGATCCCCGGCCGCAATGCCGTCCGCCTGGCTTTCACGCGTCAGCGCTGCCCCCCAGCGGAAGAATGCTTAGCGGATGATCAGCCGGTTACTCTGATTATTCGTCCGGATATTGAAGATCGCAATTTCCATGAGGATACCAAGGCTTACTTGGGCCCGGAGCATAAGTGGCCGACGGCCTTGCAGGCCGTTGAGCGCGGCTTTCGGTTCGTTCCCGATCCCCAGCGACAACTGCAGATGAGCGCTTCGCGCGGCGGCTTTCAGATCGAGCCCGAATGGCAATATATGATCCAGCATCCGCTGGAGGCCGAGCGTGGTTTGCAGCCAGCTTCGGATCTGTTCAGTCCCGGTTATTTTCGCGCATCCTTGGCGGGCGGCGAGACCCTCACCCTGATGGCCACCATCCTGACTCCCCAGGAAGATGAAGCCTTGCCCGCCACTGAGCTAAGCGTGCGCCCGCCCAGCGGCGCGCCGCGGCCCTTGCTGACGGTGCTCGAGGAAGCCATGCGCCAATTCCTGGTACGGCGCGGCGCGCTGCAAACGGTGATTGCCGGTTATCCATGGTTTTTGGATTGGGGCCGGGATACCTTGATCTGCGTCCGGGGCTTGATCGCCGCCGGGCTGCTGGATGAAACGCGCGCCATCCTCAAGCAGTTTGCCAGTTTCGAAGAAAAGGGTACCTTGCCCAATATGATCCATGGCGATGATACCGCCAATCGCCATACCTCCGATGCGCCCCTCTGGTTGATCGTGGCCTGTGCCGATTGGTGCCGTGCCGCCGGGCATAATGATCTATTGAAGGAACGGCTCGCGCGCGTCGCGCTGCGTCGGAGATTAGCGGCCATTATCCGCGGCTACCAGGAGGGTACACCCAACGGCATTCGCATGGATCCCGATTCGGGCCTGATCTTCAGTCCCTCCCATTTCACCTGGATGGATACCAATCATCCGGCCGGTTCGCCGCGCGCCGGTTATCCAATAGAGATCCAGGCTCTCTGGCAGGCCGCCTTGACCTTTCTGGCGCAAGCCTGCCGCCAGCCACGTTGGCGGCGGTTGGCGGAACAGGTTCGGGCCTCCATCCGACGTTACTTCTGGGATCCCCAACGCGGGTACCTGGCCGATTGCCTGCATGCCGTGCCAGGTCAGCCGGCGGCCACGGCGACGGCGGATGATGCTTTGCGTCCTAATCAGTTGCTGGCCTTGACACTCGGCGCCATCAACGAGCCGGAGATCGGGCGGGCGCTGCTGAGCGCCTGCGAAGAATTGCTGGTGCCCGGCGCTATTCGCTCCCTGGCGGATCGCCCCGTAAAGTATCCGCTGCCCATCGCCCAAGCCGGCCAGCTCCTCAACGATCCTTTAGATCCCTATTGGGGGCGCTATGAAGGCGATGAGGATACCCGCCGCAAACCGGCTTATCATAATGGCACAGCCTGGACCTGGCTCTTCCCATCTTTTGCGGAAGCATGGGTGCGAGTATATGGCGCCGCTGGCCGCGCCGCCGCCCGCGCCTGGCTGGGCAGCAGTCTGTGCTTGATCAATGCCGGTTGCCTGGGACAGATCCCGGAAATTCTGGATGGCGATTATCCGCATCGCCCGCGCGGCTGCGACGCTCAAGCTTGGGGTGTCACCGAGCTTTATCGAGTATTAAAGGAGATCGGTTCTGCGGCAGAGGAGCCGTTATGAAAGCCACACCGGAATGCATGCTATGCCTCTTTAGGCAGGCGCTGAATACGGCGCGCGCGGTTACCAGCGATGAAAGCTTGCAGCAGCGTATCCTGACCCGCGTGGCCGCCTATGCCGCCCAGGCTACGTTGGATCAGTCGCCCGCCCAATTATCCCAACCGGCCTATCGGATCGTGGCCGAACTAACCGGCAATCCCGATCCTTACCTGGCTCACAAACAGGCCGCCAATCGCACGGCGCTTGAAGTGCTGCCGGCCGTGCGGCAAAGAGTAGCCGCGGCATCCGATGCGCTGCTCGAAGCGTTACGCGCCGCCGCCGCCGGCAATGTCATCGACTTGGGCATCGCTCACGAGTTCGATATCACCAAGGATATCCTGGCGCTTATGAGCCAGCCCCTGGCCATCTCGGCGCTGGAATCTTTCCGCCAGGAACTGGGTCCGGGGCGGCGCTTGCTCTACCTGGGCGATAACGCCGGCGAGATCGTCTTCGATACGCTGCTGGTGGAACAAATCTTGAAGACCGGCACGGCAGTTACCTATAGCGTCAAATCCGGGCCGATCATCAATGATGCCACCTTGGTGGATGCCGAGGCGGTGGGCATGCTGAGCCTGGTGCCAGTCATCGAAACCGGCGGGGCCGATATCGGCGTGAATTGGGCCAATATCTCCGAGGAATTCAGGCAAGCCGTGGAGCGGGCTGATGTGATTTTGGCCAAGGGCCATGGCAATTTTGAAACCTGCGACGATCAGCCTGGCAATTTTTATTTCCTGCTGAAAGCCAAATGCGCGCTGGTGGCTCAAGAACTCGGCTGCCGCCTGGGCGATCTGGTCTTGGCGCGCCCGTCAGCGGCCTTGCGCGCCTCACAGTAAAGCTTTTTTTCGGGAGTTGCATTTCTGGCCCGCTTTTTCTACTGTGTCCGGCGGAGGCTTAGCTCAGCTGGTAGAGCAGCTGACTCTTAATCAGCGGGTCGGGGGTTCGAATCCCCCAGCCTCTACTCTCTCCTTAGATTGATCATCACCAGCATGCGCAGGGTGCGTTCCCACCTCCGCCGGCTTGCCGCGCCTGGATCAGGGCGGGGTGATGGGCACTTTACGCCAGCCATCGCTGGTGGTGAATTCCCGGGCCGCAAAGCACCAGATCACCACCCGCTTAGGCTGCCAATAATCCGCATTTTTTTGCGCGCGCCGCAACAGGTTGATGCGCGCCGGTGTGGAGCCAGAGCCGCGCACGGCAACCAAGTCCACCGCTTGCCCCAATTCCAAAGCGAGTTGATCCGCCAGGCCGGCCGAGCTGGTTTGCATGTCAGCGCCGGCATGGAAAATAAGATTGTGGCTATCGCCCAGCAGGATGAAGGGACTGCTTTGGTCTGTCGTAGCCGGCTGCGCGCCGTCCAGCCGGCTGATCCGTCGGACGCGTATCCGTTCCTTCTCCGGCCGCGCCGCGGCTGGCAGGCTCAGCCACAGATCCCCGCTGATTTCCAGAGTGTGCCAGGCGCTCGTCCACGCCGGCCCGTCTGTGGGGCTGTAGCCTGGCAGGGCCCGCACAGCCTCGGCGATCCTTTGCGCTGCCAGCACGCAGGCCTTGCCGGACCAATGCGAGTCTTGGCGGCAATAGAGGGCGCCATCGGCCTGGCAGCGGTTGGCCAGAAAAAGCGGTGTCAGATCAAGCAGCCTGAGCCCCTGCGCGCTTAAGAGGCTATAGAAAGCCTGTTGCTCAGCATCCAAGCGCTGGGGCGCACCATCCATTGGCAAAGGACCAGCTGGGAGTTGCTCGGGATAAATAAGGGCCTTGGGCGGCACTGGCACGATCAAGAGTTCAATCCCCAGCTTGTTGAGCTGCGCATGAAAATCCAGGATAGCTGGCAGGGGATCGGCTTCCTGAGGCCGGCGCGCTTGACTGACCTGCGCCGCGCGGCTGCCCCAGAAGATGCCCGCACCCAGATGGCGCAATTCGGCACTCAGAAAAAGCCAACCATCCTGGCCGACCACGGCCAGCTCGGCCTGTTGCGCGGCCGCTTGAGCCAGTGAGGCACAATGCTGCTGGAAAAGCCGCGCTGGTTCTGGCGGCATGAAAGGATCGGCCTGGCAGCCAGCGGCCAGCAGCGCTATGCCTAATAATCTACTGATCATATGTTCTATCCTTCGGCCAGCGCGGCGGAGGCTCCGCATTCCCTTGGGCGCGCCGTCGCGCGCGCGCGAATCCTGCCGGCCGCTCCGCAGACTGGCGGGCGCTTATTGTTCCAGCTTGATGGCCTCACCCCAGCATGGTTCCTCTAATTGTAATTCCGGCTCGTCTAGTTCACTACGCTTGAGGCCCTCATAAAGGGTGGCCACATCAGCCCAGGCCTGCAGCTGCAGGCTGATCTTATCGCCCGGCCGCAGGCGCGCGGCGCTGGTCCAGATATTATCGCGCATGCTCTGCATATAGACCACGGCCTGAGCATTGGTGGTGGCGGCGGCCGGGCATTCGATATCCACCAGATGCAAGCATAGCACATGGTCCTGGTAAGGAACACTGCCGGGCAGCGGGACGCTCGTGATCTCTCCTACCAGGCCGCGCGCCGACCAAGTGACGCCGGGCGGTGGCGCAATGAAGCCTGGGGCCGCCGCCTGGCCGAGAGTCAGCTCCAGCATTTTCCAGTCGCCTTCCGTCAGTTCCCGCGCGGTGAATTGGTAGATGACCAGCTGTTTGCCGGCCAGGCGGTCATGCCCGCGGGCCAGCTCGCGGCTCAATGCGGCCCGGGTGGCATAAGCGCCGTTATCATTCAGCGTGATACGATCCAGCGGCCGTTGCAATTTATGGCTGAGCCGTTCCACCAACCCGGCGGCTTGGCCCCAGCCCAAGGAGGGCAGCGCATAAATATTACAGAAGCTATCGCCCAAGACCAGGATAGCGGCCGTGGGATCAGCCTGCCAGTAAGCGCCATCGGGCAAGAGTGTCTGGCGCACAGTGACCCGCTCAGGCTGATAGGTCAGTTGGCCGGGGGGCAAGGCCAGCATCAGCGCCAGGTCACCGGTCTGTTGCACTGTTAGCTCGCGCGTCTGGCTAGCGAACGGTTCAGCCGGCGGCAAGGGCACGTGTTTTTGGATGAAGAGCTGCAACTCTTGTGCGGCCAGTTCCATGGCTTCCGGTCGCCAGTGAGTGTCCAGCGCCAGATAGGAGGCCGGCTGCCCCGCCTGGTTGGCCAAGGCATCGGCCACATCACAGACCAGCACGCCCTGCCTTTGCAGTTCGGCCAGGAATTGAGCATAGGATGGATTTTGCAAGGACGCGCGCCGGTGGCGGTAGGCGCGAGTGAATTGTTCGGGCTGCAAGCTGGGTTTCACCGGCGTCGGCATGACGATCAAGGCGATGCCGCGCTGAGCCAATTGTTCCCGGAAATGAAGGATGGCGCGCAGCGGATCGGCTTGCGGTGGAGCCTGCCCCGGGGCGCCATCTGTTTGGCGCTGGGCCTGATGTTGGGCTGTGAGGAATCCTGGGCCGGTGAGATATTCGATCTCCGGCCGATAAAAGAGCCAGGGCCACCGGCCGATATAGACTTTTTCATTCCCCGCACCCAGCCAGCGTGCCAGCAAGTATTGAGTGGGGCGGCGCATCAGCCGGCCGATATAGGAATCATTTTCCAATTGATCTTCATAGGCGCGCAGGGTGCGCATCAACTGCTGATTAGCGGCGCTGATGCGCTGCCAGGCCGGCACGCCTTGCAAGGCTCGGCCAACGCCCGGCAGCTGGCGCCAGATATTATAGCATTGCGGCAGTGGGGTGGGGCGCTGGCCGGCCAGGTAGCCGCGGATATCGACCAGCTGCTGGCAGAGGGGCGTCAGCCAGATGGCGCCGAGGAAGATCAGCGTCAGCAGGCGGGCCAGAGCTGGGCGGATGGTGGTGCGGCCGACTTCAGCCATGGCTTGGGCCTCACGGCTGGAGTAGGCTGGCGCCGCCTGGGGGCTCATCGGAGGCATAGGGTTGTTTGTTTTGGAAGTCATGCTCTGCTCGCTAAAAGATGAAATAAATAAATGGGTTATAGGCCTGAGTGCTCAGGATCATCAACGAAGCTATCAGGAGCAGGATCACGCTGATGACTTTGAGGACCGAGAGTGAGCGCGTCCAATCCCAGGTTTGCGGCATACGCCAGGTGATGAAGGCGGCCAGCACCAAAGTTAGCAGATAGTAGGGCTGATAAATGATGCCCTTGATCAGGGCCGCATTTTCCGGGACGGCACCCAAGCCCAGCATACATTGCAGATAGTGACCGGCGGCGGTCAGATCGGCGGCGCGGAAAAACACCCAGCCCAAGGAGACGATCAGGAAGGTGAGCGCGACGCGTCCGGCGCTGGGCAGGCGGTGATAGAGGCTTTGCTTGCCCAGCCTGCGCTCGCAGGCCAGGAAAAAGCCATGAATGCCGCCCCAGATGATGAAGTTCCAGGCGGCGCCGTGCCACAGGCCGCCCAGTAACATGACGATGGCCAGGTTGAGATAGGTGCGCCAGGGGCCTCGGCGGTTACCGCCCAGCGGAAAATAGAGATTATCGCGCAGCCAGGTGGAAAGCGATAAATGCCAGCGGCGCCAGAACTCGGTGATCGATTGAGATTTATAGGGCGAATCAAAATTTTTGGCAAAGACGAAGCCCAGCATGAGCCCCAGACCGATGGCCATATCGGAATAGCCGCTGAAATCGAAATAAATCTGAAAGCTGTAAGCCAGCAGGCCATACCAGGCTTCGCCGGCGCCAACGGTGCCGGCGCCAAAGACGACATCGGCCACCTTGCCGCAGGGATTGGCCAGCATGATTTTCTTGGCTAAGCCCAAGCTCATGAAAGCCACTCCGCGTCCAAACTTCTCAAAGGAATAGGTTCGCTGGCGTAGTTGGTCGGCGATATCCTGAAACCGAATGATGGGCCCGGCCACCAGTTGAGGAAACATGGATACATAGCAGGCAAAATCCACAAAATTTTTCAGCGCCTGCGCCTGGCCGCGATAGATATCGATGGTATAGCTCATGGACTGAAAGGTGTAAAAGCTGATCCCCAGAGGCAGGGTCACTTTGAAGATGAGATCCAAGTGCAACCCGCTCAGGCCAGAGACTTCGGCCAGCCAATTCCAGTTGGCCAGGCCGAAGTTGAAATATTTGAAAAACCCCAGCAAGCTCAGGTTAGCCACAATCGAAATAAGCAGCGCGCGGCGTTGGCGGGGCGAACGCTGCTCGCCCGGCGCCAGGAAGGGGATGGGGCCCCGCCAGCGCCAGCCATCGTAAGCCAGCAGCAATCCGGCGCAATAATCGATCAGGGTGGATAGGAGCATCAGCCCCATGAAGAGCGGATTGGTCCAACCATAGAAAGCATAGTTGAGGAGCGTTAGGAGCAGGTGTTTGCCCGGGCGCGGCATGGCGTAATACAAGAGCAAGGCCAGGGGCAGGAAATAAAAAAGGAAGATATGAGAACTGAAAACCATGCCTGTTCCCCCGACGCCCGCTGGGCGTTCAGCGGCCGCAGATGCTGGGAGCGTGCACCCCCTGGATTATTCGCCGCCCTCGATCGGCGGGGAGCTTTTATTCCACTTCGTAATATAGCGGCAGCAGAAAAGCCGCACTATCCATAATCAGCCGTTCGCCCTCCAGCTCGGGATGTTCCTCGAAGGGCTCCAGGATCAAGCGATAGCGCTTTCTGTTGTGGCGCGCGGCCGTGGGCGGCGTCTGGCCATCTAAGATGCCCCAGCGCGCGGCCAGCAGTTGCTGTTCAGTGTAGACGCCCTTGATGATCTTGATGCTGTTGTAGCGATCCACCACCAGCGCGCGCCGGTAGGGGGCGATGGAAGCCAGATCAGGAATCGGAGTGGCCTCCAGCAGGCGCGCCTCCACCACCAGGCGCGTGGCCGGGGTGCGTGCTTCCAATTTATCTTTCAGGAGCTCATATTTCTGCTGCGCTTCCGGCGCGCTGATGGCGCGGCTATATAGCGCCAGATATTCAAGCCCGCCCGGCCAGCCCCGCTGGCGGTCGCCAAAAACCAGCTCGCCGGATATCCAGGATGCCAAGCCACCCTCCGGCGCATTGGTGCTGGTCTGGATGGCGCCATCCACGAAGCAGCTCAGCTGGCCGGGTGCGTAGCTGATGATCACATGCTGCGGCACCTGGGCGCGCAACCGGCCCACGCTCATGGGCGGGCCTAATTCTTGCGCGGGCAGGGTATGCAGACGCCACAGCAGCTGATCCTCTGCTTGGCTCAAGATAAAATTACCCTGCTCGGCGCTGGTCAGCGCCACTATCTCCAGATTGGCTGGCTCTGTAAGCTGGCGTGGGGTCAGCACGGCTTCCAGGCTGAATTGGCTGCTGTGCCGGCAGGCGGCCAGGATGTGTGCGGCGGCCTCAGTCTCGGCTGTAAAGATGCCCTGCCCTAAATCCATTTCCAGATAACGCCCATAACGCGCCGCGCCTCTGGGTTCAATCCGGCAGCTGCGGCCGGCTGTGCCGGTGGCGTCCAGAATTTCGTTTTGCCGCCCACGATGTTCCCAGATGAAAATCAGCTCATCAGTATTGCCGGGCCAGGCCGGTGACATAGCCACGGGCGGCAGGCGGGGAGGGGGCGCAGGCGCCGCTGTCACCAGCGGATCGGCGATCCATACATCCGGACAAAAATCAGCGTAGGCGTTATGGGTAACGCGTACCCAGCGCTCGATGGTGCGGAAATCGGCGGCGAAGCGACCGATAAAAATTTCCACTTCCGGCCCGCCGCCGCGAATGCGGTTATCGTCCGTTCCCAGCTTGTAGGGACCGGTCATTACCATGCAATGGGCGCGATTGCTCCAGCGCGGATGATAAACCTCATAGCCGCCGACGCCCGGGGCCCGGTTGATGTTGATTTGCCAATGCTCCTCGGTGCCGATTCGGAAGATGGTCAGGTTCCGATGAGCGCCATCAAACACCCATAAGAGGCCCTGATTTTCGGGCGCCAGGGAGGGCCAACAGCCGGTGGCATATTGGCGCCAATGCCGATTGGGCAATTCGGCAATACCACAGGCTGGCCAGGGGAAGGTGCCGCTGGCCAGTTGGCCATCGGCGGATAATTGAAAATTGTCCGGATGGAGCAGAGTACGATCCCAGACGATTTCCATTTGATCAGGTTGATCGATGGGCGCGCGCAGGATGCTCTGGAGGGCGTCGGCATTGGTGGCCCACTGCCCGCTATAGACCCACTCCACACCGCTGGCTGGATCGCACCAGACGCCGGCGGCATAGCCATCGCTCAAGTACTTAAGCTTGCTGCCATCCCAGTTGACGATATAGATCTTATTGACGCGGCGGTCAGAAAAAATAACGCGCTCGCCGCGGGGCGTGATCAGCGGGCGGCTATAATTGCCCAGGGTTGGCAGGAGGGCGCGTTCGCCCCGGCCATCTTCGCTATCGAAGGCCATCAGCCGGGCATGGGCTTCAGAGGCGCCGGCATCAATGTTATCATCCATATCCTGGCGCCACACGATGCGTGTCGGCGCTTCGGTTAGGTCGCGGATGGCGGCGGAGACCAGGGCCGGATCGGTGGCCTGAACTCCGCTGCTGCCCAAGAGGCCCAAGGCCAGCAGAGCAATCGGGCGGCGCCAGCGGCGCAGCTGGTTGGCGATACGATAGGCAATAAAATATAGAGGGGCATGCATCAGCATTCTGACTAACTCCGACTGGGCCGTATCTGATTTTCAGTCTGACTCGCTCTGGCGCCGATCGCGGATCGGCTTGGCGGGCACGCCGACGGCTACGGCATAATCGGGGATGGCCTTGGTGACCACGGCGCCGGCACCCAGGATGCAGTTATGGCCGATCTTGATGCCATCGAGCACTTTCACGCCCGCGCCAAACCAGCATTTTTCTCCCACAGCAATGCCCTGTGAGCGCGCGGCCTGCCGGGTGACGGAAGCTTCCACATCTTGCGGATCATGATCTCCGCCGATAAAATAACAGTAGGCGGCCACCAGCGTATCGTTGCCCAGCGTCACGCGGCTGCCGGAAAACACCTCACAATTGAAGCCGATATTAACATCGTTGCCCAGGATGATATCGCCGTTTTTGCAGCTGAGGATGGAATTGCGGCCGAGGAAGACGCCGCGGCCGAGGCGGATGCCGGCATTATGGCCACCCTTGGCATCCAGCAGGCAATTATCATCGATAACGCTATTAGCCTCAATCTCAATTTTATGCGGATGCCGCAGCGTAACATTCATGCCAAAAACGACATTCCGTCCGCAACGGCCCAGGAGCCGCGGATATAATTTTGCGCGCAACCAGAGGCCCAGCGCGCCGGGCACCCAGGAGCTGCACAGCATGATCAGCTCATATTTGAGCAAAGGCCAGAAGCCCCGCCGGCCGATGATAAGATCGCTATAGCGTTGCAGGCTGGAACGGGCTGCGTCAGCCATTTCGCGCTGGATAATAACGCTTTCCGTTTGCATATTGAGGCTTTTGGTAGCATAGGCGTCAGCACTTGTCCAGTTTTTTCGGCTCCCAGATTTGCTTCCGGGCGGGTTATATCAAGGAATGCCCGCGCCTGCGTGCTCTGGCGGAGCAGCGAAAAAGATTTGGCAGGCCAGCGTCAGCGCCTTATACTGCCGCTACGAGTTCGGAACATTACGCCAGACTGGCTGGCCAGACGAATCGCGCTTGCCAGCGGATCGTCTGAGAGCAAGCTCTGGGGAGGGTGGCGCCCGGCTATGTGGAAGAAATTATTACAGGGCTTGTTGATCGGCTTGGCGGCCGCCAGCGCCGCGGCGGCGCTCGAATGGAGCGGCGCCTTGAACCGTTTCGAGGCTAAAACCTGGGACTGGCGCGTGAGCCAGCTGGCCAAGCCAGGCGCCGCTACGCCCCGGATAAAAATCATCCTCATCGATCAGTATAGCCTTGATTGGGCTCAACAAGAGATGGCTTTAAGCTGGCCCTGGCCGCGCGAGGTTTATAAGCCCATCCTTGATTTTTGCCAAAGGCAGGGCGCACGGGCGGTCATCTTCGATATGCTGTATACGGAACCCTCGCGCGAGGGAGTGGAAGATGACGAAATCTTCGGCGCGGCTATCGCCGCAACGCCAGGGTTTGTGGGCACTGTTTTTTTGGGACAAAATGGTGACCGCACCAACTGGCCACCCGCGCTGGCTCTGCCGGAAGTGCAGGGCTTAGAGCGTTGGTTAGCCGCCGCGCGCCGCGCGCCGGATCGCCTGCCTACGGCTACCTTGCCCATTCCGGAAGTGGCCACCAACGCCGCCCTGCTCGGTAATGTGCGCTCCGAGCCGGATGCCGACGCTATCTTTCGGCGGGTGGAATTGTTCAGTATCTTTGATGAGCGCGCCGTGCCCTGCTTGGGATTGGCGGCCTATCTGGTGGCCGCGCCGGGCGCGCGCCTGGCCCTGGAACCAGGGCGGCTGCTGCTCAGTGCTCAGGCCTCGCCGGACCTGGCGCCCGAGCTCCATACCATTCCTCTGGATCGCGGCGCGCGGGCCTTGCTCAATTTTCGTGGTCCGGCCGGCACCCACCAGCGCTTCTCGGCGGCGGCCGTGATTCAATCCGAATTGCGTTTACAGGCTGATGCTGAGCCGCCGATCAAGGATGCGCACGCGCTGCGCGACTGCTATGTCTTCCTCGGCTGCAATGCCCCCGGCCTATTGGATTTACGCCCCACGCCCATCAGTCGCGTCTATCCGGGAGTGGAGATTTTCGCCACCGCCTTGGATAACCTGCTGGCCGATGATTTCATGCGCGCTGTGCCCCGTGAATATAGTTGGCTCGCCATCCTGGGCCTGGGCTTACTGGGCGGGATCCTGACCCGCCTGGGGCGTAATGCTCGCGAAAACATCCTCGTCTTTGCGCTGACCTTGCCTCTGCCGGCGCTCCTCTCTGTGGCTGCCTATCAAAAGGGATTCTGGCTGCCCTTTCTCGCTCCGGAAACCGCCCTGCTTTTCGCGCTGGTCAGCGCGGTCTTGGTCAATTATGCCACGGAAGGTAAACAGAAACGCTTCATCCGCGGCGCCTTCAAGCAATACCTGAGCGAGGAGGTCATCGAACAGCTCACGCGCCATCCGGAGCGGCTGAAGCTGGGAGGTGAGCAGCGGACGCTTTCCATCTTCTTCTCCGATCTGCAAGGCTTCACTTCCATCTCCGAAAGGCTTGAGCCCCAGCAACTAACAGCATTTCTGAACGCTTATCTCACGGCCATGACCGATATCATTCAGGAAGCAGGCGGCACGGTGGATAAATATGAGGGCGATGCCATCATTGCCTTCTGGAATGCGCCTTTGGCCCAAGCCGATCACCCACGGCGGGCGGTGCGGGCCGCCCTGCGCTGCCAGAGCCAGCTGGCTGCGATGCGGCCAGCCTTACGCGAGCGCGTTGGCCGGGATATCCTGATGCGCATCGGAGTGCATACCGGCCCCGTGGTAGTGGGCAATATGGGCTCGCACAATCGCTTCAATTACACCATTCTGGGCGACGCCGCCAATCTAGCCGCGCGGCTCGAAGGGCTCAATAAACAGTTCGGCACTTATACGCTGATCTCCGAAGCCACCCGCTCCGCTCTCGATGACAGTCTGGCCGCGCGTGAAATCTCCCGCGTGCTGGTGGTGGGCCGCCAAACTGCCGTGCGCGTTTTCGAGCCGATGTTGCCCGCGGAGCAGGCGGCGCGGACGGAGGAGCTAGCCGCCTTTGCCCGGGGTCTGGCAGCCTATTATGCCGGCCGCTTCACGGAAGCGTTGGCTTGTTTTGAGCCGTTGCAAGCCGTGGATCCGCCGGCCGCCGCCTACATCCGTAAATGCCAAGCTCTGTTGCGCCAACCGCCCGCGGCTTGGGATGGTGTCTGGGTCATGACCGAAAAATAGTTTCTTTTGTCAAGGCGGCGCCCGATAGCCAAAGAGCGGTCGGCGGAGAGGGGTCTTTCCGGCTCAGCGACTGACCCATTGGCCGCGCTTCCATGGGTGCGCTGCGGTTTTTTTATGACGGGCCTATGTGGCCAGCTCTGAAATAGCAACGGAAGGAGGGGGCATCATGATCTCAGCGAAGACCAGGCAATTACTGTTGCAATACCAGCGCGACGAAATCACCGAGTATCATGTCTATCACCGTCTGGCGGCGCGCCAGCGATCGGCGGAGAACCGCCGGGTGCTGGAACAAATCGCCGAGGATGAGCGGCGGCACGCTGTGCGCTGGCAATCTTATACTGGGGAGGAGGTGGCCCCGGACTGGTTCAAGCTCCATCTGTATAGCTGGCTGGGCCGCATTCTGGGGATCACTTTCGGGGTGAAACTGATGGAACGCGGCGAGGCCAGCGCCCAGCAGAGTTATCAGCAACTGGCGGCGGAAATCCCCGAGGCTGCTCGCATCGCTCAGGAAGAAAACCACCATGAAGAGCAGTTGCTGGCCCTGCTGGATGAGGAACGTCTGCGCTATATCGGCTCGGTGGTATTGGGCTTGAACGATGCCCTGGTGGAACTGACCGGCGCCCTGGCCGGGCTGACGCTCGCGCTGCGCAATACCCAACTGATTGCCCTGACCGGCCTGATCACCGGCATTGCGGCGGCCTTTTCCATGGCGGCCTCTGAATATCTTTCCACCAAGACGGAAGCTGCCGAGCGGAATCCCGCCCGCGCGGCCTTATATACGGGGGTGGCCTATCTGATCACCGTGGCGCTTTTGATCCAGCCCTATCTTTATCTTCGCAATTATTATCTGGCTCTGGCCTGTACGCTGGGTCTGGCGTTGGGCATCATCGCGCTTTTCAATTATTACCTGGCGGTGGCCAGAGATCAACCCTTCCGGAAACGCTTCCTTGAAATGGCCGCCTTGAGTCTGGGCGTGGCCGGTTTGAGTTTTCTGGTGGGTTTGGCGCTGCGCTTCTTTCTGGGCGTGGAGATCTGATCGGGGGGCCGCCAGGGCTTGGCGGTCTCAGTTGCTCAAGGGGCTTTATTTCATCAGCAAGAGAGTGAGGGCCATGAGCAGCATCCCGGCGATAAGGCCCAGCAGGCTATCGTGTCCCTTGCCGTAAGTGCGGCTGATGGGCAGCAGCTCATCAAGGCTGATATACACCATGATGCCGGCTACTCCAGCGAACAGCACGCCCATGACTTGCGAGGGGATCGCGCCGGAAGGGTCTCCGGTAAAGATGCGCAGCGCCACATAGGCCACTCCGGCTCCGATGGGTTCGGCCAGGCCGCTGAGAAAAGAATAGACGAAGGCTTTACGGCGGTTGCCGGTGGCATAGTAGATCGGTACCGAAACACTGATACCTTCGGGGATATTATGCAGGGCCACCGCCACGGCGATGGCCACCCCTAGGGCGGGATCCTGTAGAGTGGAGAGAAAGGTGGCCAAGCCTTCCGGGAAGTTATGGATGGCAATAGCCAGGGCGGTGAAGAGTCCCAGGCGCATGAGCTTGGGATGATGTAGAGCGTCAGCGCCGGGCGCGGCCGGTTGGCGCGGCGGGGCGCAGAGGCGCGCAGTTTCATCTTCCGAACGGACTTCATGCGGATTTTCGGCGGCGGGGATAAAATAATCCACCAGCCCGATCAAGAGCATGCCGCCGAAAAAGGAGGCTACATTGATCCAATCGCCCAGGGGACCATAGCGGGCCGTGAGTGCCCGACTGCCCTCGAAAAATATTTCCACGAACGAAATATAGAGCATCACCCCGGCCGAAAAACCGGTGGCTACCGAGAGAAAGCGATAATTGGTGCGGCGCGCGGTAAAGGCGATGATGCTGCCGATGCCCGTGGCCAGGCCCGCCAAAAGAGTCAAACCAAATGCTATCCAGAGATTGTGCATGCCCTGTTTCCTGTCCCTGCCTGTGTGCTGCCTTAAGCCAGAGCTAAGGTGCGGATAGCTATGCCTTTGCCCTGTGTCTTATCACAGATGCAGTTCGACCTCAACGAAATGATCGCGCTGATCATCCACCAGCTGAATGGCCAGTTCGGCCTGCTCAACATTATCCAGCACCAGGCGGCGCACCTGCTGGGCCTGGGGCTCGGCGCGAGTAAGCTGGATATGATAGAAGGTATTGCGGTAGCGGTAGTGAATCTTATATGAGGGCCAGTCCATAGGCAGGAGCGGCTCGAAGGTCAGACGATCCGCCTCCAGCTTTAATCCCAGGAGATGCTCCACGAGCAGTTGATACATCCAGCCGGCCGCGCCGGTATACCAGGTCCAGCCGCCGCGCCCGGCCTGGCCGGGGGCGCTATAGATATCGGCGGCCATCACATATGGTTCCACGCGATAGCGCCGCATCTCAGCCGCTGTTTGGGTCCGGTTGATGGGGTTCAATAGATTGCAATAATCCCAGGCTTCCGTGGGCTGTCCGAGCTTGGCCCAGGCCATAGCCGCCCAAATGGCGGCATGGGTATACTGGCCGCCGTTTTCGCGCACACCCGGAATGTAGCCTTTGATATAGCCGGGATCCTGCGGGATGCTATCGAAGGGCGGGGTGAGCAGCTTGATGATCTTCAGCTGGCGATCCACCAGATGTTGGGAGACGGATTGCATGGCCTGCAATCCGCGTTCCGGCTGCGCCGCGCCGCTGAGGATGGCCCAGCTTTGCGCAATGGAATCGATGCGGCACTCGGCGTTGCTGGCTGAGCCCAGCGGGGTGCCGTCATCGAAGAAGGCGCGTTTATACCACTGGCCGTCCCAGGCTTCGGCTTCGATCTGGCCTTGCAGGCGCGCGGCCTCCTTGGCGCAGAGCTGGGATAGCTCCTGATCGTTGCGTTGCGCGGCCAGGGCGCCGAAACGCTTCAAGATATCATAGAGGAAGAAGGCTAGCCAGACGCTTTCGCCCTGGCCGCCGCGGCCGACGCCGTCCAGGCCATCATTCCAATCTCCGCCCTGCATGAGCGGCAAGCCGCGCGCGCCGAAACTCAGACTGCGTTTGATGGCGCGCACGCAATGCTCATAGAGGGAAGCACGTTGTTCACTGCGATTGGGGCGGTCGTAATAAGAATCCTCGTTGGCGGCCAAGGGCCTGGCTTCCAGGAAGGCTATTTCTTCATCGAGGACGCCGGTATCGGCGCTGAGCGTCACATAGCGGAGGGTGACATAGGGCAACCATAAATAATCATCGGCGATGCGCGTGCGCGCTCCTCGCCCGACGGGCGGATGCCACCAGTGTTGCACATCGCCCTCCTTGAATTGGCGGCTGGCGGCCAGCAGCAGGTGCTGACGCGTAGCCCAGGGGCTGCCGTAAAGGAAGGCCAGCGCATCCTGCAATTGATCGCGGAACCCATAGGCGCCGCTGGATTGATAAAAGCCGCTGCGCCCCCAGAAACGGGCCATCCAGACCTGGTATAAGAGCCAGTGGTTGACCATGAAATTCACGGCGGCATCGGGCGTTTCCACATAAATGCCGCCCAGGCGGTGTTTCCAGACCTGCCAGACTTTTTCCAGCTCCTGGCGCGCTCCATCGGTGCCGCCGAAGGCGCGGAGCAGCGCGCGCGCCTCCGTTTCATTGGGGGCCGCGCCCAGGACGAAAACCACCTCGAGTTGTTGCGCGGGCGGGATGGTCAGATAGGCTCGTAGGGCGGCGCAAGGATCCAGGCCAGCTCCCACCTTGTTGGAGAACTGTTTGCGCTTCATGGCGGCGGGCGCGGCCAGCGAGCCGTTGCGGCCGATGAATTCCGCGCGATTACCCGTTAGGGTGCGTTCGGCGGCGCTGCAATGGAAGAAAGCCACATGGCCGGGGAAATCATCCAGGAAGGCGTTACGCGCAAAAATCGCGCCACTCTGCGGATCAACCCGCGTGACCACATGCATGGCGCAACGCTGCCGGTTTTCGCCCAGCACCCACTCGCAGAAGCCGGTTACACTGAGGCGGCGGGTATGCTCGGCAAGATTGCGGAGGCGGATCGTAATGAACTTCAAGGGGGCTTCCGTCGCCACATAAGTATACATTTCGCTGAAGAGCTGATCCTGAGTATGTTCAAACACCGAATAGCCCAAGCCATGCCGGCAGACATAGGGATTGATGCCGCGTGCCGGCGCCGCCGTCGGCGACCAGAAACGACCTGTTTCCTCGTCGCGAATGTAAAAGGCCTCACCGCTGGGATCGCTGACCGGGTCATTGTGCCAGGGGGTCAGGCGGAATTGATGCGCATTGGCAAACCAAGTATAGGCGCTGCCCGACTCACTGACCACCGAACCAAAGCTCGGATTGGCCAGCACATTGACCCAGGGTGCCGGCGTGGCCCGTCCCGGATGGAGGAGGGTGACATATTCCCGGCCATCCTCGGTGAAGCCTCCCAGTCCGTTAAAAAAGATCAGGTTGCGATGCGGTATTTCACTTTCACCCGGAATGATTTCAGCGGCTTTCAAGTCCGGCGAGTGATCTGGCAGCGGTGTTTCCGGACGCATACGGCGCTCGATTTGTTCGGCCATCGAGCCGAAGCGATCGTTGAAGATGATGCGCGCTGAGGATTGAATGAGGACCCGATCCTCTTCCGGCACCTGGTCGATATTCCGCACGAAAATGCCGCCGGATTGATCGAGCACCGGACCTTCAGCTCCGCCATGGACCAGACCGATGATGGCATCCAACAGGTTCTGGCGATAGCCGGAAAAGGCCTCGGCCCAGATCACCAGATCCACGCGCAACCCCTTGTGGCGCCAGTAGGCATAGGCCCTGATCATCTGGCGGGCCAGGCTCAGGTTGGTGAGATCGTTCATGCGCAAGAGGACGATGGGCAAGTCGCCCGAGATACCATGGCTCCAAAGGCCCGTGGCTCCTTTACGATTGCGGGCGATCAGGCTGGGGCTGGCTCGGCCCCGGATATCCGAGTAGAGAATCGAGCTGGCTGTGCGGCCGAAAAGCTGCGCTTGCGCCTCACTGATCCGCAGTTGATGCAGCAAAACCTGATTATGGGTCCAGGCCAGGTCGAAGAGCCGCTCGGCCAGGCGGTGGTCATGATATTTATCCACCAGGGCCATGGCGCCAGCCCGGTTTTCATCAACGCCCATCAGGGCATCCACGGTGATGCTTTGTCCGGGCGGCAGCCAAATCCGGCGGCGCACAGCGACAATGGGGTCCAGCACATTGCCGCTGCTGTTGGATAAAGGCCCCGCCTTGGTCAGGGCCACGGGGGCGGCCAGGGTGCGGCCGCGGCCGATGAATTGGCCGCGATCCGTTTCAAAGGAAGGCGGCGTTTCCATGGCCGGATCGCGGACGATCAGCGCATGCAACAGCCAAGGCCAGTGTTCTTTAGCGGCGCGCGGCCGGCGCGTGCAAAGAATGGTGGCCTTATCTGGCAGCAGCTCGGTTTGCACAAAAAGGCCATGATAAGCCGGATGGCTGGCTTCGGCGCGCGGATCCATGAGCACCACCTCAGCATAACTGGTCAGTTCCAGATGCTGATTATGGCGCGAGAGGTTGGAGATGGTCATGCGGCGCAGTTCGATATCGTCTTCGGGCGAGACGGCAATCCGGGTATGCACTTCGATTTGATCCTGGACGGCCCGGAATTCCGCCATGCCCTGTGAGTAGGTGCCCCCGTAGCGATCCAAATCCTGGCAGATGGGCTGCCAGGTGGTTGACCAGAAATTGCCGGTGCGCAGGTTTTTGATGAAAAAGAAAGTGCCACTATGATCGCGGGTGACATCCTCGCGCCAGCGCGTTAGTGCCAGGTTTTGCCAGCGACTGTAGCCGCTGCCGGCATTGCTGAGCATGGCATAGTAGCGGCCGTTGGAAAGCAAATGGATATCTGGGATGGTCGTGTCAGCCGTGCTGAAGGAGCGTGTGTTGAGCTCGGCTATTTTGGCGGCTGGCTGGTGTTCGGGGGTTTCCGATACCGGTCGCAGGGTACGCGATCTAACTCCGGCCAGCGGGACACGTTCCTGCAGCAGCAGGATCGCAGAACGAAAGGCCGCATGCGCCAGGAACCGGCGTTGCATGGGCTGATCGTTGAGGGTGTAGTCCAGGGCGAGCAGGGTCATGCCGCTGTGATGCGCCATGTGCGTTTTTATCATGGCCATACGCTCATTGCTTTGCAGGCGAGTGGGCGTGTAGTCCACCGCCTCGTAGCAGCCGAAGGCTCCGGCGGCGCCCAGTTTTTGCAAGGTCTGGAGGTTGCGGCAGGCTTGGCGGGGCGTCACCATCAGCGCCAGGGTACTGGCATAGGGCGCCACGACCAGGTCATCGGCCAGGCCGCGTTTCAGGCCCAGCCCCGGCACTCCAAAGGCCCGATATTGATAGACCATCTGGGCATCCACCTGATTATAGCAGGATTCCGAGAACCCCCAGGGGATACGATGGCGGCGGCCATGTTGAATTTGCCATTGCACAGCATGTTTATAGGTTTGATCGAGCAGCGTCTGCGGATAGCTGGGCATCACCAAGAGCGGCATGAGATACTCGAACAGCGATCCGCCCCAGGATACCAGCGCCGGCGCCCGGCCGCTGGGTGCTAATTGACGCCCCAAATGAAACCAATGTTCGAGCGGTAACCAGCCTTGGGCCACGGCCAGGAAGCTGCAGAGCCTGGCTTCCGAGGCTAGCAGGTCGTAAAAGCCGGCATCGCGCCGGTGCGCTTCCAGGCTATATCCCAGGGAGAGTAAATGCCGTTGCGGATCATAGAGAAACTCCAGGTCAAGCTCGCTCAATTCCCGGCAGCGGGTGGCAAGTTCCTCGATGGTTTGGATGCGCGTTATGGCCTTTTCGGCCGCCGCGGCCAGGTGGTTTTCCTGCCTGGCGCGGAGCGCCTTATCCCGGCTTGGCCCGCGCCGCTTGGTCAAGGCCGGCGCCAAGCGTTGCTCTATCTGGGCCATGTGGCGCAGGGTGCTGGCCGGGGTTATTTCCGCCAGCAGCATATCCCAGAGGGGGTCGGGCCCGGTGGGCTGTTCATCCAGCCAGGGCGCCAACTGCTGCAGTTCAGCCAGGAAATCGTCGCCGGCAGCTTGCAACCTCTGCATCCAGAAAGCCGCGCTGCCGCGCGCCGGGGTGGCATCTGCCAGAGGCCATTCCGGGTGATGGGGAGCGATGCGCTCGGCCCAGCCGGCGAGCTGGGTTCGGAAATCCAAGAGGGCGCTGCGCAGTTCCGGCAGGGAGCTCGGGGTGCGCTGCAGGTTTTGCAGGTGCCGCTGCAGATTATCCCGTTCGGCGCGCGAGATCAAGGGTGCGGCAGCCGTTGGATTGTCCAAGCGTTCCAGTTCCTCCAGCAGCATCCGAGCGGTATCTTCCAAGCCGGCTCCGTATTGGGCTGGCCAGATCGGTTGATCGGGCAGTTCCAGTAAGCCTTCGCTGAGGGTTATCAGGTGCGCGGCCAGGTTGCCGCTATCCACGGTAGAGACATAGAGCGGACGCATGGGTTCGAGGGTGCGTGTATCATACCAGTTGTAGAAATGCCCGCGATACCGCTCCATTTTTTCCATGCTATTCAGGGTGTGTCCGAGGCGTTCGACGAGCTCTCCGCTGGATAAATAACCGAAATCATAGGCGGCCAGGGCGCTGATTAAGCCCAGCCCCATATTGGTGGGCGAGGTACGGGTTGCCAGGCGGGCTTGGGGTTCTTCCTGAAAATTATCCGGCGGCAGCCAATTATCTTCCGCGCCGCCGAAGCGTTCAAAATAAGCCCAGGTGCGCCGCGCCATATTGCGCAGAAATAATTTTTGAGGGGCCGTCAGCGGCGCGGGCGGGGAGCTCCATGGCCAGCTGGTGATCCAGGCGATAGCCGGGGCGCTCAACCATAAGAGCAACAGCGGAGCGTGTAGCAACCAGCCGGTGGTCCCCGCACTCAGCAGGATAGCGGCTGTGCCGAGGGCGGTCAGCGGGGCGATGCCCAGCGTGGTCCACATAGTCCACAAACGGCTGTCGATGGCGCGGGCAGTTTCCGCGGCTGTTTTCCATTCCAGCAGCTTGCGGCGGCTGACATGCAAGCGCCAAGCCACCAGGCCAATGGCGTCCAGATACAGGCCGGCCTGAAAGGGCAACATCATCAGCTCAAAAACATCAATGGTCCAGGCGCGCGTTTCGTTGGCCAGGGCGCGTTTGAGATGCGCCGTCCAAGCGGCATGTTGCGCTTTGCTGCAGAGGGCGCGCAGGGTGCGCGCCAGGTTGGGGAGGAAATAAATAGCCAGCAGGGTCGCCGTCCAACGCCAGGCTTCGGTCGGTAAAACCACCCAGCCGAAAAGCAGGGCCGCTAACATGGCCGCTGGCACCAAGCTGCGCCGCAGGTTGTCGCCGATCATCCATCTGGCCAAGCCGCCCAGCCGATTGGGCTGCTGACCGTTGGCGGAGGGCACGGTCGGCCAGAGCCAGCTGGCTATTTGCCAATCGCCGCGCACCCAGCGATGATGGCGCCGGGCGTCGTCCAGATAAGTGGCGGGAGGATCCTCGATCAGTTCCACATCATTCACGAAGCCACAGCGCGCATGGGCGCCTTCAATTAAATCATGGCTCAAGATGCGATTGTGCGGAAAACGTTTGCCCAGCGCCGCGTGAAAGGCCTGCACATCGTAAATGCCTTTACCGACGAAGGCGCTCAGGCCGCAGAGATCGTGATAGACATTAGAGACCTCGCGGGTGTAAGGGTCCAGGCCGCTTTCGCCGGCAAAGAGCCGCGCGAACCAGGAACGCTGGGAGCCGATCAGGCTGGCGCTGATGCGCGGTTGGAGTATGCCATAGCCCTGTTCCACGCAGAGGGTCTGCGGGTTCAGGCGCGGCCGGTTGAGCGGGTGAGCCAAGGTGCCGGCCAGTTTGACTGCCGCCTGAGGCGGAAGTTGCGTATCGGCATCCAGCGTGATGACATATTTGATCGAACGTATCATCTCCAGATCGCCCTCCAGCACCGGCCAGGCGTCGGAGGCGCCTTCGCACACCAAGCGGTTGAACATTTCCAGTTTGCCGCGCTTGCGTTCATGGCCCATCCAGGTTTGTTCGGCCGGATTCCATTCCCGTTTACGGAAGAGCAGGAAGAAGGGGTTGGTTTGTTCCGCGGCATATTGACTGTTGAGCTGCCGAATGCCGGTCACGGCTGCGGCCAGCAGGGCCGCTTCATGGGGAAGTTCCGCTTGGGCGGCATCCGGAAAATCCAGCAGCAAGCCGAAACAGAGATTGGGTTCTCGATTGGCCAGGTAGCAGATTTCGATCCGCTCCAGCAAGGAGTGCAGATTGTTTTCCGAATAGAGCAGGGTGGGGATGACCACAGCCGTGCGGTGATTTTCAGGCACGCCTTTGGAAAAATCCAGGCGCGCTAAGCGGCGCGGCGACAGGCCGAGGGTGATGACCCAATTGATCAGGGCCACCGCCGAGCGTGAGACGGATAGCAGGATAAGCACCGCCGCCAGGGCCAGCCACGGCCACTGCCCGGGCCGCAGGGCCTGGCATAGCCAGCAGAAAGGAGTGGCCATCAGCAGGGTCAGGGCGCTGATAGCACCGAGATAGAGCACGACTGGCCGCCGACATAGCCGGCGGCGGAGGCGTCTGGCCAGGGGTATGCGGAATCCAACCGCCCGCTGGAGCTCGGGCGCGCCCCGGTCAATCAGGAAGTAGCCCACATGTAATTCACGCCGATCGGCCAGGCTATGATCGCGGCGGGCGATGGCCAGGCGCACGGCTGTTTCGGCCACGCTTTCTTCCGCTTGCTTGGTTGTTTTGGCCAGGCCCTCCACCACATGGCGGTAATGGTCGCGGGTCCGAAAGTCCATCTGGGCATAGACGCCGGCCGGATCGCGGCGCAGCACCGCCTCGGTGACGCTGAGGTTTTCGACGAATTGGCGCCAGTCAATGGCGTTCAGCGTGCGCAGGCTGGTGATGGTATTGCCGATGGAGATTTGATCGGCCGCCTGACTTTGGCTTTCGGCCTGTTGAATCAGTTCAATGGATTGTCCCTGTTGCGATAGTTCCTGCTCAATCCAGTTGATGGCCAGGCCGATGACCGAATGAATGCCCTCAATATTGGCATAAAGCTCGGCGATAAAAGGCGGCGACATCGGCGGGTTGGCGCGCACGAAATCGGCTAGTTCGGTCACGAAGAGGCGCGGATCCTTTTGGGCCACGGCAATGAAGCGCCGTGCCCATTTGAGCGCCAGCTCCCGATGTTGTCTCCGCCACACGATGCGATAGGCCACGCGCCTGAGATTCTCGAGCAGGGTCAGGCGCAGCATGATGGGAATGGCCCACAGTTCTCCCAGCTTGAGGGATTGCACGCGCTGGTAGGCCTTGATGAAATGGGTGATATTGTCGGCATCCACGCAGCCATCGGTATGCGAGACCAGCTCCAAGGCCAGATCATAAATGCGCGGGAAGCCCCGCAAGGGACCGCTGCGTAGCCGCGGCAGCTCCCGACTGTAGCCCTTGGGCAGATGTTGGCGGGCGATATCGATCTGCTCGGCAATCAGATAGTAGTTATCCAGCAACCATTCAGCGTCCGGCGCCAGAGCTTGGCCGGCGCGGGCGGCGGCGGCGATGAGGTCGTAGGAATGACGGATGATCGCCGCATTTTCGGTGAGGCGCGGCAAAAGGCATTCGGAGCTGGGCGAAGCCGGATCGAGATCATGGGCGGCGGCCAGGGCCGCTCCAAAACTGCTAAATTGTTCCAAACCAAAAAGTTCCGCGCGTAGCGGCGGTTCACCGGTATCGAAAGATCCGTGGCGCCGCTCGGGCCGCCATCGTAACAGATTGGCTAAGCGTTGTTTGGTCATTATGCCGGCATTTCCTCGTTGGTCTGCGCCTGGCCCATAACGGCCCGGGCGCTTCCCTGGCCGCCAGAAAACTTTTTATTGTTTCTTGAGAGCGAATGAATAATAAAAAGTTTATCGCATCCTTAGCCGCTTTGGCAAGGCTTGAGATTGATGGGGCCTCATCTGCGCTAGAATCCGTTTGGCGGATAGGCGGGGTTCCAGGCGCTCTGGCTGAGCATGAAAATCGAGCTGGCGGCAGGTAGGCCGGCTGCCCATCAGCACTCAATGCCGCGCCGTGCCTTCACGCGCTGGCGGAAGTAATGTTTGACGGCCTTCATTTCGGTGACCAGATCGGCGCGGCGGATGAGGCGCGGATGCGCTTGGCGACCGGTGAAGACCAGTTCGACCGACGGCGGTTTGGCATCGATCAGATCCAGGAGATCTTCAACCCGCAACACCTTGGCCGTCACGGCGCAGTTGGCTTCATCGGCGATGATCAGATCGTAGCGCTGACTGAGCAGGGCTTGCCGCAGGGCGGCCAGCCCCAGTTGGGCGTAGCGGATATCAGCGGCGCGCGGCTGGTCCCCGCGCAGGAAAGCGCCCCGGCCGTATTGACAGATCGTGATTTCCGGAAAGCGTTGCGCCAGGATTTTGGCTTCGCTGGTGGGTCCTTTTTTGATGAACTGGCCGATGTAAACTTTCAGCCCCGCGCCCACGGCGCGCAAGGCCAGCCCCAGGGCGGCAGTGGTTTTGCCCTTACCAGCGCCGGTATAGACTTGCACATATCCTCGGAGCATGATTTCCGTGCCGGCCAATGGCGCCCCCTGCGGGAATCGAACCCACCTTCTCAGGTTGAGAACCTGATGTCCTAGCCGATAGACGAAGGGGGCGCATCAGATTGCGTTAGATTGTGGCGGCGGCTGGCGCTCATGGCCGGGCATCCGGCGCCCTGCAGCCTCTCCATAATTCTTTTACACCTTGCAAAACTTGCGTTATAGTAAGGGGCGATATGGATATTTGTCGAGCAGAAATCCTACAATATCATCAAGGCGGCAAGATTGGCGTGCGCCTGACCAAGCCCTTGCGGGGGCCGGCGGATCTGAGCCTGGCCTATACGCCCGGGGTCGCCGAGCCGGTTAAAGAACTGGCCGCCGCGCCTGATCAAGCCTATGCCTTGACCGCTAAAGCTAACCTGGTGGCCGTCGCCAGCGATGGCAGCGCCGTCCTGGGTCTGGGCGATGTGGGAGCCGTCGCCAGCCTGCCAGTTTTGGAAGGCAAGGCCGTGCTTTTCAAGGCCCTGGCCGGCATTGATGCCTGGCCGGTGCCGCTGGAAGCTTGTCGCCTGGCCGGGGGCTCCAGCGGTCCGACCGATCCCGAGCGGGTGATTGATACCCTCGCCCGGCTGGCCTGCCTATATGGTGGCATCAATCTGGAGGATTTTGCCGCGCCGGCCTGTTTCGCCATCGAGGAAAGGCTGGATGCTTTGTTGGATATTCCCGTTTTTCACGATGATCAATGGGGGACGGCGGTGATCGCCCTGGCCGGCGCGATCAATTATTGCTTGTTAGCCGATCGTCAGCTGGCGGAGCTGCGGGTCGTTGTGAATGGCGCTGGCGCTGCCGGTATTCGCATCGCGGAGATGCTGAAGGAAGCTGGGGCGGCTTCCGTGATCCTGTGCGATTCCAAGGGCGTGGTACATACCACGCGCACCGATCTAAACCCGCTCAAACGTCGCCATGCAGTGGACGCTAATGTGCGTACGCTGGCGGAAGCCCTGCGCAGGGCGCATCTCTTTATCGGTGTTTCCGTGGCCGATTGCGTTCGACCGGAATGGATTCAAACCATGGCCGCTTTCCCCGGCATATTTGCCATGGCCAATCCTGATCCTGAGATTCGTCCGGAAGCCGTGGCGCAGGCCCTGGGCCGCAAGCCCTATATCATGGCTACGGGCCGTTCCGATTATCCCAACCAGATCAATAACGCGCTGGGTTTTCCCTTTCTGTTCCGCGGCGCACTCGATGTGCGGGCGCGAACGATCAATCTGGCCATGAAACAGGCCGCGGCCACGGCGCTGGCCGAACTGGCTCGGCAACCTGTGCCCGAGGAAATCCAGGCCCTCTACCAGGATGCCCAGCTGACGTTTGGCCCGCATTATATCATTCCCAAGCCATTCGATCGGCGCTTATTGGTTACGGTGCCAGTGGCCGTGGCTGAGGCGGCCGTGATGTCCGGCGTCGCTGCTCGGGTGCCGGGCGCTGCTACTACGACCTGGCTCCAGGATTATGGCGCGGAGCTGACCAGACAAGGCAAGGCCTTGCGGCCGACCTGATCTGGCGACCAGGCAAGCGTTGGGCCTTTAGAGGAGCGGGTTGCCGGGCGGTGTGGGCGGCGGCGCTGGCTGGGGACTGAAATGCTCACAGGTATCAGTGGCTTCCACTTCCTTCTGCCAACGCGCGCAGCGCTGAACGAAGGGATTGACCACATAACTGGCGCAATAGCGGCAAAGCCGGGCGTTTTCGTCCGACCGGAAAATACGCGGTGGCGGCCGGAGTTGGCGGCTGTCCAGGCCGGCAATCGTTTTCTTCTGCTTGAAAGGCACGGCGGCTTCATCGGCAAAGACCTGGCCGCAGGCAACGCAGGATAGGATCTCGCCCACGCGCGTGAAGCCAGCATAGCGCGGCACGCGCTTCAAGAGCGACTCCTGGCCGCAGGCGGTGCAAATGATGGTTCGCGATGGTGTGCTCATAGTTAGCCTGGCTCTCATCAAGTGGCTTTAATTATGGCGCGGGGCGGGTGGGGTTGTCAAGCGGCGGGCGCGGGTCAGTCTTCAGAAAATCGGATAGCCGGTGCGGTTGCATAATCTTATCGAGGACCTTGACAGAAACGAGCCTGTCATATATAACCAATGCCTTTCAATATAATGGCTTCCGGCCTCATTGCATTTATTTATGAGCGCTGGCTGGGAAGCATGGTTTGGGGCCGGCTAGAAACGTGGACCGAAAAACAACGCGAATAGAGGAGAGCATAATGTCACGCAAAGTCAGGTGTGTTATTGTGGGTGCCGGTAATATGGGGCTCATCAATGCCAGGCGCATCAGCCAGGATGGCCGGGGCGAGATCGTGGCCGTTTGTGACGCCAACGCTAAGATCGCCCGCCAAGCTGCCGAAAAACTCGGCGCGGAGCATGTTTTCGCTAATCTCGATGAGCTGTTTTCTTCCAGCCTCAAGTATGAGGCCGCCATAGTTTCCACCACCAACAACACGCATGCGCCACTTTCCATAGCGCTGCTCAAAGCCGGCAAAAATGTTTACTGTGAAAAGCCGCCCGCGGCGGATCTGGCCGGAGCCAAGGCTATCGCCGCCGCCGCTAAAAAGGCCAAGGGCGTTTTCATGCTGGGCTTCAATCAACGTTTCGATGCCTGGGCACAGTATGCCCAGAAGTTGATTAAATCCGGCCAGTTGGGGAAGGTTTATCATGTGCAGACGCAGTGGACCCGGCGGCAATGGACGGGTACTTTTGGCACTTGGTTCACCGATCGCAAAATATCGGGCGGGGGCCCCCTGCTGGATATCGGTATTCACCGCCTGGATCAATCGCTCTGGATGCTGGGCTTTCCCAAGGTTTTATCGGTCAGCGGGGTGGCCTATGATCTCCTGGCTCGCCAGGAGTCCAAGCGGATCAAAAAGCCCTATACGGTGGAAGATTTCACCGCGGCCCTGCTCAAGTTGGAGGGGGGCGCATCGTTGATTTTGCAATCCAGCTATCTTTCTTATCTGCCGCTGGATGTATGTGACATGCGCACCTTGATCATGGGCACGAAATCCGGCTTACTGGAATCCGGCGGTGTGTTGCGTTTGATGACCAATCAACAACCCATGCCCAGCGATACGCTCATCAATCATTTTGATGTGCCGCCAGTGACGCCGATGGGTAATTTCTTTGATAGCCTTTTGAAGGGTAAGCCTTCGGCCTGCACTGCCGAGCAAGGGGTGCGGGTGATGGAAATAATTGATGCCATCTATCGCTCTGCTGCTAGCGGCAGAGAAGTTGCCCTGTAAGTTGCCGGGTCGCCAAGCCGGGCGCCGCGGCCAGTTGCCGCCGCTGCTCGCTCAGCGGCCGGGTGCTTCAGCAGCATCAGTGAGACACCAACGCCCTCCTGGCTCCAGCCGTGGGGGTCAGTGACGCAGATCCACTTTTGAATGCCAGGGCCTGCCGGCCTTGCGCTGTGCCGGGGTGAGCACTCGTATTTTATTGATATTAAATGAGTTATATATTATCGGCTCGCCGCCTAGCGGCTGTAGATTTTAGCCTGAAAATCATGAAATAGGCTTGATTTTTTAGCGCGCCTGCATATACTAACTCTGGAGTTGCGCGAAGGGAAAAAAGTTTTTATGTCCGTGAAAAAATCCAGAAAAGAACGCATCCCCAAAACGGCACCGGCCTTGGCCGCGGCCGCCTCGGATGCTGCGACCGCCTATGATGCCCGGACTATTACCGTCTTGGAAGGCACGGCGGCCGTGCGCCAGCGGCCGGCCATGTATATTGGCGATACAGCGGCGCGCGGCTTGCATCATTGCGTTTTCGAAGTGGTGGATAACAGCATCGATGAGGCCCTGGCCGGTTATTGCAGTCTGATTCAGGTGCGTCTGAATTCAGATGGTTCCGTGACCGTTCGTGATAATGGGCGCGGCATTCCGGTGGATATGCATGCCACGGAACATAAGCCGGCCCTGGAAGTGGTTATGACCACCTTGCATGCCGGCGGCAAATTTGATCACAAGAGCTATAAAGTTTCCGGCGGGCTGCATGGCGTCGGGGTCTCCTGCGTGAATGCGCTCAGCGAATGGATGGAAGTCGAGGTGCGCCGCGACGGCATTGTCTATCATCAGCGTTATGAGAAGGGGCGGGTGGCTTCCGGCCTGGAAAAGATCGGCCAGACCAAGGGCACGGGCACCAAGGTCACCTTTTATCCGGATGACGAGATTTTTCCGGTCATCAAGTTTGAATGGGATATTCTGGCAACGCGTTTGCGTGAGCTGGCCTTTCTCAATCAGGGCGTGGAGATTCTACTGGCTCAAGAGGAGCCCCAGCGCGAGGAAACCTTCAAGTTCAAGGGTGGCTTACTGGAATTCGTGGCGCACCTGAACCGCAATAAGAATGCCCTGCATCCCAAGGTGGTCTATTTCAGCAAAGAAAAAGATGATGTCTCGGTGGAAATAGCCCTTCAATACACGGATGCCTATTCAGAAACGACCAGTTGTTATGTCAATAATATCAACACCATTGAGGGGGGCACCCATCTGAGTGGGTTTCGCTCGGCCTTGACGCGCACGATCAATGCCTACGCCAAGAACAACAAGCTGATCAAGGACGACAGCGAAACCATGAGCGGCGATGACGTGCGCGAAGGTCTGACGGCGGTGATCAGCGTCAAGATTCCCAACCCCCAGTTTGAAGGTCAGACCAAAACCAAGCTGGGCAACAGCGAAGTACAGGGCGTGGTGGAATCCATTGTCAATGATGAGTTGGGCACCTTCTTCGAGGAGCATCCCACGGTGGCGCGCCGCATTGTGGAGAAAGGTGTGCTGGCCTCGCGCGCGCGGGTGGCGGCGCGCAAGGCGCGTGATTTGACCCGCCGCAAGGGCGCTCTGGATGGCGCTTCTTTGCCGGGTAAGCTGGCGGATTGTTCCGAGCGTGATCCGGCTTTATGCGAGCTCTATCTGGTGGAAGGCGATAGTGCCGGCGGCTCGGCCAAGCAGGGGCGCAACCGTGAATTCCAGGCTATTTTGCCTTTGCGGGGCAAGGTTTTGAATGTGGAGAAGGCGCGCCTGGATAAGATCCTGAACAACAATGAAATCCGGACCATCATCACGGCCATTGGGGCGGGGATCGGCGAGGATGAGTTTGAGGCGGCCAAGGTCCGCTACCACAAGATCATCATCATGACCGATGCCGATGTGGATGGCGCGCATATCCGCACCCTGCTGCTGACTTTTTTTTATCGGCAGATGCCGCAGCTCTTGGAGCAGGGCTACATTTATCTGGCGCAACCGCCGCTCTATAAAATCACCTGGAAAAAACGGGATGAATATGTGGATTCGGATGCCCAGTTAACCCGTAAACTGCTGGAGCTTGGCTCCGAAGACCTGACTCTGGAAGTGGTCAAAACCAAGCAATCTTATGGCGGGAAGGATTTGATGGCGCTCCTGGAATCCCTGGCAGAAATGGAACAACTGGCGCAGGGCATTCAGCGCAAGGGCATTCCCTTTCAGGAATATCTTCAGCAGCGACATCCCCAGACTGGCGCCTATCCTAAATATCGGGCGGCGGCGACCAACGGCGGCCAAACCTCCTACCATTATGTTTACACGGATGAAGAGCTCACCAAGCTGCGCGAAACCCTGGAGCAACAGGTGGGCCATCAGTTGGAGATTTTTGCGGATAACGATCAAGCCAACCATGTTCAACCGGGCGGTTTTCGCTGGCAGGAAATCTATGCGGTGACGCAGATTGCCAAGCTGGTGACCAGTTTGGAGAAGAAGGGGTTCTCTCTGGAACAGTATGAGTCGGGGGATGAGCCGCTCTATCGCCTGCTGGATCCTGATTTGCCTGCTCCGGTCTCCGTGCATTCCCTGCGCGCCTTATTGGATACAGTGCGCAATTGGGGCCGGAAGGGTTTGAGCATCCAGCGTTACAAGGGCTTGGGAGAGATGAATCCTGAACAGCTGTATGAGACCACCATGAATCCGGATAAACGTAAATTGCTCAAGGTGGTGCTGGAGGATGCCGTGGAGGCCGACCAGATTTTTACGCTCCTCATGGGGGATAAGGTGGAGCCGCGCCGCGAGTTCATCCAGGAAAACGCGCTGAATTTCCGTAACTTGGATATTTAACCCCGTAAAAAACTATGTTCACCCAAAACGAAGTTATCGCCAATATCAACATTGAAGACGAGATGCGGCGCTCGTATATCGACTACTCGATGAGCGTCATTGTCGGTCGCGCCCTGCCCGATGTACGCGACGGCATGAAACCTGGTGCGCGCCGTATCCTCTTTGCCATGTGGCGCCTGGGCTTGGTGCATAATCGGCCTTTCAAGAAGTGCGCTTATGTCGTCGGTGAGGTGCTGGGCAAGTATCATCCCCACGGTGATACGGCGGTGTATGATACTTTGGTTCGCATGGCTCAGCCTTTTTCCCTGCGTTATCTGCTGGTGGATGGTCAGGGCAATTTTGGCAGTATTGATGGGGATAGCCCGGCGGCTTATCGCTATACGGAATCGCGCTTGCAGAAACTGGCCGAGGAAATGCTGGCCGATATTGATAAGCGCACCGTGCCCATGGTTAAAAATTATAACGGGGAGCTGGAAGAGCCTTCCGTTTTGCCGGCACGCCTGCCCAATCTGCTGCTCAATGGCAGCACCGGTATTGCCGTGGGCATGGCCACCAATATCCCGCCGCATAATCTGCGAGAAGTGGTGGATGCACTGGTGCTGCTGATCGAGAAGCCTGAGGCCAGCATCGAGGATCTCATGCAGCATATCAAGGGGCCGGACTTTCCCACCGGCGGTATCATCTGCGGCCATGCGCCGATCAGGAATATGTATCAGACCGGCCGGGGCCAGATGCGGGTTCGTGGTCGAGCGGGCATTGAAGAGGGCAAGCAGGGCAAGGAATGCATCGTCATCTCCGAAATCCCCTATACGGTCAATAAGGCCAACCTGCTGGCGCATATGGCGACTTTGGTCAACGATAAAAAGCTGGAAGGCATCAGCGATATCCGCGATGAATCCGATAAGGATGGCGTACGGGTCGTCATTGAGCTCAAACGGGGCACGATCCCCAAAGTGGTCCTCAACAACCTCTTCAAGCATACCCAGCTTCAGGAAACCTTTGGCGCCATCATGCTGGCCATTGATAATGGCCGGCCGCGTGTGATGAACCTGAAGGAAATCCTGCAGGGCTTCATTGCCCATCGCTTCGAGGTCATTACGCGCCGCACGCAATTCGATCTGGAAAAAGCCGAGGCGCGCGCCCATATCTTGGAGGGCTTAAAAATCGCCCTCAGCAATCTGGATGCGGTGGTCAAGATCATCAAGAGCGCCAGCAGCCGTGATATGGCCCGCGACGAGCTCTGCAAGCGTTTCGGGCTCTCCGAGATTCAAGCCAACGCCATCCTCGATATGCGGCTATACCAGTTGACCGGTCTGGAGCGCGACAAGCTCGAAGCTGAATATCTGGAGCTGATCAAACTCATTTCCTATCTCAGGGATCTGTTAGCCAATAAGGACAAAATTTATGCCGTATTGAAGCAGGATCTGCTGGAGATCAAGGAGCTTTATGGCGATGCGCGCCAAACCGAAATCGTGCCCGATGAAGGCGAAGTGGATATGGAGGATCTGATTGCCGATCGGAGCTGCGTGATCACCATCAGCCATACCGGCTACATCAAGCGCGTGCCCGTAAGCACCTATCGGGCTCAGCGTCGTGGCGGCAAGGGGGTCTCGGGCATGGAGACCAAGGCCGAAGACTATGTTGAGCATCTCTTCATGGCTACGCTGCATGATTATATTCTGTTTTTCACGGCGGCCGGCCGGCTGTATTGGGAAAAAGTCTATGAAATCCCCGAGGCCGGACGCACGGCCCGCGGCAAGGCCATCGTCAACATGCTCGAGCTCAAAAGCGACGAACAGATCGCTGCCATGGTGCGCGTGCGCGATTTTCCGCCCAGCGAGTTTCTGGTTATGGCCACGGAAAAGGGGATCGTCAAGAAGACCAATCTGAGCGAGTTCCGTAATCCGCGCCGCGGCGGTATCATCGCTATCAATATCGATGCGGATGATCGCCTGATCGGTGTTAAACTCACCACGGGGCACGATGATGTTATGTTGGCCTCGCGCCAGGGCATGAGCTTGCGTTTCAACGAAGCCGAGCTGCGTGATCAAGGCCGCGCCACCCGCGGGGTGATCGGCATTCGCTTGGCGGCCAAGGATAAATTGGAAAGCCTGGAGATCGTGGATCCCCGCGCCACCTTCTTTGTCTGTACCGAAAATGGCTATGGCAAACGCACGAGCTTTGATGAATATCGCGATCAACATCGCGGCGGTAAGGGTATTTATGCCATTCGCCCCTCGGAACGCAACGGATTGGTGGTGGGCGCGTATGCCGTTCGTGAGAAGGATTCTCTCATGCTGATCACCGCCAACGGCAAAATGATCCGCATGAATATCGGCGATATCCGCGTCATTAGCCGCGTCACTCAGGGGGTCCGCTTGATAGAGCTCGATGAGGGCGATCGTTTGGTCTCGGCCACCACGGTGGAGCCGGAGGAAGACGCCGAACTCAATGGTGCCGTTGCCAATGATAAGGCGCCGACGGATGCCCCCGCCGGGGCTGGGCCGCAAGCCACTGCGGAGCAGGCCAACAACGGCTGAGCCGCTCTCTCGAGCTGCTCAGCGCGGATTTTCTTCGCGGATGATTTCCTGGAGCAGGGTATGATAGCCTTTGCCACTGGCCATCTCCTGCTGGACTTCCTGCATGACTGTCGCCGCGCCGCGCCGCGGCTTGGCGGCCACCGTTAAAATCGTGTTCCCAATGCGCAGACGGTCGCCAGCCTGGAAGGGAGCCATCTCGATCCGCTCATCGTTGATGAAGGTGCCGTTGCGCGATTGGTAATCGCGGATATAAAAAGCATTGTCTCTCCATAGGATCCCACAATGTATGCGGGAGACCATTTGGTCGGCGAGGCTGATATCCGCGCCGGAATTGCGGCCGATGGTCAAGGGGCTGGGGCCCAGGGCGACTTCCTGAGAGGTGCCGTCCGGCAGATTGTAGCGCAGCAACATGCTTATTCTTTCTGGGCACCGGGCAACTTTTTGAAGTAATCAATGGTCAACCGCAGGCCTTCTTCCAGGGCGATCTCCGGTTGCCAGTTGAGCAGGGTTTTGGCCAGGCTGATATCCGGTTGGCGGGCTTTGGGGTCATCCACCGGCAGGGAATGATATTCAAGCGTCGATTGACTGCCGGTGATTTCCATAATTTTTCTGGCGAACTCGATCACGCTCATCTCCTGCGGATTACCGATATTCACCGGATCATGCTTCTCGCTGGCGGCCAAGGCGGCGAGGCCGCGCATCAGATCGGAAACAAAACAAAAACTGCGCGTTTGGCGGCCGTTGCCAAAAACCGTCAGGGGCGCCCCGGTCAAGGCCTGCTGAATGAAAGCCGGCACCACCCGGCCATCGTTCGGGCGCATACGCGGGCCATAGGTATTGAAGATCCGGGCGATTTTGGTATCGACGCCGTGGATGCGGTGATAGGCCATGGTGATGGCTTCAGCAAAACGCTTGGCCTCATCATAAACCCCGCGGGGGCCGATGGGATTAACATTGCCCCAGTAGGATTCCTTCTGCGGGTGCACCAGGGGATCTCCATACACCTCGGAAGTAGAGGCCAGCAGGAAGGTCGCCTGTTTGGCCCGCGCCAGACCCAGGGCGTTATGCGTGCCCAGCGAGCCAACTTTCAAAGTCTGGATGGGTAGTTTCAGATAGTCAATGGGACTGGCCGGCGAGGCGAAGTGAAAGACATAATGCACCGGCCCCTCGATCTCTATGTGCCGGGTGACATCCTGCTCAATAAAACGGAAGGCCGGGTGCTTCTGCAATTGGCTGAGGTTCTCCAGATTGCCTGTTACCAGGTTATCCAAGCAAATGACCTGATGGTCCTGCTCGATCAGCAGGTCGCAGAGATGCGAGCCCAGAAAGCCGGCGCCGCCGGTGACCACGGAAATCGATTGGTTGGATGCTGGCATGCTGCTCATTCCTAGGCTTGCAGGGGTTGTTTATTGATGGGGTCAATATATCCGATTGACTCGAAAAGGCAACAGCAAATGCCTAAAAACTGTTTCATCAGTGCCCTCGCCAAAAAAAGTTCCAGACCCGCCCTCCGCCCAGTCCCGGCCGATTAAACCTAAGCGGAATTTGCTTGCGGATCTTTGGGATAACGCCCTTGCCGCCAGGATCCCCTGAGCGGATCGCCGCCCGAGGGATTTAATTGATGAGGCGCACTTGGCCGGAGCCCTTTTCCACGCGGCCTATTTCCAGCGCCCGCGCTGAGCGCAGGCTGTGCAGAGCGGCTTTTTTGTCGGCGGCGCGAATGATCACCACCAGGCCGATACCCATATTGAAGACGCGGAACATTTCCGCGCGTGGCACGCGGCCCCGCTCCTCCAGGAAGCGAAAGACGGGCGGCACGCGCCAGGCCGCACGATCAATGATGGCATCGACCGCTTGAGGCAAGACCCGGGAGATGTTATCCGCGAAACCACCGCCGGTGATATGGGCCAGGCCGCGGATGGTGAGCTGTTGCCTCAAGCCCTGGATTGGTTTGAGGTAGCTGCGATGCACGGCCAGCAGCACATCGGCCACTCGGCGGCGGGTACCGGGCAAGATCGCCTGGGGGCTGAGGCGGGCTTGCTCGAAGATGATCTTGCGTGCCAGCGAATAGCCATTGGTGTGCAGGCCGGAAGAGGGCAGGCCGATCAGTATATCGCCCGGACGAATGGTTTGGCCGGTGATGATTTGGCGCCGACCAACCACGCCCACAATGGCGCCCACCAGGTCATATTCGCCCGGGGGATAAAGCCCGGGCATTTCGGCTGTTTCCCCGCCGATCAGCGCGCAGTTGTTCGCGCGGCAGCCCCGGCAGAGCCCCGCTACCACCTCGCGAAACACCTTGGGCTGCAAGCCGGCCGTGCCAAAATAATCCAGAAAGAAAAGCGGCCTGGCGCCTTGCACGAGAATATCGTTCACGCAGTGGTTGACGATATCCTGCCCGATGGTGTCGTGGCGCCCGACCAGTTGGGCCACCTTGAGCTTGGTACCCACGCCATCGATGCTGGCGACCAGCACCTGGTCGCGGCCGGGCGCAGAGAACATACCGCCGAAAGCGCCGATCTCGCTTAAGAGTCCGGGCACAGCCGTGCGTTGCACCATACGCTTGATGGCGCGTAAAGCTGCCATTTTGTGATCAATATTGACCCCGGCAGCAGCGTAAGCTGAAGACCTTGCTTTCATGCAATTTTCTCTGCAGGGAACCCTCGCTGTCCGCCGCGGCCGGGTTTGAGCCAAGCTTCAAGCTCACCTTGGCCGCTCAGCGGCTCAGTCGCGCGCGAGCTCTACTCGCTTTTTTCACCGACCTGAAAACGCGCATAGCGCTGGATGCAAAGGGAGTCGTTCAACTGCCCGCCGGTTTTTTTGAGCAGCTCGCCCACGCGCTGATCCTGGTCTTTGACGAAAGGCTGATCCACCAGGCAATTTTGCTCATAGAACTTATTCATTTTACCGGCCACGATTTTATCGATGATCTGCGCTGGTTTATCCTGGACCTGCTTGGCATAGATCTCGCGTTCAGCGGCGGCGACTGCTTCGGGCACGCTGTTCCGGTCCAGGCAGAGCGGACTGGAGGCGGCGATATGCAGGCAGAGATCCTTGGCCAATTCCAGGAAGAGTGGCTGGGTTGCCGTCTCTGGTTTTTGGCAGGATATTTCCAAGAGCACACCGATCCTGTTGCCATGATGAATGTAGGAAACCACCTTTCCGGTAGCCTGCCGCGCAAAGCGCAGCTGGCGGCGGAGCACGATATTTTCGCCGATGGCGGCGATTTGGGCGGTGATTTCGGCGGCGGCGGTCTGGGCCAGATCAACCTCAGCGGCGGCGGCCTGCGCGGCCAGTTGTTGCACGAAGGCCAGGAATTTCTCGTTTTTGGCTACGAAATCCGTCTCGCAATTGACTTCCACCAGGCTGCCAGCCTGGCCATCGCCCTCGATAGCCGAAGCGATGACGCCCTGGTTGGCGGCGCGCGTCGCTTTTTTCTGAGCAATGGCCAAGCCGCGGTGGCGCAGGATCTTAATGGCCTGGGCTTTATCGCCCTTGGCTTCCACCAGAGCGCGCTTGCATTCCATGATGCCCACATTGGTTTCCTCGCGTAATTCCTTGACCAACAAGGCTGAAATTTCCGTCATGATGTTCCTCTGCTGATTTTATTTTTTAAGGTGGTGATTACCCGCTACTTGCTGCCGAGGGTTTGTTCGGGGCATATCCGCCGAGGCTGGATCCCGCCGACCCTCTGCTGTTCAAGTTTTTGCCTCAGCATTATCGGGCGCGACCGGTTCCGGGGCCGCTGCGGCCGGCGCGGTCGGTTCCGCTGGCGGCTCCGCCTTGGCTGCCGGGGCCGGCTTAGTGCGCGTCCGCGTGCTCGGGCGGCGTGGCCGCCGCTCGCGTTTTGGTTTCAACTGCTCCTCGGCGGCCTTGGCCTGCTCGGCGGCGGCGGCGGCTTCTTGGCGTTTGACCACCGCTACCTTGTATTCATCGCTGGCCTGAAGAATGGCATCGGCCAGAAGATCAACCACCAGCTTGATGCCGCGCATGGCATCATCATTGCCGGGGATAGGATACTGCACACAGTCCGGATCGCAGTTGGTATCTATCAGGGCCACCACCGGGATTTTCATCCGATTGGCCTCCTTGACGGCAATGGCCTCACGATTGATGTCTATGGCGATCATGGCGCCGGGCATTGCCTGCATATTGGCGATACCGCTCAGATTGCGTTGCAGGCGGGCAAGCTCATGCCGCAGGCGCGAAACTTCTTTTTGGGGCATTTTGGCCAGGGTGCCATCTTCCTCCAAGGCCTCGATCTCGCGCATACGCCGGATGCTGTTATTGATATGCCGATGATTGGTTAGGGTGCCGCCCAGCCAGCGGCCGATGACATAGTGCTGTCCGCAGCGCGTGGCCGCTTCCTTCAGTATTTCCTGGCAGATTTTCTTGGTACCAACGAAAATCACCTGTTGGCCACTGGCAACCGTTTCGCGTACGAATTGCTGCGCTTGTTTCAAGAGGGCCAGGGTCTTGGCCAGGTCAATGATGTAAATCCCGCCATACTTATCGAAGATGAAGCGCTTCATCTTGGGATTCCAGCGCTTGCTTTGATGGCCGAAATGCAAGCCGGCATCGAGCAGTTCCTGGATGCCGATGTTAGGGGATACTTGTTCGCTTGTAGTAGCCACAGAGCCTCCTTTGTTGGCCCCGCTAAAGCAGGGCAATCCGCTTTGGTTTTCCTTCGTGGCAGAGGAAAACACTCGCTTCTATCGCGGCTGAGCTCAGGGACGGGCAATGGCCCACTCGCAAGCCGGCCGGGATCCGAAAGGGGGCAATATAGCAAAAGCTGATCTTAGCGCAAGCCCTAAAAGATCCTCCAGCCAACCGCTCATAACTCGCTCAGAGCGTTTCACCGGCGGCCAGTTTCAGCTGTAAGCGTTCCTTGAGCTGCGTGCGCCGTTGGAGCACATGATTGTTGCGGATGGCAATCTGCACCGCTTTTCTGGAGCCGATCAAACACACCAGGCGCCGCCCCCTGGTCAGCGCCGTATAAAGCAGGTTGCGCTGTAAAAGCTTGTAATGCTGGGTGGTCAGGAGAATGACCACCGCCGGGTGCTCATTGCCCTGGGCCTTATGAATGGAGCAGGCGTAAGCCAGGCTGAGCTCGTCAATTTCGGCCAGATCATAGAGCACTTCCCGTCCGTCAAAATCCACGCTGATCTGCTGTTCTTCCGGGGCGATGGTTCTGATCCAGCCGATATCGCCGTTGTAAATGTCTTTATCGTAATTATTGCGCAACTGCATCACGCGATCGCCCGCCCGGAACAGGCGGCCCCAGCGGGAGAGGGCTGGTCCTTCGGGATTGAGGACAGCCTGCAGCACGGCGTTCATATTTTCTGATCCGAGGGTGAAGCGCCGCATGGGCGTCAGCAATTGAATCTCGGTTTTGGGGTTCAGCCCGAAGCGTTCGGGGATGCGGCGCGTGACCAGCTCCACGGCCTGCTCGACGACCCTTTGCGGATCCTTTTCCTCGATGAAATAGAAATCCGATGTTTCCTCTGGAGCGGGCAATTCCAGGCTGAGCCCGGCATTGATGCGGTGCGCGTTATGCACGATCCAGCTGCGCCCCTTTTGGCGGAAAATCGTATCGAGTTTGAGGGTCGGGATGGCGCCGGAAGCGAGGCAATCGCGCAGGACATTGCCGGGTCCGACGCTGGGCAATTGATCGGCATCGCCGACCAAGATCAGGGTAGCGTCGGTGGGCAGCGCTTGCAGAAAGGCATGCATCAAGACGGCATCGATCATGGAGATTTCGTCCAGAATGAACACATCGCCGCGCAGCGGATGCCCGGCGTGATGCTCGAACTGGCCGGTGCGCGGGTTATACTTCAAGAGGCGGTGCAGGGTCTTGGCCGCGCGGCGCGTAGCTTCTTCCATGCGTTTGGCGGCGCGGCCGGTGGGCGCGGCCAGGTGTATCGTGAGTTGTTTGGCTGCAAAGATATCGGCGATGGCGCGGATGATGGTGGTTTTGCCCACCCCGGGGCCGCCGGTAATGATGGAGAGCTGGTGGCTGAGCGCCATGGCCAGCGCCTCGGCCTGGCGTGGGGCGAAAGTGATGCGCATCTGCTGGCCGGCCCAGGCGATGGCCTGGGCCGACTGGAGGATACGCGGCTGGGTCGCCGCGGCCAGCAGGCGGCGCAGATGCTTGGCAATGCCGACTTCGGCCTGATAGAGAGCTGCCAGGTAGACGGCCTCTTCTTCCTGGATGAGCGTCCGGGTTTGCAGTTCGCTATCCAGGGCTTGAGCCAGAATTTCGAGGGGGATCTCGAGCAACTCAGCGGTGCTTCCCAAGAGGGTGGCGCGCGGCGCATAGCAGTGCCCTTCATCGGTCATGGTTTGCAGGGTATGGATCAGACCGGCCCGCGCGCGGATGAGGGAATCGCGCGGGATATGCAGGGTCTGCGCGATTTTATCCGCGGTTTTAAAGCCGATACCCCAGATCTCGCTGGCCAGTCGATAGGGATTCTCACGGACCTTGGCGATGGCTTCGGCACCATAGGCGCGATGGATACGCGTGGCCTGCGCTGTGCCCATGCCGTGGGCATGCAGGAAGATCATGATATCACGCACATGCCTTTGCTCGTTCCAGGCCGCCTTGATCTGCTCGCGTCTCACGTGGCCAATCCCCGGCACGGTTTCGAGGCGGGCCGATTCCTTCTCGATGATGCGCAGGGTGTCCGGGCCGAATTTCTTCACCAGGCGCGCCGCCAACACCGCGCCGATGCCCTTGATCAAACCACTGGCCAGGAATTTCTGAATGCCAGCACTGGAGTGTGGCTCCACGCAAACCATCTCGCGGGCCTGGAATTGATATCCATGCACTTTGTGGTGGATCCAGTTGCCGGTGGCCGTCAAGGTTTCGCCGGGCCAAATGGAGGCACAATGACCAACAACCACCACCTTCTCGCCGCCGCCACGCGGTTGCAGGTGGCAGACCGTATAGCCGGTTTCGTCCAGGCGATAGACCAGATGCTCCACCGTGCCGGATATATTCTCCAGGCGTTCAGGGGTGGGCGAGGAACTGGCGGCAGGATCCGGCCCGGGTGGCGAGGCAGAAGCTTTTCGGTTCATGGCGCGGGAAGCGGCATGCGCAGCGGCATATCATGGGCCGCTGGCGCCGTCAGGCTTTTGATCACGGGGCGATTGGCTAGCTTGAGCTTAACCGGCGGCGGCTTGGGTGCGGTGACTAGCTGGGCCTGCAGCCGCGCTTTGAGCGCCTGGATTTCGGCCTGGCGCGTTTGGAAAACATCCTCCAGCAGATGATTGAAGTCGGCCTCGCCGCTTTGCATGAGCTGGGCCAGGGCCAGATTTTTTTCTTCCAGCTCAGCGATGGTTTGTTGGATAAGCTCCGGATCATCGGTCAGCAGGTTCCAGTCGGCCGCGCCTGAGAGAGAGAGGGCTTGCAGGTCAGGAGAGGCCAGCAGTGCCGCTAAAGCTTCTTGGGAATGATCGGAGAGCAGGCGCGTTTCTTTGACCTGCAGTAAAATATGGCGTGCCATCCAGAAGCCGCCACCCATGATCAGCAGCACCAGCGCCAGAAAGAGGGCGCTGATCCGGATAAATTCATTGCGTACCCGGCGGCGCTCATTTTCCAGCATCTGCTCCAGGATTTGTTTCAAGACTTCCGCCGCCGGCACGGCTACGGGCACCGCCGGCAGTTGGGCCTCGGGCTCAAGCGGCACAACTTCGCTCTGGGCTGCTTCTTTCATAACCAAATACTATAGCAGGGCGCTCTTGCAGCGTCCAGAAAAAGCCTGCGCGCCGCGCGGCCAAAAGGAAGCGAGGTAAGGCTTGAAATCCGCGCCGGATCATCTATGATTGCTGGATGTTGAGGGCCATTTTGAGCACGGGTGGCGGAATGGCAGACGCGTTAGTTTGAGGGGCTAATGTCAGCAATGACGTGCGGGTTCAATTCCCGCCCCGTGCACTCCTTCCTATGAAATTACTGATCGCCAGTCGGAATGCGCATAAGACAGCCGAAATCCGCGCTATTTTCGAACTGCCGACTGTGGAGCTGGTGGATCTGGGGAGCTTCCCCCATTTGCCGGAAGTCATCGAAGACGGATCAACCTTCCAGGCCAATGCTGTCAAGAAAGCCGTCACCCTGGCCTTGAGCACAGGGCTCTGGACGCTGGCCGACGATTCGGGCTTGGAGGTGGATGCCCTGGCTGGTGCGCCCGGAGTATATTCCGCACGCTATGCTGGGCTGGCGGTGGAT
Organism: uncultured Verrucomicrobiota bacterium; assembly: GCA_964475165.1. Lineage (GTDB taxonomy): Bacteria > Verrucomicrobiota > Kiritimatiellia > JAAZAB01 > JAAZAB01 > CAYUHK01. Next base: position 85,056 of record CAYYVN010000005.1, on the reverse strand, counting down.
TATGCGGCCAATAACAGCAAGCTCCTGCAGGCCCTGGGCGATTGCCAGGAACGCACGGCCCGTTTCCGTTGTGTGGTGGCGCTTGCCAGCGCTGAGGGCAAGGCGCAGATTGCCGAAGGGGTTTGCGAGGGGCAGATCATCCATGCTTGCCGGGGCACACAGGGGTTTGGATATGATCCGCTTTTTGTGCCACAGGGTTATGAAGAGACCTTTGCCGAAATGACTCCTGATTTGAAGAATCGCTTATCGCACCGGGCCGCCGCCTTGCGGCTGGCCCGCGCGCGCTGGGGCGCCATGCTGATGGGCGCTGCCTCCGCCTGGCCGACGCGCCGCCTGGCGTCGCCGCGCGGCTGAGGATGAAAATACTGCTGGCCAGCCCCGGCCGCAGAGCATATGATGCTGGGCGGGCCCTGGTCGGTACCCGGCGCAGCTGAGTGCCAACGCCAATCAAGCACTTGTTCCCGGGGACTTTTAAGTACCAGGAAATTGCCGGGACATGAATATCCATCAGCAAAAAAATCTGGTTGCTCTCTTATCGGTCTTCTCCAACGGCCTGCTGGTGCTGGCCAAGGTGATCATCGGCCTCTTGATCGGGTCGGTGGCGGTGATTTCGGAAGGCATTCATTCCGGCCTGGATCTGGTGGCCGCGCTCATCTCACTCTTTGCGGTGCGCATGGTGCGCCGCCCAGCCGATCGCAAACACCCCTTTGGTCACGGCAAATTCGAAAATATTTCTGGCACAGTGGAAGCTCTGCTGATTTTTGTGGCCGCGGCCTGGATCATCAAGGAGGCTTGGCAGAAAATCCTGCAGCCCGAGCCGCTCGGCGCCACCGGCTGGGGCGTTGGGATCATGCTGGTTTCATGCCTGATCAATATCGGCGTCTCGCGCTTGCTGTTTTTGGTGGGGCGCAAGGCCGATTCAGTGGCTTTGCAGGCCAATGCCTGGCATCTCTTGACGGATGTCTACACCTCAGCCGGGGTCATGTTCAGCCTGCTCTGTATCTGGGCCGGTAAGCTTTGGTTGCCGGGTACCAACCTCGATTGGATTGATCCCGCGGCGGCCATAGCAGTGGCCCTACTCATTCTGCGGGCGGCCTGGCAATTGACCATTCAATCGGGTCGCGATTTGCTGGATGTTTCCCTGCCACCGGAAGAAGAGGGCTGGATCAGGAATTATCTACACAGCCTGCTCCCAGCCGTGCGCGGCTTCCATGACTTGCGTACGCGTAAGGCGGGGGCCGATCGCTTTATCGAGGTGCATGTGTTGGTGCGCGCCGATATGTCGGTGGAGGAATCGCATGCTATTACGCGTACGATCAGCCAAGCCCTGCGCCGCCATTTTTCCGGACATACAACAGTCACCGTTTACGTCGAGCCCTGCCGTGGGGTCTGTCCGCCGGATTGTCTGCAAAACTGTCAGCTGGACGCGGCGGAGCGCGAGCGCGTGCTGGATGAATCCCGTCAACCCAAAGCGCTGGTGCCCTGAAGATCAGCCCGGAGGATCACGCCGCGCCGCGCCGTCACCAGCCGCTCATGGCCGGCCAGATCGCGGCGCAGTATGATATCGCCGAAGGCCTGCTGGCTGAGCAAAGCCCGCAGGGCCGGACCTTGCTCGGCGCTGATTTCCAGGAATAACCAGCCACCTGGTTTCAAGGCGCGTGCCGCCTGGACGATCAAAGGGCGCATCACCTCCAGGCCATCGCTGCCACCATCCAGGGCCAGGCGCGGTTCATGCTCGCGGATCATGGTCGGCAGTTGTTGCCAGGCGCTGGTGCTGACATAGGGCGGGTTGGATATCACGGCCTCCAGGCTGGCGGCGGGCAGAGCTTCCAGCAGATTGCCTTGGCTGAAACGGATGCGCCCCTCCACGCCCAGGCGCCGTGCATTTTCTTTGGCTAAAGCCAGGGCTTGCGGATCAAGATCAATCGCCAGATAAAGGCCCTCCGGTTTGGCTAAGGCCAGGCTGATGATGATGCAGCCGCTGCCCGTGCCCACATCGGCGATGACTGGCGCGTCCCTTTGCCATAAAGGAGTGCAGGAGAGGACTTGAGCCGTCAATTCTTCCGTTTCCGGGCGCGGGATCAGGGCGCGCGCATCGCTCTTGAAGGGATGCCCCATAAAAACTGTATTACCCAGCACATATTGGAGTGGTTCGCCGGCGGCCAGACGGCGCAGCCGCGCTGCGATCCGGCGCCGACTCAGCGGGGGGAGTGCCTCGGCCTGCCGTTGATGGAGCTCCAGCCGGCCGCAGCGCAACTCATGGCTGAAAAGCCATTCCACCGCCGCGCGCGTTTCCTCTCCGCCACGCTCTGGCAGGAAAGCCATGGCCTGTTGCAGTGCAGCGCCAATGGTTGGCGCCGCTGACTGGGGGAGGGGTTGCATCCTTTGCTTTGCCATACCGGGGGGCCTGCTGATCAAGGTTTTGCGCGGGCAGCCTGTTCCGCTTGGCGATTGACCTGTTGCAAGCGCAGGGCCGTCTCGTGATCATGCAAGGCCTCATAAATGGGATCTAATTCGCCTTCCAGGATATGGCTCAGGCTGTAAAGCGTGAGATTAATGCGGTGATCCGTCAGGCGGTTCTGGGGGAAGTTATAGGTGCGGATGCGTTCGCTGCGGTCGCCGCTGCCGATCTGCGCGCGGCGCGCGTGGCTTAAGCGCGCCTCGTTTTGTCTGTGTTGCAGATCCAGCAGGCGCGAGCGCAGCACGCGCATGGCTTGCGCCCGATTTTTATGTTGGGAGCGCTCCTCCTGACAGGCGACCACAATGCCAGTGGGCAGATGCGTCAGGCGCACCGCCGAATCGGTTTTATTGACATGCTGCCCACCGGCGCCCGAAGCCCGGTAAACATCCACGCGCAAGTCTTCGGCTTTGATTTCGATCTCATCCAGATCCTCGGCTTCGGGCAGCACGGCCACGGTGGCAGTGGAAGTATGGATCCGCCCCTGGGCTTCGGTCAGCGGGATGCGCTGCACGCGATGGGTGCCCCCCTCAAACCGCAAACGGCGGTAGACGCTCTGGCCTTGGATGGAAAAGACGGCTTCTTTGAAGCCACCCACCTCGGCGGGGTTGGCGGCGATATATTCCACTTTCCAGCCCTGTTTTTCGGCATAACGCGTATACATGCGCAGGAGATCGCCGGCAAATAAGGCCGCTTCATTGCCGCCTGTGCCAGCTCGGATTTCCATAATCGCATTGCGTTCATCGTGGGGATCTGGCGGTAACATGGCCAGCATCCAATCCCGCTGGGCGGCTGCCAGGCGTTGTTCGAGCGCCTCGATTTCTTCGGCGGCCAGGTGTTTAAGATCCGGATCGGTGGCATCGGCCGCCAGCAACTCCCGATGTTGTTCCAGATCCCAAGCGAGCTTTCTGAGGCCAGCGGCTTTGGCCAGCATTTTTTTGAGGCGGGTATATTCCTGGGTAAGTTCCTTGAGCTGGCGAGGCTGCTCGGTGGCCGCTTGTGAAAGCTGCTCTTCGCACGCCGCCAGGCGTGCGGCGGCGTTATCCACAAAGGCTTGATCAATGTGGAACGCATCCTTGTTCATGAGGAATATCCGTGGATTCTAGCACCACGCAAAAAAACCAGGCGCTGGTCAAGGCCTGGTTTCCTGCTAGGGGATAGTTATGCTTTGCGGTAACGGCGGCGGAACTGCTCAACGCGCCCGGCCGTATCCACATATTTAGCCGTGCCGGTGAAGAAGGGATGGCACGCCGAACAGGTGTTGATCTTCATTTCCTTAACCGTCGAGCGAGTCTGAATCACATTGCCACAAATACAGCTGATGGTGGCCTCTCCATATTTCGGATGAATTTTTGCCTTCATGGTCCTTCCTTTTCTTGCATATCGCAACGGGGCAATAAACCATATTCATCATTCCAAGGCAAGTCTTTTCAATTTCGATTTGGAATTGCCAAAGACCGGTCCATCCGATACAGTCTTACTTTACTGATGGGGAAGCGGGAAGGGCGGATTATGGCACAAATAAGATGGCATGGACTGGCCACGGCGGCCATGGTGGCGCTGCTTTTAGGCGCTGGCTGTGGGCCGCAGCCGAACCGCGCGGCTTTACAGGAAGGGCTGCGCGCGCTGGATAGCGGACAGTATGCCCAGAGCCTCCGCTTATTGCAACGCGCCGTGCAAGACAATACCAGCCGCGAGGATACGGCGCTGGCCTATAATGGTTTGGGCATTGCCTACGGACGCCTGCAGCAAAATGATCAAGCGCGCCGCGCCTTTGAAAATGCGGCGCGCCTGAACCCGCGCCTGGTGGAGCCGGTCTATAATTTGGGGGTGCTGCAGTTCGCGGCCGGCCAGCCAGCCGAAGCGCTGATCTCTCTTGAGAAGGCGGCCTTGTTGGATACCCACACGACGCGTCCCTTGGAGTTTCTGGCCCAGATCTATCGCCAGCGGCAGGAGTGGGATGAAGTGCGGCGCGTCTTGACCGCTGCCCAAGCGCGCGCTCCGCAAGCGCCCTCCGTGTTGACCGCCTTGGCTTTATTGGAGCTGCAGACCAATAATGTGATCGGCGCCCAAGCCCTCCTACAGCGGGCCCTTGAGCATGATGCCCATTACCCGCCCGCAGTTTTCAACCTGGCCGTGGTCCATCAGCGGCACACGCTCAACCCTGAGCCGGCCCTGAATAATTTCAAGGATTACCTGGGCCTCGTACCGGCCGGGCCGCAGGCGGATCAGGCCCGGCGCGCTTTACCCAGGCTGGTTCAAGCGGCCCGCGCCGCCCAGCCGCCCAGCGGCGTGGCCGAGCCGCTGCGGGTTTCCGCGCAGGAACTGCTCGAGAATGCCGGCAAGCTGGAGCGCGCTGGTCGTCGTGAGGCCGCCTTCAATAATTATTTAAGGGCCGTTCACGAGGCCGAGCGGGCCGCTCAGAGCCAAGTGCTCTCGCTGGCTTTACGCAAGGCGGAGAGCTTGGCCGTTAACGATGCCCGCGCCAATTATGAGCTGGGGATCTATTATGCCGAGCATAAGCAATCCGAGCCGGCCCTGATTTTTTTGAAAAAGGCGGTGAGCTTGAAAGATGATTGGTTTGATGCCCATTTGGCCTTGGCCCAAGCAGCCCTGCTGGCCCAGGAACTGGATACGGCCCGTGTTTCCGTGAGACAGGCCGACCGTTACCGGCCAGATCAAGCCGATGCTTTATGGCATTTGGCACGCCTCTGCGATCAGCAGGCGGCCCTGCATGATCTGGCGGCGCAGTTCTATGCCCGCTTCGCGAAAGCTTACCCGGCGGATGCCCGCAGTGCCACCGCCCGCGCCCGGGTCCGGGCTTTGCCGGCGCAGGGGAGAACCAACCAGCGATGATCTATGGCACCGATTGCAACGCGGTGGATATCGCGGCCGTCTTTTTGGTTTTGCTGGCGTTATTGCTGGGCTGGCGCCGCGGACTGGCCGGCACACTCTGGCAGCTGCTGGGCACGCTGATCATTCTCTTGGTGGCGCTGCGCTGTTATCGGCCCTTTGGCATCCTCCTGACGCAACATACCATCCAGCTGGCGGATAATCCCGAACTGGCCGGCGCGCTGGCTTTCCTGCTGATCAGCCTGGTGCTGGGCTTGGGCTGGCTGGTCTTGCGCGCCCTGCTGGGAGTTTTACTGACCATAATTTTTAACGAGAAAATCAACCGGGGCGGGGGCGCCGTGGCCGGTTTGATCCAGGGCTTGGCGCTGGTGTTTTTGTGCGTCTATGCCGCTGGCTTATGGCCTCAGCCGGCTATGCGGCAGTTGTTCGTGCAAAACAGCGTCGTGGGGCGCTCCATCTTCCGGCTTAGCCCACGGCTGCTGGTGGCGGTGGAGTCGCATCTGCCTGCGCCGGCCTGGTCTTTGGAAGAACCCCAGCAACCCTGAGGTGGCCCGGATCGCCGCCGCCCCTCTTGAAACAGGATTCAGCATGTCGTCGATGATAGCGCCTGCCGTTTTGGAGGAGATTCGCCAGCGCAATGATATTGTCGCGGTGATCGGCTCCTATTTCCAGCTCCAGCGCAGTGGGGCAACCTTCAAGGCGCTCTGTCCTTTTCATCGAGAAAAAACGCCCTCTTTCGTGGTTAATCCTCAGCGGCAGATTTACCATTGTTTTGGTTGCGGCGCCGGCGGAGATGTTTTTCGCTTTATCATGGAGTATGACAAAGTGGACTTCATGGCGGCGGTGCGGCTGTTGGCGCAGCGTGCCGGTGTCCGCCTGGCCTTCAGCCAAGAGGCGCGGGCGCAGGCCAGCCAAAAAAACATGCTGTATGAAATTAACGCTCAAGTGGCGCAGCTTTATCATCGTTATCTCCTGCAGGATGCCGCCGGCCAGCCAGCCCGTGATTATTTGCAGAGCCGGGATTTGCCCATGTCGGTGGTGGAACGTTTCCAGTTAGGCCTGGCACCTGACCGCTGGGATACAGTTTTGCGCTGGGCGCAAAAAAAATATCAGCGCGAGCAGCTGCAGGCCGCCGGGCTGGTGCTCGTTGGCGAATCGGCCCGCTGGTATGATCGCTTCCGCAACCGTCTCATGCTTCCCGTGCACGATGAACAGGGGCGCGTGGTGGGTTTCAGTGGTCGCCTGCTGGCCGCCAGCGCCGAGCAAGGGGCCAAATATGTGAACACTCCCGAAACAGCCTTGTTTCATAAGGGGCGGCTGCTCTATGCCCTGCATAAGGCCCGGCGCGCGATTGTCGAAGCGCATGAGGCCATTCTATGCGAGGGCCAGATCGATGTGATCCGTTGCCATCTCGCCGGCTTCACCACAGCGGTGGCGGCTCAGGGCACGGCTTTCACGGAAGATCATGCCCGGATGCTGAAGCGTTATGCTGATAGCGTGGTGCTGGTTTTTGATGCTGATCGTGCCGGCCAGGATGCGGCCTTGCGGGCGGCGGATGTTTTTCTACAGGTGGGTTTAGCCGTGCGCATCGCGGCTCTGCCAGCGGGCACGGATCCGGATAGCTTGTTGCAACGCTCCGATGGCCCGGCGCAATTCCAACAGCTGATCCAGCATGCGCGCACGGCGCTGGATTTTCAGATCGATGTGCTCGGTGCGCGCGAAGCTGAGCAAGGCGAAGCGGGGCTCCTGCGCGTGGCGACGGCGGTCTTGGCCATGATTCAACGCACGCCCAACGCCATTCAGCAGGCCCACTTGCTGCAACGCGCCGCGGCCCGCCTGGGCCTGCCCGAAGAAGCCTTGCGCCAGGAATGGCAGAAACAGGCGCGGCGCCTGCGCCCCCCGGCCAGCTCCACGGCCAGGCCCAGCGAGCCCAGAGCCCGCCGACCGGCCAAGGAATTGGCCTTGGTGGAACACTTGGCCGCGGATGCTTCTTTAGCGGGGTTGGTGCAGAAATATCTGCCCCTGGAGCTGCTGGTGGATGATCAGTGCCGTCAGTTGCTGGAGGCTTGCCTGGAAGCCGCGCAAGGCCGGCGGAACCTGCTGGATATTGTGGCCGAACGGGACAATGTTGCCCGGGATCTGGCGCATTTTGCCGCGCAGGTCCTGGCGGCACCAGCCAAGGTCGCGGGGCAGATGAGCACCAATGAAGAGTCGGTCCAATCCTTGATTCTGGGTATTCGCACCGATAGCTTGCGGCGCCGTCGCAAGGAGATCGAGAGCATCCGGCAGGCCGCTCAGGCGGGGCGCGGCCCGCGGTTGAGTGCGGCGGAAGATAAGCAACTGGAGTTGGAGCATTGCCACCTGGGTTATGACCTGGTTAAGTTGCAAAACTGGGATAGCGCCGTGCCCCTGATGGAACTTTGAGCTGCTTTGCCCCGCGGAGACGTGGTCCCGCGAAGAAGGCTTGCCATTCGGCAGCCAGTCTTCTATGCTGCGAAGCAATACAAATCGGTACAAAGGATATTTTCATGAGTTTGTTACGTTGGTTAGGTTTTGGACGGCGCGCTTCTGCCTTGAATCGTCCGCCGGAGCAGAGGATCTATCTGGTGGATGCGCTTGGATTGGCTGAGGGCCGGTTTCGTAACGGCGAGCTCCAGATGAGTCCCCGGGATAATTTTGCTATACTGAGAAACCTGGCGCAGTTTGCGGCCCGGGAAAATCTTAAGCTTATCGCGGTCTTTACGGGGCGCCCCCTGCGCGAGGCGGGTGAGGGCAAGCAGTATAAGGGTCTCCAGGTGCATTATGCTGAACAGGCCGCCACCCGGTCCAAAAAAATCATAGCGTTGGTACGGACCCATCTGCGCGCCAAAGATGTGGTCTTGATCACCGGCGATGCTCAGCTGGAAAAGGCGGCGCTGGCTTTGAACGCCGCCTGCATGCGTCCGGCTACCTTGCGCAAAGCCATGGATGAACGCGAGGAGCGTGGTGAACGGGATAGTGAGCGCCCCGCGCGTGCGCGGCGTGAGCGCTCGCGCCAATCCAGGGAACAGCGTGCGGAAGCAGAACGGTCGGCACGTCCTTCAGAACCCGCGCGCGCCCCAGCCGCGGAACGGGATCCAGCTCCGCCAGCGCCGGCGGCCCCGGCACCCAGTCAAGCGGACCCTGGCGTACTGGAATTGATCGACCCTCTCTAAGCCTTGGCTGTGCTCAGCGAGCAGCTTGCAGGGCCTGATCGAAATCCGCTTGGATATCCGCGATATTCTCCAAGCCGACAGCTACCCGGATGAATTCCGGACTGATGCCGGAAGCGCGTTGCGCGGCAGGCGTCATTTGCTGATGGGTAGTGGAGGCCGGGTGGAGCACCAGGGTCTTGGCATCCCCGACATTGGCCAGGTGGCTGGCCAGCTTGACGGCATTGATGAAGGCTTGCCCCGCGCGGGCCCCGCCCCGAATACCGAAGCCGAGCACGGCCCCGAACCCGCCCTTGAGATACTTGCGCGCCGCCGCGTGATAGGGATGTTGGGGCAGTCCGGTATAATTGACCCAGGCCACTTTTTTGTGTTTAACGAGCCAGCGTGCCAAGGTCAGTGTATTCCGGCATTGCTGCTGGATACGGAGAGGGAGGGTTTCCAGGCCTTGGATCAAAAGGAAAGCATTGAAGGGGCTCAGGCATAAACCCAGGTTGCGCATGCCCTGCACACGGGCCTTAACAATATAAGCCACATTGCCCGCGGGTGTGCGGCCAAAAGTTGGCCAGTAAAGCATACCATGATAGCTGGCATCCGGTTGCGTGAATTCCGGGAAACGCCCCTGGTCCCAATGGAAACGCCCGCCATCCACGATGATGCCACCAATGGAAGTGCCATGCCCGCCGATCCATTTGGTGCAGGAATGAATCACGATATCCGCGCCATGGGCGATGGGCCGGCAGAGCAGTGGTGCAAAGGTGTTATCCACGATCAAGGGAATGCCGGCGGCATGCGCCACGCGGGCTAGGCCTTTGAGATCGGGCACATCGCCCTGGGGATTGCCGAGCGTTTCGGCGTAAATCGCTTTGGTATTGGGGCGTATGGCGGCCTTGATTTTAGCGGGGGTGAGTTTTTCAATAAAGGTTGTTGCCAGACCCAGGCGCGGGAAAGTGAAACGGAAGAGGGTGTCCGTACCGCCATATAACGATGCGGAGCTGATGATGTGGTCGCCGGCGCCGGCGATATTATGGATGGCCAGAAAAATAGCGGCCATGCCGCTGGCCGTGGCCAAGGCCCCACTGCCGCCTTCCAGAGCGGCGATGCGTTGCTCCAGCACAGCGGTGGTGGGATTCATCATGCGCGTATAGATATTGCCCGGTTTTTTGAGGGCGAACAGCTCGGCGGCCTGCTGGCTGTTCTCAAAGACATAGCTGGAAGTCTGGTAAATGGGTACGGCGCGGGCGCCGGTTGTAGGATCCGGCTTTTGACCGGCATGCAGCGCCAGAGTTTCGATCTGTGGTTTGGAAGGTTTCATAAAGACCTCTCTTCTCGGGGCGCCGCTGCGCCCTCACATCTTCGCGCGGAAAAAACAATGGCAACCATTAGCATAGGCCTTTGTGGGGAGCGCCTCAAGTTTATTTCTGGCCAGGGCGCCTTGTCCGAGGGGGTCAGGAGCCCAGCGGGCGGCTGCGGGCGGCGTCGTGAAAAACTTTGACTTTTTATGCGGCATAGGTATAAAGGGGTATTAGTTCATGGTTATTCAGGGGGGAGAAGGAAAATGTCTCAGCATGCCAGCTTAAAAGGCGTTAATAAAATCCGGGCTCATCGTAACGTTCTGAAGCGCTTTGAGCGCATTAGTATCCTGCGCGCGCGTGGTCAATGGAAAGAGGGGGATCGTGCCCTTGGGCTCCCCAAAATCAAGCCCCAAGACTAGCTGCCGACTGCATCATTTTTTGGCGCAATGCGGAGTCGGATCGCGCCGGGCCAGCGAGCGCCTGATCGCCAGCGGCAGGGTGACCGTGAATGGTGTAACCATTCGGCACCAGGGCCTCTGCATTGATCCCAGCGCGCAGCAGATCGCCGTGGATGGACGACTTCTCAGCCCGCAAAGCAAAGTCTATCTCGTGCTCCATAAACCACGGAACGTTGTATGTACCGCGCGCGACCCGCAAGCGCGCCGCACTTTTCAAGCGCTGTTGCCCGAAGCTTTGCGCGAGCGGGTGTACAGTGTTGGCCGACTGGATCGCGATAGCGAGGGGCTGTTGCTGGTCACCAATGATGGTGATCTGGCGCATGCCTTGATGCACCCCCGGCATAATATTGCTAAAACTTATCTGGTCTGGACCAAGCGCCGTTTGAGTGCGCGCGAGGAACAGCTCTTGCGCGCAGGGATCCGCTCACGTGGCGAGCATCTGGAGCTGGATCTGCTGGAGCGCCAGCAGGATGCCTATCGCGTTGGTTTGCATACCGGGCGTAACCGCCAGATCCGGCGCATGTTCGCCGCCGTGGGCGTTGGCATTACCCGCTTGCAGCGGGTGGCGGTGGGTCCCTTGCAACTAGGCACGCTGCGGGCGGGCGACTGGCGTTATCTGGCCGCGCGCGAGCTCAAGGCTTTATGGGATGCTGTGGGCCATCAGCAGGCAGTGAGTGCCCATCAAAAATCCGCTAAACCAAAATGTGCTCAGCGAGAAGCGCTTGCATCCCGCCGCTGATTTTGGTTTCGTGAACCAAGGAGGTGCATTATGAAAACAGCCTGGACAGGGACGATCGCGCTGGTATTGGCTGTGGTGACGGCGTCGGCCGCACCGCTGAAGGTCAAAGTGCTCAAATCTAATGTCAACCTGCGCGCCAAGCCCTTGCCCACGGCCGAAGTGGTGGGGCAGGTGACGGTCGATGATGTTTTGATATCCAAGGGCGTGGCCGGCGAATGGATGGAAATAACGCCGCCGGCCCATGTCGATCTTTGGATTCTGGGAGATTACCTGCAGAATAACCTTATCCAATCCAGTCAGAAGGTTAATGTCCGCTCCGGTCCCGGGATCAACTTTGCTATCGTGGGGCAATTGGAGCCAGGGGCGCAAGTGACATCTCGTGGGGCCGTGCGGGATTGGGTAAAAATAGCGCCACCGGCCGACTGCTCCTTATGGGTAGCGCGTTCACTGGTGGAGGTGGTTGTCGATAAGCCGCCCAAGATTGAGCCGGCTAAAGTGGAACTGCCAGCAGCCGAGCCTCAGCCAGCAGAAAAACCGCCCGCAGCCCCTCCGGCGGCCCGGGAACGGGCGGAGGCGCCAGTGGCCTTACGCACCAGCCTGCCGGCCACGCCATCTGATAGCCAGCCCGGCGCTATCATCCCCGCGCCGCTGCCCAGGCCCAGCGCGGCGCCGGCCGATCTGGACTTGATTGCCTCGCAGGGGCAGGGGCAATGGCGGCAATATGATGGGGTCTTGCGTCCGCGCAGCGTTTTTTTCCGCACGCCCAGTCGCTTCCGGCTGGTGAGTTATGATCAGGATGGCAACTCCACCACCGTGTGCTATGTTAAGGGTAATAACGATCAGCTGGCCACGCTTATCAATCGCCCGCTGATCATTAGCGGGCGGGAATACTGGGTCCGGCGCCAATCTTATCCGGTGCTTATTCCCGAGCGTATTATTTTGAAATAGCGTGCCGCTGGATGCGGGTGCGGGCTAAGGCTGAACGCCTGCCTCGGCCTGGCGGCCCAGCCCGGCGCGGGCGGCCCGGCAAGCAAAGATCACCAAAACAAGGAGGCCAACGTGGAATCTATCAAGGTACATGCCGATGGATGGGGTTTTGAGGGAGCTGAGACAGGGCAACTTTTCGTGCCGGTAGGCTGTAATTATTTTGATCCGACCGTTGGCTGGCCGCCTAAAATCTGGTCGCAGTTTGATGCTGATCGCGTGCGGCTTCAGCTGGATCAACTGCAGGCGCTGGGTGTGAACACGGTGCGCATAGTGATCAGTCCCGGATATTTTATGCCCCAGCTGGGGGAATGGAATAGCGCGCATTTGCAAAAGCTGGAGGCGATGGTGGATATGGGGCGCGCGCGCGATATTCGCTTTATTCTGACCAGCCTGGATTGGTGGGATGGTTGGCCCAAATGGTTGCCAGGCGATGTGTTCATCAATCGCGACTTGCGCACGCCGCAAGCCATCTGGTATGAAAAATTATATGCGCATTTCCGCGGTGATGGGGCTATTTTTGCGGCCGATATCCGCAACGAGCCGCAGATCGGCTGGGCTTCCGAGGAGATGCTGCAGGCTTGGCGGGCCTGGCTGGACACGCCAGAGGCGGCGGCCCTGCTGGGTGATCGGCTGCCGGATACAACAGCGGCTCTCAGTCTGCCGCCCGATCAACCGGCGCCCTTTGATGCGCGGCTCTACAGCTATCAGCGTTTTCGTGAAAGCGTGGCCGCGGAATGGGTGCGAGATAATGCGGCGGCCATTCGCCGCGGCGATCCGCAGCGGTTGGTGACGGTGGGCTTGGTGCAGTGGTCCTTTCCATTCGCCAATTCCCCGCGCGGTTATGCGGCCTTCAATCCGCAGGATGTAGCGCCCTACTTGGATTATCTTTCGGCGCATTTTTATCCCATTATGCCTCATCAACGGCGTCTGACGGAGGAATGGGATTTGATGCAGCGCTATGGACTGGCTTGGGTGCGTTATGCTTATGCGGCGGGCAAACCTTTGGTGTTGCAGGAGTTTGGCTGGTATGGCGGCGGCGAGATGAACGGCATCTTTTATTCGCAGGAAGATCTGGCCAACTGGAATCGGGGTCTGATAGAACTCACGCGTGATTCGGCCTGCGGTTGGCTGAGCTGGGCCTATGGTGATTGCCCGCCGGCACCCGATTGCACGCGTTTCGGTGGCTTGGTGACCGTGGATGGGCAGCGCAAATTATGGGGCGAAAGTTTTGCACAAATGGCCCCGGATTTGAAACGTAATTTAGTGCCGCGCGCGGTGGCGCGGACCAGCGTGCCGTTGAACATGCAGGAACTGCTTACGTCCCTGGGAGAAAAACCCACGATGTATGAAACCGGTTGCTTGGCGCGGGTGCTGCAGGCCTTGGAGGATGCGGATCAACCCTGGGATTTTGCGGTGGAGCGCTAGCGGCGCTGGCCTTGAGCGGCGTATTGTACCCGCCATAAAAATAATCCCTCGGGCGGCGCCGTGGGGACGCGGGCGGTTCGTTGGCGCGACCTTAAAATATCCCGGGCGGCGGCCGGGGGTAGGTTTTCCATGCCGATACGGATCAGCAATCCCGCCAGGCTACGGACCATTTTATATAAGAACCCGTCGCCGCCGGCCACGATGATGATTTCCTGGCCTTGGCGCCGAACAGTCAGGCGCGTCAGCTGGCGCACGGTGCTTTCCACGACGCGCTTGGGATTGGCGGTGAAGGCCGCGAAATCATGAGACCCGATCAGGTGACGGGCCGCGGCGCGCATGGCGCTGGCATTCAGCGGCGCGCGAATATGCGTCCGATAGCGGCGCAGGCAAGGCGGCATGATCTCAGCGTTCCAGATAAGATAGCGGTATTCTTTGCCTGTGGCGCTGCGGCGCGCATGAAAATCGGCCGCCGCCCGCACGCTGCTGAGCAGGCGGATATCCGGTGGCAGCAGGGCATTGAGCGTGCGGCGCAAGACCAGCCCTGACCAGGCGCGCTCGAGATCCACATGGGCGGTTTGTCCTAAGGCGTGTACCCCGCGATCGGTACGGCCACTGCCATGCACCTTGATGGCTGTGCCGGAGAGTTTGTGCAGAGCTTTTTCCAGTTCACCTTGAATGGTCGCCTGGCGCGGCTGCACCTGCCAACCGGCATAATCCGAGCCATCATAGGTTAGGGTCAGCTTATATCGATATGGCGCGATGAGCTGGGACATCTGAGCACCTGATCAGTCAGTATTCATTAAGGGGCCTATCAAGCCCAAGCGTCTTGGTTCTGGCCTCGCGCTTGCCGGGCATCCAGATAACTTTGCAGCATGATCTGGGCCGCTAATTGGTTGGTGAGTGTTTTGCGTTTGGCGCGCCGGGTGCCGGCGGCAATCAAAACCCTTTCGGCCGCTTGACTGCTCAGGCGTTCATCCCAGGTTTCCAGCGGCACGTTGCTGGTGGTGCGCAACTGTTCCATGAAATGCTCTACCGCCGCCGCGGCTGGCCCCCGGGTTCCATTCAGATTCAAGGGCATGCCCAGCACCACCCGCCCGACCTGTTTTTCCCGGATCAGACGCTCTACGGCCAGACGGGCTTGGCGAGGGTGATCAACCACAATCACACCCAAGGGCAGGGCAATGATCTGCGCCTCATCGCTGAGGGCGAAGCCCAAGCGCCGTTCACCATAATCTACTCCCAATACGCGTGACATGATTTGCTGAAAGAGCGATCCTTTATAATACAGTCTCTTGCTTGTTACGCCTCAAAAGCTCCACCATGGCTTTGACGTCCTGGGCACGGTCCTTAGGACAAATCAGCGTGGCATGCTCGCTGCGTACCACCACCAGATTATCCACGCCGATCAAGGCCACCAGGCCGGCGTCGGCCACGACGATGTTCCCGGAAGCGCCCAGCGTGGCGGCCTGGCCCAAGATGATGTTCCGGCGGCGATCCTTACGAAAATGGTTTTCCAAGGCCGACCAAGAGCCGATATCATCCCAGGCGAAATTGCCCTTGGCCATGATGATATTGGTGGCTTTCTCCATCAGGGCATAGTCCACCGATATTTTAGGCAGCCGCTGATAGGCTGATCTTAAGCGGGAATTAAAAGTTGCCTTGCCGATAGCCGGTTCCAGTTTTTGCATGAGCCGCCCCAGTGCGGGGCAATGTTGCGCCAGTGCTTTTTGATAGGTATCCACCGACCATACAAACATGCCGGAGTTCCAGAAGAAAGTGCCGCTTTTCAGGTAACGCGCGGCGGCCGCCGCGCTCGGTTTTTCAATGAAACGCTTAACTTTCATAAATTCCACGCCTTGCTGCAGGCAATGGCGCTGGCCGCTGGCAATATAGCCAAAGGCTGTGCTGGCCCAGGAGGGTTTAATGCCGAGAGTGATCAGATGCGGCGTGCTGTTGGCTAATTGCAGGGCTGTTTTTAAGATGCGTTGAAAAGCTGGTAAGTCGCCGATGATATGGTCAGCGGTCAGCACGACTACGACGGCCTGCGGATCGCGGGCTTTAATGAGGGTGATTCCCAAGGTGATCGCCGCGGCGGTATCGCGCCCCACGGGTTCGCCAATGATATTAGCGCGCGGCATGGTCGGCAGGATTTTATGGGTGGGCTGCACCAGCTCGGCCCGTGTGATGATATAGGTGCGCTCCGGCGGCACCAGGCCCCGCAGGTAATTAACGGCCGTGGCGATCATGGGGCGCTTGCCAATCAGCTTCAATAACTGCTTGGGCCGGTGCGTGGTGCTCAGCGGCCAGAAGCGCTCGCCACGACCTCCCGCCAGAATGAGAGCATAAGCATGAGGCAGCATAATACAACTCCTTGCCAGAACTTATCTTCCGGTCTGATTCAAGTCATAGATTAAACTAAGACCCCGCAGAGTTAAATGCGGATCCAGGCTGACCTTGAGCCCGGCGCCCTGCAGGACCCAGCCGGCATAACCGCCCGTGGCGCATAATTTCAGCCGGGGTTCTTTCAATGATTGCCGCAGCAAGTTGAAGATCTCGCGGACCATGCCCAGATAGCCCCAACGCGCCCCGATGCGTATGGCCTGCGCGGTGCTTTTGCCGATCGCCGGCTTTTGGCGCGCCGCGGCTGACCAGGAGCTCAAATTCACATGCGGCAATAAGGCGGTTTGGGTGGCCAGGTAATGGGTCATCAAGGGTAATCCCGCGACGATTATGCCGCCCTGATAAACGCGCTGGCGCGCGACCACATCGAAAGTTAAGGCCGTGCCAAAATCAGCCACCACCACCGGCGGGCCATACCGCTCTGCGGCCGCACAGGCATTGGCCAGACGATCAGCCCCGATGGTCTTGGGGCGCGGATAATCCAGGCGCAATCCCAGCTGTAAGCGATGATTGATCAATAAGGGCTGCCGGCCCGTACAACTCTTCAGGGCTGTGAGCCACGGCCCGGTTTTGGCTGGCACCACCGAACCCAGGGCGGCCCCGCCGCTGCCCTGACCGGCGGTGAGCGCCAGCAGTTGGCGCCGAATATTGCGGCTGGTTTGGGAGCACGTATCCATCTGCCGGACCCGGCTGATGGCGCCCCCGCGCGCGATAGCCAGGCTCGTGCTGGTATTGCCTATATCAACTACTATGATGGGGGGTGACTTCATGTGGTGATGCAGCGCTGAGCCCAAGCCTCCAGGATGCTATCTTTTTGGTTATGACGGATCTGGTCATAGCCGGCTTCCATCTCCCTTAAAACTTGATTAAACACCCTTTCGCAATCCGCCCGCGCGCCCTCCAAGCGGCAGGAAGTTGCTGTGCCGCTGAGCGGGCCGTGTAAATCCTTTTGGCGTTGGCGCACGTTAATGCCGACGCCAACGACGACGAAATCAATGTGCTGCTGGCTGAGGCGTGGTTCGACAAGAATGCCGGCAATTTTTTTGCCGCGGGCCAGCACATCATTCGGCCATTTCACTTGAATATTGTTAAGCCCGATCTTTTCCAGGGCCCGCGCCACGGCGGTCACCGCCCACATATTCAGCAGGGCCGCATCCGCGGCCGGCCAGGGGGGCCGCAATAAAAGCGACATATACACCCCCTGCCCAACGGGGGAGACCCATTGCTTGCCCTGTCTCCCGCGACCTTGGGTTTGTTCCTTGGCAAGGATGGTGCATCCTTCGGGCGCCCCAGCCTGGGCTTCCGCTTTGAGCAGGTCGTTGGTGGAGCTGACTTTATCGAAGCGCAAGAGCGGCCAGCCCAAGCGGCGGCGGCGCGCGGAACGCTTAAGAGGCGGCGTGCGTTTTTTCATAAGGGTCATCTGCGTCAGCTTGCCCCCAGGGGCCGGCTGGCTGTTTTCTATTTAACAAGGGCGTTGAGGCTTACGAGTGTTGGGCAGCAGTTCCAGTGCTAAATCCGCCGCCGGGGCCGAATGGGTTAGGCAGCCCAGTGAAATACCGTGCACCCCGCTGGCGGCGATCCGCCGCACATTCTCTTCGGTGATGCCGCCGGAGGCCTCCAATAAGGCACGGCCGGCATTGATGGCCACGCAACGCCGCAGGCGTGCCAGAGGCATGTTATCCAGCAGGATCCAATCCGGGCGGGCTTGGAGAGCATCGCGCAATTCCGCTTCTGTTTCCACTTCCACTTCGATGAGCAGGCGCGGATATTGCCGCCGCGCTTTGGCAATGGCCGTGGCCAGCGAGATGCCTTGGCTTTGACAATAATGGCGATGATTGTCCTTGATCAGCACACGATCATATAACCCCTGGCGATGGTTGGTGCCGCCCCCGCATAGCACGGCATATTTTTCGAGTCGCCGCAGGAGCGGAGTGGTCTTGCGCGTATCCAAGATGAGGACGGCGTGCGGTTGGATTTTCTCCAGGAAACTGGCGGTGAGGGTGGCGATGCCCGTCAGGCGCTGCAGGAAATTCAGCGCGGTGCGTTCGGCAGCCAGGATGGCCTGCAAGCGGCCTTGCAGGCTGGCCAGCGGCTGCTTGGGTCGGACGCGTTGCCCATCGGCGACGATGATCTCAAAGTTCAATTGCGGATCGAGTTCCCGAAACACATCCCGCGCCACCGCTAGACCCGAGACGACATAATGATTGCGCGCTATGATCAGGGCCGCCGCGCGGCGCCGGGCCGGGATGAGCGCCTGCGAGGTGACATCGCCCGTACCCAAATCTTCCTTTAACGCTTGGCGGATCAGGCGCCGACAGGCCGGTACTGCGGGTCGGCCGTTGGCATTCTGGTCGGGCGGCATGTGAGGCAAGATTTTCATGGTATTTTTTCGAAAAACTGTTATGCTTATTACAAATATGGCCGCAAACATCCAAAGCAGCTGTTGTGGGGAGGATAGCATTTTATGACTAATGCCACAAACGGTTTTTCGGCTTGGCTGATAGGGGTCTTTGAGGATCTCCGCGATGCCTTGACGTTCGAGCAGGCCTTGCATGTCATCCTCGAGCGTTTGAAGACCATCCTGGCTTATCAATCGGCGGCGATGCTCCTGATGGATGGCGATACCAATCAGTTGCACATTCGTAACGCGCGCCAGATCAGCTATTCCTTTGTTAAAAAATTTGCGCGGGATCTGCAAGGCGCGGTGCTGTCGCGGGTTTTGCTGAAACTGGAAACTATCGCCCTGGAGGATTTGGCGCCGACGAGCGCTGCGTATCAGGAGGTGCGCCTGGAGCATGAATTCACGACGGCTTGCCTGGCGCCGGTGATATATCGTCAGCGCGCGGTTGGCTATGTGCATTGCGACCGCGCCGCTGGGCCGGCCTTTAGCGTTACAGAACAGCAGCGTCTGCAGGCCATCGGCGCTCTGATCGGGCTGCTCCTGGAAAAATTCGAATTACAGGAGCTTTCCCGCCATCTGGATCGGGTGGATGAGCCCAGCAGCGCCTTGAAATACCTTGCTTTTTTGGAAGAATATTATCGCGAACTGGCGCGGGCCAAGGCCTTTAATTTGCCGCTTTCGTTGCTGTTGGTGGATATCGATGAATACACCCATTTTGTGGCCACCTGTGGCATCAGCGCCGGGCATATGCTTTTGAATGAGGTGCGCCGCCTGATCGCAGAGAAAATACGTCCCATGGATCTGGTGGGCCGTTTCTCGGCCGATCAATTCATCGTTTGCCTGAGTGGTATGGGGCGTGCGGCCGCCGCGGAAACGCTGCAGGCCATCCGTCAGCATATCCAGGAACATGCCGGCCGCAGCGCTGGCTGCTCGGTGACTGTCTCGGGGGTGGCGCTGGCCTTTGAACGCCCCGAGGATTTGGAGGTGCCTTTGGCCAAAGTCCTGGCGGCTTTGAATAGCGGATTGATCACCGCGCAAGCGCGCGGGCGCGATCATGTGATGGTGGTTGATCCCCCGCGCTCCACCTGAGCGGCAGAGTGATCGGCCGGCCTGGCGCTATCCACCAGCACGCTCACTCCGGCGCGGGTCACTTCCACCCAGCCAGCCCCAGCGGCAAAGACCCGTTCCTGGCCATCGGTTTTGATGTGGATGGGGCCGGGTTGCAAACGGGCCAGGAGCGGTGCATGGCGCGCCAGAATGCCCAGCGAACCGGCTTGCCCCTTGAGGGTCACGCTGCTCGCCTGGGCCTTGAAGAAGGACCCGGCGGGGGTCAAAATTTCGAGGGCAAAAACGCTCATAATGTTTTGGCCTTTTCCACCGCTTCCTCAATGGTGCCCACCATATAAAAAGCTTGCTCGGGCAGCTCATCATGCCGTCCAGCGAGGATTTCCCGGAACCCCCGAATGGTTTCCTTGAGGGTCACGAAGCGCCCGGGCGTGTTGAGGAATTGCTCGGTGACAAAGAATGGCTGGGTAAGAAAGCGCTGAATTTTACGGGCGCGGGCCACGATCAGCTTGTCTTCATCGGATAATTCTTCCGCACCCAGAATGGCGATGATATCCTGCAGATCTTTGTATTTTTGGAGGACCTGCTGGATAGCGCGCGCGGTCTGATAATGTTCCTCGCCGACGACGGCAGCCGAAAGGATGTTCGAGGTGGAATCCAGAGGATCCACCGCCGGATAGAGGGCTTGTTCCGAGATGGCCCGCGAGAGCACAGTCGTGGCATCCAGGTGACTGAAGACAGTTGCCGGGGCCGGATCGGTTAAGTCATCTGCCGGCACATAAATGGCTTGCACGGAGGTGATTGAGCCTTTGCGGGTGGAGGTGATGCGCTCCTCCAATTCACCCATCTCAGAGGAAAGCGTGGGCTGGTAACCCACGGCGGAGGGGATCCGGCCTAGCAGGGCGGAAACTTCCTGGCCCGCCTGAGCGAAACGGAAAATATTATCGATGAAATAGAGAATATCCTGACCCGTTTCATCGCGGAAATGTTCGGCCATAGTCAGGCCGGTCAAGCCCACGCGCAAGCGCGCGCCGGGCGGCTCGTTCATTTGTCCATAGACCAGCACCGTTTTGGAAAGCACTTTAGATTCTTTCATTTCCAGCCAGAGATCGTTGCCTTCGCGGGTGCGTTCACCGATACCGCTGAAGACCGATAAGCCGCCATGTTCCGTGGCGATATTATGGATCAGTTCCTGGATAAAGACTGTTTTGCCTACGCCGGCTCCGCCGAAGAGGCCGATTTTACCCCCGCGCGGATAGGGCACGAGCAGGTCGACGACCTTGATGCCGGTCTCGAGGATTTGAATGCGTGTTTCCTGATCTTGCAGGGCCGGCGGCGCGCGATGAATGGGTGCGCATTGGGTGGTTTCCACCGGTCCCAAGCCATCGATGGGTTCACCGAGCACATTGAAGAGCCGTCCCAGGTTGGCGCGCCCGACAGGCACGGAAATGGGGATATTGGTATTGAGCACTTGATTGCCGCGGCGCAGACCATCGGTGGATGAGAGCGCAATGCAGCGCACGGTTCTATCGCCGAGGTGCTGTTGGATCTCGGCGATGACTTCCAGCTTGCCCTGATCATCGGGCCTATCCCGCTGGATTTTGAGGGCGGTATAAATCCGCGGCAGCAGGCCGGAAGGGAATTCCACATCCACTACGCTGCCGATGATCTGCACGACCGTTCCCACTTGGTTGGTGGTTGTCATAAAAGCTCCTTTAACATATCCACGCCGACCATCTTTCAGGCCATGGCTTCTGCTCCGGTGGTGATATCCAATAATTCACGCGTGATGCCCCATTGGCGGGCTTTGTTCTGATCCAACAGGAGTTGTTCCAAGAGCTCATCGGCATTGCGGGTGGCCTGATCCATCATGCTCATGCGCGTGCCCTGTTCGGAGGCTTCCGTTTCCATCAGCAACTGTTGCAGGCTGACCAGCAGCCAATGGGGCAGGAGCTCGGCCAGCAGATCTTCCCAGCCCGGTTCCAGCAGCAGCTCGGGAGTCTCTTCCAAAGGCGCTATTTCCAGGGGCAATAATTGGCGACGGACAATATGGTTTTGCATGGCCGATTTAAATTCCGTAAAAAAGGCATCGATCCGATCGTATTGGGCGGCTTGAAAGAGCGCCATTAATTCTTGGCCCAGGGCCAGGTGATCAACATCTGCTCTGGGCCAATAGCGTCGGATATTCACCGCCAGGCCTGGCTGGCTGAATCTTTTGAATAAATCATTGATTTTACGGCCCACGAGCACTAGATCCACCTGGGGCGCCGGCGCCAGCGCCGCCTGTTCCCTGAGGAAAGCCCCTACCGCGCGATAGATATTAGTATTGAAACTGCCGCAGAGGCCCTTATCGGCGGCCATCACCACCACCAAGAGGCGTTGCAGGGGACGCACCTGCAAGAAGGGGTGGGAGGCATCCTCGGGCCGGCGCTGATGTAAGGCGTGGGCGGTGAGCGCGGCCATGCGTTCGGCATAGGGTCGGCTTTTCAGCAAGCGCGCCTGCGCCTGGCGGAATTTCACGGCGGCCACCATTTTCATGGCCCGCGTGATCTGTTGTGTTTTTCGCACGCCGCGCATGCGTAGCTTAATATCCCGCAGATTCATTATGGCCTTTGGTTCATGGATTAAACGGTTTTGGTGAGGACAGGAATTGTTTCTTGAAGGCCTGGATAGCCGTCTGCAGCTGGGTTGTCAGGGTGTCGTCGAGGGCCTGGCGCTCTTGCAGCTGGCGGATGGTATCAGCGGCATGTTCCTGCAGATGGCGCAGCAAGCCGGCTTCGAAAGCGCGCACGCGTGCGAGGGGCAGATCATCGAGATAACCGTGCATGCCCGCGAAAATTACGACGACCTGCCAAGCTACCGGCAAGGGCTGATATTGTTCCTGCTTGAGAATTTCCGTCAGACGTTCGCCGCGGATCAATTGGGCTTGGGTGCTTTTATCCAGGTCGGTGCTGAACTGCGAGAAGGCCGCCTGCTCGCGATACTGTGCCAGATCCAGCCGCAGGCGGCCGGCGACTTGTTTCATGGCCTGGATTTGCGCTTTGCCGCCCACCCGCGAGACGGAGAGGCCCGTATTGATGGCCGGGCGCACCCCGGCATAAAAGAGGTTGGTCTCCAGGAAAATCTGACCGTCGGTAATCGAGATGACGTTGGTGGGGATATAAGCTGAAATATCACCGGCCTGGGTCTCGATGATGGGCAGGGCCGTTAAGCTGCCGCCACCCTGGGCCGGGGCGTATTTGGCGGCGCGCTCCAGCAGGCGGGAGTGCAGATAAAAAACATCGCCGGGATAAGCCTCTCGTCCCGGTGGCCGCCGCAGGAGCAGGGATAACTGACGATAGGCGACGGCATGTTTGGAGAGGTCGTCATAAACGATCAAAGCATGCTGCCCTTGATCGCTGAATTCTTCGGCCATGGCGCAGCCGCTATAGGGGGCGAGATATTGCAGGGGCGCCGGATCAGCCGCGGCGGCATTCATGATAATGGTGTGATCCATGGCGCCATTTTTCTGGAGGGCCTTGATCACCTGGGCCACGGTGGAATTCTTCTGGCCGATGGCCACATAGATGCAAATCACACCCGTATCTTTTTGATTGATGATGGTATCGATGGCTAGCGCCGTTTTGCCGGTTTGGCGGTCGCCGATAATCAATTCGCGCTGTCCCCGCCCGATCGGCACCATGGAATCGATGGCTTTCAGTCCGGTTTGCAGGGGTTCACAGACGGGTTGGCGTTCGACCACCGCCGGAGCGCGCTTTTCGATGGGCCGCGTTTTTTTGGCGGGGATGGCGCCCTGGCCGTCGAGGGGTTGCCCCAGGGCATTGACTACCCGGCCGATCAGTTCCTTGCCCACCGGCACTTCCATGATGCGGCCGGTGCTTTTCACCAGATCGCCTTCCTTAACCAATAAAGGATCGCCGAGGATGATGCAGCCAACATTGTCTCGTTCCAGGTTCATGGTCAGGCCATAGACATTATGGGGAAACTCCACCAGCTCGCTAACCATGACATTGGGCAAGCCATAGATGCGGGCGATACCGTCTGAGATCTGCAGCACGGTCCCCACATCGGCCTCCTGAATCTGGCCTTGATATTCGGCCAGTTGTTTTTGCAGGATGGCCGTGATTTCATCAGGTCTAATTTTAATATCTTCTGGCATAGCTTGCTTCTTCCGGGTTGTTTTTAGCCAATGTTATGGACGGCGCCGCCGGTTGGCCCGGCTGCTATTCAGTTCTTGGATAATTCATAACGGATTTTTTCCAGCTGGCCCCGACAGCTGCCATCAATTAAACGCTGGCCGACCTGGATCGTAATGCCTCCCAGCAGGGTGGCATCCACCCCGGTCTGCAGGATCACCTGCTGGCCGAAGTGTTGCGCCAAATGGCGCGTAATGGTGTTTTGCTGCTGCGAGGTTAGGGCACGGGCGCTGTTCAAACGGATGGCGAGCAGGCCCTGGCTGGAGAGCAGCAGCTCATTCAAGAGGCGGATGATCTCGGCCAGCAGATGCTCGCGCCGCTTGGCAATCAGCAATTTAAGGAAATCACGCGCGAGGGGGCTCAAGCCCCGGGCGCCCAGCTCATCGAGGACCGCTATTTTACGGGCGCGGGGAATAAAGGGGTAGAGCAGTCCCGCGCGCAGGGACGGATTTTGCTGCAACAGGCGCCGGAAACCGTTCAGCTCAGCGATAATCCCTTGCTGTTGATCATGCTTGGCGGCCATGCTAAAGACGGCCTTGGCATAGCGTTGGGCTAAGATATTGGTTGCCATAGCTATCCTTGACGCTCGGAGATCTGCTCCAGCGCTTGATCGATCAGGCGTTGCTGCAGATCATCATTCATCGATTGAGCGATTATCTTCTCGGCCACTTGCAGAGAAAGCTTCACCACTTCCTGGCGCATTTCCTTGAGCGCTTTTTCTTTGGCGATACTGATGCGCTCCTCGGCTTGTTGCAGGATATGTTGGCCCTGCTGACGAGCTTCCTGCAGCAGGTTTTCGCGCACTTGCTGGCCGTCCCGGGTGGCCTGCTGGATGATCGCTTGAGCCTTTTGCGTTAAGGTCTCCAACTCCTTCTGATATTGAGCTTGGGCGGCTTCCATCTTCAGCCGCGCGGCTTCCGCGGCCTCGAGATCCTGCCGGATTTTAGCGGCGCGTTTGCGGAACAGCTCTCTCATGGGCTTGTAGGCCACCAGCCACAAGAAGAACAAGCCCACCAGAAAGGTGATGATCTGCGCAATGATCAGATTGAGGTTGAGCTCCAGCATGGCCCTGATTTATGGCGCCGCCGGCAACAGATCCTGCTTCAGGGTATCCAACTGGGCTTGGGCCTGGAGCAGCTCCGCTTCTGCTTTGATCAGCGCCACGCGGGCTTTGGCTTCATTGATTTCTTTATCCGGATTGGTGAAGGGATTGGCAAAGAGCAGCAAGAGCGAGATCACCAGCGCATAGATGGCCAGCGATTCAATGAAAGCCAGGCCGATGATCAGGTTGGTTTGGATCGTGCCCGATGCTTCCGGCTGGCGGGCAATGCCCTGCATGGCACCGTTGATGGCGATGCCCTGGGCGGTGCCCGTGGCGAAAGTTCCCAAGGCCATGGTGAGGCCGGCCACGATGATGGTAATGCTCAGGATATCCATGAACTCCTCCTTGCGTTTGCCCCCGCCGGGGATGGATCTAATGCTGTTGTTGTAATGATTCGCCGATATATGTCATGGCCAGCGCCGTGAAGACCAGCGCCTGAATGAATCCCACCAAGACGCCCAGTAAAATGATGCCTGGCCGCAGTATCAGAGGCACGATCAGCAAGGCCTTGGCCATGATGCCCGAGGAAAAAAAGAACAGTGTAATCAAATAAGCCAAGACTCCAAGCATAATCTCCTTAGCTAGCATATTGCCAAACAGTCGCATGGTCAAGGAGAGCGGCCGCGCGAAGAGTTCCAGCGTGCGGATCATGAAGAAGAACGGGGCCAGCCAGTAGGGTGGTCCGCATAAATGCTTGAGGAAGCCCAGCAGTCCCTTGCGCTGAATGGCCAGGGCAATCGAGGTCAGCAGTACCAGGATGGCCATGGCCGCATTGACGTTGATGTTGGTGGTGGGCGAGGCGAACCCCGGGATGAGCCCGCTGAGATTGGAGCATAGAATGAATAAAAAGAGGGTCGCAAAGAATGGTAGAAAGCGGGGCCCTTCCGGACCCGCCAGCTGCAGGCTGAGGGCGCGGATGCCTTCCAAGGCCAATTCCACCGCATTTTGCAGAGGATGAGGCTGGAGTTGTCGCCGCCGCACGGCCAGGGCCCCCAGGACGAGCAAGACCAGCCAGATCAGCCAGGAACTGGCCAGCGGCAGAAACCAGGCCGGCGGCTCATGCCAAGCGCATAGTTGCCATAAACCGCTGAGTAGATAGGGGCCCTCGATGTTTTCCATTGCTTATCCAGACTGCGTTGGTGCCTCAGAGATCGGCGCTGCCTCAGCGGATGAGCGCCGTGCGCTCCCCGGTTTTTTGGGCAGTATGGCCAGCAGGATGGTCAGCGCCGCCAAAATAGTCAGGGCGATCAAGGCCATCAGCATCTTATGCATCTTGAGCAATCCGATGATGACCAGGCCGATCACCAGGTAACGCAAGGCATAGCTGCTGATCAGCAGCGCGAGGGGCTTCCAGCCGCGCGCCAACCGGCAGGCGCGCTGTACCGCTAGGCGGAGCAGGCTGATATTGATGGTGCCGAGCAGGATGCCGATCAATATGCCCCCAACTATATTTTCGAGCATCATGGTTCAGCCTTGTGTTTTAACCCGCGCTGGATCATGTTAAAAAAGCCAGCGCTAATCCCAAAGATTAAAAATCCGATGGTGAAGCCCGGCGCGGTATCCAGCCATTGATCCAGGAAAAAACCAATGGCCAAACCAGCTAGGGTACATGCCACCAAAGTGAACCCCAACGAGCCGAGGAGACTCAGCTTCCTTAAGGCATTTCTGGGCGTAGTCATGCGGATGCTGGCGGCCGGTTTAAGTCGCCGGGGGCGGCTCCTGTGATTTATCATCCGGCTGGGCGCCCTCAGCACGTCCTTTTTTGAATTCGCTCACACTGCGTCCCAGGGCGCGCATCAGGCCCGGCAGCTTGCGAGCGCCGAACAGCAGCACAATCACCACCGCAATCAGTAGAATTTCTGACCAGCCGATATTGGCCATGCGCCCTCCTTCGTGCGGGGACTCTTGTCCGGCCCCCATAACCGGCGCGGCTCAGCCCTGCGCCAAACTAGCTTTAGCTTAATATGCTAAAGCGGGAGCGGGGAGCAGGTCAAGCAGGAATTGGCGGGCGCTTAGGGATGGCTGCCCCGCGAAATGGGATTGAGCTGCCGCGGCGGCTGGAGTAGCATGTTGGCATGCAGGGAGAAAACAGCATGGCGCAGCAAGGGCACGATGAACTTTGGATGCGGCGCGCGCTGCGGCAGGCGCAACAGGCCGCCGCGACGGGTGATGTGCCCATCGGGGCTGTGATCCTGCAGGGGACCACCCTCATTGCTCAAGCCCACAATCAGGTGGAACGCCTCAAAGACCCGACCGCGCATGCCGAGATGATTGCTATCACGCAGGCCGCGGCGGCGCTGGGCGATTGGCGGCTGGCCGGCACAGTGCTCTATGTCACCAAGGAACCTTGCCCCATGTGCAGCGGGGCCATTGTCTTGGCACGGATTCCGCGCGTGGTTTTTGGCGCTCCGGATCCGCAGCATAGCGGCATATTACAGGGACCGGAAGTTAGCGGGGGCGTTCTGCTGGATGAATGCCGCGCGCTCTTACAGGATTTTTTTAAAAGCGTGCGCCAGAAACCGCTCGCCGGCCGCCGACGCTCAGACGCGCTATAGTTCCTGCAGCGTTTCGGAGATTTTCATGCCGAAATGTCGGCCGCCTTCTTGCAGATGAACCAGAACTTTAGCGCCGGGTTGGAGGCGCGTTACGGAGATCGGTTGGCCATCGGGTTGCACGAGGTTGATCGTCTCGGCGTTTTGGAGGACGATGGAGATTTCCTGCCCTCCGACCTCCGCTTGCACCAGCAGCAGGGGGCGGATCTCGATTTTACAGCGCCCGATATGCGCCGTATGCGTTTGCCCCTGAGCATTGATGATCAGCATTTCATCTCCGACCCGTAAGTCGGAAAGATAGGATGTTTTATTGCCGGGCCGCAAGATATAGGCGTGCACAGCGCTGGCATTCACGCGGAAGGGGCGCGCGGCCACATAGGGGTTTTCAAGGGTTTCGGCATGCACCAGAAAAAAAGCACTGCTGGTGTTGCCCACCAGCATCCCTTCACCGATCTGCATGGCCGTGCAAGTATCCACGCAAACGCGATCGCCCATGCCGCTGGCCTCAATGCGCGTGATGGTGGCCGGCACAAGCTCAACCGTCGGCGAGACGCCATGCACCAGGGCCACAATCTGGCGCACGCTTTGGGGATCCAGACTATTGATGAGGATCCCATCGACGCCCTTTTCTAAAACGCCCAGCATGGTGCGCGCCTCCTCCAGAGTGCGCGCCTCGGCCATGAGGCGCTCGCGCTGTGCCAGCAGATTCTCCAGGGGGATAATGGTCCAATCCTGCATGCGCAGCAGGAGCGTGATATCGTGCGGCACGGCCGCGGCGCGTTGTTCATCCGCCTTGGATTGGATATCCAAGCGGATCACATCTTTGCCCAAGACTATATCGCCATCCTCGGCGACGGTGGTGATACGGCCCAGTTCCTTCACGCGCGGCGTGTCGCCTTTAGCCACCAGCACCGCATCGGCCCCGCTCTCAATGGCCGCCACAACCAGTTCCTTGTTCCAGGGACTGACGGTCACCCAGGCTTGTTTCACTTTTGCTCCTTGATAAAGGCGAGCGCTTCCTGGGCCGGGATTTGCTCGTGCACCATGCGACAGATAGCCGCGACCATGCGGCAGGGATCTGAGTGTTGAAAGGCATTGCGGCCGATGGAGACACCCGCCCCGCCGGCGCGCATGGCATTCTCGACCATGGAGAGAATAGCGACATCCGAATCCAGCTTTTCGCCGCCGGCGATCACCACCGGCACCGGGCAGCCGGCGGTTACTTCCGCGAAGGAGCTGGCGCTACCCGTGTAATTCACCTTGACGATATCGGCGCCGAGCTCAGCGCCCACCCGGGCGGCATGTTTGACGTATTGAACATCGAATTCACTTTTGATCTTGGCGCCCCGGGTATAGATCATGGCGATCAGCGGCAGGCCCCATTGGGTGCAGGCTTTGGAGACCTGACCAAATTGATCCAGCATTTCACCCTCGGTGGGGGCACCCAGGTTGACATGAATGGAGACGCCGTCGGCGCCGAGCTGAATGGCTTCTTCCACTGAGCAGGTCAGTACTTTGCCGGCCGGATTAGGCGCCAGCGAGGTGCTGGCCGAGAGGTGCACAATCAGACCGATATCCTCGCCCGCTTGGCGATGGGAGGCTTGGACCATGCCCTTATGCAGGATGATGGCATTGGCGCCGCCATTAACGACGTTATCCACGGCCTGTTTCATATCGATCAGGCCAGCGATTGGCCCCACCGTGACGCCGTGGTCCATGGGAACAATAACGGTTTTACCAGTGGTGCGATTAAGGATGCGTTCCAAGCGAATGCGTTTTCCGGTCATCATGACTTTCAATCCCTATTTTAACTGTAATTTTAGCGCAAGATGGTTCATACTCTAACGCGCTCCCCGCCTAATGGCAATCGAGAAAATTGCCTGGGTCAGGCCGCCTTAGCGCGCCCCTTTGGCCGCGGCCGTTTTGTGATAGTGGGCCGCCGGGCCTGAGTTAGCTTTGGCGGATACGTTCTTTGGCGGCGGCGGCGCGCGCCTTGATCTTTTCCCTGGCCGCGCGTTGGGTGGCCATGACCGTCTCCATTTTCTGAGGATCTTCGGCCGCTTCGGCCAGCCGGGCGCGCCCCATGATTTCCAGCTCAGCGAGCTTGGCCTGGGCCGCGCGTTCGATTTCTGCCAGGGCCGCTTTCTGCTGGGCGGATAAGACGCTCATAGCGCCGCCGCGCTGGGCCAGGCGTTCGAGGGCCAATTCGGCGGCGCTTTTCAAAGGTTTGCCAGGTGTAGTCATCTCCCCTCCCAGTATCTGCGTTAAAAGGCCTGGTGCAGCATCTGGAGTATGATGGGCCCCAGGAGGATCAAGAAGACGGCCGGAAAAATACAGGCCACCAGGGGAAAGAGCATTTTTACCGGCGCTTCATTGGCCAGTTTCTCGGCGCGCATGAAGCGCCGCCCGCGAATCTGGTCCGCTTGTACGCGCAAAATAGTGCCGATGCTAACACCCAGCTCATCGGCCTGCGCCAGAGCCGTCACCAGGGATTGAATATCCGGCTGGCGGAGACGATCAGCCATGGTGCGCAGGGCGGCCCGACGCGTTTTGCCGAGTTGGATTTCAAAGAGGACTCGGGCGAGCTCTTCGCCGAGAGGATCGAGGGCGCGGCGGTTGATGATGTTTTTAATGGCGGTCATGAAATCTAACCCGGCCTCGACGGAGAGCGTCAAAAGATCGATCACAAAGGGCAGGGCCTTAACGATCATTTGATGGCGCCGGGCAATGGCCTGTTTGAGCCAGAAATGGGGATAGAGGATCATCCAGAGCACTATGGCCAGGGCTAAAAAGATGATTCGGCTCCGGACAGGCTCTTCCAGCGAGCCATGGACCAGTGCAAAAAAACCCACCATAACCATGATTAAAACCGGCGCGCAGAGTGCCGGGCAAAGAATCCGCAGGGCCAGAAATTCCTCGGCCGCCATGGCATCCTCGAAGCCGGCGGAGGTGAGGCGCGCCTGCAGCCGCTGGCGTATGGCCTGGAAGCGTGGACCGCTGAACCAGCGAGTGCAAGAGGGCGTCAGCGGCAGGAGCAGGCCGAGCAGGAAGGGTAAGCGTCTTTCCTGGCGGCGGCCATCGGCGAGGGTGATATAGGTGATCTTATGGGCGGCCCGCAAGCTATACCATACCAGGCCGGTCACAAAAACGGCCCAAAGCAATTGCAGGAACAGGCTGAGCATTTTTCAGCATCCTTCCCAGCAGCGTTTGCGCTGCTCTTCTTCAAATATCAATGCGGATGATTTTGCGGATCAACAGCGCGCCGACCACTTCCAGCGCTAAGACCAATAAACCAACCAAGATCCCCAGTGGCGTCGTGAAAAAGGCCGTCATCATGGTGGGGTCCAGCAGGAACATGATGATGATCAACCCGACCGGCATGAGCCCCACCACGATGCCCTGCAGGCGGCCTTGGGCGGTTAACGCTTGGACGCGTTCCTGGATGCGTATCCGCTCGCGAATGGTGGCGGAGATTTTTTCGAACACTTCGGTGAGGTTGCCCCCGGTCTGGCGGGCGATACCAATGGCGCCAATCATCAGCGTGAGATCCTCGCTATTAACACGCTGATCCAGATTGTGGAGGGCTTCCTCGAACTTGACCCCAATCCGTATCTGCTGCAGAAAGAGCGAAAATTCCAGCGCAATGGGGTTGAGCCCTTCGCGGACGATATGTTCGAAGGCCTGCAGGATGCTGGCCCCGGCGCGCAGGGCATTGCTCATAGTCAGCAGCGCATCCACCAGCTGCTGGTTGAAGCGTTGGCGTCGCCGTTCCTTGAAGATGCGCACCGCCCGCCGTGGAAGAGCCAGAATTAAAAGTGCGCCGCTGCCGCCCAGCACCAGCCCGCGCAGCACGCCGGCGAGCGTTTGAAAATTACCGAGCGCCAAAAAGACGATCACAAAAACAGTGAGCGCGGCGGTCCAGGTGAGTTCCAGGATGCGCCGCGAAGGGATGAAGAAGAAAAGGTCCGCGAACTGCTGCGCGGTTTGTTCCGTGTAGACGCTGGCGTAGCTGTCCGCCCCAGCCAGCAGGGCCTGGATGAAGGTGTAGGCCAGTCCGCCAAAACAGATCAAATACAGGGCCGGAATGATCCAGATGAGGCTGTTATGTGTTAAGGCTTCCATAGGCGTTGATTGAAGATGTTCATATCCAGCGCCAATCCCCGGATTTTGAATTCCTCGACGAAGGTGGGCACTGAGCCGGTGGCCGACATCTGTCCCTGGACCCGACCTTGCTGATCGAGGCCCGTCTGCGTGAAAACAAAAATATCTTGCATGGTGATCCGCTCACCTTCCAGGCCGGAGATTTCCGTGATATTGGTGACCTTGCGCGTGCCATCGCTGAGGCGGGCGGTTTGGATGATGAGATGGATGGCCGAGCCGATCTGTTCGCGAATGGCGCGCGCGGGCAGTTCCATGCCCGACATGAGCGTCATGGTTTCCAGGCGGGAGATAACATCCCGCGGCGAGTTGGCATGGACCGTGGTCATGGAGCCGTCATGGCCGGTGTTCATGGCCTGGAGCATATCCAAGGTTTCGCCGCCGCGGCATTCGCCGATCACCAGCCGATCAGGGCGCATGCGCAGGGCATTGCGCATCAGGTCGCGGATGGTCACCGCCCCCCGCCCTTCGATGTTGGGCGGGCGCGATTCCAAACGCACGACATGCGCCTGGGAAAGGCGCAATTCGGCCGAATCCTCGATGGTGATGATGCGATCCGTCTGCGGCAGAAACGAGCTGAGCACATTGAGGAAAGTTGTCTTACCCGAACCAGTGCCTCCGGCCACGATGATATTTTTACGCAGCAGCACGCAGAGCTGCAGGAACTCGGCCATCTGCGGCGCGATCGTGCCGAAGCGGATCAAATCCTCGATGACCAGCGGGCTCTTGGAAAACTTGCGGATGGTTAAGCAAGGGCCGCTTAAGGCCAGCGGGGCAATGATGGCGTTGACGCGCGAGCCATCCTTGAGACGCGCATCCACATAGGGCTGGCTCTCATCTATGCGCCGGCCAATGGGGGCCACGATACGCTCCATGATGGCCAAGACCGAACCATCATCCATGAAGACGCGGTCGGTCTGCAGCAGCTTGCCTTGTTTTTCCACATAGATTTGGTCATGCCGGTTAACCATTATTTCGGTGATTTCTTCATCGGCCAGCAACTCCTCCAATGGGCCCAGGCCCACGGCCTCATGGTAGATTTCATTGATCAGCGTGCGGGGCTCAATCCAGCGCGGCAAACGGGCTTGAATATCTTGTACGATCTGTTCCAGGGCCTGCAAGGTGCGCTGATGCAGCTCCGCTTCCTGGATATGGGCGGCGGTCAGGCGCTTGATATCCAAGCGTTCCAGTAATTCTTCGTGAATCTGTTTTTTGATCTGTTGTTTCTGGGCTGCTTGCGGCGCCGCCTGATCTGGGGTCGGGAGGTCCTTGGGCGGGGCGCTCTGCGCCGCCGGGGCGGCCGCGCTGGTTGGCTGGGCTGCCGGAATCAAAGGGGCCTCGGCGGGGCTGGTATGAATGATAAAACTATGGGTTCCGATCCGGATTTGTTGCCCGGGCAATACGGCGCTGCGCCCGCAGACGCGTTGCTCATCAATGAAGGTGCCGGTTTGATGGCCGAGATCTTCAACCCAGAAACCATCGCGCCCGACCACCAAGATGGCATGGCGCCGCCCCACCTGGCTATCCTGCAGCACGATTTTATTGCCCTCTTCCGTGCCCAGCGGATAGACCCCGTAGACCAGGGCATGTCTTTCGGCCTTGCCGTTTGGTTGGCGGATTTCAAGTTTCATACTGGCCCCGCTAGCCTGATGGACTACAGGTCTTGTTTGTGGCGAATATGGCGTTGGCGAAACAGGTTCAACTCCGGCAATTTTTGATGGAGATGCTCGAAGTTGATCGAGGGCAGATCGGTCACAAAAGAGACATCTTCCGGGTTGCGCAGCGTCAAATGTAATCGCCCCTTGATGGATTGGGCAAAGATCATCAATTCCGCCTCGCGGGGTGTGACCTCGAAAGTGAGCGTGCTGTAGCTGGTGGGCGTGAAGCCGCTTTTGGTGGCCGCCGCGCTGCGGGCGAGCATTTGGCCGGTGGCCAGCACGGTGACATCCTGGAGGATCGTCAGGGTGACGGTTTCGGTGCCGCCGGCGCTATCCGCCGTCGGAAAGGAGAAGGTGCCGAGGATATCGACGCGGTCATTGGGTTTGATCATGCCGCTGACGGATGATACCGCATCCACGGAGATGGAAACGGCACGCATGTTGGGATTGATCATTTCGGCCAGGCCAACTTCGCCGGGCCGCAAGACATCCACATCGGACCACTGCAGGGGATCACCGCGCCGGATAGTGTAGCGCAGTTTTTTGCCGATGATTTCACGAACCGCTTCCGGGAGCACGGCGCGGTCGCCAACGGCGCTCTGAAAGACGAGGTTCTTGGCCAAGTCAGTGTTTTTTAGCACCGATCCAGCCGGCAAATCATTGGCCGCCACGACGACCATGATCTGGTGGCTGGCCGCCATGATTTTATTTTTTTCTTTCTGCAGGTAATGGCCGGTTAGCCAAAAAGCGCTCAGGCCGGCGAGGATGGCGATGATCAGCACCCATTTCTGTTTCATATTTCCATCTCCTTGGGGAGTCTCCCAGAATCGTCTTCCGACAGAGTTTATTTCATTTGGAGCCGCTTATGCAATAGCGTAATTGTGGACTCCGGCTCTGTGGCCGCTGCTTGAATCAGCAGGCAGCAGAGCTCCGGGCCTTTCTGAAATACTGCCCAGTGGGTATCTGACGGCGGCTGGGCCGAGGCCGAACCCAGCAGGCGTTGGTAACCAGCCTGGGCGAGCGCGCCTTCAAAGAAAGCACCGATGCGGGCCGGGCGTTCAGCGGCGCTGGCTATTTCCAGGCGGATAGCAGCGCTTTCATTTTCCACATAGATGTGGGGGCGGCTGCCGGCATAGACGGGCCACCTGGCTTGAGGATCTCTGGTGGGAGTTTGCGCCGCCCGCCGTACATCGCTCCAGGCTTGAGTGATAATAAACAGCAGCGTCTGGCCTTCGGCGGCCGGGCTTAAAGCCAGGATGCGCAGGGCGCTTTCGGGGGTGCGGATCAAACACCAGCCCGCGTCGGCCGCAGGCGATAAATTGATTTGCGGATCGTAAGCTTCAAAAGCCTTGTGCAGTTGCGCCATGACCTGCGTCAACGGTTGAGCGCAGCCCATGATAGCCAGGTCTCCCCGGCTGCCGTTGATACGCACTTGGGCCTGATAGAGGCGCTGCCATTCAGGCGTGGATTCAAAGACGCTCCGGCCCATTCCCGGCGCCTGTCTCCAGAAGATCCTGCCCCAGGCCGCCCCGGCCAGCAAGAGGATCAGCAGGCCGATGATAGCGCGCCGCCAAGCGTGAGATCCATATTGTGGGGAGGCTCGTTTTTTGAACATGACCGTCGGGGCGCCTTTCATAGATATTTAATAAAGACCCTTGGTCCAGACCAGCCAGGCTTCGCTTGCCACATTGATGGCTTCTTGATCTGCTATCAAAGCGCGGATGATCGAGAGCGTAGGGCATACTTCCTGGTTATGCCCTTTCACCAGGTAAAATTCGTCGATTTGCTGGGGCGTGGCCAGCCAGCTGGCCAGGGCGTTACCTGGCACGAAGCCGGCTAGTTGCTGGGGCTGCGCGGCCAGATCAATGGCCTGCGGCGCCTCGGGCGCATTCGTTGCCAAAACAGGTATATCATCCCGCGTATAAGGCTGGCCATCCGGCCCAGCGATCCAGGAATAGATATAGCGGCCCGCCGGCTGAGGCTGGGTTGCGGCCAGTGCCGCGCGCGCCGCCATGGCGCGCGCTTGGATCATGGTGCGCGTGTGCGCATTGCTCAGGCGGCCGATTTGGATCAAGCCCCCGATCAGCACCATGATGATCACCAGGCCCACGGCGAGCTCCACCATGGCTTGGCCGGAGCGGTCAACACCCAGGCGGCTCGCTGGCTGGGCGGCTGGCTGGCCCCTGATCGCACTGGGCCGGTTTTGGTGGTTTAGGTTTAGCATAGTTTTAATGTCCGCGGCGGCGGCCACCGCCGGCCTGTGGCGGACCGCTGGCGGAGAACTCACAAGTATGCAGGCGCTCCCCGGCGGCATTGGTGGCCGCCAGCCAATGGATGCCTGTGGCGCGCCAGCTGGCTTGTTCCCAAAGACCTAATTGGCGACAATAAGGACAGCTGGCCTGCAGGCTTCCCGGACCGTTCTGCATGTATGCAGGCAAATGCAGCTCGATATGTTCGCGCCAAGCCAGATTATATGAGCCACCCGCTGGCGCTGAGGATGCATCCACGGGAATGAGGCGCACTTCATGAAAGGCCGGCAAGACCAGCGCATAGGAGTCGGGCCGCAGCGGCCCCTCCAGATAGCCGAAGGGTTTAGCGGCCGCTGTCCAGGTGATAAGGTTGCCGCCGGCCCCCGGCGTTAGCCTTTCGGCGGCGGCTTCAATGCGGATGGCGGCATCAGCGCCGGCATAATCATATTGTGGCCTGATGGCGGCTCGGGCCGGAAAAGGATCGGAGCCATCGCGGGCCATGCTCCTCCACGCCGTCCATTCTTCCGGCGCGTAGCTATACCAAGTGCTGGGCATAGCGGCCACGGCCGGGGAGATGGGGCGGGTCTCAGGATGATCTGCGGCGCGGAGCTGGTTCATCTCCGCTAAGGTGTGCGCGCCGCCGGGGATCAGGATGGTCTGCGCGCTTAAGCCCAGGCCAAAAATTTCGCTGTTAATGGGCAGTTCGGGGTGCAGCACAGGAGGCAGGGCCGGCCAGTAATGATAATCGGTGTAGTTTTCCAGGAGGCTCATGGCGTGAAAGAAAAACCAGCACCAATCGTGCCCGGCCACGGCGTCATAAAAATCCGGGTCCAGCAGAAAATGACTGCCGGCATAATCCACATAGTAACGGGCATTATCCGGCGCGGCCGCTAGCCCTTCGTCGGCCAGGCGCTGCAACATCTCGCCATAATCCGCCCAGCACCCCGGATAGGGTTCCGGGAATATAGGGGCGTAGTCTTGAAGCACATTAGCGGCCTGCTGGCTGAGGCGGGCGCTGAAAGCAGCGTTCACATATATCCCGTTCTGTTTGGCGGCTTGTTGCGCGGCCAGTAGACCGATCAGCGGCCCGGCGTAACAGAGCCGCGCCTGCAATTCAGAAATCTGCGCGGCCGCGTTGCTCTCGCCGCTGCTCAACATGATGGCCTGCATGATGTTGAGGTCGCCAATCAAGTTGAGCGTGATGCCCTGCCAGCGCGCAGCTCCCAGGGCGGCGGCATCGCCAGCATTCTGGCAGCGCCCTTTGAGGTGGAGGATTTTATGCAGATCGAAATTCCAGAGGAGGATGAAAGATAAAATGATCATGATCATAATCATGAAAATCATGGTCTGCCCGCTCTGGTCCCGCCCGGTCAGAGATGGCGCGCTGGCCAGGCTTGGGCGCCGCGCCGGCCAGCGGCCAGTCTGGGCCCCCCGGATCAGCTTGGCTCCATTTTCAGCATATCTATTGGGCATGGCGTTGCCTTCTCGCGCGCAATTTTATTCCGCAGCCATGTAGAGAGGATAATGGTTATCGAGCGTGACCGTGCCGCTTAGCGCTACATGATCATCAGCATAAAATAGCCGGTGCCAGAGGAACTTGAGCGGGAAATGCTGGCTCACCCTAAAGGTAAGGGTGGCGGCCTCTTCCTGGCAGGTGTAATCAATGCCAGGCCAATCCTCATAATCCAGGATAGGCCTCAATTGAGAGTGCCAGTTGGCCCCTAGATATAATGGGATGCGGGCCCGTTCGATGGCGCCTTGCGCGCTGGGGCCGTTGGCGGTTGTCACTGGCACGCGGCTCCGGAAGCGCTGACCGAGCCTGAGGGTTAGCGGCGTGCCGGCCGGCAGATTGATGGTCGGCGAGGTGAGGGGCCCGGCATTGGCGATGGTGCTCGCGCGCACCGTTTTAAAAACCATGAAATCATTGAAGCCCACCGCCCGGGCGCGCGCGCCGCGGCCGGCGGCATAGTGCAGGATTTCCTGGGCCATATAGAGTTGGGAGAGCTGCAGCAAACCCATCAGCAAGAGGCATAAAATGCCAATAACCACGCAGGATTCAATGAGCGCTTGGCCTGATTGGCCTGATTGGCGATGCAATGCTGCCATAGATCGTATGTTTATCTGTTTTGAAAAAGGCGTGCCCGGGCCTCCTGCGGTTGCCTTGGCGCTCCAAGCTCCGCCGCCGGCCCAAGCCGTTGGGGCCCTGGCGCGGAGCTCAGGGGGCGCTTGTGGCTGAAATCAATCGTCCGGGTTTCAATTGCCGGACGGCTTGAGGTTTCTCAAATGTTCCAGCGAGTCGCCTTCGGAGCCTACGGCACTCTGCACGGCCGAAGCATCGCCGCCCAGCTCTTCGGTGGCGCCGCCCACCATCGCGCGGATACGATCGCCGAAGAGCCCAAAAATGGCCAGGGCCGCCAGGGCGATGATGGCGACAATGATGATATACTCGGTCATGGCCTGTCCCAGCTTATGGCATCGTTTGCGAAGCATGACTATCAACCTCCTTTATTTAAGGATAATCCGCTGCTAACAGATCCAGAATGCGTGCCCCGTATGCTTTAAAGGTGACCAATAAGAGCGTTAAAATGGCCAGCGTTGCCAGGAGGATGCCGGTTATCACCAGATACTCCACCAGGGCCTGCCCGCGCTTCCGCCGCCGGCGCTGGGCCGCGCTCCAAAAACTCCACCGCCTGATCATCGTGGTTCTTGGCTCCTGCTGGCGGGCGCCAGCCAATGTTCTTTATTGAATTCAAGCATAGATGGCGTTAAGGTGTCAATCTATAAGCATCTGAGCCGTGGAGCGGCGGGCGCCAGGAGCTGCTCGCAGCAGGCTTTACGCGCCTATCAGCCCTGCGCGGGCTCCAAATTGCTTGGCGGAGCAAGAGATATGGATGCACCTCAATTTCCAGGTTTTGAAATCATCGCGACTTTGCCGCATAGCGGCATGAGCACCGTCTATAAGGCGCGCCAGCTGGCTCTGGATCGTCTGGTGGCCTTGAAAACGCTGCCAGCGGCCCTGGCCAGCGACCCAGCCGATGTGCAGCAGTTTTTGACTGAAGCCAGAATCACCGCCAACCTCAAGCATCCCAATATCGTACAAGTCCATGACTTCGGTCAAACGGAGCAAGGCATTTATTATTTTGTGATGGAGTTTATCTCCGGCTATAGCTTGGGAGATTGGATTCGGCGCAAGCAAAAACTTTCCGAGGAGCATGCCCTGCTGGTGGCGCAGAGCGTAGCCGAAGCCATGCAGTATGCCTGGCAAGAGGCGCGCGTGGTGCATTGTGATATCAAGCCCGATAATGTGATCATTGATAGCGATGGCACCGTCAAGCTGGCCGATCTCGGCTTGGCCCAGAGCATGCGTTCAGCCATGGATCGTGCCAAGACCAGACTGGAGATCGTCTACGGCACGCCGAATTATATTTCCCCGGAGCAATCTCGGGGTGGGACGGCCTTGGATTGCCGGGCGGATATCTATTCCCTGGGCGCCACCTTATACCATTGCCTGACGGGCCAGATGCCTTTTGAAGACGCGCCGGCGGCCACGGCCATGGATCTCCAGATCACCGATCAGATCCCGGATGCGCTGGAGCTCAATCCCCATCTTTCGGTGGCCGTGGTTGGCTTGGTGGAGAAAATGATGGCCAAGGATCGCGAGATGCGTCAGCCTTCCTGGGAAGCGCTGCTGGCCGATATCCGCCGCGTCTTGCTTCATCAAAAACCGGATGATGGCGCCTGGCTGCCTGAGGGGGCCAGCACCATGCAGCGCAGTGTTCCGCGCGAGACCCAACCGCGCATCAAAGTGGCGCTGCCCCCATCAGCGCCGGCGCCTGATCCGGCGCCGAGCGTGCCGATCAGCACGACCTTTCAAAATGTGGAGCGGCGCTTTGTCTTGCGCCAGCAGCGTAAAAGAAAAAAGAAGCTGGGCTGGTGGCTGGCTGGCGTGGGCTTGGTGGGCGCCGCGGTTTTACTCCTCTTGTTCGGGGCGCCGTTGCCCAGGTTGCAGGACTCGGAGCGCTCTTTGCCGCTGCTGATCAGCGCGCATCTGCGCGAACGGGTCAGCGGTGCCGCCGAAGACTCGCCAGAGTCCGCCGCGATGCATCAGGAAAATCTGCGCCAGAGATTTGCCTGGGTGCAACAGTGGCCTCTCACCAATGCCTTCCAGATCCGAGAGGCGCTGCGGCAATATGAGCAGATCGCCAGTGATACCAACGCCACTCCCTATGCCGCCCTGGCCGCCGCTGAAATCCACAAGCTGCAGGATTTGATCCAGCAAGCGGCGGCGGCGGTCATGGCAGATTTAGAGGCCCAAACTCAGCCGCTGATCGCTCAAAACAACTTCGGCGCGGCGGCCGATAACTATGATCAATATCAGGGCGCTTGGGCGGCGGAAACGGCCGCCAGCCGCGGAGCCAAGGTGCGCGAGCTGCGGGGGCAGGCCAATGCGCACCAAGCTCAGTTGAGCGCGGCCGCGCAGCAAGCCGCTTTGCACTGGGACCAATTATTACAGCAGATCGGCACGCGCGTGCTGGCCGATGACCTGCCCGGTGCGCTGGCCCTGACGCAGACGGCGCGCGCGCTGAGCGCCTTGGCGGGCCACTCAGCTGAGTTGGCCGATTTAAGCTCGCTTTTGGAGGAGGCCTCTCGGATGGAGCAATATATCCTGGATGCTTTTCGGAGCCTGCAAGGCCAGACAACCTGGGTGAATCTTACCAGTGGCCGCGAGCAGTTTGTGGTGCGCGCGGTGCGCGCCGATACCGTGCAAGTGGAAAAGACCTTGAAGCTCGCCGCCGGCCAGATCATACAAACTCGCTCCTTTAGCGTGAGGGATCTAACCCTGGCCGAACAACGGCTCCGGCTGGGCACGGAAGAAAAACCGGCCCTGGCCTTGATGCGGATCTTGCTGGCCATGCGAGAGCCTGATTGGAAACTGGCTGCCGCTTGGGCGCCCCAGACCGGCCCAGTGCTCGCGCCGGTGTTGACGGAGCAACTGCAGGAAAAAATCCTTCAGCGCGCCGAGATCCAGGCCCAAGCTGGCCTGCGGCGCATTTTGCGCGCGCTGCAAATTGAGGTGGCCGAAGGTCCCGACGCGGCCGACGCCTGGCTGACGGCTCTTCGCAAGCGCAGGCCCACTGAGGAAGAATTGCGCAAGCTGCAGCCGGTGCTCGATAAATATCGGCAAACTTTCGGGTCCACCCGCTTTGTGCAGGAGCATGAACTGATCCTGCGCCACTTAAAATATGATCCGCCCGTGCGCGCGCCGGCTCCTTCCAGCGCTCCGCCCGCCCGCGCCCAGCCGGCCGCATCCTCCGCGACCATCCTCAAGGAGCAGTTGCTGGCATCTAACCCGGGCCTGCCGGAGGAAATGATCGTGATCCAGACGGATGCTGCCGATCAAATCATACGCGTGGAAATCATCTCCCCGGCGTTGAAGGATCTCCGGCCTTTGAGTGCGCTCACCAGCCTGCGCGAGCTCGTCTGTTGCGGAGCTCCGCTCTCCGAGCAGGGACGGGATCCGCCACTCTTGGCGCCCTTGAATGATCTGACCTGTTTGCGCGGAGCTTCCTTGCATGAATTGGATGTTAGCTACACGTTGGTCAAGGATATTACGCCTTTGATCGGTATGCCGCTCCATACATTGAATCTGGCATATACGCGCGTCACGGATATTGCCGGCTTGAGAAATATGCCGCTGACCGCCTTGGATCTACAGGGCTGCCGCATTCGCGATATCAATGTCCTGCGCGGGATGCAGCTGCAGTACTTGATGCTGAGCGATAGTCAGGTTAAGGATATCAGCGCCTTGCAGGGTGCTCCCTTGGCGCGGCTCGCTTTGGCTCGCAGTAAGGTGCGCGAGCTGGCGTCTCTGAGCGGGGCCCCCCTGGACTGGTTGGATATTAGCGATACGGAACTTAGAGACCTTTCCGTTTTAAGCGCTATGCCCCTCACATCCCTATCAATGGCGCGCGTTAAAGCGACCGATTTCCGGTTTTTGGAGGGCCTGCCGTTGCGCCAGCTGGATTTGAGTGGCACCGATATCCGTGACTTGAGCTGGCTGCAAAATATGCCCTTACAGCATCTGAACCTCAGCGGCACCAAGCTGCGGGATCGTGACCTGAGCCGGCTCCAGGATCTGCCGTTGCTCCACTTGAATCTCAATAACACCGCGCTCATGGATTTAACGCCCCTGCAAAACCTCACCGCGCTACGCAGTTTGATGATCATGCAGACCAAGGTAAAAACATTGGCGCCTTTGCAGGGGTTGCCGCTGGAGACCATCTGGTTGGACTATGACCCCCTGTATCCGCGTCAGAAATACTGGTTCACAGATGTCTTGCAACGCATGCCAGTTTTACGGCAAGTTAATGGACAACCTTGGCGCATGCCAGAAAGAGGCCGGGGGCACTTACAAAGGTAGGCGGGTATGCAATATATCAGCACTCGGGGCGGGGATGCTCCCGTGGGATTTCGAACAGCGGTTATGACCGGCTTGGCCCGCGACGGCGGTTTATTGCTGCCGGCCACGCTGCCGGATCTGAGCGGCTCCCTGGATGAGTGGCGGAAGCTGTCTTATGGCGAGTTGGCTTTTGCCATTATGCGGCCCTATACCGATCTGCCAGCGGCGGATCTACGCGCCCTGATCGCGGGGAGCTTGGCGGCCTTTCGTCATCCGGAGGTGGCGCCGGTTGTTTCGCTGGATCATCTGCATATCCTTGAGCTCTTTCACGGCCCGACCCTGGCCTTCAAGGATATAGCCCTGCAATTTTTAGGGCGCCTTTTTGAATATGAGCTGACCGGATCCGGGCAACGCCTAAATATCCTAGCGGCCACCAGTGGCGATACGGGCAGTGCCGCCATTGAGGGCGTCAGGGGCCGTCGCCAAATGCGTATTTTTGTGCTGTATCCCGAGGGGCGCATCAGCCCCTTGCAGGAGCTGCAGATGACGACGGTGCCGGATGAGAATGTTTTCGCTTTGGCTCTGCAGGGCAATTTTGATGACTGCCAAAATATCGTCAAAAGCCTCTTTAATGATCTGGATTTTCGGGACCAGCATGCATTGGGGGCTGTTAATTCCATCAACTGGGCGCGCTTGTTGAGCCAGATCGTCTATTATTTTTATGCGGCTTTGAGGGTCATGGAGCGCACTGGCAAGGCGCGGGTCAGGTTTGCGGTGCCCACCGGTAATTTCGGCGATATCTTTGCTGGCTATCTCGCAAAGCGCATGGGCTTGCCGATTGCCCGTTTGGTGCTGGCCACCAATGAAAACGATATTCTGGCGCGCTTTTTCCAGAGTGGCCTTTATCAACGCGGCCGCCTGCAGGCCACCTTGAGCCCCTCCATGGATATCCAGGTGGCCAGCAATTTCGAGCGCTACTTATATTATTTAGCTGGGGAAGATCCCGATCGTATCCGGCACTGGATGGCCGAATTCAATGCTGCCGGTCGCTTGCAGGTGGCCTGCCGGGAGGGGGGGGTGGATCCGCTCTTCGCCGCCGGCGCGGCCGATACCTCCGCCTGCCTGGCTACCATTCGCCAGATATATACCACGCATGGCTATCTGCTTGATCCCCATAGCGCCGTGGGCGTGCGGGTGGCGCAATCGTTCTTGGATCCCGAAGAG
Source organism: uncultured Verrucomicrobiota bacterium (assembly GCA_964475165.1). Taxonomy (GTDB): domain Bacteria; phylum Verrucomicrobiota; class Kiritimatiellia; order JAAZAB01; family JAAZAB01; genus CAYUHK01. The sequence goes on along the minus strand of CAYYVN010000005.1, from coordinate 42,248 downwards.
CCGATGATCTGTCTGGCCACCGCCCATCCGGCTAAATTCAGTTCGGCCATTCAGCAGGCCATCGGTCGTGATCTGGCGCGCCACGAGCTGCTGGAGAACCTCACGAGCCTGCCGACCCGCCGCACCCTATTGCCGGCCACCGTATCCGCTCTCCGCAGTTTCATGGAGCCGCGTATGTTATGAGCTTGAGCGCTCTTTTGCTTATCGCCCTGGGGCTATCCATGGATTCCTTGACGGTGGCCCTGGCCTACGGGATTGCCCTGCGCCTGCCGCGCTTGCGGTCGGCCCTGGTCATGGCCCTCTTTTTTGGGGCCTTCCAAGCCTTGATGCCCATCTTGGGCTGGCTGGCCGGCTTGAGTTTCCGCGCGGCCATCGCCAGTTTTGAGCATTGGCTGGCTTGCGGATTGTTGGTGGCCGTCGGGGGGAAGATGGTCTGGGAATCGTTTCGGCCACGAGCGGCCCAGTCGGCGCCGGTGGGGCTGGGCTTACTCGTGTTATTATCGCTGGCGACCAGTATTGATGCGCTGGCGGTTGGGCTGAGCCTCTCCTTTTTAAGGGTACCGATTATTGGGCCGGCCCTGCTCATTGGCGCGGTCACCTTCAGCTTGTCGCTGCTGGCCGGGTTGATAGGGTGCCGCATCAAGAAAGAGGGCTGTGCCGCTCGCCTGGAGTTGCTGGGCGGCTTGATGCTCATTGGCCTGGGCCTGAAAATCCTCTGCGATCATGGAGGCTGGTAGAGCTCTCGGCCGGGATGGCGTGAGCCATCGCTATGCGCCAAAGCGCTGGCGCCAGCGCTTTGGCGGACTTAAAAATGATAGGTGGTGTGAAAGAATAGATAGATCCGTTGCTCGCGGGCGCGGACCACCTTGTAGACCAGCTCATCTTGATTATTGATATCGTAGCCGAGATCATGGCCGTTGCCGAAGAGATAGTTCAAGCCTAGGTTGGCATCCAGAACACTGGAACGCCGCCCGATGCTACAGGTGAAACCATAAAGATCTATCTGGGGCATGCTGCCGGGGTTATCGGCGGAGACATCCGGGGCCGATGAGAAACTGGTGAAGAATCCGGCGCGCAACGGAAATTTCTTCTGGATGATATATTCGGCCCCGAGATTAAGATCCACCACCGCCTGGCGCCGGATGTGTTCCTGGAGATAGTCCCCCTCCTGGCTTTGACCATCAAGGGAGGTGAAGCTCAGGGGGAGATGCCAGGAGATATCCAAGCCCCAGGCATAGCGATCCTCTTCGACCTGGCCTATACCGACGGCTATTTTCATGGGCACATTGTTTTTAACCGTTAGATCGTCGGCATAAAAGGAACCGCTATCGGCCTGTTCGAGGATGAATTGATGCTGCAGTTCGCCGTTCTCCATGATGGCGACCTGAGGAGTATGCAAGGTCAGACCGAATCTCCAATTATCCACTGGCTGATATTGCAGCCCCCAGATCGAGAGCAGGTTGAGCGTGTAAGCTTTGATATCCTGCGATAATGATAAAGTGGTGGGGCTGCCGCTCCAGTAAATGCTTTGGAATTCACTGTAGGTGCGATAGACACCGAAAACTGATAAGCCCAGAGATAATTGAGGGGTAATCTGGCTGCCTATGGAAGGGCCGATCCAGAGCTGTTGGTCATCCTTGCTGTAGGTGGTAAAGTGATCCTGGCGGGGGAAGGCGCTGATTTCATGCAGAGTGGTTTTATCGGGGATGAAGACGGAAAAGGCCAGAGCCGTGTTATTGGATCCCAGCTTGAGAACGCTGCCCATGGTGCTGGGAATGCTGATGAAGCTGGTGGAACGGAAATCTTCATCCGGGAACCAGGCATCCGCAATCTTATAAGACTGAAAGCCATATAGATTGGCGGAAATCGACAGCGTGTTCGACTTGATCCGTCCCAATCCGGCCGGGTTGTAGTAAGCGGCATCGATCCCATCAGCGATGGAGACCACGGCGCCGCCCATGCCCGCCGCCCGTTCGCCCACCATATAGCGCTGGTAGTTCGAATCATCCCCCCAGAGCCCATCCTGCGCCATGGCTATGCCCAATATTAACCCTAATATTTTAAGGTATCGCGGCGATAAGCTCATGCGACGCTCGCTTTTCGATAACAGGGAGGATGCCCACCGGCGGATATTCTGATGGAAAGGCTGTCTCACTGCAATGCTAAAAAAAGCTCCCGCCCAACGGTGGCGCCCCCTTGGCAAGAGGGGGCCGGCCGGCTGATCAGAGGCTGGGGGGCGCTGGCGGCCGGCACGGAAAAGGCACCAGCGATAAGGCTTCCGGCATGATATAATAAGTGGGGCGGCGCTGCGAGCTGCCTCGCCAATCTTGCAGGCAGCGCTTCACGGCAGCCTGGATATCCGGCGCGGTGTTGAGGCCCAGATCGCGGCGGTCGCGCGCATTCAGGTCGGTGATCAGAATGGTCCGCGGGCCGCGCATGCGCGTGGAGAGAGCTGTCTGCCCCAATACATCCGGATTTTGCCGTAATCCCCGGAAGATTGCATCCAGGGTGGGGCGCGTTACCCAATAGCGGAAGTGTTCATCGCCCAAGCCCTCGGGACAAGGCGCCTGGAGGATAATGCGCCCGGTTGCGGTCACGGCCCGCGCCGCATTGAAGAGGGCTTTATGGCTTTGAATCCAGTTGCTGGCTTTGCCCGCCGAGGCGATTACGAAATCGGCGGGACGCGCCAAGTCCACGCGGCATAATTGCTCGGCTTGCTTGCAGGCCGCGCGGTGCGCCAGCTCCAGATCGCCCGCCCAGACGCCCGCCAACTTTCCTGCGGGAGTGAGGACGGTGTTGATGATGCCATCGACTTGGCATAGGCGCGCGCCGGCCAGCATTTCTTCGGCGACAGGATTGCCATCTAATCTGCCGATCTCGACTTGGGGATGCAAGCGGTTGAGGGTTGGATCGAGGGTTAAACTGTGGGTGAAAATGATGTTGGCGCGCGCGGCCAGACCCGGCACCAGCGATTTGCGCCCGCCGCCGAAACCGGCATGATAGTGATAACTGACCGCGCCCAAAAGGATCAGGCGATCAGCGGCTGTGGCTCGCCGGTTGATGCTCACGACATGTCCGCAGGGAGTGCGGCCGACGGCGACCAGGTTGGCGGTGTCATCAGGATCATGCGCCCAGATGCGTCCCGCGAAAGCCTGTGCCATTTCAGCGCCCAAGATGCCGCTGATCTCAGCCGGGGTGGGGTGGCGGTGAATGCCGGAGGAGATCAGGATAAAAAAATCTTGCAACCGGCAGCGGCGCTCCAACCAGCCACGGAGCAGGATGGGCAAGACGCGCTCGGTGGCGCTGCGGCGGGTATGATCGGAAACCACCAGGCAAACGGATTCGCCCGGCTGAACGCAGTCGAACATCGTCGGCCCGCCCCGCGGCCACAGGGGCTGGGCCAAGGCGTGTTGGATCTCCTCGGCGGTTAGTGCGCCGCGCGCTGCCGGCGCGCGCAAGGTGCCCAAGCATTCGGCTTGATCGGCAGGGATAGTCAACTCCGCCGCAAAAGTCGGCCTCATGCTAAGACCGTTAGGCGGCGCGCTGCGCCTGCCCGATGGCATTTTGTTCTTATTGTACCCCACGGTCGATCATGGTGCGGACGATTCTTTCCAGTGCCAGGCAATAGGCGCCCTGGCGCAACGAGACATGCAGTTTAGTGGCCGTCTCCCGGGTGCGCGCATAGGCTTGGCGCAGATAGGCGAAGAGGCGCTGATTGATATCTTCCGCATCCCAGCTGCGGCCCTCGCGGTTTTGGACCCATTCGAAGTAAGATACAATCACGCCGCCGGCATTGGCCAGGATATCCGGCACCACCATTACCCGGCGGGCCATCAAAATTTTATCCGCTTCCGGTGTGGTCGGGCCATTGGCGCCCTCGACGATGAGCTTGGCTTGAATGGCCGCGGCGTTATCGCCGGTGATCATGTTTTCCATGGCGCAGGGCAAGAGCACATCAAAGGGATAAGAGATGAATTCGGGCAGATCCTTGCCGCCGGGGAAGCCGCCGAGGCCCCCGGTTTGATTGCGATGACGAATCAAGGCCGGGATATCCAGGCCTTGTGGGTTGTGGAGGCTACCGGTGATATCATTCACGGCGACCACCTTGATGCCGCGCTGATGCAGATCGAGCGCGGCATGCGAACCAACATTGCCAAAACCCTGTACTCCCACCGTATAATTCTGCAAGCCCAGCTCCTGAGCGGCCTCCAGCATGACACAGACCACCCCGCGCCCGGTGGCTTCGGTGCGGCCCAAGGAACCGCCCAGCGCCAGCGGTTTGCCCGTCACCACGCCGTAGGCATCCGCATGATGCTTGCGATATTCATCGAAGACCCAGGCCATTTCACGGGCGCTGGTGCCCATATCGGGGGCGAGGATATCCAAGTTGGGTCCGATATCATTGACGAGCCGCTGAGTGTACTGGCGCACCAAGCGTTCCAGTTCCGTGGCCGTCAAGGTTTTGGGATCCAGCATGACGCCGCCTTTGGCGCCACCGTAGGGGATATCCGCCAAGGCGGTTTTGAAGGTCATCCATAGCGCTAGGGCTTTGACTTCATCCAGATCCACCTCCGGATGGAAACGTATGCCACCTTTATAGGGGCCCAAAACATTGCTATGTTGAATGCGATAGCATTGGAAGGTTTTCACGGGTCCGTTATCCAATTGGATCGTGGCCCGGAAAATAATTTCCTTATCGGGCATCGATAAGCGTTCGATGACCTGCATGCCGGCATAATGTTTCTCCAGCATCAGCAATTCAGCTGTTTGTTGCACGAGTTCCAGGGCATTATCTAATACTGTTTTCAAGATTTCCTCCTTTTGTTAAGGGGATAAGCTGATATCATATGCTCGAGGCATATACAAGTAAAATGCATGCGCCAGAATCAGGACTAGCCAAGCTCCCGGGCGCCGGGTCAGCCGCGGTGCGCCGCTTCCATGCGCTCATGGCCCGCCGGGTTAAGACCATTCTGGTGGTTTCCAGCCGTTACGAGGCCTTCAGCCTGGAATGGGATGGGAGTCTGACGGAAGATATTTATGGCACCTATTCCCTGCTGCACCTGCAGAACGCTCCGCAATTGACCACCGTCACCTCGGCCGCCGAGGCGCTGCAGGAGCTGCGCCGCGAGCAGTATGATTTGGTGTTGGTATCCTCGAATCTGGCCGATATGCCCATCCCGGATTTTGGCCGCAGCGTGAAGAGCGCCCATCCCGGGCTGCCGGTGGTCATGCTCGTTTTTGCGCTGGGGGGCATACCCCAGGCTCTGCCGCCCGGCGTCTATCCCGGAGTGGACTATGTGTTTTCCTGGCAGGGCAGCGCCAAGGTATTGCTTTCGATCATCAAGCTGGTGGAAGATGCGCTGAATATCGATCAGGATCTCGCCATTGTGCGCCTGGGCGTGATTCTGGTGATTGAGGATTCCATCAAGCATTATTCGTTTTTCCTGCCGCATTTATATGCCATCCTGATGAAGCAGGCTTTCGCGCGCGTGCCCTATGGCGTTGATGAAAACGAGCGCCAGCTCCGCACGCGCACCCGCCCCAAGATTGTGCTGGCCCGGACCTTTGCCGAAGCGGAGGAACTCACCAACCGCTATCGCCCCTTTCTGCATGGGGTGCTTTCCGATTTGCGGATTGCCAGCGAGGAGCGCCGCAATCCACAGGCGGGCCGGGATTTCCTGCGCCGCTTGAAGGCCACCGTTCCGGGCTTGCCGATATTGCTGATGTCCGCTGATGAATCAGCGCCGGAAGTCGCCCGGGAATTGGGTATAGAGTATGTGGATAAAAAATCCCCGCGTTTTATGCGCGGCTTGGAAGAATTTTGCGTGGAGGGCTTGGGCTTCGGCGATTTCGTGTTTCGCGATCGGCAGGGGCGTGAGATTCGCCGCGCGCGCAGTCTGCGGGAATTCGAAGACGCCCTGCGCTCCGTGCCGGAGGAATCGATTGCCTATCATAGCCGGCATAATCAGCTTTCGCACTGGCTGCTGGCGCAGGGCGAGACCGGCTTGGCGGAGCTCATCCGCCCCCTGCAATTGACGGATTTTGAATCTCCCGCCACCATGCGCGATTTTTTGTGCCGCACCATTCAAGCTGTACGGCGCGAGAAACATCGGGGGATTGTGGCCGATTTTCGGCCGGATGATTTTGAGCCGGACTATCTTTTTTTGATGAGCGGCCGCGGCGGGTTGGGCGGGAAAGCGCGCGGCCTGGCGTTTATGTCACAAATGCTGACGCGGCCATTGCCGGGCGCCCGCGCCGGGAGTTTCGATATTCGCTTTCCGCATACGCTGGTGATCACCACCGATGCCTTCGATGAGTTCATCGTTGGCAACGACCTCGAAAACTTTGCGGTGGAGTGCTCGGATGATCTCCTGTTGCGCGAGCGCTTTCTGCAGGCGCAGCTGCCGGAGGGCTTGCGCCATAAGCTCCATGCTTATATCGAACGGGTGCGGGTTCCCCTGGCGGTGCGCTCTTCAAGCCATATGGAGGATTCTTCTCACCAGCCCTTTGCCGGACTCTATGAAACCTATATGCTGTCCAACAGCGCCACCGATCACGCCCAGCGTTGTGAGGAGCTGTGCCGGGCCATCAAAATGGTCTATGCCTCCACTTACACCGTCTCTCTTAAGCGCTACTTTCAAGCCCTTAAACTGAACCTGGCCGAGGAGAAAATGGCCGTGATCGTGCAGGGCTTGGTTGGGCGGCGCTATGGTGACCTTTTCTATCCGGCCATTTCTGGGATTGCGCAATCCTTCAATTATTATCCCTTTGCCCGTATGGAAGCGACCGATGGCGTGGCCTCGGTGGCCCTGGGTTTTGGTAAGCTGGTGGTTGAGGGTGGCGCCGCCTTTCGTTTCTGCCCGCGCCATCCGGCTATTTTGCCGCAAGCGGCTAACCCGGAGGAGCTGGCGCGCATCTCCCAGCGCCAGTTTTATGCTCTGGATATGGCTAAAGCCGATCCGGAATTGTTGTTTGGCAAGGGGGCCAACTTGAGCCTGTATGGACTGGAGCGAGCCGAGCAAGACCGCACCTTGCATCCCCTGGCCAGTGTGGTGGCGGTGGACGATGGCCGGCTGGTGGATGATCTCTCAGCGGAGGGCCAGCGCGTGATAACCTTTGCGCCCCTGTTGCGGCGGCGCCTGTTTCCCCTATGCGATATCCTCAATGAATTGCTCCAGGTGGGCAAGGAGAGCATGGGCCTGGATGTAGAAATTGAATTTGCGGCTAATATCGATTATCATCCTCAGACGCAGCCGGAATTTTATCTGCTGCAGATGCGCCCCATGGCTTCGGCCGGTGGCCAGCCGCTGCCGGATTGGCAGGCGCTCGATCGCCGCCGGGCCTTATGCGCTTGCCAGCGGGTCATGGGCAATGGCGTGGTTGAAAATATCTATGATGTCATCTATTGTCATCCCGACCGTTTTGACGGTCGGCGGGCATCAGCTGTGGCCGAACAAATCGGGCGGCTTAATCAGCGCCTTCTGGATCAGGAACGCCGCTATATCCTGATCGGGCCGGGCCGTTGGGGCACCCGCGTGCCGGCCTTGGGCGTGCCCGTCAATTGGCAGCAGGTGGCCGGGGCCGTGGTGATCGTGGAAACAGCCGCCCCGGGGCGGCCGGCCGATCCTTCGCAGGGCGCTCACTTCTTTCATAATTTAGCTGCGTCCCGGATTGGTTATTTCTCGATGCCGACCAATGATGCTGATAATTTTGTGCGCTGGGAGATGCTCGAAAGCTTAAGGGCCGTGGGCGGGAATGAATCGGTGCGCCATGTGCGCCTGGAAAGCCCGCTGACGATCCTCATGAATGCCCGGCAACATTGTGGGCTGATAGTGCCCGCCGCGGAGATAGCCGGGCTCAACAGCCGGCCCCGCGATGAGCAGAGCTGCCTTGGCGGATAGCGTTGAAGGGTGAGCCATTCTTTTATGAAACATCATAAACCAATCCGGTCCTGGCCCCGGGTGCATATCGCGCAAATAGGCGTTAGCCCCGGCCAGCCGCAGCATAACACGGCGGTCATGTTGCGAGCCATTCAGGGCGCCCGCCAAGCCAGCGCCGATCTGGTGGTTTTTCCGCAAATGGCAATTCCCGGTTGTCTGCTTGGCAACCGCTGGCAGTGGCCAGCTTTTCTGCGCGAGTGTGAAGCCTGTGGGGAGCGGATCCGGGAGGCGTCTGAGGGCCTGATCATCGTCTTTGGTAATGTGGGGCTGGACTGGTCCGCGCAAAATCAGGATGGCAGTGTCCGGAAATATAACGCGCTCTTTGTGGCGGCGGGCGGCCGGTTCGTCGGGCCCGGACCCTATCCATTTATCATCCAGGATCTGCCAGCGCCCGCCGGACGCTGGGATGAATATCGGCATTTTAGCGACCCGCGCCAGGTGGCCTTGGAATGCGGCTGGCAACTGGAGCAGTTGAGCGCGCCGGTGCTGGCAGGCGGTTGGCGCCTGGGCTGTGCTTTGGGCGCGGATGCGCCGCGGATCGAGGCAGCGCATCTGCAGCGCCTGGCTGCTCAGCCGGTTGATCTGCTGATCAATATCGCGAGCACACCATTTCTCCTGGATCAAAGCCGGCAACGCCAGGCCAACTTCGCGGCCTTGGCGGCGACGACGGGTAAGCCGCTGATTTATGTTAATCAGGTTGGTATTCAGAATGACGGCCAGCGCGTATTTGTTTTTGCGGGGATGTCGGGCATCTATACCGCCGGCCAGCATAGCGGCCTGCCGGCGTTTGAGGAAGGCGCGCTGACCCAGGCCTTGCCCATGGACGAGGCCCGGCCCTCCTCCGCCCAGCCGGCGGAAGGCGTCGCCGCCCTGGCCCAAGCGCTGCTCTATGGAGCCAGGGCATTCATGAGCCAGTGCGGGATCAGTAGGGTGACGGTAGGGCTTTCGGGTGGGATAGATTCCGCGCTGGTGGCCGCGCTGTATGGCCGGTTCTTGGAGCGGGAGCAGCTCTTGCTGGTTAATCTACCAGGCCCCTTCACCTCGCCGACCACCATCGCTCTGGCGCGCCAGTTGGCGGCTAACCTGGGCTGCTATTATGTTGAATTGCCCATCGCCGAGGGCTGCAACTTGACCAAAGCGCAAATAGATGGCTTGGCAATAAGCTCGCCGGATGGTCAGCTCAAGAAGCGCTTGCAGCTTACGGATCTCATGTTGGAAAATATCCAGGCCCGCGATCGTTCCGCCCGTTTATTGGCCGCTTTGGCGGCAGCCTTCGGGGGAGCCTTTACCTGCAACACCAATAAAGCCGAACTGATGGTGGGCTACAGCACCTTGTATGGTGATCTGGCTGGGTTCCTGGCCCCCTTAGCCGATTTATGGAAGGGAGAAGTATATCAATTAGCTCGCTATCTTAATGAGCAGGTTTTTCAAGGCCCGCTTATTCCCGAGGGATGTTTCCAATTGCGGCCTTCAGCCGAGCTCAGCCCGACACAGAATGTGGATGCTGGCGGGGGCGATCCGTTGATTTATCCCTATCACGACCGGCTCCTGGCATCTTGGAGCGAAGCCTGGCCGCCGGCTACGCCGGAGGATATCCTGGCTTGGTATCGGGAAGGCTGTTTGGAAGAACGTTTGGGCTATGCCGGCCGGGTGGCCGATCTCTTTCCGGATGCGCGCTCCTTTGTGGCCGATCTTGAACGCTGGTGGCGGCAATATCTGGGTTTGGGCGTGGCGAAACGCATCCAGGCGCCACCGCTACTGGCCCTGAAAGAGTCGTCTTGGAGAAGGGCGGGGCGCGAGTCGCAAGTGCCCTTTTGGTCGAGCCAGAACTATGAGAGCTTGAAGGATCAAATCCTCTCTGGCAGCGCCGCTGGCGGAGCATGACTTGCCGCCCGCGCGCCGCGCCTGGCATATCCCAGAAAGAGCTTGTTTGCCCGCGCGCTTTCGATTAAAACCAGTCCGCATATAGGCTGCTGTCGCAAGGAAAGGTGCTCGCTAATGCTTAAACCCCTGGCAGGGATCATATTGGGCCTGGCGTTTCTGGTCTGGGCCGTTCCTACCGATGCTCCGGCGCAGTTAAAAGTAGGCATGGTTTTCGACAGCGCCCGCGTGGAAGATGCCGGTTTTAATCAGGCCTGCCGGGCTGGCTTGCAAAAGGCGGCGCTCTCGCTGCCGATCGCGACGCTATTCCGGGAGTCAGCGCGCCGTGAAGACTATCGCCCCAATCTGCAGGAACTCGTGACGGCCGGCTGCGGGCTGATTATCGGGGCTGGCTACCAGATGCATGCCGATTTAGCGGTGGTCGCCGAGCAAAACCCGCGCGTGAAATTCGCCTTGATAGATAGTGTTTTCGCGCCGCCCAAGCCGAATGTGCAAAGCATCACCTTCGATGTGGATGAGGCGGCCTTTCCGGCCGGATTCCTGGCGGCGGCCTGGGCCGATTTGCAGGATCCGCAAGATGCGCAAGTGGGCTATGTCGGCGGGGTGCGCACGGCAGCGGTGGAACAGTTTGTGGCGGCTTATCGCGCCGGCGTGGCTCATTACAATAAACAATATAACAAGGCTGTTAAAGTGCGCGGGGACTATGCCGATACCTTTGAAGATAGCACCCGCGGGCAAGCCCTGGGAGCGGCCCAAATCGCCGCGGGGATCGATGTCATTTTTGGGGTGGGCGGCACCACCGGTGCCGGGGCCTTGCGGGCGGCCCAGATCCATGGCAAGTGGGGGATCGGCGTGGATGTGGATCAATATGAAACCCTGCCGGAAGTCCGGGATATTCTGCTTACTTCTTGTCTGAAGAAAATGGATCAGGCCATCGCCGCCGTCGTGCAGGAGGTGCTGACTGATAAGTTTGGCGGCGGCCGCAACCGCGTCGGCAAATTGGCCAATGATCAAGTGGGGCTGGCACCCTGGCATGCTTTTGAGGATCGGATTCCCGCCTGGCTGCAGCAAGATCTAGAGACCATTCAGCAAGCCATTCGGGCCGGCCGGCTGGCGACCGGTTGGCCACCCAGCTATGTGCTGCCCTGGTGAAGCGGGCGCGGCGTTCAGCGTATTTTTTTCTGCTCCTGACGTTTCTTGACGATGGTTTCGGCCAGCCCGGTGGGCACGGTTTCATAATGTTTGAATTGCATGCTGTGACTGGCCCGGCCCTGACTCAAGGTGCGGATAACATTCGCATACCCAAACATTTCGCTGAGAGGAACCAGCGCGCGTATGATCCGTTGTTCCCTGCGTTCCTGCATGTCCTCGATCCGCCCGCGCCGCTGACTGATCGTACCGGCAATGCCGCCCAGATAATCTTCGGGCGTGGTGACTTCCAGCAGCATGACCGGTTCGATCAGGCGCGGTTGGGCCTGTAAGAAGAGTTCACGGAAACAGGCGCGGCCAGCCTCTTGAAAAGCGGCGTCGCTGGAATCCACTTCGTGAGCTGAACCATCAAAAACTGTGACGCGCACATCCACCACCGGATAGCCAGCCAGGGCGCCGCGTTCCATGGCGCGCCGCACGCCTTTTTCAATCGAGGGTATATAGATGGAGGGGATGTTCCCGCCTTTAACCTCATCCACAAATTCAAAGCCCGCCCCGCTGACCGTGGGCTCCAGCCTGAGCCAGATATGCGCGTATTGGCCGCGCCCGCCGGTTTGCTTGATATGCCGGTACTGGCCTTCGGCGGAACTGGCAATGGTTTCACGCCAGGCCACTTCCGGCGGACCCACATTCACCCCCAGGCCGAAGTCTCTCTGAAGACGATCCACCAGCACCTCCAGATGCAATTCGCCCATACCCGAAAGGACCGTTTCGCCTGTCTCTTGATCCTGTTTGATGAGGAAAGTGGGATCCTCTTCCACGAGCCGATAGAGGGCATTGAGCATTTTTTCGCTTTCGAGCTTGCTGCGGGGCTGGACGCTGATGGACATCACCGGAGCCGGGAAGGCGATGGTCTCCAGGAGGATGGGCTGGCGTGGGTCGCAAAGGGTATCGCCGGTCTTAGCTTTAGTCAGGCCGATGGCCGCCACGATGTCGCCGGCGCCGGCCGCGGTGATGTTTTCCCGGTGGTTAGCATGCACGCGCAACAGGCGCCCCACGCGCTGTTCCTGCTTTTGGGTGCTGTTCAGAACGGTGGTCCCAGTGGGCAGGGTGCCGGAATAGATGCGCAGATAAACCAAACGGCCGGTTTGGCGATCGTTCATCACCTTGAAGACCAGGGCCGCCAAGGGCTCTGCATCGGCCGGCGCGCGTTCGGTCGGGGCCTCATCTTCGCTGGTGCCCACCACCGGCGGCAGATCATTGGGTGCGGGCAGAAAGCGCACGATGCCATCCAGCAAGGGCCGCACGCCCTTGTTTTTGAGAGCGGTGCCGCAATAAACGGGGACGATATGGCGTGCCAGAACGGCTTGGCGAAGAATGCGCTCCAAATCGGCGTTGGGGATATCACCGGTATTCAGGAAAGTTTCCAGCGCCTGATCATCCTGCTCGGCGCAGGCTTCCGCCAGCCGGCCGCGCCAGGTCTGGGCCAGGGCCTGATGCTCGGGCGGAATGGGCCCCGCCGCACAATCTTGCTCTGAATCGTTCGCATAGATCACCGCCTGCATGCTGATCAGATCGATGATGCCGTGGAAGGATTCCGCCTGGCCAATGGGCAGCACCACGGGCACGGCGTGCGCGCCCAGAACCTCACGGATTTTTTTCACCACCCCGAAGAAATCAGCGCCACTCCGATCCATCTTATTGATGAAAGCCAGTTTGGGCACACCATATTTTTCGCTCTGTTGCCATACCTGTTCCGATTGAGGCTGCACTCCGCCGACGGCGCAAAAGAGCGCCACGGCCCCATCGAGCACCCGCAGACTTCTTTCCACCTCGGCCGTGAAATCAATGTGGCCGGGAGTATCAATCAAGGTGACGTTATGCTCGCGCCATACAAAAGTGGTGGCCGCTGAGGAGATGGTGATGCCCCGTTCGCGCTCCTGGCTCATCCAGTCCATGGTGGCGGCGCCATCGTGCACCTCGCCGATTTTATAGGTTTTTCCGGAATAGAAAAGCAGCCGTTCGCTGACAGTCGTTTTGCCGGCGTCGATGTGCGCCATGATACCGATGTTGCGCACGCGCGATAGTTCCTTACTTCGTTCCATGCTCTACACTCCTGCTTGGGATACGGCGCTGGAAAGCAAGCGCCCAACGGGAAACGGCAGGCACTATGCCGAGAGCTTTCCGAAACTACAAGGTTTTTTATTGCTATTTTAATGAGCTTCTATTAAAAAGAGGGCCGATGACGAGGAGGAAAAGGACAAGCACCATGCCAGGATCTCAGACCAACGGTATTCGGGCCGCCGGCTTTAAAGATGTTGAAGCCATCTATGCGCTGATCAAATCTTATCCGCAAGAACTCCTGCCGCGCTCCATCAGCGATATCGTGCAGAACATCGACCGCTTTTTAGTCTATGAGGCTGAGGGGCAGATCGTTGGCACGGCGGCCTGGCAAATTCTGCCCGAGATCGGGCGGGCGGCGCATCCTTCGGTCGAAATCAAATCGGTGACCGTCGCGCGGTCTTTTCATCGCCAGGGCGTGGGATCCGCTTTGATCAAAGCGATGATTCAACGTGTGAAAACCTTTCAGCCGGCGCAGATTGTGGTGCTGACTTTTTCGCCGGATTATTTTCGCCGGTTTGGCTTCCGGGAAGTTCCCAAGAAAAGCTTGATGCATAAGCTCTATATCGGATGCATCAACTGCACCAAATACGATTCGCCTTTTACCTGCCCGGAAGTTGCCATGGCTATGACCGTTAGGCCCCGGCGGCCGCAGGGCAGCACCGGCCGCGGAGCTATTCGGCGCCGCCGTAAATCCGAAGCATAGCGGCGGCTTCGTCTTGCTCGGCCACGCGCGCCCAACGCAGAGGAGTGGCCAGCCGGGAGTCTCGGGCATTGACCTCCGCACCAGATTTGAGGAGCAGTTCCAAGACCTCGCTGCGACCCTTGGCGGCGGCCATATGCAGCGCCGTCACCTGGTTTTGTCCGGCGGTAGGCAGATTGATATCCACGCCCCGTTCCAGCAATAACTGCACCAATTGGCTATAGCCGGCCTCGGCGGCCAGATGGATGGGGGCCAGCTGCATAACGCCATATTTGATGCCATAGGCCAGTGGATCGGCTCCCTGCTCCAGCAACATGCTGGCGCTGGTGTAGCGATTAAAAGCCGCCGCCTTATGGAGCGGCGTCATTCCATAACGATCGCGGGCATTCGCATCGGCCCCTTGAGCCAGCAACCAGCGCACCATGTCGGTGCGATCTTCCATCACCGCCCAATGGAGCGGCGTTAACCCGTTTTTCCGGTTGGGCCGATTAAGCTGTTGGGGATGTTGCCGGATGATGGCTTGCAGCTTGGTTAGCGATCCTTGGCGCACCGCTTTTTCGGCCCCCGAGACCAGCACCAGCCGGTTAACAAGCAGCATGAAAGCAAAAGTGCCCGCGCAGATAATTATAAGGAGCAAAACCTGCCGCGGAGAAAAGGCGAACCTGCTCATGGCTGCTCCCTAGCATGGCCGGCCGGGTCTTGGTCGGGCCGGCCGGGCAACGGAGAGGGTATGGTTTTTATGGACCAACTCCGGGTGCGGTTAATGGGCCGCCCAGTTTCTGGAGCTGTTCAAGCGCCTCTTTGGCGGCCGGATAATTTTTATATTCCCTGAGCAGACGATCATAGGTTTCGCGTGCCTGCACGGGATTCTCAGAGAGCTCATAGAGTTGCCCTTTGAGCTTGAGAGCTTCGGAGACATAATCGGGGAAGGCTTCATATAAGATGATGATTTTCGATACATTATCATCGGCGGCTTTGATCATGGTCTTCATGGAGGCGATGCTGCCCTGTTGGCGAAACTCTTCCGCGCGCGCGATCTGGCAACGCGACACTCCCAGCATGGCGCTGATGCGCGCTTCGCCGCGTTCCTGCTTCCAGACTTCCGTGAACATTTGTTCGGCGGCGGCATAATCTTTATGGCGTTCGAGGATCGTGGCCAGCTTCACTTTGCCCTGTTTACCCGGTTCATACCAAGGGAATTCCTGGAGGACTTTTTCGAAAGCCTGCTGGGCCGCCTGGAAGTCATCCTGGCGATATTTAATATCGGCAATGCCGAACCAGGCCGGGGCGATGGCCTGAGGATCATCGGCATATTGGGCGATGATTTTGTTATAGATCTCTTCGGCTTCCGGCATCAGGTGGGCATCTTTCAGGGCTTCAGCGTAATCGGCGAGCATGACCGCCGAGAGGCGCACGGCGGGGTTAATCGAGAAGGCTTCTTTGAAAGCTAGCAGGGCCTTGTCTTTTTCCTGGTTTTTCAGCAAATAGCTGCCCAGGCTGAAAGCGAGCCGGGATCGAGTGATGCTATCGTTGCGATGGCGCATTTGCGCCTGTTGGAAATAAGCCGTGGCGGCTTCCTCGGGGAGTAAGCGATGCAGCACCAGCGTGAAGAGGTTTCTGGCAATAGCCGGAATAGCTTCCTGGGCCTGGCTGGCCTCCGGATAATGTGCCAGGAGATCCTCATACAATTGGGCTGATTCCAGAACGCTGGCGCGGAAGAGAGCTTTGCGCTCATCGGAGAGCATGGTGGGCATGCCCATGGCATAGGCTTTCTCCCATTGGCAATTGGCCATCTGCAAGAGGCATTCTGGGGCCATACTGTCTCCTGGGGCCAGCGCCAGGGATTGGCTGAAATATTCAGTGGCTTCATCAAAATGATTGTTTTTCTTGGTGACCCAACCCAGCCAAAAGTAAGCTTCGGGCATGATGGGCGCGGTGGGATATTCCTGCACCAGCAGATCCAGAGCATCGGCCATGCGCGGCACATCTTCTTGCTCATAATAGATAACCGCAATTTGGAATAAAGCCGTGGGGGCGATGGTATGCTGCGGATGACTTTGGGCCAGTTGGCGCAAGGTATCCACCGCCCGACCGGTCTCTTGGGCGGCGTTGAGCGTGAGCGCCAACTGATACATGCCGATGGGGTGCAGGCGGCTATCCGGGTAGCGTTCCAGGAAGAATTCAAATTGCTTGATGGCCTCGAGCAGGATGGCTTGTTTGCCGCTGGGAGCGCCGGCGGCGGACGCTTGTTCCTGGCTCAGTGCCTGTTGGTAGAGGAACCAGCCTTTTTGATAGGTGGCTTCGTCCAGGGAGGGGAAAGCTTCGCTGGGCGAGCGGCGCAACAGATCTTCGATGACGCTCAGCGCCGCAGCCCACTCGCGCAGGGCGGCCTGGCTCATGGCCTGGAGATAGAGGGCGTTTAGGATGTATTTTCCTTCGGGAAAGGCGGCTTGCGACGCCCGGGCAGTTTGGATGGCGGCGGCGTATTGCTCCAACAGATATTCGGCGGAAAATTTCATGTAAAAAGCGTCTTCCAAACCCGGGCCGGCGGGGTATTCTATGACGCTCTTGGTGAACTGCGTTAAGGCCGCCGCCAGATCCCCCTGTTCCATGAATTGCTGGCCGATAGCCAGGCTGGCCATTTCGGCAATGGGCCGGGCGGTGCCGCTGGTATGTTGAAAATCATCCAGGGCCTCAGCCGCCGCCGCCGGGTTATGATCCTCGAGGAAAGAATTGATGATCAGGAATCCGGTTTCCTCTTTCTGGGTTCCTTCCATGAAGGGCAGTAAATGACGGCAGATAATGCGCATCTCATCCATGCGGCGCAGTTCAAAGAAAGAGAGGGCAATGCGGAAATAGCTGGATAACATCAGATCCGGCGTATCACCAATAATGGTCATTTGAGCTTTTATTTTATCGATTTCCGCGCTGGTGAGCGCGAAGCTTTGACCGCTACCGGCCTCCTGGGCCCGTTTCTGTTCCAGGGCCGTTAATTGTTGATGCAGGTCTTGCAGCACATCCACTTTGGGGCGCACGGCGCGGAAATAACTGATGGCTTCCATATAGAACCCGGCTTGGAACCAGGTATCGGCCAGCGCGAAGGTGCTATCGTTGGCTAAAGCCAGATTGCCCGTGATATTGGATAATTGACTGAAAAGCGTCCGAGCCTTATCCATCAGCGGCTTGGATGCGGAGGTTTTATTTTGCTGGAGCAGGTCCAAGGCCTGTTGGCTATAGACATTGGCCAGGAGGTATTTGCCGTCGCGGGCGGCGGTGCTGGTCGCATAGGTTTTAATGAGGGTGAAGAGGTCGGCTTCGGCTTTATCCATTTGCGCGTCGAGATAAAAGGCATAAGCGCGACCATAGAGCGAGTTGGGGACAAAAGAGCTTTTGGGATAATCAGCCTGAAACTGGGTCTGCAGCTTGATGGCCCGCTGGATATGTTGGCGGCGGTTAGGATCCTTGGTCTCCAGTTCCTCGGCGGCGCGGGCCAGACATTCGGCCAGCAAGAAGAGCGACTGCTGTTTGATCTCCTCGCTGGGGGCGCGTATTCCGGAGAGCGTTTCAAAGAGCGGGATCGCTTTTTCATAAGCGCCGGTCAGATAATAACACCAGGCCAGATCAAAGTTAATGGCGAAGATATGCTCGTAGGATGGGGAGATTTTTTCGAAGGCGGTGATGGCCGCGGCATATTTGCCGGCCCGCATATTTTCCTCGCCGATCTCGGCCAGCTCGTTGTTCTTGGCCTGCGCCAGACTTCCGGCCAGCAAGAGTGCCATCAGACCCAGTCGCCAACTTAAGCTTTGCGTGCGCGTCATGCTTTGCTCCTCCGCGAATCCAAGATAATAGTATGCCATCTTTGGCGTTACTCGGCCACACTTTATAGCAGCTCGGCGGCGGTGGCCGCCAGCTGACTGCGCTCGCTCTTGGCCAGCGTGATGTGTCCGTGCAGCGCCACCGGTTTCAGGCGTTCAATGGTATAGGTGAGCCCGTTACTATTGGAATCCAGATAGGGGTTATCGATTTGTGAGGGATCGCCGGTGAGCACCATCTTGGTGCCTTCGCCGGCGCGGCTGATGATGGTCTTGACCTCATGGGGCGTCAGGTTCTGGGCTTCATCTATGATCACATATTGTTTGGGGATGGAGCGGCCGCGGATATAAGTGAGAGCTTCCAATTCCAGGATATGCTCGCGCTGGAGGCGCTCGATCTTTTCGCGGATCGATTGTTTGGGATCGCCCTTGCTGCGCATGAGATAGGCCAGGTTATCAAAAATAGGTTGCATCCAATTCTTCAGCTTGGATTCCTTGTCGCCGGGCAAAAACCCGATATCCTTGCCCAGCGGCATGATCGGCCGCGTGACGAGCATCTTGTCATAGCGCTTGCTCTTGAGCAGCTGCTCGAGCCCCGCCGCCAGCGCCAGCAGCGTTTTGCCGGTGCCGGCTTGACCCACCAGGGTGACCAGCGAAATTTTTTCATCCAGCAACAGCTCCAAGGCCGCGCGTTGTTCGTTGCTGCGCGGCTTGATATTCCAGGCCGCCGCGCGTTCCGCCACCAGGGGCACCAGGGTGCCATCGGCCTCTGCCCGTGCCAAAATTATCTGCGCGCCATTCTCGGCGCGGGTCAGGGCCGCGATTTCATTGGGAAAGAGCTCCAGCTCCGGCAGTTGCAGGCCGCCCTTTTGTTGGAACTCTTCCAGCTGCGCGCTGGTGATCGTGAGCTGGCGATAGCCGGTGAATAACTCATCAAAATTAACCTTCTGCTTTTCGAAATCCATCGTCTCAATGCCCAGGGCGTCGGATTTCAGGCGGGCATTGATATCCTTGGAGACGAAGATCACGCGTTGGCCGCTGGTTTTCAGATGGTAGGCCAGCAGTATAATCTTGTTATCCACGAGGGTCTCATCCAAGCGGCCAGCGTGGGGCACTTCATGATCGGTGATGATCCGTAGCAGGCCGCCATTCTCCATGGGAACCCCCTCACCCAAGCGCCCGCGCTGCCGCAGAAGATCCAAGCGCCGGATAACCTGGCGGGCATTGCGCCCCAATTCATCATTGTTGGATTTGAACTTATCGAGCTCCTCAATGACCGCCATGGGCAGGACCACGATATTATCGGCGAAGGACTCGATGCAGTTGGAGTTGTGCAGCAGGACGTTAGTGTCGAGGACGAAGGTTTTTCTCATGGGTTCTGCTTCCCTTATCTTGGTTGCTCCGGCGGCCTTCCCTCAGGGGCGCAAAATAGCATAGAGGTTCGGGCCTGGATGGGCAAGCCGAATACGCGCTAAACGGGCGGCGCCGGCTCGGCATCGTAGCCGAGTTCCTTGATCCGGCTTCGCAGCAAATCAGGATCGAGATCTTTGCCGCTCACCTCGGCGCGGCCGCTGGTCCAGTCCACCAGGGCGGCCTCAACTCCGGGCTGCTGCAAGAGCGTGCCTTGGATGAGGTCCGCGCAATGGCGGCAGCTCATGCCGCGCACGCGCAGGATGAGCTTGGCGGCGGTGCGCTCAGCGCCGCGCGTGCCCGCCCGCGGGCGCTGCGGCCAGGCAGCCTTGAGGAGGATGGCCAGCAGGATGATCGCCGCTCCGGCATTGATGGGCGCCGGGATCAGATGCGCCATTTCCGGCGCGGGCAGGGTGGCGCGGGCGATATAGATGGCATCCAGCAGGGTCCCCGCCAGGATCGATACCGTCGCGATCACGCCCAAATAGATGAGCGTACTGCGGCGGCCCAGTATCTTCCAGACGGTGGTCAAGGCGGTGATATGGGTGGCCGGGCCGGTCATCAGGAAAACGAGCGCTGCGCCCGGCGAGACCCCTTTAGCGATGAGGGCCGCGGCTACCGGCACCGAGGCCGTTGCGCAAACATAAGAGGGGATGCCGATCAGCATCATGATCAATTTCGGGCGCAGGCCGGCTCCCAGCAGGTCATATAAATATCCTTCGGGGATGAGCCAGGCAATCAGTCCGGCGGCGATGAGACCGGTGAGCATGGGGCGCGCGATATCACGCGGCAGCGTTACGAAGCCATGGCGCAGGACGGTCAAGAGCCAGCCCCCGGGTCGTTCGCTGGTGCCACAGCAATCCTCCGTACATGGCGGGGCGGCTGAGTCGCGCGCATTTTCTTCCGTGTCAAAGAGATTGATGGCCATGCCGCCCAGCAAGCCGCTCACCAGCGCGCCCAGGGGACGCACCACCGCAAATAGCGTTCCCAGCATACCAAAAGTGACGAAGATGCTGTCGAAACCAGTCTGGGGTGTGGAGAGCAGGAAGGCGGTCGCGGCGCCTTTGCCAGCCTTGTGCCGCCGCAGGGCCGCGGTGACCGGCAGCACGCCGCATGAGCAGAGGGGCAGCGGTATGCCGAAGAGAGTTGCTTTTAATACCGCCAGGAATCCTCGGCCGCCCAGATGGCGCTCGACGGATTGGGGCGAGATGAATATCGCAAGCACCCCGGCCACCAAGAACCCAAACAGAAGATAGGGGGCCATCATGGTCAAGCTTTGCCAGAAGGCTGTTAAGAAATCAGCCATGGAGGTCACCTCGACTTTCGGGCTATCCGAGAGGCTATCCGCTCTGGATACCCATTTATTTTTTTTAGATCATTAGGCAAAGGCCAGGCCCGCGCAAGGGCATTCAGGGCTGCCAAAGATACATGAGCTGCGGACCGCCACCTGGCCGCCCCGGCAGGCTGACGCGCAAGGTCGGGGCGCGCCATTCCGCCAGCCAGCGCGTCAGATCCGAGCGTTCCTTATAGCGTACAACTTTAAGGCTGGGTTGCCCGGTCAGCTGCGCGGCGCGGGCCATGGCATCCGCCCAATAGCCTTGTTGGTCGATCAGCTGCAGTTCCTGGGCGGCGGGGGCGGTGAAGATGCGTCCATCGCAGAGTTCCTCCAGAGGGGCTGTGATTTGCGGCCGGCTCTGGCGGAGGATATCCACGAAATGCGCATGCAGGCTATCCACCGTGGTTTGCAGCATGCTTAATTGCTCCGGATCGACTGCTCGAAAGGGGTTCAAGAGATCCTTATGCCGCCCGGATTTGATGGTGATATCCTCAATACCCACTTTATCGCTGAGGGCTTTCCAGTTGAGGGTTTGGATGAGGACGGAGATGGATCCGAGCAAGGCGGTGGGCTCGGCAATGATCCAGTCAGCCGCCAAGGCGATGTAATAGCCGCCGGAGGCCGCCGTGCCGCGCACGAGAGCCACCACGCGCCGCCCGGCGGCACTGGCTCTGAATTCACATAAGGCGCGGTAGATCTCATCGGTGGGCGTGATCCCGCCGCCGGGAGAATCCACTTCCAGTATGATGGCCTTTACCTCCGCATCCTGCTGCGCGGCCCGGATTTGGCGCAGGGTGTCTTCCACCCGGTCCGGGCGCAGATCAAAGAACCCCTCTGCGCCGCCCCGGATGATCACGCCGCTGAGGGCGATGCGCGCTGCTTTGACCGTTCCTTGGCCATAAGACCAGACCTCCTTGAGCTGAGGATATTCATCCTCGGCTTGTTGGCGAGCGGATGAATGGCCGCCGGCCATCAGCGCCCAGCCGAGCAAGATAACCACGTTGAGCGCGGCACTAACGATCAGGGCCAGCGTCAGCAAGGCGATGGGGCTCCTCAATCGAGAGCGGTCTTTGGTTTGCATGGCTTGCAATATAGAGGGTTTGTTCTGTCGAGGCAAGCTTGGCGCTGCTAATTTGGGCTTGCAGCGTCCCGCGCCGCGCAGTATGGTGAAAGGGTTTTTTTCAAGGCTGGGCTGGATGGCAAGAGGCAGGCATAAATGTTGAAGTCACTGCAAGAGGTTTTGTTGCGGATACCCGGGGCCAATCAGGGGGCTTTTCTGCAACGCCATCTGCGTCTCTTGCTCAGCGGCGCGGGTCTGGCGATAGTGTTGGTGCTGATTGTCGCCGTCTATATCAGCCAGCAACGGCGTCAGGCCATAACCGCTTCGCAAATGCTGGCTGTGGCTCAAACGGCTGGGCAATTGGAGGAAGTATTGGTCCAGTATCCCTCGTCTCCTTCGGCCCCCACGGCGCTTTTGGCGCTGGCCTCCAGCCAATATGCGGCCGGGGCCTATGAACAGGCTTTGATGCTCTATGATCGTTTTATACAGCAATATCCAAAACATTTTATGAGGCCCGCGGCGGTGTTGGGCAGGGTGCTGTGCCAGGAGGCGCAGGGCGCACCCGCGCAAGCGCTGGCTGGCTTCAATGCTTTCCTGGCCGCCTATCCGGATCATTTTCTGCTGCCGCAGGCTTACCTGGGCCAGGCCCGTTGTCTGCAACAGCTCCGCCGCGCCGCCGAGGCGCAAGTTGTTTATGAGGACTTCATCGCCGCTCATCCGGATAGCGAGTGGAAAGTTCACATGGAAATGGCTCTGGATCGGCTGGCGCGTGAGCAGCGCGCCGAGCGCCGCTGAGCTGGGCCAGGCCAGGCTCACTAATTCATGACTCAGTCACAACCTCTGTCGATCGGGTTCATCAGCCTGGGTTGCGCCAAAAACCTGGTGGATTCCGAAATAATGGCGACCGGCCTGCTGGCGGCTGGTTGGCCTTTAGCGCCGACGCCGGAAGAGGCGCAGATCGTTATCGTCAATACCTGCGCTTTCATTCGTGCCGCTCGAGAAGAATCCCTGGCGGCGATATTTGAAGCCTGTTCCTGGAAGAGGCGGGGTCCCTGCCGCGCCGTGCTGGTGGCGGGATGTTTGCCGCAGCGTTACCAGCGCCGCTTGGTGGAGGCCATACCCGAAGTGGATGCCTGGATCGGATTGGATGCCATCACCCGTGTGGATAAGGTGGTGCGCCGCCTGGCGGATGGCGCCCGCGATCTGCGGGCCATTGCGCCCCGGGCGCGTTTGGTGATCGAGCCGCCGCCCCAGAGGGTTTTATTTACCGGGGGCCCCTTTGCCTATCTTAAAATTGCCGAAGGCTGCCATCATCATTGTCGTTTCTGCGTTATCCCACGCATTCGCGGGCGCTATCGTTCCCGACCGCTCAAAAGCATTTTGCGCGAAGCCGAAACGCTGCTGGCCAGTGGCCAACGCGAACTGATTCTGATTGCTCAGGATAGCACGGCTTACGGACGGGATCTCGCCGGGGGTGTAGCTTTGCCCCAGCTCCTGCGTGCGCTGGGCGCCCTCGGCGGCCGTTTTTGGATACGCCTGCTCTATGGACACCCCAGCCAGGTGAGCGATAGTTTGTTGGCGGCCATGGCGGAGGTGCCTCAGGTTTGTCATTACCTGGATATTCCCATTCAACATAGCCATCCGGAAATGCTGCGCGCCATGGGGCGTCCGCCGCTGCCAGGCGGCGGGCGGCAGCTGCTGGAGCGCATTCGCCGGGCTTTGCCGGATGTCGCTTTACGCACCACTTGCCTGGTCGGGTTTCCGGGTGAAACCAAGGCGCATTTTCGGCATTTACGGGATTTCGTGGATGAAGCCCACTTCGATCATCTGGGCGTCTTCGCCTATTCCCGCGAAGAAGGCACGCCGGCGGCCCGGCTCGCCGCGCAGGTGGCGCCACGCGCGGCCGCCCAGCGCCGCGCCGAACTGTTGCGGCGGCAGCAACGCTGGGTCTTAGAGCACAACCGGGAGCGTCTCGGAAAAACAACCGAGATTTTGATTGAAAAAGAAAGGGCCCAGCAGCAGAATGAACCGACTATCTCCGGTCCGGCCTGGATCGCTCGCTCTGGCGCCCAGGCCCCGGAGGTGGATAGCGTGGTGATCCTGCAGCGCGCGCCCGCAGATATCCGCCCCGGCACTTTTATCAAGGCGCGTTATATTGGCGTGGCCGGCTATGATCTGCTGGCCGAGCCGGTCGCAGAAACCGCGCGGAAGGGAAGCAGCAGGTCTATACGATGAAAACTTCTAATGTTTTAACGCTGGGTAGATTGGTGATGGCGCTGACCTTGCCCTGCTTGCTGACTTTGGCGATTCCCTTTGGCAAATCAATCGCGCTGGTGGTCTTTCTCTTGGCGGCTTTAACCGACTATCTGGATGGGCGTTGGGCACGTAAAATTAGCGGCGTCAGCGTTTTCGGTCAGCTGCTGGATCCCTTGGCCGATAAAGTCTTGATCTGCGCCGCTTTCATTTGTTTCGTGGCCTGGGATCAGATTGTGCCGGCCTGGATTGTGGTGATTCTCATCGCGCGCGAGTTCATGGTCACCGGTCTGCGCCTTTTGAGCGCCTCGCAGGGTAAGATCATTGCGGCGGGCCGCTGGGGTAAACATAAGATGATTTGGCAGATCATCGTTATCGCCATCATTATACTGGGGGCCGCTTGTCGCGACGAGCTTTTGCCGCTTTTTTTGCAAGGCCCCGTTTTGGATGATTTTCTGACGAATTATTATCATCCCTTATTCCGCCTGGTCACCACGGCCATCGCCGCGCTGGTGACCTTATTGACCGTCGTTTCCGGCACTATCTATTTCTGGCGCTATAAGGATTGGGTGTTGAAGGATGCTTAATCAGGAATGGGATATCAAGCCGCGCAGCCAGGCCTGTTCTGGCTGCCAGGGCGCCTTTATTGACCAGCAGCCTTATATTTCGCGCCTGGCTTCCAGCTCCACCGGCTATCTGCGCCAAGACTATTGCGAGGCTTGCTGGGCGCAGGAACAGTCCGCGGCGGCAGCGGCGCCGGCGGCCGAGGCGATCCCGTCCGCCGGCTGGATCAGCACTTGGCGTGGAGTTTTTCATACGCCGCCCCCGCCGGCCGCGGAGCCGCTCAAGAAGGAAACGGCCGAATCGCTCTTGCGCGGCTTGATGGAAAAAAACGATCCGGCCCATCAAAACACGATCTTTGTTTTAGCGGTGATGCTGGAACGCCGCCGCCTGCTGGTGGAGCGGGATGTGCAAAGCGGACCCGATGGCTCCACGCGGCGCGTATATGAACAGCGCCAGAGCGGGGATACTTTTCTGGTGACCGATCCTCATCTGGATCTGCACCAATTAGAGCGGGTGCAAGCGGAGGTGATGGCCCTGCTGGATAGTGGGCTCTCAAGCGGCAGCGCCCCGGCACCGTCACCAGCCATGGCTGAGGGTCTAACTTAGGAGGGCGCCCATGCCGACCAGTTCCATATTGGATATAAAAATTACCGGCGGACAAATCCTGGATGGCAGTGGCGCTCCGGCGCGGCGGGCTGATGTGGGGATCGCCGGCGCACAGCTGGTGGCCTTGGGCGATCTTTCCGGCCTGGCGGCCCGTCAAACGATAGCGGCGGAAGGGCGCTATGTTTGCCCGGGCTTCATCGATAGCCACTCGCACTCCGATGCTTATTTGCTGATAGAACCCGCGGCGCCCAGCAAGATTTACCAGGGCATCACCACCGAAATTGTGGGCAACTGCGGCGCCTCAGCCGCGCCGTTGGCCGACCCAGCCTGTTTGCCCTCCGATTGGCAGGGGCTGGATTATCCCGGCTCCTGGCAAACCATGGCCGATTACTTGCGCTTGTTGGAGCAGGTGCAGCCGGCGCTCAATGTGGCCGCCCTGGTTGGCCATGGCAAACTGCGCAGCTGGGTGATGGGCTATCAGGCGCGCCCCGCGACGCCCGCCGAAATTCAGGCCATGTGCGCGCTCTTAGCGGAGAGCCTCCAGGCCGGCGGGTGGGGGCTCAGCAGCGGCCTGATCTATACACCTGGCAAATGGGCCACGCGCGAAGAGCTGGCCGCCTTGGCGGCGGTGGTGGCCAAGCATCAGGGGATTTATGTCTCGCATATGCGCAGCGAGAGTGCCGATTTATTGCAAGCTCTGGAGGAGACCATTGCCATTGCTCGCGCCACTAAGGTGCGGGTGGAAGTGTCGCATCTGAAGACGGCTGGCCCAGAAGCCTGGCCGCTGGTAGATGCCGCCTTGGCTCAGCTGCGCCAGGCGCGCGCTGATGGCTTGGAGATCGCCGCCGATCGTTATCCCTATGTAGCGTCCTGTACGGATTTGGATGTGGTCTTGCCGGGCTGGGCCACGGCCGACGGCAAGGAAGCCATCCTGGCTCGACTGCGCGATCCGCATACGCGCCAACGCCTGTGCCAGGAAATCTTCACCACGCGTAAGCCGCAGATGATTGTGATTGCCGGCACCAGCTTGAGGCCCTGCTGCGGGCTGCCCTTGCTGGAAGTCGCCGCCCATTTGCGGCTTGATCCAGCGGATGCCGTTTTGCATCTGCTGGATACTGATGCTTTGCAAACCAGCGCCTTTTTCCTGGGCATGAACGAAGCCAATATGTGGCGCATCCTGGCGGAACCTTATGTGATGCTGGGCACGGATGCCTCCCTGCAAGCTCCGACGGGGCCCTTGAGCCAGAACTATCCTCATCCGCGCGCCTATGGTAGTTTTCCCCGCTTCCTGCGGGCGGCGCTGGATGGCCAAACGGTGCCCCTGCCGGAGGCCATCCGCAAGATGACTTCCTTGCCGGCCCAGCATTTCCGTGTGCCGGAGCGAGGGCTCCTGGCGGAGGGGCGCCTGGCCGATGTGGTTATTTTTAATCCGGATACCCTGGCGGATCTCTCCACTTTTGCTGAGCCGCATCAGCTGGCGCGGGGCATCGAGTGGGTCATTGTCAATGGCGCCATCACGCTGACGCCGGATGGTCCGAGCGGTGTCCGCGCCGGGCGTCTTCTGCGCCGCGCTTAAGGTTTACGGCACCCGATAGCGTCGATCGAGCGCGAAGGCGTTTTCGATATGACGCATGCGCGGCGGCTGGTCTGGGCCGCCAATGACTTCCAGCACATCGAAGCGAAAGGTGCGCGGTGGATTTTTAAGCGCTTTCAAATAGCGCACCGCCGCCCGCGAAAGATAACGCCGTTTGGCCTGATGCACGGCGGCGGCTGGCCGGCCGAAAGCCTCGTCCTGACGGGTTTTTACTTCCACGAAAACGAGCGTCTGGCCGTCGCGAGCCAGCAAGTCGATTTCATCGCGGCGGCCGATGCGCATCCTGCGGCCGAGGATGGTGTAACCCTTTTGTTTCAGGAATTTCTCCGCTTGAGCTTCGCCCCAGCGGCCCAAAGTCCAGCGCGTGCCGCCGCCCGTCGGGCCGCGGCCGCTCCAGCGGCGTTTAAGAGCCGACCACATGAGAGCAGACCTGGCGAGAGGTGATTGAGGCAGGCCTGCGCTGCAGGCGCTGACGAATGTTTTCGATATCGCGCACTGGTCGAAAGGAACGGCGGTGCTGGCTGCTGGCGCCATATTTCAGCAGGGCTTGAATATGGGCCGCCGTGCCGTAGCCCTTATGGCGCTTGAAGCCGTATTCCGGATGCGCACGATCGAGCTCTGCCATCCATTGATCACGCGTGACCTTGGCGATGACGCTGGCGGCGGCGACAGAAAGGCTCCGGGCATCACCGTGAATGACGGCTGTCGAGGGGCAGCGCAGATCGGGCACCGGCAGACCGTCGATGATGGCGTGATCGGGTGGGGCGGGCAGTCGATCCAGGGCGCGGCCCATACAGCGATGGGTGGCGCGCAAGATGTTGATTTCATCAATCTCGGCTGGCGGCCCGAAACCCACCCCGATTTCGATATCTGGCGCGTGCGTGAGCAGATCGAAAAAGCGCTGACGTTGGGCGGGAGTCAGTTCCTTGGAATCGGTTAAGGCGGCCAGGAGCCCATGCTCTTCGCGTTCCAGGAAGTCAGGGTTGAAAACGACCGCCGCCGCCACGATGGGGCCCGCCAGCGGGCCGCGCCCGGCTTCATCCACGCCCGCGATCCGTTGGCAGCCACGGGTCCAGATTTGGCGTTCAATCTTGAGCAATGTTTTGAGTTTCCGGAGGCGGCTGATTCTCGGTGGCCGCTGTGCGCCTGGTTTTCAGGCGGGCTTGTTTGCCGCTGCGGCCGCGCAGATAATAGAGTTTGGCGCGGCGCACTTTGGCGGAGCTTTTGACTTCGATGGCCACGATGGTCGGCGAATGCAGGCAAAAGACGCGTTCGGTGCCTTCACCGAAAGAAACATATCTGACCGTGAAAGTTTCCGTGGCGCCACCGCCCTTGCGGGCGATGACCGTGCCGGTATAGTGCTGGATGCGCTCTTTATCGCCTTCCTTGATCCGCACCGAAACCTTGACAGTATCGCCAATGCGGAAGGCGGCTAGGGCCGCGGGGTTCCGGTTGGCTTGGTCAATTTTTTTTAAAATGGTTTGCATCTTGTCAACTCCCGAATAGCTCTTTGGGCTTAGAAATTAGGTATCATAGCCAGGCGGCGCGCGACGTCAAGCGCCTATTTTATCAGATCCGGCCGGCGCGCGGCGGTGCGCCGGCGCGCTTGCTCATCGCGCCAGCGGCGGATGGCGGCATGATCACCAGAAAGCAACACCTTGGGTACCGGCATATCCCGGAATATTTCCGGGCGGGTATATTGCGGATATTCCAGCTGCCCATTGCTGAAGGATTCTTCCTCCACCGCGCCCGCGCCGCCCAATACCTGCGGCAGGAGGCGCACGACCGCATCGATGACCACCGTGGCGGCCAATGTGCCATTGGTTAAAACATAGTCGCCAATCGAAATCTCATCGCTCACCAAGGCCGCGCTGATCCGTTCATCCACGCCTTCGTAGTGGCCACATAGGAAAATCAGGTGCTGTTCGGCCGCCAACTCATGGGCCAGAGCTTGCTCAAAGCGGCGCCCCTGGGGCGACATTAAAATCACTCGCGCCGCCGGCGTGCGCAAGGCTTCGACGGCCTTGAACATCGGCTCAGCTTTCATGATCATGCCGGGGCCGCCGCCGTAGGGACGGTCATCCACGGTCTGGTGGCGGTCGTTGGTGAAGGCGCGTAAATTGATGGTCTGGAAGCGCACGGCGCCCATGGCCGCGGCGCGCTTGAGCATGCTTTCCCCCAGAAACCCCTCCAGCATGGCGGGGAAGATGGTGACGACATCAATTCTGAGCGGGTCTGGCATGAAGCTTATTCGACAACTTCCAACATTGATTTGCGGCCCTGCTTGGCCGCCATACCAGAGAGCAGCACGCGCATGGCGCCGATGGTTTTGCCGTTTTTGCCAATCACCCGCCCCATGTCATGGGGGTGGCAGCGGACTTCGATCACCACATTCTGGGAGCCCTGGATGGCGGAGATGGAGACATGGTCGGGATGATCGACCAGCGCTTTGATCATGTATTCCACCAAAGCTTTCATGAAGATGGCGTTTCCACTGCCGCGAGCGGCGCATCAGAGGTGGGCAGTGTGCCGGGCGTCGGCGGGGCGGCCATGGCGCCGGCTTGGGCCTGTTTGAGCAGGCTCCTGACGAGCCCCGAGAGCTGGGCGCCTTTTTGCTGCCAGGCTTCGATGCGCTCCAGGCGCAGATAAAAATTGCCTGTGCTCTGTTGGGGGTTGTACCAACCCAATATTTCCAGCGCCTTGCCGTCTCGCGGCGCGCGGGTATCTGCGGCTACTATACGAAAAGACGGGTCATTGTTGGCACCCGTTCTTTGACATCTGATTTTAACTGCCATGCCATGCCTCCGGTTATATCAAGGCGCTAGAACCTCAAAAAAAAGAGCTTATACACCATGGGGACGCTGCACTGCAAGCTGTATTTTGTGGATGAAGGGAAAATCATGGGCTGGCTGACTGGGCGTCGGCCGACTCGCTGGCCGTGGCGGCCAGCGGGAGATGAATTATTTTGGCGGTGGCGTAGAGTGTATTGGTGCTTGGCGCATTGGTGGCGGCTCCCGGTATCTGGGCGCTTTCCAGGCCGGACATAGAGCTGAAGCGTGAAGCCACGGTGACTGTTTGCACGGCGGGCGCATCGCCGCTGGGTTGATAGAGGCTGGTGTAAATCACCTGAGACCCCTGATGGGTATTGAGCATGCCCCAAGCCTCGGTTTCCAGCGACCAGCGGCATTCATACCCGCCGACACAAGTCAGCGTCACCGACTGTCCTTTAGCGGCCAAGGCCACTGAGCTGGGCGTGATTTCGATGGCGGACGAGGCCGAATCCACTTCGCAGCCGGTCAGCACAAGCGCGCACAGCAAGAGGCTGCTTGCCAGCCACCAGCCAGGCGCTTGAGCCAGTTGCCCGCCGCTCTTTTTGATTGAACTCATAACATCCACTCTAGCATGTCCGCCGCTAAGAGGCAAGGCCGGGCTTTATATTTTTGAGCCGTCCTCTCCGGGAGCCTCAGAGCTGTGTTTCGGGCTGGTGCCGCTGAGCAAGCCGGGGTGCGGATCAAGCTCGACAAGCTTCCGGCAAGGAGTATGCTTGCTCTATAGCGTGGCTGCCTGCAGGCAATTTTAACTGTGTTCGCTAGCGAGAGGGAGCCTGACGATGCGTATTACGGGAGGATTTTTGGGAGGCCGGCTGCTCCGTGTGCCGGCGACTGGCACCCGCCCCACGCAGGACCGCGTCCGCGCGGCGGTATTTTCGGCCTTGGCGGCTTATATCCCCGGCGCGCGGGTCTTGGATTTATTTGCCGGCTCGGGCGCCATGGGCCTGGAGGCCTATAGTCGCGGCGCGGCCGCCGTCTGCTGGGTGGAGCGTGAGCGGCGCGCTTTGGCGGTTTTGCGGCATAATATCCAGCAGCTTTGCCCGGCCCCCGCGGGTGGCCCAGCGCCGCTCTGCGTCATCGCCGCCGATGCGCTGCGTTTCGCGCGCGCGCCCACATATCCTGGCCCTTTCGATGTGGTTTTTGCCGATCCCCCTTATGATGCGGATGGTGCCTGGCAAAGAAAAACCTTGTCGGCTTTGGCGGCGGGGTCTATCTTAGCTCCATCCAGTTTGGTGGTGTTGGAGGCGGCGGCGCGCACGCCATTGCCGGAGATGCCCGGCTGGCGTCTGGTAAGGATGCGGCGCTATGGAGAGAGCAGCATCCGTCTCTGGCGCCGGGCGCCGCTGCGCGAGGAACCTGTACAATGAACATGGCCGCCATCTATCCGGGAACTTTTGACCCCATAACGCTGGGGCATGTCGATTTGATCCGCCGCGCGGCGCGTTTGTTTGACCGCCTGATTCTGGCAGTCTCGGATAGTTTGCGTAAAAGTCCCCTGTTCACGCAGGCGGAGCGCCTGGCGATGGCTCGGGAGTTGGCGGTGGAGATACCGCAGGTGGAGGTGGATTCCTTCGATGGCTTATTGGTGGAATATGCGCGGCGCAAGCAGGCCCGTGTGATCTTGCGCGGATTGCGCGCCTTTTCCGATTTCGAATATGAATTTCAGATGGCGCTCACCAATCGCAAAATGGCTCCGGATCTGGAAACCATCTTCATGATGCCCAAAGAGGTTTATAGCTATGTGAGCTCGACGATGGTGCGCGAGATCGCCGCGCTCGGCGGGGATACCAGCTTGTTTGTGCCTGATTTTGTGCAGGCCGCCTTGCGCCAGAAATTTACGGGTTTATCAGGCGCTGCCCGTCGACCGGCTGTCACTGGCGGCGACGCTTGATCCTCACGACCGCCGCGGCGCGGTCCGCTTCAAGCCTTCAGCAGGGAAGAAAATGATCATCCAAAGCGGCGAATTGCAACAGCGCGAGCGCAAATATGAGGGTGAACTGCCGGCCAGCATTCTGGAGCTGGAGGGCGATCCTTTCCTGCGCGCGGCCGGCGCCATCCATTACGAACTGCAGGCGCAGCGCCTGGCCCAGGAGCTCTTAGTGCGCGGCGCGCTGGATGTAGAGCTGGAGTGCCGTTGCGCGCGTTGCGCGGAATGGTTTCGGTGTGCGGTGCGCGTTCCCGCCTTTTTGCGCTCGTATGAGCTGGTGACGGAAAACGAATCTATAGACTTGACCGCTGACCTGCGGGAAGATATCCTTCTTGCCCTGCCCATGAATCAGCTTTGTTCGGAGGGGTGTCGCGGGCGCTGCGTCGTTTGCGGCATCAATTTGAATAAGCAAACGTGCGTGGCGTGTCATGCGCGGCAAAAAACGGCGGCATGGGACGCTCTGGATCAACTTAACTTAACTGAATGATAGTCTCCGGCGCGCCGGGATTAGTCAGGTGCGCGGAGAAAAGGAGAGGCCCGATGGCGGTTCCAAAAAGAAAACAATCCAAGAGCCGTGTTCGCAGTCGTAAACGCTCGCATAAAATAACCCTCCCGGCCGCGCGGCCATGCCCCCATTGCAGCAAGCCCCAGCTGCCGCATCGGGCTTGCGGCGCCTGTGGCTATTATCGCGGACGCCAGGTCATGGCGGCCGCCGCGAAATAAAGGGTATTATGCGTATAGCCATTGATGCCATGGGAGGGGATTTCGCACCGCGCGCGGTGGTGGCTGGCGCGGTGCAGGCGGCGCGCTCTTTGCCGGGCATTGATGCCATTATCTTGGTGGGCGATGAGTTGGCCATTCGGCGTGAACTGCAAATGTTCAAACGCGTGCCGGCGGCCATCGAGATCAGGCATGCTTCGGAAGTGGTCGGGATGAATGAGGCTCCGGCGCAGGCCATTCGCCGCAAAAAAGATTCCTCGATCAGCCGCGCCGTGGATTTGGTGCGTGAAGGCAAGGCCCAGGCCATTATTTCGGCTGGCAATACCGGGGCGGTGATGGTGGCGGCCACCTTGAAGCTGCGCACGCTCCGCGGAGTGGAACGGCCGGCCATCGCCACGGTCATGCCGGGTCCCTACAAACCCTTTGTCTTGATTGATGCCGGCGCCAATACCGATTGCCCGCCGCGGCTCTTGTTGCAGTTCGCGGTGATGGGGCATGTCTATGCCAATAGAATCCTGGGCCAAGCCGATCCGGTGATTGGCTTGATGAGCGTGGGCGCCGAGGACAGCAAAGGCAATGAGATCACTCGCGACGCCTTCCGCCGTTTGAGCGAATCCAAGCTTAATTTCAAAGGCAATATCGAAGGCCATGACCTCTATCTGGGCGGGGTGGATGTGGCCGTTTGCGATGGCTTTGTGGGCAATGTGATTCTCAAGACCAGCGAGGGGCTGGCGCGCGTTTTTGGCACATGGATCAAGCAGGAGTTTCGGCGCAATCCGGCGCGCTGGCTGGGCTATCTCTGGCTGTTGGGCGCCTTGCGCTCCATGAAGCGCCAGCTCGATCCCGAGGCTTATGGCGGCGCGCCGCTGCTGGGCGTTAACGGAGTCTGTATCATTTCGCACGGTTCATCCTCGGAGCGGGCGATCTTTCAGGCCATTCGCGTGGCTCGGGATGCGGTTAACAATCAGATCAATGATTTTATCATCAGTGCGTTGGGAGGCGCTCTATGACCAAGAATACAGGCCTAACTGCCCAGGGCACCCAATCCTCGGGGGCGCGCCCCGTTTCGATCGTCGGCACCGGTTCTTACTTGCCGGAACGGATTTTGACCAATGCTGATTTGGCGCAGATGGTGGATACTTCCGATGAATGGATCACCACCCGCACCGGCATCAAGGAGCGCCATATCGCCGCCGCCGACCAGGCCACTTCCGACTTGGCCGTGGAAGCGGCGCGCCGAGCCATGCTCCAGGCCGGGGTGAGCGCCCTGGACCTGGATATGATCATCGTGGCGACGGTCACGCCGGATATGATTTTCCCCAGTACGGCTTGCTTCGTTCAGAAGGCGCTGGGCGCCACCCGGGCCACGGCCTTCGATCTGCAGGCCGCTTGTTCCGGCTTTTTATATGCCATGGAAACGGCGCGCCAATATATCGCTGCCGGAGCGATCAATACGGCGCTGATCATCGGCGCTGAGAAGTTGAGCGGTATCACCGATTGGGAGGATCGTTCCACTTGTGTCTTGTTTGGCGATGGCGCCGGCGCGGCCGTGCTGCAGAGTCGCCCGGGATCCCGCGGCATTCTCGGCAGTGTTTTGGGCTCGGATGGCAACCTCGGGCATCTCTTGAATCTGCCGGGTGGCGGCAGCCGCCATCCCACCAGTGCGGCCACCATCGAGGGGCGTCTGCATTATATGAAAATGGCTGGCCGCGAAGTCTTCAAACATGCCATCAATGCCATGCTCGCCGCCGCCAAACAGGCCTTGGAGCGCAGCCGGCTCAGTATCGATCAGGTGCAGTGTATCATCCCCCATCAAGCCAATATCCGCATCATCCAAGCCATCAGCGAACGCCTGGGCGCGCCCCTGAAAAAATACTATGTTAACCTGCCGCGCGTCGGCAATATGTCGGCCGCCTCCATCCCGGTGGCTTTGGATGAAGCCGCCCGCGCGGGGTTCATCCATAAGGATGATATCCTGCTCCTGGTAGCTTTCGGGGGTGGCTTCACCTGGGCGGCCTCCGTGCTGGAATGGTAGGCGGCGATGACGATACCTACCGGATTTCTTTTTGCGGGGCAGGGCGCCCAGTTCGTCGGCATGGGGCGCGATCTGGCCGCCGCTTTGCCCGAATGCCGGGCGCTCTTCACACGGGCCAACGAGGTGCTCGGCTATGATTTGGCGGCCCTTTGTTTCGAGGGACCGGAAAGCGAGCTGCTTAAATCCCAACATTGCCAACCGGCCATTTTCGTGGTCAGCCTGGCTTGCCATCTGGCCTTGCAATTGCGTGGCGCGGCGCCGCACCCGGCGGCCGTCGCTGGGTTGAGCCTGGGGGAATGGACGGCGCTATGCCTGGCGGGAGCCATCTCCTTTGAGGATGGCTTGCGCGTGCTGGCGGCCCGTGGCCGTTTCATGCAGGAAGCC
This sequence comes from uncultured Verrucomicrobiota bacterium, assembly GCA_964475165.1. Lineage (GTDB taxonomy): Bacteria > Verrucomicrobiota > Kiritimatiellia > JAAZAB01 > JAAZAB01 > CAYUHK01. Next base: position 7,922 of record CAYYVN010000005.1, on the reverse strand, counting down.
TGCGAGCAAAATGCGGGGGCCATGCTGAGTGTTATCGGACTGCCGCTGGCGGCCTTAGAGCCGCTGGCGGCGGCGGCCGGCGTGACGATTGCCAATTTGAATTCGCCCGAGCAAACCGTGCTTTCGGGAACCGGGCCGGCCATTGAACAGGCTCAACAGCTGGCCGCGGCTGCTGGCGCCAAACGCGTGGTGCGTTTGAATGTGGCCGGCGCCTATCATTCCCCGCTGATGGCAGCTGCGGCCGAGCGCTTAGAGGGAGTTTTACAAACGGTGCCCTTGCAGCCCTTACAGCTGCCGGTGGTCGCCAATCTCACCGGTCAGCCGCATGGTGCGCCGGAGGAGATCAAAACGGCCATGGTGCGCCAGGTGACCTCGGCGGTGCAGTGGGTGGCCAGCATCCAATGGATGCAGCAACAAGGCGTGCAGCGCTATATCGAATATGGACCCGGCCGGGTTCTTTCGGGATTGGTTAAGAGAATTCAGGCCGGCGCCAGTCTCCTGCATATTCAGGATTGCGCTTCCTTGGATAAAACCCTGGCAGCCTTGGCCTAGGAGCCTCTGCCTGATGGCCGCTGGCGATGCTTCCCTGCTCTTCGATCAAGAGGACCACCTCTTTCTTTGCGGATATCCAAAAAGATCAGCTCGTCCTGAACAAAGCCTCATGGCGTCGGGCGCTTATCTCAATAAAAAAGCTTGCATTCCTGGATTGCTCCAGATAGATTGCCGCGGATTCTTAGAATGATGGATCTGGGATCGAGCAACTAGGTTCGGTTGTTTTATTAATCCAGTAGCCAAGGAGGAGAGCCGTGTCAGAACTGAAGATGCCCAATTTGGGCCGGGCGGCCGAGCGAGTCACTTTATATGCTCGGCGGCAGCATGAATATGGCGCGCGGGGGGTGCAGCAAGTTCTGAAGCAGACCGAGCGCGCGCTGAATGCGAGCGTGCGCAAGCTCCAGCGCCTGCCGATCGATCAGGCCATGGCGCGCCGCGAGCCCAACGATTTGAAATCGATACGCGCTTTGCGTCCGCATGGTCCCCGCCGGATGTGGCAGCAGTTGGATGCTGCGGCCTACAAGGATCGCCTGGCGGGAGCATTTTTAGGACGCATGGCTGGTTGCACCCTGGGCGCGCCAGTGGAGGGCTGGCCGATCAAGAGAATGGAAGCGCTGGCCGCGGAAAATGGTGATTCCTTACCGCTGCGGGATTATTGGAGCTATGTGCCTGAACCCAAAGCCCTGCGCTATCAAAATGCCCCGCGCGAGGCATTCACGCGCGATAAGATGCGCGGCGTGCCCGTGGATGACGATACCGTGTATACCCTGCTGGGCTTGTTGATCGCCGAGGATCATGGGCTCGACTTCAGCACGGCGGATGTGGGCAAGGCCTGGCTCAAATATCTGCCTTTCGCCTGCACGGCCGAGGAGGTGGCCCTGAGAAACCTCAAGAAGGGCATTCCGGCCAGTCGCGCCGGGGCGATCGATAATCCTTTTACCGAATGGATTGGCGCTGATATTCGCTCCGATCCCTGGGGCTATCTGGCGCCCGGCTGGCCGGAGCGCGCCGCCACCATGGCCTATCGGGATGCCTATCTGAGCCATCGTCGGCAGGGGATCTATGGGGAGATGTATTTCTCGGCGGTCATCGCCGCGGCCTTTGCCGTCAAGGATCCCGTGCAGGCTTTACGGATCGGCCTCTCGGAGATACCCAAAGAATGTGCCTTGGCCGAGGCCATTCGCTGGGCCTTGAGGCTGGCGCCACGTATCAAGGATTACCGCCAGGCGCGCGCGGCGGTGGATAAGAAATTCCCCGGCATGCATACCATCCATACCATCAATAACGCCTGCCTGACGGTCTTTGGCGTCACCATCGGCGGCACGGATTTCACCCGCGTGATTGGCGAAACCGTGGCGATGGGCTTGGATAACGATTGCACGGCGGCCACCGCCGGCAGCATCGTGGGCGCCGTGATCGGTAAGAGCGGCCTGCCCAAGCATTGGTATCGGCCCTTTGGTGATACGGTGCATGCATATATCATCGATCAGCCGCGCTTTTCCATCAAGGATTTGGAACGGCGCTTTGCCAAGTTGGCCACGGCGGCGCACCAGGGCTGAGGCAAGAAACAAGTCGCGGCGCGGCTCCCGTTTGGGGCGCCGCGCCATCTCTGGCGACTGCATCAAGGGGCGCCTTTCCGCCGCGGCCGTCGCGCCGCCTTGCGTCGGAGCTCTGGCGGTCTTGATCAGCCGGCGCTGATCCTGGCGCAGCTGAGCCTCACTGCCGAGCGTTCCCCTCCATGAGCGGATCTGACTGCGCTTGTTGTGGGCAAGAGGCCGCGGTGTGGTATCCCGGGGCCGGGCCGCTTGCGGGGCTCGCCGGGAAAGATTTAATCATAGATCCTGAATTGGAAATCGTGATCCATCGGCCAGGGGTTCTCGCCCTTATTGCTCTCATTATTATTGCGCCCGATATAGCGCCAAGCCTCGCCGCCCGAGTAGCCTCCAATCCCCAACAGCGCGGCGTTATAGCGCCAGATCAGCGAGCCTACCCCGCCAAAGAGCGGATGGGTGGAAGTGGGAACGGAGGAGACGCGAATATAATATTTAGTGTTTTTATTCAGCAAAACAGGGGCCTTGAAAACGAAAATCACCCAACGAGATAGGTAGCTTATCTGAGAGGCTTTCTTGGTATCGCTGGTAGCAATTATGGGGCCGGTGGTTTGGGTTTGGCGCAGCGTTAGATAGATAGGGCTCATCAACGGGTTATCTTTTTTAATCCTCAAGGCGACGGCTGAGGCCACGATGTCTGATTTAGGGGTGGTGAAGCTTTGGCCCATATCCCCGGAAATGCCCGGAAAGAAGGCGATATTCAGATCCGTCAGGCCGCCTTCAAAGTTGATGACGATATTGCCGCTGACCGTTACGACGGATGCCGTCCAAATACTGGTCCATTGGGCCTGACCGAACTGGCCCACGGAAGTGACCTGGGCATTGGATTGGATCACGGCTCGGAAGCTGGCCTGCTGCACCACGCCGGAGATGGTCACCGGGGCATTGTTTTCCCAATCTTCGGTGATATCCATATAGTGGCGTGCGGCGCTCACGCCGCTCTCGGCGGCGCAAAAGGCCTGCGCTTTTTGCCAAGCCCGCACGCTTTCGAAGGTGCCGGTGCTCATCAAAAGCAAGACGCCGCCAGTGAGCAGGCTGATGAGCATCACGGCGAAGATGAGCCCGAGCAGCGAGAACCCTGATCTCATTTCAGATATCCTTCCAGCAGATAGAAGTTGACGATGGTTTGCGCGGCGGCCGTCTGATTGGTGATGCGCAGGGTGAGTTGGATGCGGGCCAGATGCTCAAAATCACCCGGGCTTAAGGGGGTCGCCAGCTTGCCCTCGTTCACCGAAAAATATTGGAACTCACATACCGCGACCCCCTGGGCCAGGGGTTGTTGATTCAAGCTAAACTGCGCGGCGCTGTAGTCCAGGGCGATCTTGGCTCCTTGAGCGTTGAAGAAAGAGAATTTATTGCTTGCGCCCTGGTCGATGCTGCGCAGGGTGCGCAATTCACGGCGGAGCTGCTCAACGGTAGCGAACATTTCGCCATCGACCCGTTTCTGGGCGAGGAGCGTCGTATAGAGCCCCGTCCAATGGCCGATGAATCCCAGCGAGAGGCCGCTCAGGATGCCGATGATGACGATGACCACGGCCAGCTCAATGAGCGAGAAAGCGCCGACAGCGCGCGCATCCGCCGCGCGCGCTCGGCCGGGCGCATTCTGAAAAGAGCGTGTCGGCATAGGCATCACTCCGGAGCTCAATCGCCGGTCACCACCGATACATTGGTCACCATAGCATGCATATTGCCCGCCACGACCCTGATCCGCAGAAAATCCGTATCATTGGTGGTGGTGGGGCCATTAAAGTTGAAGTTGACCGGGTCGATTCTCTCGATAAAAACCTTCCTGACGAAGCCCTGTAAGTTTTGCATGGGTACGCCTTCGGGCGTCTCGGGCGGCGATCTTTGCCACAAATGATAATCTTCCACGCATATACAATCTGCGCGTTTATTGATGGGATTGACGCTCGTTCTATAAAACTCCTTGGAGCGGATTTCCTGCATCAGATCTTCAGAGAGCGCTACGGCGGTGCGCAGGTCGCGCTGCCTGGCCAGGTGCTTGAGCGCTTCCTGGAATCCGATAAAAATCGTTAGGAGCACGATGCCGGCGATGACCACCGTTATTATGGCCTCGATGAGCGTGAAGGCTGCGGCGGCGGTATCTCTGGGCGGGCGTGTCGGCATGGGGGGCGTTTTCGGTAAGGCGTTCATGACTCTGTGGTTGTGAGGATGTATCCGGTCTGCGGAGTAATCTCTATGATCAGGCCGGTGTTGAAGTACAAGCTGCCCTTATTGGTCAGGGCGCCGCTCGTTCCGCTGGGGATAGCATTGCTGCCCTCGAAAAAGAGGGTGTTGTCGCCGGCTATATCCACGGTGAGCAACCTGACCCCGGCAAAGCGTTCTGGAATGGAGATGACCCAATCGGTTTGATCGATGGGGTTTTTCAAGGCGGTGAAGCCGTCTAGACTGCTCAAGTGGCCGGGCAGGGCTTTAATATCCACGGTGTAGGTGCTGCTGCGAGGCTCGAATGTCACCCGGGTGGTGCGCTCGGTGTCGAGGGTTACATTGCGTATATAACGCAGATTGGCGCTGATTTCATGAGCGGCCAAAAGCGATCTGGCCTGCAGCATATTTTGCGCCTTGGCGAAGGCTATCAGAGAAATGATGCCCAGGATGACTATGATCACGACCAGCTCTATGAGGCTAAAGCCAAGGGGATGATCTCTCATTGGATGTTCACGGTCATGCGTTGGGTGCCATTATCAAAGATGACCGCCCGCGGATCTATTTGCAGTATCGTCCATTCCCCGATGCGATCTCCGGGAGCAAGCATCTTGCCGTTGATCATGGCCATTCTCGTTCCTGATCCGGGCGCGGCCATCACGGCCGTCACCTTGAAATTGAAAGTTTGGCCCGCCCCGGCCGGCATGCCGCGCCCGGCCGCCTGGCCGGGCGGCGCGAATGGATTACGGGCAGGTTCCTTGGCCGCCATGGCTTTTTGATCGGCGATCGTTTGCGGATCGAGTGGGGGCCGTGGTGCGCGTGGCGCGGGCAGGTTGGTGGCCGCCGCTGAGCTGGCCAAAGTGGCCGGGCTTTTGACAAGGGCTGGGGCGGGCGCGGGCTGCGCGGGAGGGCGTGCGCGGCGCTGGGTGGCAAAGATATTGGTATACATCAGATAAAGCAGCACGGGGGTTAGCACAATCGCTAAGACCCAGGCAATCTTATCGCGCTTTTTTTGCTCCATAACATTCACCGTGATGCGGTCTGTGAGGGCTCCGGCGCCTCATCCAGGATGAGCAAAGCCAGGTGTAAAACGATCATGATCTCACCTTTATCGGATACCGGAACGATTTCCAAGGATTTGATGGTCAGGGCGATTTCCTTATTCTGCATGCTTTGCAGGAACTTAACGAAACCCGCGTAAGGCCCTTTCAAATGGATTTCATGCATAACGGCCTCTACCTTCTGTTGGCCCAGAGAGGCCACCGAGACGGAACCTTCCGGCCGGACAGCATTGATCAGCTCCAGGCCAGCGGCTCCGGCCGATTTCATGACGGCCATCACTACCTGTGCGGTTTCATAATCGCGGCTGACCAGCTTGGCGGATAATGGCTGGATCTCGCTTTGCAACTTATGGATGCGGGCCTCCAGCTGGGCGGCATTTTTTTCATAGACCCGAGCTTGCATGACTTGCTCTCGGCATCTATTGCGCTGAGACTGGAATTCTTCCAGCGCCAGCGTTCGGTTCCAGAGCCAGAGGCCGGCCCCCAGCATGGCGCCCATGGCCAGGGCGAGGGCCAGTAAAGATTTGGCGTAATTGGACATTTATTTCCTCAATAGACCAGCTCGCACTGTATCAAAAAGGTGCTCAGCTCGCCATTCTCTTGGGCGGCCTGGGCATTGATGATCATGACTCTTTTGAAGAAGATCGAAGAACCCAGCGAGGTCAGCAGCCCTGAAATAACATCGTCGAACCTGGCGGCACCCGCAATCACCTTGCCTCCCAGCAGCAAGTTGTGCGGGTCCTGTTCTTCCACTCCGTAAGCTGCCATAGTCAAGACCACTTCGTTGGGGATGGCCGCGGCGAGGGCATTCATCACCCCTGACCAGATGGGTTGGTTTTCCAGTTCATCTTGTAGATATCGTAAGCTGGCAGTCAGTTCCGCGACCCTGGCCAGGCGGTTTTCATAAAGGCCGGGCTGGGCGGCAGCCTCGCTGGTGACCTCTTCCAGGGTTCTGATATCCTCCTTGATGGCCCTGATCTTGTTGGTCATGACGGTGCCTATGATCAGCAGAGGCAAAAAGGCCCCGAGCAGCACTACGGCCACGGCGCGTGGCATGAAAACCGCCAGACGCTTCATCAGATATAAGCGCCGCGGCAATAGTGAGAGGGAAGGCTTTTCTGCCAGGGCCAGCCCGGTGGCGATGGCCAGGCGCGCGGCATTTCTCCGAGCGTAATTCTGGGCGGCGACATTGGTAAACTCTAAACCGGCAAAGGGATCGATCAGGCGCACCGGCCAGGCCAGCGCTTGTTCAAGATCTTGGCGCAAGATGGTCAGTTGGCTGGTACCACCGGTGAGGAAAACAGCCTCCACCTGTTTGCCGGCATTCTCCTTGTAAAACTGAACGGAGCGGATTATTTCAGAGGACAGCCTCTCCATAACCGGCCGCAGCAGCGTGGGCATTTGTGGAAACTTTCGGTCGTCAGCCGGAGCATCGTGCGGCGCAGGGTCGCGCCCCATGCTTGTAGCCGGAGGGAGTTGGCCGCTGATTTTGGCTTCTTCGGCCTGTATATCATTCAATTCCAGCAGGCCCGTAGCGGTGGAGATGGCCGTTGTTAGGGCCTTGGTTAGGGTGTCGCCGCCGACGGGCACTTTCCGCATAAAGCGGGCCGCTTGGCGGTCAATAACATAGAAGCGAGTTTCAGAAGCTCCGATATCTACCACGAGCACTACGGGAAATTCAGCCGCCCAGTTCTGGCGGATGGCGAGGGTCTCAAAAGCGCAAGCCGGGATGCTGATATCATCCACCAAAGCGTTGCTGTTCTCGAAAAGCTTGATCCATGGCTGCAGGCCCGCGCCATCGCCCAGGCCGACGAGATGCCCCTGTCTCTCGCGCAAGAGCTCATGGCTTTTGAAAGAGAGCAGGGGATGTTCGGCTTCCCAGGAAACAATTTTGGCAGCCTGTAATTTAACCGCCTGCTGCGTATCGAGCCTACCGATTTTGGGCAGGATGACAAAGCTGGTTTCGATGACGTCCGGCGCTGTAAAAACCGTTTTATAGCCAGGCAGATTTTTATGGATGAGCAAGTGCCTGGCCAGCTCCAGCGGCGTGCGGGCGGCGCCCTTGAAACGAGTTTCAAAAAGCACGTCTTCGATGAGGACCTGTTCCACCTGCAAGGTGCCGTTGCGCTGCGTCAACACCACGAGGCGGGCGCCAGTTGTCCCGGATTCAAAGCCTGTCCGGCGAATTGCGCGGAACAAGTGCATGGGAAATACCTGAAAATGGCATGAGGGGGTTTGAAGACCCCCTCATGCACTCGTCAACATTATAAGCGGTTGCTGATCACTCTGTTGTTGCAGTCCAGGACCCGTCGGCTTGTGAATAGGTGACGGTCGTGTAGTGTTCCCAGGTGCCCGCGTAGGTGGTCAGATTAGACTCGACCGCCCCCTGCGCTGGGAACGTGGCATTGCCGTCTAGCGCATTCTTGGCATAGAGCAGATGAGTGCTGCTACGCAAGGCGCTCAACTGAGCGTCATCGCGCGCCTTCTTGGCCTTCGTGGTGAGGTCGATATATTTTGGAATACCGACAGCCAC
>CAYYVN010000004.1:128280-158031 GCA_964475165.1 uncultured Verrucomicrobiota bacterium | reverse complement strand
CTATACGGAGAGATAGGGACCCGGTATAGCGGGATGGGGACATGGTACCCGCGCGTTGGCGTCGAACTTCTGGAACTCTATAACACCAGCGACGACTTGATTTGCGCGACTTACGCGAACCTGACTGCCTATCTTTGCCGCACAGTTGGCCTGAGTGCCTCTACTGTCTGGGTGTGGGCAGGGACGCCCAGTCTGGGTTACAAGTGGAACTACACGACTGCTGGCTATATAGAATGCACGATTCTCGTTGACCCGGGGAAATATGCCTGGTGGTGGCATGCGGTAGCTTCGACTCCGGAAGGATATTCTGATGCTGCGCTTGGTGTGCAAGGAGTGAATATCGTCCATCGCCATCCGGAAGCAACGGATCAATACGAGGATGCGGGGGCATCGATGAGCAGCAGTCCGCCAATTACTTATTGGGACAATGACCACCCTTACGACCTAGATCACAAGTGGCCTTAAGAAAAAGGAGGGCAAGAAACAATGAAATTTCAGAAAATAGAAGTCATAGAGAGCATCCTGTATACAAAGCGTGTTTGTTTTCTCTTATTTCTTTTGCCTGCACTGCTATCTGTTGCTCAAGCAACCGAGCAAAAAATGGTTACTCCGTGGGTGAAAGCCATCATGATGCCAGATGAGTTCTTGCGATACGCAACAGTGCTCACGGCAGAACAACAGGCTGAATGGGACAGGATACGAGAACTTATTCGACCATGGTTATGGTCGTCACGAGTGCAGCTGGAACCACATACAGTTGGCGCGCCAGAGCAGAAAGGCCTACAGCACTTGATTAGCCATAGAGTTGAGGCAACTATGCAACCCGAGTTGTTTCCGCCCGCAGCCTGTGAATTAACAATGTTTTACCGAGAGAAAACCGATACCACTCAACAGTTACACGCTATGCGCTTCTTCGTTTCCTACAAGGTCAATGGATATCGGGTGGCGATCAAGGGAGGGATTACGCATATGAACGTTGATTCTCTCCGAATATTCATAGGCCGAGAAAAGGAATATCCGGTGGCCAAGGAGGTTTTTATAGTCACTCCGACTACACTCACGAAAGAAAATATCAAGGTGCGAGAAGGTGCAACCACGGAAGAACGTCTTCAAGCCGAAACCATCGAACTCAAGGGCCTGGCGGCGGAGTTCCGCGAGCTGGAATAATGGAAAGACAAGGGCCCATTGGAGTGAGATGCCTTGGATGTTCCGCGAATCCAATGAACGGAAATCTTATGATGAACATTTTGAATTTCATTCATACAATGTTACAGCTTCAGATTATTGCATGGCTCCTAATACCAAGCATATGTAGTGGCAGCGAAAATACCAACCTTTCAATAAGCTTACTGCCATCTAAAGAAGTGATATTTTTAGGTGAGCCAATTCAATTATTGGTTGGTTTGGAAAACAAGAGTAAAGGAAATATCAGCATCGATTCCGGGCCAAATTACGTAGAGGCATTTTCGATAGAGATTCGCGATGCGCAAGGCCGAACAAGAGGCAAACAGGATATACAAAAACTTGAAGGTTTCCGCCAAACTGGAAGACTAGATATTCCGGCAGGCTCAACGGTGCGAATCAGCCTGCCGTTGCATCGTTGGTGCTCGACGACTCTTCCAGAGGGGCATTATAAGATTGTGTGCCATTTCAAACCTTGGTTGGAACCCTCTATTAAGCCGGTGGATTCCAGTTGTGATTTAGAAATAGTTAAAGTAGATGAGGGTGAATTGAATAAAATATTCTTAAATCTGACAGAACAAGCGATAAACAGCACTAATTGTGATGAAAGGCGATCGCCTTATGAAATGGTTGCACTCTCTGATTCTCCATTGGCGATCAAATATCAGCTCCAACTTGTAAGAACAATTCCGGACGGGTGGAGGTGTTATCATATAGATTCAATGAGGATCGAGAAAATGATAGATAGTCTGAAAAAAAATGGAAGCCCTGAAGCCGTCAAAGAACTCGTATCTATTTGTGATGACACATCACTCGAGAAGGATGATAGAGAGAGAGCCCTTGTTGCTATTCGAGAACTCCAAAATACTGGAGACCCACATATTTTGCAGGCTACAGAAGCCATTATCAATAAATATGGGAATCAAAGGTAATGCAATACGATCAGGCAATGTCACGGCTGAAATCCAGCCCATGAGAACAAGGCAGCATTGAGCGTGTGCTGGATGAGGGCATGAGCTTTCCATGCCAATGCCCCTCCCTGCAACTGGCAACGGCTCGAGCCGAACCGGTGGCCCTTTTAACGATTGCTATCCCCTGCTTGATCGCATGCCGCTTTCGCTTACCATCCATATACCTCCTGCCCCTTTTAGAACACCCACCCCACTCGCAACCTGTTGATTATCAATAGGTATACTCCTACTGCCGCGCCCTTACTTGTGCTCTCCCCGACCCCACCGAGGAACGCACATCAAATAAAAGGCGTGACGGTCAGCAGCGTTGCCAGTAATATGCTCTTGAGAGCGATGCTTGGTTACGATGTCCTGACCTCGAACCTGTTCACGGTGGTGGGGGCGAAATTCGAATCGGGTTTCGAGAGAGAGGCGCCGACCAAGACGCAGATGGTGGCGATCGTTACGCTCCCGTCTCCGCTTCCATCCGGCGTTTCGGTTTCTTTGTCGGCCGTGCGAGCGTATGGAAACGAAGGATCGGCGATCGTGACTCCATCCACAATCACGTCTTCGACAAATATCACTGTAGCCGGAGGACAACAAAGTTGGAGTTAGGGCATTACTCCTGCTCTCACCATAAAACAGGAGAAGATATGAACACATCGGAATATGGCGCGATTGTTATATCAACGATGTTTTTTCTGGCATGCTTAGCACAGAGCGCTTCAGGAGAGTCCTCGGCGATAAGTTTATCAATAGAGCCAACGAGCCCCACTTTCGTGGAAGGCGAGCCGGTGCAGATAGTCATGAACTTCAAGAACGAAGGTAAACAAGAGGCAAGCGTCTGTTTAGGTATTGAAGGCACGGAAAATCTCAAAATAACAGTAGAAGATGAAAGATTGCAGCAGGAGAAAGCAGAAGGCAAGATGATTGCCGGGTTCCGCAAGCTGGTCAATCTTCATATAAAACCCAAGAGCACTCAATCCAATCGCTTAATTCTGGATGACCTGTTCACTGTTCATATGCCAGGGCGATATCAATTGACCATTCAAGTCAAAAATACGCCCATTACATCCAATACAGCTGAATTCCAAATCTTGCCTGCGGATAGTATAAATACCGCTATTCTCAAGGAAAAATATGACCAACTTTGGAAAACGGCAAATATACATCCCCTAGGAGGCCGCGACCCGAACCAGCTCTATGCCTTGAAGATTATTGCTTTAACTCGGCATAAGGTGGCAATCGACTATCAAAAACAATTTGTCTTTGAGGAAAAAATACACAGTGATCACTTTGATATCGCTGTTGCTTCTCTCATCAGCACCCATGACCCTGATATCATACGCCTTCTTATCATGAAATTTCTTGATGAAGATTCCAACGTGACGAACTTGAGGGCTTACGTTCTATATAGTTTGCGTGAGGCAGGAGCTCATGAATGGGACGAGGAGCGATATAAGGAGTTAGCCGCATATAGGGAAAAGATAGCGAATGCCATACCTATTAGTGTTGATGATTAAGCTCGCGACACAGACAATTACAGATTTTGACTAAATGAGAACGATCATGGGAGAAGATCGATAATCATGAAACAGATAATCATTATGATGTTCTTAGCGGCGATCAGCCATTTGTCATCCCGATTTGCTTATGCAAATGATGTATCTGGAGTTGAGAGCTCTGAACAAGCAAGTGCTGTCCTGCAAGAAAGCGACGTCGATGGTATTAAGATCGAAATTACAGAACCATCACGAGGGCAAGGTTGGTGGACAAGTCAAGGGGTAAGACAGCATGTAGCAATTCAAGGCATAAAAGCATTCATCCTTTATGGAGAATATAACAATGCGGATGAAGCTCATAAAATGGCCGAAGCCTACTCCAAGAACATGGCTTCTGTTTTTTACACAGGATTATGGGATGGCGCACAAAATAATGCCATGGGTGATGAGTCATGGCACGGCAATGATATAACAAGTGCTCTGCTGTTTAGATCGGGCAGGACATGTGTTCTTGTGGGTTGTCACGGCGAAGACGTAGCGAAACGCAAGCGAGTTGCTGAGTTGTTGGCAAAAGAGATTGAACGCAAGATCAGAAAAGGCGGACGAATAATTACAAGTGTTATCCCCTGGAACAAATCACTTGTAGCTCCACCTGATGTTCAGGAGCGTCTAAGGTATGTAACTGTTTCAACCCCGGAACAAAGTGCTGAAAGCAGGAGACACGCAGCACTGATCTGGCCCGCTTATGGGCCATCATCTCCTGTGTCGTTTCCAGAAAAACATCCATATGAATTTGCCGCAACGGAACAAGAAGCATTGCAAAACTTAGTTAGCCGTAAAATTGCGACAGTCCTACAACCCGAGTTGTTTCCGCCCGCAGCCTGTGAATTAACAACGTTTTACCGACAGAAAACTGATGACGCTCCACAGCCACGATCCCTGCTATCCCATACTTCCTACAAGATAAATGGATATCGGGTAGCGATCAAGGGAGGGATTACGAATATGAATGTTGATTCTCTCCGAATATTCATCGGCCGAGAAAAGGAATATCCGGTGGCCAAGGAGGTTTTTATAGTCACTCCTGCCACGCTGACACAAGAAACCATCAAGGTACGAGAAGGTGCAACCACGGAAGAACGTCTTCAAGCCAAAACCATCGAACTCAAAGGCCTGGCGGCGGAGTTCCGCTAGGCGGATTAATGGAAAGACAAGGGCCCATTGGAGTGAGATGCCTTGGATGTTCCGCGAATCCAATGAACGGAAATCTTATCACGGCCGTCCGATCACAACGCCTGCGCATTTGACCCGCAAAGTCACAGCCTTCGAATGCGCTCGTATGATATGAGACGTGCAAAAACCAAGCAGGGTTACCTACGTCTTCTCCTGATGCCTCACAGCCAACAAACTAATCTGTGCTGCCTGGCCCGTTTATCGGAGCTTGGCTTTCAATGACCACCGCGCGGGACTGCGGCTCGGCCTGGGCTTCGAGATAAATATGCATGGTCGTTGGCGGCAGCAGGTCGGCGGCGCGTTCCGCCCATTCGATCAAGGTGATGCCATCCGGCTCGAGATAATCTTCCAGATCCAAGCCAGCTAGTTCATCGCTCCGGGCCAGGCGATAAAGGTCAATGTGGTAGAGCGGCCAGTCTCCCTGGTATTCATTGATCAGGGTGAAAGTGGGACTGGCCACGGTCTGTTTCACTCCCAAGGCCTTAGCCAGCCCCTGCACAAAGCAGGTCTTGCCGCTACCCAGCTCTCCATGCAGGGCCAGCACCGCCCCGCGCTGGATATACGCCAGCAACGAGGCTGCCAGGGCTTGGGTTTCTTCTGGACTATGGGTAATGAACAGGCGCTTTGTCATCGGAAATGCTGAAAGCCCTCCTCGGTCAGGCGGCCTCTCTGCCCGCCGGTGGAGATGGTCTCGATCAGGCCGCGCCGGCCGCTAATGACGCCGATAGGCGTACAAGGCAGCTCAAAAACTTTACGCCAAGCACGCTCGAAGCTGTGCGCCTGAGCAGCGGCAACAGTGAAGAGCAGCTCATAATCTTCGCCATCCGTCAAGGCCCGCCGTAAGGCTGTTTGGCGATCAACTCCCAGGCGGGCAGCGCGGGCTATGGGAATGGTCTCCAGCCATAACTCCGCCCCTACCCGGCTGCTTCTGATAAGGTGCCGCAGATCCGTAGCCAGGCCGTCGCTGAGATCTATCATGGCCCGCGCTCGGCCCCTCAGCCAGCGGCCTTCCGCCAAACGCGGGTTGAACTTGAGATGGCGCCCGGCCAGGCTGCCACCCAAGGCGCCAGTGACAAAGAGGCTATCCCCCGGCCGCGCACCGGAACGCAGGATGGCCCGTCCGCGCCCCACGCGCCCGACGACGAACACATGCATCTCCAAAACCGGCCCGGCGCTCAGATCGCCGCCGACCACGGCCATCCCGCAGCGCCCGGCCAGCGCTTTGAGCCCGCGCATGATCCCTAGGATACGCTCCGCCGGTGTGCGTGGGGGCGCCACGATATTCACCAGAGTCCAGAGCGGCTCGCCACCCATGGCGGCGATATCGCTTAAGGCGCGTCCCAAAGCTTTATGCCCTATGGCGCGCGCCAGCGTATCAGTGGTAAAATGCTTTCCCTCGATAACCGGATCGGATTTGAGCAGCCAATCATAGCGACTGCCGGCCGAACGCAGCACAGCGCAATCATCCCCGGCGCCCACGATCACATCCCGCCGGCGCGGTAAATGAGCGCACAGCCGCCGGAGCATATTCTGCTCGCCTAGATCCGCTAATAAATGTTGCATGGCGTCAAACCAGATCAAAACCTGCCGGATACGACAGAGCTATTATTGAAAATCCACCCTCTAAAAGCAAGGGTTGAGAGGAGAAGATAAGCGCTTTGCTCCCAGCGCAAGGCGAGCTTAACTGATCAGGAAAACGGGTCGCTACGAGGGGCTCAGGGGGCTGTGCGTACGCCGCGATTACCTGAGGCCCGTTGGGAGTGAAAGGCAGTTAGAAAACGATCCGAGACTTGCGTTGAATGTTCTATGCCGCCCCTGATACCCCACCCCCGTCCGTCCGCAGTGGTAAGCGGCCAGTTAGGAACATTAGCTTGGCCATTCGCAGCCAAAACGCCATCGCCATGCACGCCGGTAAACCCCCTGCCGTATGATGAGCTAACAGTAACCACTCTTTCGCCCAAACTGCCGCTTAATTCCATCACGCCATAGTAGCCGGCACCGGCCTTGATGCGGTCTGAGTTTGTCGTGGCAAAAATACCAGCCCGCGATATATAATAAGTTGCAAAATTATAATAATTAATATTGGCTGCCACAGGCGTGGGCAGTTCTGTGCCACTGCCATCCAATCCGGAAAAACCCGTCAGCCGGGTTCCAGTATTCGTGCCCCAGGCATATTCGTTCATCACAGGGTATTTCGGTCCGCGACAGGCTTTCTCAAATTCAAACTCAGTCATCGGCCGCAAGCCCGCCCAATCAAGATAAGCCCTGGTTCCTTCTGAAGGAGGGTTACAGGTCATGTCCTGGCCATCGCCCTCCTCGTTGAAGATGCCATTGCCGTTAAAGTCACACCCGAAAGTTATGGGCCCCTCGCCCACTTCGGCCGGGCAACGAATCCCCAGCCGCGAATCAGTCATTTCAGGGGTACCGGTTAGAGCATAATAAGAGGCGTTCGTGCCACTGGCATGCACCAAGGCTTTTTGCTGGTCGCGAGTTAGTGTATTAAGAAAATTCTTATATTGTTCCTGGGTGATCTCGTATTTCATGCAGTAGAAAGCATCAAATCCCTTGGGAAAAGTCGCCGGCAGGGTTTGTGAGGTGGTGTAATCAAAGTCCTCATGCCAACTAGTATGTATGCCACTTTTATTCTGATTGCCCATACTATCCTCCCCGCCGCCGCCCAGGGTGATCTCGTAAAACTCGTTGGTGATCCGAAAGGGCAAACCACTGGTGCCAGCCTCGAGGGCGACGCGACCAACGCGGCCATCGCCCACGTAGAAGGGGCCAGCTGGCACATAGACCATCTCGATAGCCTGCACGCTGATATCTAGCGCGTCGGTATATTGCAAGCCCTGGGAAGCATAAGCCCAACGCAGGCGCAGACCGGAAATTACCAGATTCCCATGGCCATTGACGCTGCGATGGATGAAGGCGCCTACATTGTCGCCATCGGTATCTCCCGGAGTGATGGTGATGCCCTCTGGGGCCATATGCCCACCTTCCGCCAGGCAGGCATGGCGCCAGTTGGTGTTGGCGCCTTCGCGCAGACGATACTTGATAAAGACCCAAGCCGCATCCCAGTTGGTGACTGTTTGTGGATCATGGCCCGCGCCCGTGTCAGCTTCGGTCCAGCTGGCCCGCCAGGAATTTTCCCAGCTCAAATCAAACATGATATCGGTGGTGCCAGCCTTCTTGAGGGTATTGGTCAGGGTGATATTACTCACTCTGAGATTATTGGCCTCGACAGCCAGAGGCAGGCAGAGAGCTAGGCTAAGACAGCCTGCTAGGAATCCAAACGGTTTTTTCAAAAGACCATTCATTGCCAGGCCCTCCATGTGGATATTTAATAGCTTAGATTACCCCCCCCCCCGAAAAGCAACCAAAAAAGGGCGGGACGCATGAGAAGCTATGCTTTTTATACTTGACCAAGGCCCAGGGATTTAACTAGAACATGTACTGCTTGACGGATCACGAAAATGAACCCCTGCCAAGTATCAGGAGTGTAAGCATGGCGCAAATCGTCATCATGCCCAAGCTGGGCCAGACAGTGGAAGAATCCACCATCATCAAATGGCATAAACAGGCAGGCGACACAATCGTCAAGGGGGATATCCTCTTTGAGATTGAAACCGACAAGGCTGTTCTGGAAGTGGAAAGCTTCTTTGAGGGCACTCTTCTAAAAATCATCGTGCCGGAAGGCGTCAGCGTGCCTGTGACAACGCCGGTGGCTTTCATCGGGAAGCCTGGCGAACCTCTCCCCGAATTACCACCGCGGCCGACGCCCATAGAGGAAGCCGTCGGGGCGCACCCGGCCTCTCCAGCAGCAGCCGCGCGCCCGACCGTAAGGGAGCAGGCCAGCGCGCCGCCTCCGGCAGAGCCCCCACCCCTCAAGAAAATATTTTCACCACGCGCGCGGCGTTTACTCAAGGAATTACCGATCAATCCCGAACCGATTAGGGGTAGCGGGCCGGGCGGGCGGGTTATACACAAGGATGTTTTGGCTTATCTGGATACTCAGGGCTACCATGATCTGCACATCACACCTGCGGCCAAGGCGCTAGCTCTCAAGGAGGAGATCGATATCCTCAGCCTGCCCAGAAGCAGTGAGCGGCTGAGCGTAGCCACCATCGAACAGGCCGTGGCCGAAAAACCGCGCGCCCTGAGCGCTATGCGCCAGGTCATCGCCCAGCGTTTGACGAAAAGCTTCACCAGCACCCCGCATTTCTATGTCACGGTGACGGTGGATATGACCGAGCTGCTGGAATTCCGCAAGCAACTCAAGCAAGCGGGGCAAGCTTATTCGCTGACAGATTTCATCGTTAAATCGACAGCCCAGGCCCTGCGTAAATTCCCAGCGCTTAATAGCACAACCGACGGGCGCCAGGTACGCTGGCATAGCCGGGTGCATGTGGGTCTGGCGGTGGAAGTGCCCGATGGCTTGGTGGTGCCGGTGATCCGCGATGCGGATACCATTAGCCTGCACGAGCTGCATGCGCGCGGGGCCGCTCTGATTCTGAAGGCCCGCGAGGGACGCTTAATGCCCGACGAAATGAGCGCTAGCACCTTCACGATCTCCAATATGGGCATGCTGAATGTGGATCATTTTACGGCGATCATCAATCCGGGCGAGAGCGCTATTCTGGCTATCGCCAGCATTCGTCAGGTGCCGCTAGTGCTCAAGAAAGCTGTTGTTATCCGTTCCGTGATGGCTATGACGCTATCGGCTGATCATCGTCTGGTGGATGGCGCCACGGCAGCACGCTTTATTAACCACATCAAATCTCAATTGGAAAATATTGACCTATGGCAAAATATGATCTCATCGTGATTGGCGCCGGACCGGGTGGCTATCCGGCGGCGATCCGGGCGGCGCAATTGGGTGCCTCAGTGGCTTTGATTGAAAAGGAGGCTTTGGGAGGGGTCTGTTTGAATTGGGGCTGTATTCCCACCAAAACCCTCATCTCCGGTGCCAGCCTCTATGGCCAGCTCCGCCAGGCTGAGCGGTTCGGGATACAGACGGGCAAGATCACTTTTGATTACGCCAGCATGCAGCGCAACAAGGAAGCCGTAGTTGCCAAGCTCCAAGCCGGCCTGGCGGCCCTGATAAAAGCCAACGGCATTGCGTTGCATACGGGGCGCGCTGTTTTTCTGGGGCGCAATCGCCTGGCCGTGCATCCGCCCCAGGGTGCGCCAAGCACGCTGGAAGGCGCCCGCACGATCATCGCCACTGGCGCAGTATCGTTCCTGCCTTCCTGGTTGCCGGCCAGCCCGCGTATTGTGGATAGCCGCGCTTTTCTGGATCTGCCCCAACTGCCGCGCAGCTTGATCGTTCTGGGCGGTGGTGTGATTGGAACTGAACTGGCTTGCCTGGCCGCCCAGCTTGGCGTGCAGGTTACCATCATTGAACTGCTGGAAGATATCTTGCTCACGCTGGATACCGATTTGCGCGCCACCCTGCGGCGACATATGGAGCGGGAGCTCAAGATTCGCATCCTAACCGGCACAGCCGCGAAGGAGGTGCTCTCCGAGGCGGATAAAATCACCCTTAAAACAGCCCAGGAAACCTTCTCCGCGGAACTGCTGCTGGTGGCCACCGGGCGGCGGCCACAGACACAAGCTTTAGAGCTGAAACAAGCTGGGGTCCAACCCGATCCCCAAGGCTTTATTGCTGTGGATGAATCCGGCCAGACAGCAGCGGCGACGATTTATGCGGTGGGCGATGTCACCGGGGGCGTGCAACTGGCACATGCGGCCACAGCGCAAGGCATTGCCGCCGCCGAACACGCCTTGGCTCAACGCCCGCCAGCGCGCCCGGCGCTAGTGCCCTCTTGCATTTTCACTGCACCGGAAATAGGCACGGTGGGCCTAACTGAAAAAGAGGCGCAAGAGCAGCAACGCGCTGTGCGCAGCGGCAAATTCCCCTTCCAGGCGCTGGGCCGCGCCCTGGCGGCGGGTGAAACGCAAGGCTTCGTGAAACTGATCGTGGATGCCAAGAGCGATCAAATACTGGGCGCGCAAGTCATTGGGTTACAGGCTACCGAACTGATTGCTGAGGCCACCACCGCTATTCAGGCCGAATTAACGGCCCGCGAACTGGGCAGCACGATCCATGCCCATCCGACCCTGGCCGAAGCCTGGATGGAAGCCGCCCGCGCCGTCCACGGCGCATGCATTCATGCCGCCCCGCAACGCTCAAAGCATCCTCAGTGAAAGCCTAACCGATGAAAGCAGCCCAGCTGAGTGCCATTCCAGAAAGCATGCAGGCCGTGCGTTTGCATGGCCGGGGTTTTGATAAGATTCGCGTCGAAACCGTGCCGGTGCCCGAGCCCAATGAACGGCAGTTATTGGTACGGGTGGATGCGGCGGGAGTGTGCACCTCGATCCTTAAACTGGTGGCTCAGGGTACTGATCACACTTTCATCAACGGCTGGGATTTAGAACGCTTCCCCATCATCCTTGGCGATGAAGGCAGCGTTACGGTGGTCAAGGTCGGCGCGGAACTGGCCGCTAAATATCCCTTGGGTCAACGCTATGCCACGCAACCGGCGGTGGATCATCCCCCACTCAACTTCCGCGAACGCTATCGGCATGGCGCGCGCGGCATGGAAAAAGTGGCCATTGGCTATTCACTGCCCGGTCATCTTTCCGAATATATGTTAGTCACCGAAGAAACTTTGGCGGCACAATGCCTGGTGCCACTGCCCAGCACGGATATTCCCTTTTTTGCGGGCGCGCTCTGTGAACCGCTCTCCTGCGTCATTTCCGCCCAGGAACGCCATGTGCATCTCAGCCAGACCAGTCCACTGGCGCCACGCCGGGCTGAGCTGGGACTGTTGCGGGGCGGCATCACGCTCATCATCGGCGCCGGCCCCATGGGCCGCCTGCAGGCCGAAGCGGCCTTGCGCTATAAACCCCGCCATCTGATCATCACTGATCTCCTCGAGGAACGCCTGCAATGGCTGCGCCAAAACCTGGCCGCTAAAGCGCACCGGGCTGGAGTGGATCTGCAGGCCGTGCCTTCGGCGGCGGCGGCGGAACTGTTGAAGCAGGTCAGCGCGGGCCAAGGCGCTGACGACATCATTGTGGCCGTCGGGGTGCGTCAAGTGCAGATCGATGCTCAACAATGGCTCGCCAAAGGCGGCAATCTGAATCTCTTCGGCGGACTCAAGCGTGGTGAACACATCCTGGACCTGGATGCGCTCCGCGTGCACTATGACGAAATACGCCTCTGCGGCTCCAGCGGTGGCAGCCCAGCCGATGTGGCCATCGCTCTAGGCCTGGTGGCTTCCGGTGAAATAGATGCCGGCCAACATCTGGATATGGTCGGCAGTTTGGACCAGTTTCCGCAAGCGCTGGAAATGATCAGACAAACAACGGTAGAGGGTAAAATCGTGCTCTATCCGCATATTCGCCAAACGGATTTACAACGCGTAAAAAACTGGACGCGCGCTGAGGAGCTGCGCTTTGTAGCTGAACACAAGTCGGTCTAAATCCAAGGAAATAATCATGCACAACATACCAAAGGTGAAGATGGGTATCGTGGCCGTCAGCCGGGGATGCTTTCCTCTGGAGCTGAGTCGCTCGCGTTTGCAAAGGGTTTTGGCCGCTTGTCGCCAGTCTAAAATCAAGGTGATAGCCTGCAAAACAATTGTCCGCACTGACGCCGAAGCGCTCAAGGCCGCTCAAGAAATGATAGCCGAGGGTGTGAACGCCGCCACGATCTATCTGGGCAATTTTGGGCCGGAAGCTCCCATTGCCATTCTGGCCGAGCGCCTGGGCATGCCCTGCATGCTCTGCGGCGCCGCCGAGGAAAGCAAAGCGGATCTCTTGGGTGGGCGTGGGGATGCCTATTGCGGCATGTTGAATGCTTCTTTGAACTGCGGCCTGCGCCAAGTGCGCCCCTACATTCCGGCGCAACCGGTGGGGCTGCCCGAAGAAATCGTGCCTCTGATCAAAGATTTCATGACCATAGCGCGCGTGATCATTGGCGTGCGCGCCTTGAAAATCTTCTCGTTTGGGCCGCGGCCCGAGGATTTTTACGCCTGCCATGCGCCTCTGGCGCCGCTCTATCGGCTGGGCGTTGAGGTCATGGAAAACTCCGAACTGGATCTCCTGCAGCGTTATCAAGCGGCGGGGAGTCGGCGGCAGGAAATAGCCGCCATAGCGCAGGATATGGCCGATGAACTGGGGCCGGGCAACTGTTTCCCGCGCAAGTTAAAAGCCCTGGCACAATTTGAGTTGGCCTTGCTTTCCTTTCTGAAAGACAATCTGGGCGCACGCAGCTTTGGGGTCTTCGCCAATAAATGCTGGCCGGCCTTCCAACCGGCCTTCGGCTTTGTGCCCTGCTACGTCAATAGCCGCCTCGCTCGGCGGGGCATTCCGGTGGCTTGCGAGGTGGATATCTATGGCGCGCTCTCCGAATATCTGGCTCAACTGGCGGTGCAGCAGCCGGTGACCCTGCTGGATATCAATAATACCGTGCCGCAGGATATCGAGATTACAGATTTCCGCGGCGCAAGCCGGGCGGATATTTTCATGGGCTTCCATTGCGGCAATACTCCCAGCTGCCACCTGCTGCCCGGATACAAGATGCATTATCAGCTCATTATGCGGCGTAATCTGGAGCCTGACTCAGCCCCCAACATCTCCTGTGGCACGCTTGAAGGCCGCCTGGTGCCTGGGCCGCTCACGCTCTTGCGGGTGCAGAGCACTTTAGATGGCGAATTGCACGGATATCTGGCCGAAGGCCAGATACTTGATGTGGATCCGGTTTCCTTTGGTGGGATTGGCATCATTGCTATCCCGCAGTTCAACCGTTTCTATCGTCATATTCTACTGGAAAAACAATTCCCCCATCATACGGCTTGCGCCTTCGAGCATAGCGGGCGCATGCTCTTTGAAGCGTTGAGCCTCTTGAAGATAGACCCCATCCATACGCCGCGCCAGGCGGGTGATCGTTATCCAACGGAAAATCCCTTCGCCGATTAACTTAGCGAGCGTGCTCGGTACAGCTGCCGTCTGCAGCCCACTGCTGCCGAGCTGCACCGCTTAAGGGTCAGGGAAAGATCAAGGGGGGATGGTGCACCCGAGAGGATTCGAACCTCTACAGCCTTGCGGCCACTAGGACCTGAACCTAGCGTGTATGCCAATTTCACCACGGGTGCATGAGCGTTCAAGCAAGATAACAATTACCCGCCAGCGGGTCAAGCGCGCTTCCTGTTAATTACGCGGCTTGCCAAAGAGACCGCCCACGGATTTTTTCACCTTGGTGATGGGCCCCTCTTCGGGAGTAGAAGCCTGTTCCGCGGCTGGCGCAGCCGGCAGCCGGCTGACCACGGCCACGCGCCCGTTGGGTAGACGCGTTAATTCCACGGATTGCTTGCCGCCCGGATGGGTTTCGCTGGCTAAGGCGACGCCATAAGGCGTGAAGGCGGCATGGCAATAATAAGCGCCGGGGATTTGGAAGAGCACATGCACATTGCCCGATTCATCCAATTGCAAAGTGGGCGGGCGCACGCGCACCACGCGGCCCAGATTGAAGACGCCATAGATCTCGCCAGCCTGTTCATCTTCGATACGCAAGTAGAGATGTTCCTCCTGGCTATCCTTATGTAAATATTCCAGCACATAAGTGCGTGAGGCCATCGGCTCATCGGGCAGGCCGGCTGTTAAGCGTGTCAATTCAAAGCAGCGGACAACATCAAGGCGTACCGGCGCGGAGGCATAGGTCGTCCCCGCCCAATCGACCAGGGCACGCACCTTATAGGTACCCAACGAGCGGATGGCATAGAGGCGCGCCAGATCAAATTGGGGGCTAAAGGTTTCACCCGGCATTATCTGCAATGCGGAGAGCAGCGGCTGGCTGCTGCGCGGGTTGATCAGGCGCCCCATATCTTTTTCAATAGCAAAGCGCAAACTGGCTGCGCCCGGCGCGCCGAAAGTGATCACGCGGCCACTCTGATTATGAAGGGTGATGCTAGCTGTAATTGATTCATAGAGCGCGACTTTCGAGGAAGCCAACTGCAGCTCAAGGGCCAGTTGAGCCATGCCCAACCAGGGAGTGCCGAGCAGGAGACCAGCAGCCAGAACGAGGCCCCAGGGGGCCAGCGACCAATGCTTATTAAGCTTATTCACTTTACATTCCCTTAAGTTGCCATTAGCCTAACAGAACATATTATTCAACTCAATGGGGATTATCTCCTTTTTGGTGCACGCGCGGCTGGCCAACGTAAAAATATCCGAGGAGAGCGGCGCTCAGGATGCCTACCAACGAACATAGCCCTGGCTTAGGCGATGTTTTTCAAGACTTGCCTGATGGCTTGGTAATGCAAACCCTGGAGGGCACGATACTGGCTGCCAATCCGGCCTTCGCCAGAATGTTCGGCATCAACCTGGAAACTGTGCGCGGTAAAAAAATCTTCGACCTCTTGCCCGCTCAGCTGCGCGAACAATGGCAGCTCCATATCCGCAAGCTGATCGATGGCGAATGGACGCAGGCTGAAGGCCTGGCTATTTCGCAAACGAGCGGGCGCCAGATACCCATCCAAATCAATCTCATCACGCGGACTCGGCAAGCCGGACAAGAAGCCATCATGCTGCAACTGCGTGATATGGCCGTGTTTCAAACCATGCAGCATGCCCTGGTGGATGCCGAGGGACAATGGGAACGCTCCTTTGATGCCATCACCGATTACCTTTGTCTGCTGGATCGTCATGGGCGTATCTTACGTGTGAATCGGGCGATGATCGAAAAGTTTCAGCCCACCCACGGCCCTCTGCTCGGGCGCAACTATGAGGAGGTCTTGGGCACTCTACAGCGGCCGGGCATGCTCCAGCCCAGTGATATCGCCAAAGAAGCGCCCTGTATATTTGAAGAAATCACCCTCCCGCATATCAAGGGCTATTTCTACGTCTCGGTATTCCCCTTAAAAAACGAGAAGCGCGCTTTAACGGGCTTCATTCTGATCGTCAAGGATATCACCGAAGCTTATGAGTTGCGGGCAGCCTTGAAAAAAAGCGAAAGCGGCATGTACCATGCCTCTAAAATGGAGGCCATTGGCCGATTAGCCGGTGGCATCGCACATGATTTCAATAATATGCTGACTTCCATTCTGGGTTATACATCTTTGATGCTGCGTTCCATGACGGAGAGTGCTCCGTTGCGCAAGGATCTGCAGGAGATTGTGCGCGCCGCTGAGCGCGCCACAGCTCTCACTCGCCAACTGCTGGATCTCAGCCATGAACCCCAGCTGGATCTGAAAGTCATCAGCATTAACGAGGTTATTGAAAACATGGCTCATTTTCTGCGCCACACCCTGGGTAACGATATCCAACTCTCCTTGCGTTTGGGCAAGCAACTGCACCAGATCCAAGCCGATACCTCGCGTTTGGAACAAATATTGGTTAATTTGGCTATCAATGCGCGCGACGCTATGCCCGAGGGCGGCCAGCTGGTGATTGAAACGGCTAATATCGAATTGGATAAAAATTTCTGCGCCTTACATCGTGGCGGCCGGCCGGGGCATTATGTCTTGATTGAAGTCAGCGATAGCGGACATGGCATGTCGCCAGAAGTGCTGGAGCATATCTTTGAACCTTTTTATACCACCAAGGCCAAGGGCAAGGGCACCGGATTGGGCCTGGCGACCATCTATGCCCACGTCCGCCAGATGAACGGCTGTATCTTCTGTTATTCTGAAATTGAAAAAGGCTCCACTTTCAAGATCTACTTGCCGCAGGCTCAGCAGGGCGCCCCCCGGGAAACTCCTCGACCGAAAACCACCCTCCCCTGCGGCCAGGAAACCATTCTGGTGGTGGACGACGACCCCAACATCATCAACTTGATCAGTGAAATCTTGAAAGGGTTGGGCTATCAAGTCCTGCGGGCCTCTTGCGGAGCAGAGGCCCTGCGCATCAGTCAAGAGCATGCTGGGGGAATTGATCTGCTGCTAGCTGATATTATCATGCCCGGATTGCGCGGCACGGATCTGGGACGCGAGCTGATCCGCAAGCGCCCGGGCCTCAAGGTGCTCTATATGTCCGGCTATGCCGATGGCATCGCCCGGCACACTACCACTTTGCGAGCCAATGATTTATATTTACAAAAGCCGTTCAGTCTCGAAAAACTGGCTGTGTGTGTGCGCCGCGCGCTCGATCAGCCCTGCGGCCCGACTGACCCGGTTTCTCAGCCGCCGATAAGTTCTTCTTGATCTGGGCCGCACCTATCATATACAAAAGAGCAATCGATCATCAGAAAAGGAGTGCAGCCATGGCCACCAAAAGAGCAGTAGATGCATTCATGGCCTCGATGCGCCATACCGGCATTACATTCGACGATGTCTCGCTGATTCCACGCCAAGCCGATTTTCTGCCCAAAGATACGCGCATCAGCAGCCGCCTCACCCGCCGCATCCAAGTTAATATTCCTTTTGCCAGCGCGGCCATGGATACGGTGACTGAAAGCAAAATGGCCATCGCCATGGCCATGTTGGGCGGGATCGGCATCATTCATAAAAATATGGAAATTGCGCCGCAGAGCCGCGAGGTGGAAATCGTTAAGCATTACCTGAATGGTTTGATTCGCCATCCGGTCACCTTTCACGCGACGGATACGCTGCGCACTGTGCTGGAGACCAAGGCCGCCAAAAAATTTAATTTTTCGGGCTTCCCCATCGTCGATGAGAACAACAAACTGGTGGGGATTCTGACCGCGGCCGATATCAAGTTTATCAACGCGCTCGATATGCGCGTTTCTCAAATAATGACCAAACCGGTCATTACCGCTGGCGCCAATACATCCCTCCAGAAAGCTTATACGATCATGCGCCAGCATAAAGTTGGCAAGCTACCCTTGGTGCGCCAAGGACGCCTGGTGGGGCTTTACAGCTTCACGGATGTCAGCACGCTGATTGAGAATGCCAAGCCGCTCTTCAATCGTGATGCGCGCCACCGCCTGCGGGTAGGCGCGGCCGTCGGCCCCAATGATCAGGAACGCATTCAAGCCCTGGCCGCCAAAGATGTGGATGTGATTGTGGTGGATACAGCCCATGGACACAGCCGTGGGGTGATCAGGATGTGTCGCTGGATCAAGCAGCACTACCCGGAAATCGAGGTTATCGCCGGCAATATTGCTACCGGCGCCGCCGCCCGGGCTCTGCGGCGCGCGGGAGCGGATGCCGTTAAAGTGGGGATCGGCCCCGGATCGATCTGCACCACCCGGGTGGTAGCTGGCGTGGGGGTACCTCAGATTTCGGCTATTTATGAATGTGCGCGGGCGCTGCGCCTGGAGATACCCGTCATTGCCGATGGCGGCATTCGCTATTCCGGCGATGTGCCCAAGGCCCTGGCCGCCGGGGCGGATGTGGTCATGATGGGCTCGGTACTGGCCGGAGCCGAGGAAAGCCCGGGCGAAAAAATAATTCATCAAGGGCGCCAATATGTCGTCTATCGCGGCATGGGCAGTTTGGCGGCCATGAAAGCCTCTCTGGGCAGTCGCGAACGCTATGGCCAGGCATATAGTTCGGAAAATGAGCTTATCCCACAGGGTATTGAAGGCATCGTGCCCTATTCGGGCAGCTTAGAAAAAGTGATGACGCAGTTTGGCGGCGGATTGAGAGCCGCCCTGGGCTATTGCGGATGCCGGACAATTGGCGATTTGCAACGCCGCGGAAACTTCGTGCGGGTCTCCGCGGCCGGTGTCCGTGAAGCGCATCCCCATGATGTCAAGATAATCAAGGAAGCGCCCAATTATACACTGCAAATGATGCCTTGATGCTCTTCGGCCTCGCGCGCGGCGGTCAGCCGGCCTTAGAAGGCGCCGAAATAAATGCTCGCGAAGGTGACGATGGGTGAGGTTTCGCGCAGATCATCCACGGCGGCCCGCACTTCGATCAAAGCTTTTTTGGCCTGCTCGTAAAGCTCATCATCATTGACCAGCTTGGCGAGGGTTCCCTGGCCACTGTTGATTTTTTTGGCTACCTCGTTCAGGTCATTGTAGAGCGCATCATCATAGATCAGTTTGCCCAAGGTCCCCTGCCCCGCCTGAATCTGGGAGGAAATGGCCTTAAGATCAGCCACCACCGAGGAAGCCAGGGCGATCATATCGTGGGGTTTTTGGCCGCGCAGCACGCTATCCGCCGGCAAGGCTTCGGCGGCGGAGCCTTCCTCGATCTGCATATAACGCCCGCCCAGCACGGAGGTGGCGATAATCTCCACCGTACAATCTTTTTTCAGATTGATGGGTCGCAATAAAGCGGCCCGTACATGCACGCCATCCGCTTGCAAGACCAACTTGCGCACCTTACCAACCACCATGCCGCGGACAACGACATTATCGCCATCGCGCAGGCCCATGACATCTTCAAAGACAACTTCCAGCGGATAGGTTTTTTGAAAAAAGTTGTCACGACTGAGCAGAATGGTGAAAAAAGCCAAGCTCAACAAGGCCACGAACATGAAGGCGCCCACCGCTAGTTCCATGGTTATTTCTCGCCTTTTATCCGAGTGTTTCATGAACTCCCCTTTCCCAAGCGCCGCGCTTGGTTATATATTGCGCATCCAGAAATCTTTTTACAACCTCATTAGAAGACCGGATAAAATCCTGCGGCTGAGCCAGCTCGATGATGCGCCCCTCATAAATCATGGCGATTCGAGTGCCGATGGCCAGGGCGCTAAAAAGATCATGGGTCACCACCACATTGGTCACATGCAGCTCTTGTTGCATGCGCGCAATCAACTGATCAATGGCGCGCGAGGTCACGGGATCGAGCCCCGAAGTCGGTTCATCATAAAGCACGATGCGCGGGTTCATGACGATGGCCCTGGCCAGGGCGACCCGCTTACGCATGCCGCCGGACATCTCCGCCGGCCGCGCATGCGCCACGCTATCCAGGTTCACCAGGCTGAGCTTCTCCTGCACCCGCTTTTCAATTTCCGCCTCGGTCATCGTCGTGCGTTCGCGCAGTGGCAAGGCCACATTTTCGCCTACGCTCAGCCATTCGAGCAAGGCCCCGCCCTGAAACAAAAACCCAAACTGTTCACGCAATAATTCCAGGCGCCGGCCGCGGGCCGTGCTGATGACTTCCTGGCCAACCCAGACCCGCCCCTCATCTGGCGTCAGGAGGCGAATGATATGTTTGAGGGTCACACTTTTGCCCGCCCCGGAAAAGCCGACGATAACGAAGGTCTCGCCCGGCTCAATGGTGAGATTGACATCATCGAGCACTTTTTTAGGGCCGAAATATTTATTGACCTGTTCAAAACGGATCATGAATAAAACAACCTCGTCATAATATAGCCGACCACCAAGATGGAGAGAAAAGAAATAATCACGCTACGCCGGGTGGCGCGGCCTACGCCGATAGCGCCACCGGTGGTGGAGAATCCTTGATGGCAGGCGATGATCGTGATCATGATACCAAAGATAAAGGCCTTGAATAATCCCACATACAAGTCCTTATTCTCAGCATAGCGCAGAGCATTATCCAGATAGGCCGCGAAGGAAACGCCCAGCTGGGTCAGGCCGATAATGCCCCCGCCCAGGAGGCCCAGCAGGCTGGCGTAAAAAGTCAGCAGAGGCGTCATAACCATCAGGGCCGCTAAGCGGGGCATAACGAGCATCCGCACGGGGCTGATAGACATCACTTCCAAGGCCGCGATTTCCTCGGAAACCACCATCGTCCCCAGCTCGGCGGCGATGGCCGAGCCCACGCTGGCGGCTAAGATGAGCGCGGTCATGAAAGGCCCCATTTCGCGGAGCATGGAGATCATAACGGCCGCCCCGATATTCACCTCCTGCCCGAAACGGCGCAGCTCCAGGCCAGTCTGCAGAGCCAGAATCATACCGGTGAACATGGCCACGATGGAAATGACGCCCAGGCTCTTGATACCCGTCAAATAAAACTGATGGAGGGTGGCGGCACGCGAACGCTTGCTGAACATCAGGCGCAGATAGAGCAGCGCCTCTCCCAGCACCAGCAGGGCCTGGCCCGCACTACGGCAGGCCAAGAGCACGTGGCGCCCCAGCTGTTCCAGCCAATGCCGGGGCGGCCGCAAAAATTCCGGTTCACGCGTAATCATTACCATACGGCATACCTTGTTTTGATTCTCTCCCCTTGGCCCAAGCAACTCTAGCCCAAAAACCGGCCGGGCAATAGTTTTTTCCTTGGCGGCGCGGGGCCACTACCAGCGGAAGATATACAATAAGCGCATCCGCCTTCGATCACCCGCGCGCTCCCGAGCGACCAAGCCCTTCAAGAACGACCATTCGAGCGGCGCGCCGGCTTGCTCTCGATCCATGGCAAACAACGGAAAGAGCGAAGCTCTGAGCAAGCCGGCGGGCGAGCGGCGATATTGCAGCAGGCCCCAGGCAAGCTCATCTTCGGTGATGGGGCCGCAGGTGGAATGGGTATAAAGAGTCCAGAGCGCCGCATAGTTGCGTTCGATCACCGGGATATCCTTGCCGGGACACAGGCTGGGCAAACGCAAGCTGGCCCGATCTTCCAGGCGATGATAAGAGAAAAGCGGCCAGATCTTGAAAGAACGCGCGCTGATCGTCGCTCCTGCCGCGGTCTCAGGCGCCGCCGAGCGAGTCTGGGTTTCCGAATACAAGAGCGGCACCACGAAATAGCGCTGATTAATGCCCTGCTCCGTCAGACGCCGGGAGCTGATGCCAATGGGCCAGAAGAGGAAGCCGGAGCGGCTGGTGCCGATAACTTTATAGCCGATCAGCGGCCAGAGATAGCGTTTCTCGATGATGCCTGAACTATATTGAACAATCGGCCAGGGACAATTGATCTGGGTCAGCTGAGCGCTTTTGGAAAAACGCGTCAGAGGCGGCAGAAACATCCAAGACTCTTGGGCGGGCAATTTAACATGCCCGACCAGCGGGAAAAGAATCCAACCGTAGCCCTGCGAGCGCGGATATAAATAACGGGCGGAAGTCCAGAAGGGCCAGAGCACGAAACGTTTATCGAAACTATCTTGGCGCCAGGAGCGACCATACCAGGGAAAAAGGAAGAGGCGCCGGATATGTGGCGCTGTGCTGGTGGAGAAAAAAGGCCATAGATAAGCCTCGCTGCGCACGCGCCCTTGCTGGGCCTGGCCATAGAGAGGAAAGAGGACAAAGCGGACTTGGTCCCAGACCAGAAGATCACTGATCTTACCGCCCAGAGGAAAGATAGCCCAATAAGGCTGTTGGTGTTGATCGCGCCCCTGAAAATAGATGGGCAGCAGCCAGAATGAGTAGCGCGATTGGGGATCATGGATATCATAATCGCGCCATAATCCCAAGGCCAGCAGGCGCCATTGCCTCTGGTTCATATGTCGTTTAGTGATCAGCAGGGGCCAGAGCCAGTCTTGTTCCTGACGCTGATCAGCGGGGTCTTGAGCGAGGGTGGTCAGCGGCCGCAGCGCCTGCAATTTCTGGCCATCCACAGCGCGGCGACTTTCATAGATGGGGCCCAGCGCGCGCCAGCGCGCGGCACCATTGATATCCTGATCGCAGGAAATCAGCGGAGCCCAGTTAAAGTCATGGGGGCTAGCCAGCGTTAGCGCCGCTGGGCTCAGCAGCAACCCGGCGATGATCATGGATATACAGCGGTTCATACCTGCTCGTTTTGGGCTAAGCATAATGCCTTGGCGCTTATGACGCAAGAATGAAGCCAGCCACCCGCTGAGCGGAGCTGGAAGATGTCAGGAGTCGCCAAGCTATGTACCAAGCCGGGGGAAGAGCGCCATTGACGCGCCCAGGCCATGCGGCTAATCTAAGAAATATCCTTCGCGCAGCAAGGGCTTGCCTTGTGATGAAAAGCGTTGATGGGAAAGGAAAAACAAATGGATATTGAGATTTTTACCCTATGCGATGCCGCCACCGAATACGCCGGTAAATTGAACCTGCTGGGAACTTTTGACCGCATCATCGCCAGCCAGCTACCGGCGGTGCATCCGCACTGCGCGGTAGCGCTGCGCATACGCTTTGAGCGTATCGAAGAAGGCGAACATCGCATTAAGATCAAGCTGGTGGATAGCGATGGCCAGGAAATTTTTCCGGGCTTGGAAGGGCGCATCCAGGTCAAGATGCCGACGGACGTTTTTTCGGTCTGTGCCAATCTGATTCTCAACCTCAACGGCTTAAAATTCGCGCAGGCCGGAGCCTATGCGCTGAACTTGGCGGTGGATGGCCGGCACGAAAAATCCCTGCCGATCTATGTGACTCTGCGAGAAGGCTCCGCCCAGCCCGGAAAAGCGCCCCAGAAATAATCAGGCCAAGCCGCCGAGGGCATGCCGCAGGGCGGGCGCGAAAGGCGGCCTTAAGATACCACGCTCACAGATGATCGCCTGGATCAGATCGGCCGGGGTGACGTCGAAAGCTGGCGCATAAACCCGCACTGCTTGCGGGGCTGTGGGTTGACCAAAAGCACAGGTGATCTCAGCGGCGGCGCGTTCCTCGATGGGGATAGCCGCGCCGGTGGGCAGCGTTAAGTCGAAAGTGGAAGTGGGCGCCAAGACATAAAAGGGAATGCGATGGGCGCGGGCCAGGATGGCCAGGCCATAAGTGCCAATTTTATTGGCCACATCACCATTGGCCGCGATACGATCGGCACCCACCATGATCAGATCAACGCGGCCTTCCTTCATCACCTGGGCGGCGGTATTATCGCAGATCAAGACCACTTCGATGCCGGAGTGCATCAATTCCCAGGCTGTCAGGCGGGCTCCCTGCAGCAGTGGACGGGTTTCATCGGCATATACGCGGATACGCTTCCCCTGCTCCTGGGCCATATAAATCGGCGCCAGGGCCGTGCCATATTGCGCTGCACACAAACGCCCGGCATTACAATGCGTTAAAACCGTTTGTCCATCCTCGAGGAGCGTTGCGCCATGGATGCCGATGGCGCGGCACATGGCCACGTCTTCGGTCCAGATTTGCTGGGCTTCTTGCCAGAGCAATTGCTTGAGCTCCGCGGGCGGGCGAGCGGCTTCCCGGCCGGCTAGCGCGCGCATGCGGTCCAGCGCCCAAAAAAGATTAACGGCCGTCGGGCGGGAACTGGCGAGATAATCGGCGGCTTGATTGATGGCGCCTATCAATTCCTGGCTGGTGGCCGCTGAGGAATGTTGGATGGCGACCACCACCCCCATGGCAGCCGCAATCCCAATAGCGGGCGCGCCGCGCACCTGCAGCGTCTGAATGGCCCGCCAGACTTCATCCACCGCCTCTAGTTCCAGATAGATCTGTTCGCCCGGCAAACGGGTTTGATCCAGGATCCGGATACGCCCTGGCAAGGGCGCGGCGGCATGGAGAGGCTTCCATTCAATGGTGCGAAAAGACGGCATGATTTTATTACATCCTCCCGCGGCGGCATTTAATAAATTTGCGCCAAGATGATCAAGCCCAGATTCGTGGCATTAAAAAGGGCGTGCATCAAGATAGGCACCCATAAGGAACGCGTCTGAATATAGGCGGCGGCAAAGCCCATGGCCAGCACAAACAGAGGCGCCAAGGAAGAGGCATGAAAATGAATCCCGGCAAATCCTAGAGCGGTCAGCGTGATGGCCGGCCAGACGCCCACGAGGCGTACTAATAAGGGCAAGGCCAAACCGCGAAAAAGCGCTTCTTCCATCAAGGGCGCCACCCCAATGGCCAGCAACAACAGCAAGGCCTTAAATCCTCCCGATGATGATTCCAGAAAAATAAGAATCACATCTTGGATGGAGCCCGGATACCCGCAGCGGTTGAGGATAATTTGATAGACAAAGGCCGCTCCAAAAACCACAGGCAGGATCCCCAGATACCATGCCAGTCCCTGGCGGCAGCGGCGGCCAAAACCACGCCAGGACAGCCCCAAGGAGCTCTCCCAGGATACTCCCCGCCGGGCGATGGACCAAGCCAGCGCTGCTATCCCAACCAAATGAAAGCCGAGCCCCTGGCAGAGAACAGCCCAAGCAGGGCCTGGCATGGGCGCAACCGGCAACCAGCGGAGGGCGCGCAGGAACAATTGCAGGCCGATCAAAATCAACAGCACTTCCCCGGCCGCGCGCCAGCTCCAGGTGCGTGCCCGGAGAACTTCCACGCCACGCCGCCAGTGGGTCACTTGCCCTCGCAGCGCCCCGGGCACCAGCAAGAGGCGTAGCCCCACAATGCCATTCAGGGCCAGCCCCAGCAGCAACAGCGCCAGGTAAATCCCGCTCACCAGCCACAGACTTGCGGGAGATGCGAACTGGGCGGGTGTATCAGATAAGAGGGGTATTTTCTCTAAAATCTCGGCCAGAAAAGACATCCTTGTCCCCTCCCACCTCCGGTCGGATGCTTTAGGCCGGAAGAGGCTGCTGGCCGGTGGTCTGGGCGGCGGACTCCACTATTTCCCTGATCACATAAATGGGTTTTCCCTGGGATTCGTGATAAGTCCTAATTTGGATTTCGGCCAGCAATCCAATGCTAATGAACTGAACGCCAAAAAACATCAGCATAAAGGAAGTGATAACCCAGAAGGGACGTTTGAGCAAGCCGGCCGCAAAAGTAGTCTCGAATAAAAACCCCGATAGATTAGCGAGCATCATGAAGACCAGCAGGAACAGGCCGGCTAGACCGGTTAACAATCCCCATTTCCCGAAAATGCGGATGGGACTGGTACTATAGCGGAGCAGAAAAGAGACCGTCAATAAATCCAGGATGACGCGCATGATACGCGCCAATCCGTATTTAGATTTGCCATGCCGGCGCGGGTGATGCCGCACGACCACTTCGGTCACGCTGCCCCCCGCCCAACTGGCCAGAGCGGGAATGAAGCGATGCAGGTCGCCATAGAGACGCACCGAATGCATCACCTCGCGCCGATAGGCCTTGAGGGTGCAGCCAAAATCATGCAGATGCACGCCGGTGATACGGCTAATCAGGGCGTTGGCCAGAATGGATGGCAGGCGCCGATGCCAAAAAGCATCCTGACGATCTTTACGCCAGCCACTGACGACATCGAACCCGCGCTCGATATGCTCCAACAGCAGGGGAATATCATCCGGATCATTTTGCAGGTCGGCATCCATCATGATGATCGTTTGGCCGCGGGCATGATCAATACCGGCGCTCATGGCGGCCGTTTGGCCAAAATTACGCCGGAAACGGATCAGGCGTAAAGATGGATCGGTTTGGGCCAGAGCATGCAACTGGGGCCAGGTATCATCGCTGCTGCCGTCATCCACGAAGATGATTTCGTGGGTGCTGTTTAAGCGTGCCAGGGCAGCGTGTAGTTTGGCATACAAGGGCCTGACATTATCGGCTTCATTAAATACTGGCACAATAACGGATAGATCGATCATGCTAATCCCCTTCTCTTGAACGCTCCTGGCCAGCGCAACTTGCGGCTATGGGTTGTCTGCCAAAGTATACTATTGGCGAGAACAGTGCAATCATTGTGCGGCATGTTTTTCTAGGGCGGCGGCGGCATTGCCCATGAGCCAGTAATGGCGACCGCCGATAAGCTCCTGACGCAGGATTTGCCAACCACCCATAGCCAACAACTGATCCTTGAAGATATGCTGCGGCCGCCGGGACATTAACAAGACGAGTGCCGGCTGCTGACTTTGCGCCAGGATGAGGGCATCGCCGAGGGTGGTCAGGCGTTGCGGCGGTAAACCATAAAAGATCAGCAGCCCTTCGGTGTTTTCGCCCAGATCATACCCCCAGAAACTGGCCTTAACTGGCAAGGTGGTCCGAATTAACTCGCAGAGTGGTTTGGTGCTTTTGATTTGATTGAGCGCTTTTTCCACAAAGAGCCCCAGGGTCAGTCCGGCGCCCAGCACCAGGAGTGCCAGCCAGCCCCAGACCGCGCGCCAATGCTGACGCCACAAGGCGCGCCAGACGCCCCAGCCGACCAGTGCGAGCCCCAGCGACCAAGCCAGACTACCGACATATACTTGTTTATTCAGCAGCACCGGCAGTAAAGGCATGGCGACCACCCCGAGGACGACCAGCACGCTAAAAAGCCATGTCAGGCCTAAACACCAGCGCGGATAGGGCTTGCCGACCAGGGTCCATTCCACCCAGGCGCCGCTGAACATGGCCAAGGCTGGCAGGAGCGGCAACAGATATTGATTGTCTTTAGAGCCGGCGACGCTCAAGAGAAACAACATGGCCCCCAACCACCAAAAGATATAATGCCAGAAACGCCGGGTAGCGGTATTGCCCGTCATCCATTGTTTGCGCACGACCCAGAGACCGGCCGGAATAATGCAGGCCCAGGGCAAGGCCACCATCAATAAATAAGGCAGGTAATAAAAGCAGCCGGCCACGGGTCCGGCTTGACCTTGAAAACGATAGAGATGGTTATCAATGAAAAACACTCGGAAATAGGCCTGGCCCCCTTTGGCCCACAGGGCTCCCAGCCAACCGCCAACCAATACCAGCCAGATAGCAAGACCTCCCAGCATGAGCCGCCAGGAAAAGAATGGTTTCCATTGCCGATAGGCCAGCACAAAGCCCAGATTGGCCAAGGCGATCAATAAAACGCCTACGGCGCCTTTACAGAGAAAGGCCAGGGCGAGCCCCAGATAAAACAAGGCATTCCAAAGAACAAGCGGCCGGTCGTGAGCGGCAAGACGATAGCCGGCCAGCATGGCCAGCGTAATGAAAAACACCAGGCCATTATCGATCATGGCACCATGGTTAACTTCCAAAAACAACCACATGGAAGCCAGGCTGATCAGGGCGCCTTGAGCGCCCGGGATGCCCAGTTGCCGCCGGGCCAAATTATAGGTTAAAAGGAGCGTGCCCAGCGTAAATAAAAAGACGGGAATACGCACCACCCAGTCCTGATAGCCCCACAATTGCATAGGCCAGGCCAAGCACCAGGTATACAGAGGCGGTTTTTCCAGAAAGAGACAGCCATTGAGATGGGTGGCGACCCAGTTGCCGTTTTCGATCATTTCGCGAGCAATACCAGCTTCGCGTGCCTCGGCGGGTCGCCAGAGATCATGCCCAAAAGTACCCATAAGATATAAGGGCAAGGCGATCAGCAGAGCCAGCAGCAAGTGACGGCCGCCAAAGCGAGGACGGAGAGCATGAAGGGGGCTTGCATTCATGATTGATTTTAACCAGATCCAGCGACCGGCACATCCACACCAAGCAAAGTTCGCGCTATGTTCGCCAAGAGCTTTGTGGCGCAAACGCTATCTGAGAACCCTCCGCATTGAGCAAAACTCTCAATTAGTTAACTTACTAAACTATGACGATCAAGCCAAGCCAGATATAACGCCCCCTGGAAAAGACAATTTTAAACTTGCAGATGCTGATCCAAGATTAGATATTAACACAGCGGGCCAACGCCAGCGCCCCTGTGGCCCCGATCATCCCAGGAGCTTAAAAACATGCGGCGACAGCATAAAAAAACGGTCAGCGGCACCGCCCTGCTATTGCTATTCTGCGGCCTGCTCAGCCTGGGCCATGCGGAGCCGATCCGCAACGGCAATGAGCTGGCCTTGGAATACAGTACCAATACGCCGGCGGGCAAGCTCTTGCTCCAAAAAAACTATATCGGCAAACTATTAACTTTTCGTTATCTTAAAATCGAGGCCATCCATCAGGAGCTGCCCCACCCCGGCAGCCTCACGATGCTCACCCGGGAGCCCAGCTCCGCGATGCAAGTGGCCATGGTGATTACAACGCCCCTTTCGTTGGAGTTAGCCAAGACTTTGAGCATAGATGACTGTGTCGCCGCCAACGGTCGCCTTAAAAGCCTGGAAGAGGAGACCGCTAACTTGATCGAGCTGGATCCGGCGATATTGAAATATAAGGATCGCGCCAGCCCCAAACCAACCAAGGAGCTGCTACGCGAGCTAGATCCCACGGCTCATTGAACGAGGTCACCATGTGGAATGCTAGGCTGAGCGCCCATCTGCTAAACTCTGCCGTTCTTGGGAAAGCACTGGGCCTGGCTCTAATTTTAGCCGTCGGTCTTCTGGCCAGTGCCGCGCAGGCCCAGTGGATCTTCCATGGAGATGGTTCGGATGAACCGGGGTTCGTGGCGCCCCTCCAACCGGAAAAACCGCCACCGCCGCCGGCCAACATAGCCTCAGGGGAAGCGGGCATTCCACGCCCCGGACCGCCCTACATCCCCCAAGCGCGTTCTGAAAAGAAGAAACCGCCCAGGCCACCGGTCATATTTACCAAGATGCAGTCGCCATACGGGCTGATTGATTGGGCCTCGCGTCCCAACGATCTGGGCAATCTTTTGAAAGGCATGAAGGAAAAAATAGATATCAACTTCGCCTTTGAAAGCAAACCTTTCTCCGAAATCAGTACCGATCCGGAACGCAATCCGATCCTGTATCGCAGCGGGCACTTTCATTTCAGCCTCACCCCCGAAGAACGCCAACGCCTGCGCGCCTATCTCTTGAATGGGGGCATGATTATTTTCAATACGGGGATGGGCTCCAAACCGTTTTTTGATTCGGCTCAGAAAGAATTACAAGCCATCTTCCCGGAAACCCCGCTCCAGCAACTGGCGCCTGATCACCCGATCTTTCATGCCTACTACGACATTGGGCGAGTACAATATCGCTCCGGGGTGCGCCAGGCAGGCTATATGCTGGATGATCCCTTGTTTTATGGACTGACGATTGATTGTCGCACGCTGGCGATTATCTCCCGCTGGTGCATGGCGATCGGCTGGGATGCCCTGGAAGACAATACGCTGCAGGGCTACACGACAGACTCAGCGATCAAACTGGGTATCAATTTATTATCCTATGCAACCTCCCAACGCGCTTGGGCCAAAACAGCGGTGCGTTCCATGAAATTCTTGGATCAGGATCAGACACAGGCCGGGAAGGTCTCGCTGGTACAGGTCGTCTATCAGGGCGAGTGGAAAACACGCCACGTCGGCCTCTCGGTCCTC
>CAYYVN010000004.1:0-128270 GCA_964475165.1 uncultured Verrucomicrobiota bacterium | reverse complement strand
GCAGTTCAACCAGCGTACGGATATTCCGGTTAAGCTCAGCTTGCAGGAATTGGAATTGGCCGATGCACAGATTTTCAACGCACCCATGCTCTATATTACCGGCCATGAATCCTTTCAATTCAATACGGCTGAGATCCGCAATTTGCGTGAATATTTGAAAAAAGGCGGCTTTCTGATGGCCGAAGCTTGCTGCGGACGGAAAGGATTTGACGCCGCCTTCATGCGTGAGATGAAAAAAGTGTTGCCGGAGCATCCCTTGCGGCCCATTCCCATCCAGGATCAACTTTTTACTCTGCCCAACGCCATTAGATCCGTGGGGATCACCCCGGCGCTGGCCTCTCAAATGTCCGCTAAAACCACGATCCCCCCCAAGCTGCTGGGCATCGATATCAACGGCTATTATGCCGTAATATACAGTCCTTATGGCCTGGCGGGCGGTTGGGAAATGTCTCAGAACCCCTACGCTCTGGGCTATGACGATGCCGGCTCGCTGAGCATTGGCGAAAACATTCTAATGTATGCCATTACACATTAATATTTTAGCGCTGGGCATGCTCCTGCTGATTCTCCTGGCACCGCCCCCTGGCCGCACGGATAATATCGCAGAGCATGAAAGGGCCGTTTGGCAAGCTTGGAGGGTGCACCAAGCCCAGCCCCATCAGCATGAGGCCGTGGTGTTGGCTTGTCAGCCAATAGACCAGACCAATCCCTTAAGAGGCGTCACCTGGGGCTTGGCAGCCTGGCATCTGTTACAGCTCAATAAAACCAATGAAGCCGCGGCGATCCTGGAAAAAATGGAACGGGTCGGCCAAGAGACCCCGCTCTTAGCCGCCACCAGCGAGATGGCCCGCCGCTGGTTGACGCGGATGGATATAGAAAAAGTGAGGCAAGCTTTACAAATCATCTATCGCCAAGAGGTGGCCTATCCTCAAAACCTGACCGTCCTGAGCCGGCTGCCACAGGCTCCGCCGGCATATGATCGCTGGGGCAGGCCCTGGCAATATGAGTTAAGCACCTATAAGAAAATCCCAGGACTCAGCGGGCAACGCTATCATTTGCATAGCCGCAACCTGGATGATGAAGCACGCTTAGCTGAGGCGCTGGCACGCCCCTATGGCGCCCGGATCACCCTCAAACCGGTGGCGGCCGCAGACCAGAGCTCTGCGCCGGTGCAATTCATCACTAGCGCCAACCCGACTCCCATCTGGCTTTCCGAGGGCGCGGCTTATGATCATTTAAGCTTCGCTTATTCCGGTTTGAAACTGGTTATCTTAACGGATGGAGATCATTGGCTGGTCGCACCGAAACCGTAACCTGATGCTTAAATGGCGCCGCCTGAACCTGAAAAAATCGGCGCCGATAAAGCTGCTCATGATGGCTGCCAAAAAATGCTGTCCAAGCACTCTGGAGCGCAGCGCGGCTGAGCCAGGATGAGAAGAGGGTCTATGTCCACAGGGCTCAACAAACTATTAACACCAGCAGAACTACATAGCCTGGGGCAATACAGCCTTCAATCCCGCTATGTGGTGGAAGGCAGCCTGGCCGGTCGTCATCGCAGCCCGGCGCGCGGCTCCAGCGCAGAATTTGCTGAACATCGCGCCTATGTGAGCGGTGATGATCTCAAGCATCTCGACTGGAAAGTGCTCGGGCGCACCGAACGCTACTATATTCGCCGCTATGAAGATGAAACCAACTTGCGCGTTTATCTGGTGCTGGATCGCAGCGCTTCCATGGCCTATACCAGCGGCCCGGAAACCAAATATCATTATGCTTGCCGCCTGGCAGCGGCCGTCGGCTATGTGGTAGCCAAAGCACGCGACGCCGTGGGCTTATTCCTCTATGCCGATACCATTCAGGCCCAGATCGAGCCGCTCAATTCGATCCTGCACCTCAATAATCTGGCTAGTACCATGTTGCGTCAGGGGCCCTCCTCCACCACGCGCACGGCACGCACGCTCCATCAGATAGCCGAGGCGATCCAGCGCCGCGGCCTGATCGTGTTGTTTTCCGATCTATTGGATGAACCAGCTGAGATCGTGCGCGCCTTAGCCCATTTCCGCCAGCAACATCACGATGTGATTATTTTTCACACTTTAGATCCGGCGGAGATCGATTTTCCCTTTGAGAAAAATGCGGAATTCCTTGACCTGGAAACGGGCGCGCGGATCAGTGCCGACCCGCGGAGCTTGGCCTCAGAATATCGCCGGGTATTTGCGGAGTTTCTCGAACAATATCGGAAACCATGCGCTGAAATGAAAATTGATTATCGCTTGGTTAATACCGGGCAGACGATGGACCGTTTCCTCCGCGCCTATCTGGAAGAACGCCGGCGTTTGGCTAAATAAGTTTGGGGAGTAAGGCATGTGGTCTTTCATCAACCCTATATATCTATGGGCTGCCAGTGCCGCCTTGATTCCCTTGATGTTGCACTTGATGCAAAAACGGCGCATCATCACCATCCCTTTCAGCTCCATCCGCTTCCTGCAATTGGCCCATAAACGCTCAGCCAATCGCATTCGTCTGGAAAATTTCTTGCTCTGGCTGCTGCGCACCTTAATGCTCCTGGGCCTCGCTTTGGGCTTCGCCATGCCCGTGCTCAGAATCAGTTCTTTCAGTCAATTGCTGGGCGGCAGCCAGCGGGATGTGGCCATAGTCTGGGATGCCTCCTATAGCATGGCTTACACTTCCGGCAATAAAAACATATGGGCCAGCTCCAAAGAAACCATCCTGGCCATCCTCGAAGGCTTGCAAGCGGGTGATCGCGTGAGCATTTTTCTGGCTGATGATGATGTCACGGCACTTATCGAACAGCCCAGCACGGACCTGGCCGCCGCCATGGCCTTGGTCAAGGCCCAAGAGGTAAAAAACACAAGCTCGCGCCTGGGCCCCGCCCTGCAGGCGGCCAGTCATGCCCTGCGTGAATCACCAATGCGCGAGCAAGAAATCCACATCATCAGCGATGGCCAGCGGTTGCCCTGGCAGGACCTGGGAAAACAAGCACCGCCGGCATCTGCATCCCATAATCCCTCCGCCGCCGCGCCCCTTAGAGGAGCAGAGCCGGCCCCGACGGCGACAAGGTCAACCAACCTCTGGAACCACGCCCCTCAGATCATGTTTTTTGTAACTAGTCTGGGTGTGAGCGCGCCAGAAAACTCCGCCCCTCTGATGGTGGCAACTCAACCGGACCTGGTCATAGCCGAAAGTGCCGCCAAACTGAAGGTGCAGCTAATGCATAGCGGTCCGGCACAAAACATCACCGCAACCTTAATTCTGGGTGAAGAGGAGCTGGAACGCCGCGCCTTGACCATCGAACAAGATAGCGGTGCCGAGCTGATCTTTAACCTGCCTCCCCTGCCCGCCGGCGTGTATCCGGCGCGGATTGAAACCCCGCCTGATGGCCTGGCGCTGGATAATGCTTTTTATTTCCTGCTGCGCTCTCATCAGCAGTTGCCCGTGCTTTGTCTGGGATCCGAGGATGATCTTTTTTTTCTGATGCACGCCCTCAATCCCTGGTCTGGGCCAGGGGCGCCAGCGGGCGCTCAATCGGCGGCACTGGCGGCCAGGCGCGTGGAGATGGCAGCTTTGAACGACGCTCAAACGCTGACGGATGCAGCTTGCGTCATACTCTGCAACGCTGTGCCCATCTCTGGGCCGGCACTTTTGGCCTTGGAGCAATATGTGCACGCGGGCGGGCTGCTGGTTCTTTTTCCGGGAGATCGCGGTCAGCCGGTGGACTATGAAAACTGGACCTGTTTACCGGCCCGGCCCCAGTCCATCGCGGATCTGCCCTCTGGGCAAAAACGCACATTACGGCTGCTCAAACCTGGCGACCCTCTCTTTACAGGCTTAAAACTGCCGCCGGGGACCGTGCCTAATTTCAGCATCAAGCGTGAACTCCTTTGGCAGCCGTTGGCGGCGCAATCCGAAATCGTCATCGTCGCCGACGAGGATCATCCCTTTCTTTTACGGCGCACATTTGGCCGCGGCCGCGTCTTTTGCTTTGCGGTTTCGGCTGACCGGCGCTGGAGCAGCTTTCCACTCTCGCCCTTCTTTCTACCGTTGATACATCAGATCGTGCTCCACGGAGCTCAGGTCCAACAGGAACAAAGTTTTATATGGACCGGCCGGGATGTGCGCTTGGATGCGATCCAGCAAACTTGGCCGGCCCAGGCCGAGCTGCGCGGGCCGGCCGGAGAAAAGATCGTCCGGCATACCATCAAATCCGGATCGCAAACTATGATGAGCGCCGAGGCCATCAATCAGCCGGGCATATATTATCTGCAAAGACCCGGCCACAAGGATGAACCTTTTATGGCCGTCAATGTGCCGCGGATGGAATCGGATCTGGCGCGCCTTAATCCTCGAGAAATACCGGCTCTCTTGAACAGCAAGCAAGTTAAGCTAGCTGAAAGCAAGGATGATTTATTACAGCTGATCAAGGAGCATCGTGTGGGGCGCCCGCTGGGCGAACAGTTTTTATGGCTGGCCTTTATCTTGGGTATGTTGGAAGTGATCTTGGCTAATTATGCCAGTCGCCAAGGCAGCTCTCTTTCCCGGATGCTGCAGGTGGAAGATTCGGGGCGCGTGAAAGGAACGCTCAGCTCATGAAGGGGCAATTGATTTTTGAACATACCAGCTCCGGAGCGCTCTTCATCCTATTGGGCATCCTCAGCGTGACCCTGCTTGTTTTCACGGCCCAACGCTACCTGCCCCGTAAGCTCAGTACGCTCCTATTGATCGGGTTGCGTCTGCTCTTTATGATGCTTTTAGGTTGGTGCCTGCTGATGCCGGTATGGAAACGGACGCGCCTGGAAACTTTCCCGCCACGTTTCCTGATCGCCCTGGACACTTCCGCCAGCATGAGCCTGGCGCCAACGCCGGAACAGACCAATCGCTGGGTGCAGGCTCAATCTGTTTTACGCCAAGCATGCTTGCAGGCCCTGGGAACGCAAGCGCTGATGACTTGCTACACCTTTGCTGAAGATCTCAGCACACATGCCTCTTTAGGCGAGTATCAAGCCCTCACCCCCAACGGTTCGAGCACCAGCTTGCGCAATAGCCTGCAGAAACTCAGCGAGCGTCATCGAGGGCAAAATATATGCGGGCTCTTGCTATTGAGCGATGGACTGGATACACGCGAAGCCAGTGATGACTGGGCCTCCGCGCCTTGGCCTTTTCCGATATATACCGTGCGCCCGGAAACCCCGGGCATTTGGCATAAGGAAACGGATGTGCGCGTGGAGGGGGTGGAAACACCGCGGCGAGTGGTCAAGGGCTGGGATTCAGAGCTGAAGGTCATGGTTTCGGGTCAGGGCACCGGTGGTCAAGCTATCGGAGTGCAGCTCTATAGCAACGAACGCCTGCTGCAGGAACTACCCCTCGATCTCGCTGAAGATGGCGGCACGCGCAGCGTGGCTTTTCGTCTCCAGCATCCGGATATCGGCAATTTCGCTTATACAGTCTTCATTCCTCCGCTGCCTAATGAGACACGCACCAATGATAATAGCTTCACGGTAAGCATCCAAGTGACGGACACCAAAAACCGCCTGCTCTATCTCGAAGGCACGCCGCGCTATGAATCCAAATTTTTAGTGCGCGCCTTGCAGCAAACCCCAGAGATTACCCCGGTTTGTTTGATGCGCGGACCGGAAGGGCGTTTCCTAACCTATGGCACCCAGAGCACCGCGCCAGCAGATATCAGCGCCGAGATCCTGGCTCATTTCAAGATCGTTATTCTGGGCGACTTAAACGCCGAGGAAC
The DNA here is from genome assembly GCA_964475165.1 of uncultured Verrucomicrobiota bacterium. Taxonomy (GTDB): domain Bacteria; phylum Verrucomicrobiota; class Kiritimatiellia; order JAAZAB01; family JAAZAB01; genus CAYUHK01. The sequence continues at coordinate 122,510 of CAYYVN010000004.1, read as the reverse complement.
TGGGAGCCACTCGCGCACAAGCACTGCTTAAATTCGTGGAAGCCGGGGGCAGCCTGGTGCTGCTGGGTGGCAATCGAGCCTGGAGCAAAGAGGGTTTTACAGCCTCTCCGCTCCGTCTCATACTGCCTATCAGGCAGGCGGCAGGCTTGACTTTACGGGAGGGCAACTTCAATCTGTCCTTGACCAGCGAAGGGCGCACGCACCCGGCCTTCCTAGCCAGCGACCAACAGACCCCCTGGATCCAGATCCCACCGGTTTTATCCCTCTTTCGAGGAGCTGAGCTGGCACCAGGAGCCATCAAGCTTATCGCCAGCGATCCGGAGGGTGATCCGCTGCTTATCGCCCAGCATTACGGGCAAGGTAAGGTGGCGGCGATATTGACCGACTCGCTATGGCGCTGGCAATTGAATCCCGGCCGCGAGGAACCTTATCAGCAATTCTGGAATCAGTTCTTGTTCTGGTTATCGCCCAGTGCCGGAGAAATAGAGGAACATCAACTGGAACTCTCCGCGGAATTCGAGCAGCTTTTTCTGGGTGACGAGCTCGAATTGCGAGCCCAACTGACGGGGCTCGAAAATATAGCCACTAAGGCCTCGGTCACTTGCGAGATCAAAGGCCCGGATGACCGGCGCTTACCCTTCCCCATGACGCAACACGAGCTGACCACGACGACGGGCATGAAATTCAAGGGCTTCGCCTTACGCTTCATGCCACCCGTACCAGGATTTTATGAGGCCGTTGCCCAGGCACAATTCAATGGTCACAAGATCAACTCGGCTCCTTATTCTTTTTTCATCAAGCCTTTCGCGCCCGAGCTCAATCCGCGACCAGCCAATGTTGAAATCCTCCAGGAACTGGCTTGGGCCAGCCAAGGACAATTCTGCGAGCCTGATCAACTCTGTGATGCGCTGGCGACGCTCAAGCTGCAGAGCAGCGCTGAGGAACGCTTAGATTTTATTTCCCTCTGGAACCGCCTGCCGATTCTCGCTTGTCTGATGGTCTTATTAGCCTTAGAATGGATTGTCAGAAAACGCAAAAATATGGCCTGATATAAGGAACCCCATGTTCATCGCCCAACGGCTCTATCTCCTGGTCCTTGTGGGAGGCTGCTTACTCGGCCCAGCCTGGTCATCAGCCAAGCCCAACCTGCTGGTCAACGGCAATTTCGATCACCCGCAAGGCGCCCTGCACGGCTGGACCTATAGCTATACTGATAGTGATGGCAGCGATTCGGGCAACCAGCAGCGTGTTGCGATCACCAACGATGGCCCGCACGCTAACGTGCTCAGGCTGGGCGGCAAGCTGGCCTTAACAGGCGGCCCGGAAACCAGGATAGATAGCCATCCGATTCCCATGCCGGCCGGCGCCAAATACCAACTGACGGCTACCGCCCGCGCGACGGGTCCGAATTTTTCGCGGATTCTGGTGGAAGGTTATCACTGGCGCCCAGGCATCAAACCGCATCCTCACCCCCAGCTGACGGAGCTGCGCAAGTGTTATCGCTTCCGTCCGCTCTATTTCGGAAACGCGCACTCAGGACCCAGCAGCAATATCGGCACATCCTGGAGTGAAGCCTCTCAGATATTCCCGGAAAAGGAACTGTCGCCTCTGGCCCAGAAATCTTTTGATAAAATTCAATTTCTGGTGGTGCATGTTTTATCCTGTTGGGATGTTATGTATTGGGATGAATTTTATCTTTATATTGATAACATCAAACTGGAACTCCTGAAATAAGCTGCAAAGCAAGCCCTAGCAAGATGAAGGTAGTGAGGCATGCTACCCGAGAAATTAGCGCTCGAATTAAAACAGATCAATGCCGCCTTGAACCGCTGGCAGGCCCAGGGGCAATTTTTATTCTGGGCGGCCCTGGCCCTGGCCGGGCTCTGGTTGTGCGCGCTATCTGATTTCTGGTTGCGCTATGAGCGTGGGGGGCGTCTGCTCGCCTTCGTTGTATGCGCTACCCTGCTGGGCATAGGCCTCTGGAAAACCAGCACGGCCCTCAGGAAAAAAAGATCGCTGCCGGCGATTGCTGCTCATTTGGAGCAGGTTTTCCCTAGCCTGGATAATCATTTAATCAATGTGGTGCAATTCGCGGCCCAGGCAGCCGATAATCCCTTAAAGGCCGCTTATGTGCAACAAGGCGTACCGGCCTGGCCGAGCGTCGAGCTCCGGCAGCTGCGTGATCGGCGCACAATCCAACGCAATTTCCTGATGCTATGCCTAGCCGGCTTGCTGCTTACCATGCCGGGTATTTGGCTCAAAGCCCAGTGGTCCCAGGCTCTCTTCCGTATCCTGAACCCATTTTCCATGCGGGCGCACAGCACGCTGGCCATTTTGGAAAGCGTGCATCCTGGCGATAGCACCATCCGGCTCGGCGAGCCGCTCTTGCTCACTTGCCAAGCTTCCGGTCAGAAAGGCCAGGAGGTGTTTCTGGAACTATGGCCCGCGGATGACAAAAAAAGCCTCCAACGCATCGGAGAGCTAAGCGGTGGCCCCGGAGATCAATTCTCCTTTCAGCTGACCAAGGTCACGACCGCTCTGCAATACCGGTTCCGCGCCGGCGATGCCTTATCAGCCCGCCATCAGATCAATGTGCTTGCACCCCTGGCCATCGATGAACTCATGCTCACCATCACCCCGCCGGCATATACGCGTTTGGCGGCGCGCTCTTTCAATGGTTTGTTGGATAGTGTAGCGCTGCTCCCAGGCTCCTTGATGATGGTGACCCTGCGCTGTAATCGTGAGCTCCAGAGCGCCGAACTGCAGATGGCCAACACCGCGCCCTTCCCGATGCTGGCCCAGGATAAGGGCTCCGCTTGGCGGGGCCAATTGATGATGCTTACCGAGCAGCCCATTATGGTTCAGGCCAAGGATCAGCATGCGCTGCAAGCGCAGCTGGCCATTAAATATAGATTAGAGCCGGATCAACCGCCGCGCGTCCGCATCTTGGCCCCGCAAGCGCCCCTGCGTCTGGCGGCGGGTGCCGCCCCGCAGATTCTTTTTGAAGTCAGCGATGATTTTGGAATTGCTGAACTGCGCCTTGAACAAATCGGCTCAGGCACGCAAACCAATATTCTCAGACAGGCCTGGCAACCCGATAATGCGCGGCAGGTGGCCACTAATTGGACGGCGGCGGGCGCACAGTTCAATATGCAAGAACCGCTCGTATTGCAACTCATCGCCATCGATAATTGCAATGTGGGCCAGCCTAATCGCGTGCAGTCCGACCCGATCATCTTCCATTGGACCAGCGCACAGGAAATTCAATCCCAGCTTCAGCAAAACGTCCAGCAGGCCGCCCAGAGCTTGAGTCATCTGGTGGAACTGCAGCGCGCCAATCTGGAAACCACCACCCTCCTGGCCCGAGATCTGGCCGCGGCCCAACCCGCCCAATGGCAAGCAGCCGCTACCGTTCAAGCAACCATCATGCAACTGGCCGGGCAATTAATCTCCAATCCCCAAAAACCTCTGGGCGCTCTCAGCGAGGCCGTCCGAACGCTATATAGCGGCGCTATGCGCGAGGCTATTGAGACACTGGAACGCATCCCTCTGAGCGAACCCGCTTACCAGCTCAGCCTGGCTCAGCGCGCAGTGCTTTTAGAGCAACGTATCCTGCGCATTCTGATGCGCACCGATGAGGGCTATGCCAAAATTGAGCTGCACCGCGCTACGAGCGGACTGCTGGCCCTGCTGGATGCCATCTTCAAAGATCAAACCGCCACCCTGGAGAGCACCAAAGCCATGCTGACGGCCGCCGTGGGATCCTCCTCGGAAGCCTTGGTTCAAAAGCAGGATCGGCTGGCCAGTGATATGAGTCTCTTCACCCAAACTTGCCGCACGGAAGCCCAAAAACAATCGGCCACCGATAAGGAATTCAGTCAACTCTTAATGCAAGTGGCCGCCATCGCCGACAACAAAAAAGTGATGGCCAACATGCTACGAGCTGCCGAACAGCTCCAAGCCCAAGCACCCCGCAAGGCGCTACCCTGGCAAGAGGAGGCCCTGGAGGCACTCCGCGAACTACATAAACTAATGCATGCCTGGCGTGTGGGTGACGCCGCCGAAAACACGGCTGCTTTTCAGGCCACCCTCCAGGCCGCCACTCAAAAAATAGATAAACTCGCTGCGATCAACGCTCAAGCCCTGGAGGCCATCCGAGCCGCTAAATGGCAAGCAGATCAAGATCACAAAAAAACTGAGACTATTGCTGAAGAACTGGATGAGGAACTCAAAGCCATAGATGAAAATACCCGGGATGTTTTGCTGCAAATAGCAACGGATCTACATATTTTTCCGGAGTTACCGGTCGGCAACGATCTGGTGGAAGATGTCTATCAGGTGTTTGAAGAATGCCAACAGGTCGGCGGATCCGACACAACCCCGGTGCATGAGGAAGGCCTCCAGAAAGATGATTGGATTCTGGAATTCAATGCCAAGTTACAAGACACTAAAAAGCGTATGGAAGAATTAGAAGGCTGGCTCTTCGCCAAGCCGGATAACATCAAACGCACCACGGAAAGCTTTGATCTTCAGGAAATGCCCAAACAAGCGGTGATTCCCATGCCGGCCGAAATCGAGGATGTCATCGGTGATCTGCTTCAACAACAAGAAGATTTGGAAAAAGCACAAGCCGACTCTGCTTCCAACCAGAGCGTGACCGATCTGGGCACCGGCTGGGATACTTTCGATGGTGAAATGGGCGACTATTCCGCCAAGGGCAAATCCGCCAACCTAACCCCCCAACACCGCGAGCAGGATGGGCGCTCGATCGTCGGACGGCAAGGCATGTCCGCGGGCGAGACCACAGCTGGTTCAGGAAAAATCAATGCCGGCGATGAAGACATTGCGGAGCGAGCCACTCAAGATCCCTCACAATCGGGTCATATTCAGGAAGAGGAGCATAGCCAGGCTAAGGCCACTGGCGGCGGCAAACTCTCCGGCTATAGCGATGACTTCAGCCAGAGCACGCTGGGCCCGCGGCGCGATTCCCAAATCAAAGAAGGTTCTGAGCTGGGATTACAGGCCATGTTACGCCAGCAGGCCCAGGCCATTTATGCCCAGGCGCAGCTGGCTCATATTCGCACGGGATCCTTGGATGAAGCCATTCGTCACATGCAACAGGCAGAAAATGCTATCCAGCAGGGGACGTCCATTCAACAAGTGCGCGAATTTCAACGCCTGGCCATCCTGGCTCTTAAAAAAACCCAAACCGAACTGGGCACCGAGACCATGATCGTTATGGAAAGCGGGCTCCTGCCCCCGGTGGTGGCCGAAGATCAGCTGGCTGGCACGCGGGATGAAGCGCCGGTCAACTATCGCCAGCTGGTATCGGAATATTTCAAGCAGCTAAGCGCCACTCCCTAATGTAGAACTCGGCATTATTCTTTTATTAATTATTGGCGAGGATCATCCTGCTTGATGGGAGACAGCCGCTAGCAGGCAGAGCAAAGATGAAGACACAATCAACCTTGGGGAAGCTTATGCTCCAGGCAGGATACGGCCTGCTGCTGGTGGCCAGTACGGTCACTTGGGCTCAAGATACGGCCTGGCATGTGAGCACTGCTGATATACGCTTTGAGATGAGCATTGCCAGCCAGCCCAGCATAGCCGAAGCCGGCATTATCGCCATCCTGCCAGATGGCGGCCTGCTGCCTGGCTCCAAGTTTAAAATCCAGGTCATCGATGCCTTCGGTAATCCCTTGCAATCTCAGGCGCTCTGGCATAACCCCCATGAGGGCTTGGCGCTGGTCTTTGAACCCTCAACCGCCCCAACAGTTTTTATTTATATATCGCGGGCCATCGAAGATCTAAAATTGGGTCCAGATAAAATCGGCCAGACCTTTCGTCCCAGTTTATTGCTCTATGTCCGCAATGGCAATCCCAGCTTGGCACAGGCTCGCGCCTTAGCCAAAAAACCACCGGCCGGCAATGATATTTATTTCACTCAGCTTTACCGGTCGGTCGCGACGAATATTCCTCCGCCTATTATATGGGTTGGTTTAAGGCGCCCAGACCAGGTCAAACATATTTCTACACGATTTCACAAGATGGCTCCGAGTTTGCGATTGATGGCCAGATGATTCATAGTTGGCCCGGCCGCCATGAGCGCCACGCGGGACAATATGGTGAACGCGGCAATTGGGTCAACTTGAGCGCCGGCTCGCATAAAGTGGAATATTTTCATTTCTTCATGACCGGCACCTGGCGCGAATCGCAACTGGGCTGGCAACTGCCCGGAGAAGGGCCCCGAGAGCTGCCCGCAGGTCCAGTCCAACACAAGCTAAACGCTAGACCGCTGGAGCCGGAAGATTTTGAGCACTCGGGAGCGACGACTTTGATCAAGGCTCAATCCACCCGGGGGCCCTTGGCCATTTTTCAGGCCGACTGGGAATCTTATATCAGCCCCGACAAAGATCCCATTTATCTGTGTCGCTTCCATCCGGTTGGTCAGGAGACACACCCGGCCGCGACAACCTATCGCTGGATATTCAATGCTCAGCAGGCCCTGACCACCCCCGCGCCAGCCTGGTTATTTGCCGGCCAGGGCGATCAAAAAGTAGCCTTGATAGTCTCCAGCGGACAAAGCACTTCGCAGTGTGCACGGGTTATTTTTCCTAAGAACCAGGATCCACCCCAAGAGATATCCTGGCTGACAGTGGAACGCGGGGCCACGCGCCTGGCCTATAGCCAGGTATTCTTGAGTATGTGCCAAGCAGTCACCAATCAAGAGCATAGCCCCTGCGCTGATTGGAGCACAGCTCTTTGGCAGGGCTTGCTGGCGGTAGCGGACTCGCCCCTGAAGCTGCCCCTATTAACCGACATCTTCGAGCGTTCGCGGCCGGATATTTTGAAGCAGCCCAACTCCTTGCGCTGGCCCCTGGAGCAGCTCTTCTACGATGCCTTGTGCCAGGCCGATCCGCCCGCAGCACTGCAATGGCTAGAGCGTTTTATAAAAGAAGAACGCGACCCAAAGCGCAGCGAAGCTTGGCAAGCAGCCCGCATAGAATTATGGCTCTATGAACTGGATGATTTAGAGCAAGCCCGTAAGGCGGCCCAGCAATTCATGACCGCCGGTGCATCCGGTGGCGCATCGATTTTAGCTCTGATCCGTATGGGCGATGTCGAATATTTTAGTGGTAACCTGGAAGAGGCGCGGCGCCTCTATGCTCTGGCCCAGGAAAGCAAAGACGATCCCGCCCCAGCGCTCCCTAACATAGCTTCCGCCAGGCCAGCTCCAAGCAGCTCTGGCAGAACGCCCGCTTCCTCTTTGCGCCAGCCACCAGCCGCCGCCAGCAATGTCTGGAAAATTGCGGCTGTGCAGGAAGCCGCATTTTATGCTACAGTTCAGAGCCTGCTGCATCAAAAGGCGTTGACGGAAGCCCAAGAAACCTTACAGCGCTGGGAAAGGGAACATCCTCTCACCAAGCTGGCCGGCGATTTCCCGCTAGCCCAAGCGCGTTATTATATGGCTCAGCAGGCCTATAGGCGTGCTGAGAAAATTCTGCGTAACTATCGTGAAAGAGTGCATTTAACCAATTATCTGCCCGAAGCCATGCAGCTGGAGTTTAAATGTCTGGCCCTGCTGGGACATAATGCGGAGGCCTTAGAGCTAGCCCAGTTAATCATTGAGCGGCTGCCCTATCATCCGCTAGCAGAAAAAGCTAAAATTCAGCTGCTACCAGAAAACCGGCAGCATCTGACTTTGGGTGGAGAGGAGGAAGCGGAAGTGACCGATTGGACAGCTGAAACCCACATCAATTCCGAGCGCTTAGCTGATTTATTTAAGACCAAACTCAGGTACATAGACTTCACTCAGGAAGAAGAGGATACGCTCGACGATGAAATGTGGGAAGCAGACTATCCTTGAGCAAGGCATGGCTTAGCTAAAATCCGAAGAGAGGCCGTCGCTAAAGGCCAGTGGGCGATAATAAAGATTGAATCAACAGCTGGCAGGCTATAGGGTTGCCGATAGTTAATTGCGGGCTATGAGGTGGTGATGCAAGTAAAGCTCAAGCTTGGCTGGGTATGGATGATGGCCCTCTGGTTGGCCATCCCCGGACTGCTCGCCGGCCCACTCACGCTCAGCAAGCAATCTACGCGGCTCTACACAGCGCCCGATCCTGAGGCTCAAGGGGGCATTCAAGCGCGCCTGCCGGATGCAGCCTCTCCCATCTTGCATGTCTTGGCCCTGCCTGAGGATAATCCCTTGCGGGTATACGCAGGTGCCGTTAGCGAGAATGGGCTGCAATTCAGCTTTCAGGGATTGCCAGTGGCCAAATATGATCTGGTCATTGTCTGTGCCGATCGCTTTATCGAAGGCCTGTTATTGACCTTGGAAGCCGACTCTTTAACGTCCCGAGACCTTGAGTTCATCGAAGCTGCCATCATGAAATCTGTACCTTTCTTCGATCTCAAGCATATTCATCGTTGTGCCGGCAGTACCGGCCGGGAAGGCCGGGCGCGTTGCGTCTTACAGGAAGTGCGCACCAAACCGGTTTTCCTGCATGATACTCTGCCGGGTGCTCCGGGGCGCACTGATATCCAGATACGCAGCCTCAAATTGGCTTTCCTGGAAGATGTGGGCCCCGTGGGTTGGCAACTGGTGCGAACCAGGGAAATCCTCCGTAGCGAAGTCGCCCCCCAAGATGTTAAAGGCCTCTTGACACATATTTTTGACCCTCAACTCAGGGGCATTCGAGTGACCGATGCCATCAAGGATCTGGGCACAATCCATCTGCTCAGCTCCACGCCGCCAGAGCGGCAGACAACCCCTCAGAGCAAAGTGGCCGCCCTTTTGGATAAAACACCGCCTCGTAATAACCATTTCGAATGATCATGCAGCAAACTAAGGAGCATAACTTCTGATGACAAAAATCATCTTCACCAATGGACCTCAAGCCGGCACGCAAGTAGAAATCCTAGCCGATAATTTCATCATCGGACGCAATCCCGACTGCGACCTGGTGCTCGATGATGGATTAGCATCAAGCCAGCATACCCGTCTTTATCGCGCGGCTGGTCAATGGATGATCGAGGATTTGAATAGCACCAATGGCACCTTGCTCAACGCTAAGCCCATTCAAACTATGGCCCTGCATGATGGAGACAACATTCAAATCGGAGAGCTCCAGCTACAATTCAAGGACTCCCGCCCGGCGGCCGCCGCGCCGTCCCCGGCTGAAGACCGCTTCGCCAGCGAGGAAGATTTAGCGCTCATCAAACAAATGAGCGCCCATACGCAGGCCATTCGAGAGGAAGTTTCCAAGGTGATCATTGGCCAGCAAAATGTCTTGAATGAAGTGCTGATGTGCATGGTCGCCGGCGGACACGCCCTGCTGATCGGCTTACCTGGCATGGCCAAAACCACCATGGTGAGCACGCTGGCCAAGGTGCTCGATATGGATTTTAAGCGCATTCAATTCACGCCCGATCTCATGCCAGCGGATATAACCGGTACGGATATTTTGGAAACCAACCAGGCCACCCAAGAAAAGGATTTCCGTTTCATACGCGGACCCATTTTCTGCCATCTGCTCTTAGCCGATGAGATCAATCGCACCCCGCCCAAAACGCAGGCCGCCCTCTTAGAGGCCATGCAGGAAAAACGGGTGACCGTCGGCAATGCAACCTATCCGCTGGATGAACCCTTCTGCGTGCTGGCCACCCAGAATCCGATTGAGCAGGAAGGCACCTATCCCCTGCCGGAAGCACAAGTGGACCGTTTCATGTTCAATATCTGGGTAGACTATCCCCAAGAACACGAGGAAGAAAAAATCATCGCAGCCACCACCGCTAATCAACAATTGCAGCCTGAAAAAGTCTTAACCCGCGCGCAAGTGATCCAGCTGCAGCGAGTGGTGCGTAAGATTCCCGTCTCGGAGCATGTCATCAAATATGCCATTCGATTGGTGCGGGCTACGCGACCCAAAGATGAGAGCGCGCCGGATTTCATCAAGGAGTTTGTCTCCATCGGAGCAGGCCCGCGCGCGGGGCAATATTTAATCCTGGCCGCTAAGGCCCGCGCCCTTTTAGAGGGACGCCTCCATCTCAGCTGTCAGGACATCAAGCAGGCCGCTATTCCGGTGCTGCGCCATCGAATATATACCAACTTTGCGGCCAGTTCCGAAGGCTTGACGGCCATGGATATAGTGAAAAAACTGCTGACTAAAATTGAGCAGCCCGCGGAAGCGGATTACCCTTGAAATAGCCCGGCCGCGCCCGACTGCGCAATTACGGCACACTATCCGCATGAAGCACCGGCCCATCATCGACGCCCATGTGCATGTTTTCCCTGACGCTTTAGCGCCCAGGGCCATTGCTAACATGGAGCGAACGGCAGGCCTCAAACTAGCCAGCAACGGCACAACGGCCAGCTTGCAAGGCTCCATGCGCCAAGCGGGCATCACGCATGCCATGGCCCTACCCGTCAGCACCGCTCCCCATCAAGTGGCCAGCATCAACAGCTTGGCCTTGAACATGCGCCAAGCGGGCATCATTCCTTTTGGCAGTCTTCATCCGAGCTCAAACAATTACATCCAAGAAATCCAACGCCTGAAAGCGGGTGGCATTCGTGGCGTGAAAATGCATCCCGATCATCAGTCTTTTGATATTGATGCTGAAGCCTTGGAGCCACTTTATACAGCCTTGGCCGCCGCCGGAGTAATGCTGGTGGTGCATGCTGGCCGGAATATAAACCTGACGGCGCCAGCGCGCTGCACCCCCCTACGCTTGGCGCGCGTAATCAAAAAATTCGGTGAGCTTAAGATCGTGGCCGCCCATCTGGGCGGATGGCAACATTGGGATGAAGTCGAGCGATACTTAGTGGGTTTACCTTTCTGGATGGATACCTCCTTTATATGGGGGTATTGTGCGCCACGCCAAATCCGGCGCATCATCCGGCGCCACGGTAGCCAGCGGATTTTATTCGGTAGCGACTCGCCTTGGATGGATCAGGCTCAAGCTCTGGCGGCCTTGCGGAACCTAGAGCTAAGGCCGGCCGAAGAGCAACGCATTCTTTGGGATAACGCCGCGCAACTATTGAACCTCACCGACGCGATGCCCCGCTCATGAGCAGAGCTGGGTCTCACCGATTTCAAGATTAGGTTGCACATCCAGCGTCCAGGCGCGCGGACCAGTAATGCCCTGGCCACTGCCGGCCAGGCCGGCAATCATGGCGGCATTATCCGAGCAATATTCCGGCCGGGGCAGTAGCAGTTTCAATCCCTCAGCGCGCGCCAAGCATTCCAGTTTCTGGCGCAGGCGACTATTCAAGGCCACACCACCGACCACGGCCACATGCGCCACACGTTCTCTGGTCACCGCCAGCTGCAAACGATCCAGCAAGGCATCCACTATGGCTTCCTGATAACTGGCGGCAATATGCGCTAAGGCATCAGCTGTGGGCGGGGTGGCTTGAGCTCGTAAGTAATATAACAAAGCGGTTTTTAAGCCACTGAAACTGAAACATAAATCCGAGGCGGTTGATGAGCGCACGCGACCACGAGGAAAGCTAATATATTGCGGATCGCCAGCCTGACTGAGACGATCAATGCTGGGTCCACCCGGATAATCCAAGCCGAGTAATTTAGCGCCTTTATCAAAAGCTTCGCCAGCCGCATCATCTAGGGTCCAGCCCAAAGGCCGGTATTTTCCGGGAGCGGCCACGTGAATCAGGCTGGTATGGCCGCCCGAAGCCACCAAGGCGATCATGGGGCACAGATCTGGCCAGGCCGGCTCAAGGGTCGTCAAGAGCGGGGAATAAATATGGGCTTCTAGATGATTGATCCCGATGAGGGGAATGCACAAGCGCAGGGCTAAGGCCTGGGCCAGGCTGAGCCCCACCAGCAAAGAGCTAGCCAGACCTGGGCCATAGGTGACAGCCAGCGCTTCGAGGCCGGCCCAGCCCAAGCCGCTTTGGCGCACCGCCCGGGCAACCACATCCTCCAGCGATGCTAAATGGTTGCGCGATGCGACCTCTGGCACCACCCCTCCATAGGGCCGGTGGAGATGAATCTGGCTAAAGACAATATTCGAGAGGACGACGCGGCCTTCGCTAACCACTGCCGCCGCTGTTTCATCGCAGGAGGTTTCGATGCCCAGAACATTCATGCCGGTTTTTTCTTATACGCGAGGGAACCGGCTCCTTGCAGCGATTGATAGCGCTGGATCCCCTTCAAAAGCTCCAGAGCGCGTTCCAGTTGCAGATCACGGGCCGCTTCCTCTGCCAGCGTCTCAGCCTCCAAAGCCGGCTCTTCGGTAAGTTCGAAATCTCCGATTTCTGCGCGCGAGCGTTGCAGGAGCACGCGGCGCCATTGTTCGGCTGGCATGTAGACGGTGATATCGGGTTCGACACCTTTTTCATGAATCGTCCGGCCACTGGGAGTGTAATACTTGGCGGTGGTCAGCCGAATCGCGGACCCATCTTCCAGCGGCAAAACACTTTGGACAGATCCCTTGCCAAAAGTCTTCTCCCCTAAAATAATCGCGCGCTGATTATCCTGTAAAGCGCCCGCCAGGATTTCCGCGGCGCTAGCGCTGCCGCCATTGACCAAAACAACCATCGGAAAATCAAGATAATGCACCTTCCCGCGAGCCAGATAGCGCCCTGGGCCGCCCAGATCATGGCGCCCCTTGGTGGAGACAATCAAGCGGCCACTGGCCAGGAATTTTTCGCTGGTATCGACGGCTGAACTCAAGAGGCCACCGGGATTATTACGCAGATCCAGAATCAAGGCCTGCATGCCTTGACTCAAAAGATCGGCCAGGGCCTTCTGTAAGGCATCGGCAGTTGGCTCATTGAACTGGGTAATACGCACATAGCCCACCTGGTCTTCTAAAATAGTGGCGCCTTTAACGCTTTCCACCTTGATAATAGCGCGGCCCAGCTCCAATTCTTTGATTTCCTGCGGTTTCAGGCGGATGATCTTGATCTTAACCTTGGTGCCCGGTTCACCTCGCATTTTCTTGACCGCCTCCTGCAGCGACATATTTTCGGTTGATTCGCCATCAATGGCCACTATTTTATCGCCATGCAAAATGCCAGCTCGAAATGCCGGGGTATCCTCCATGGGAGCAATGACTGTTAACACATTATCTCGAATGCCGATCACAATGCCCAACCCGCCAAATTCACCGGCGGTATCGTTGCGCATATCGCGAAACATATCCGGATCCATGAATTGGCTGTGCGGGTCTAAAGCCTGGAGCATGCCGCGCAGCGCGCCATAGAGCAGCTCCTTATATTCAGTTTTCTCTTCGTCCACATAACTTTTACGAATTTCCAGAAGAACATTGGTCAAGAGGCGCATTTTCTCAAAGGCCGTGTCCAAAGAGTCCGGCGGCTTATCGGGATGAGCAGCTATTTTAGCGCCCACCACCAGATTCCAGCCCAATAAGGAAAAGAGCAGTAGCCACAATAGCCGCTGCCCCATATTTTTTACCCGCCCCGCCATGGCTTGGCTCCCGTATCGCCAGCGGCATCCGCATGATGCCCGGCTCAAGGCATACTATATGCGATGGCTGCTCGTTTGGCAATTTAAGGATATAAAAAGGATGGCTGGCCCTGTGCCGGCCAGGGAAGCAAAGCTGGCGGGAACTAGCACCCGTGCCTGCGCTACCAAAGGCCGCCGGGCGTGAGGCCGCGCATTCTGGCGCGCTCTTGACAGCCGCGGCGAGACCTGTTTTCATTATAGGCGGCCCGGGAAACGGGCCGCCCAGCTGAAGGGAGAACTCAGGTGTCTTATCGCACGCTCAACCTCAACGAGGCCAGCCAATATCTAAATATGCCCCAAGCGGATGTGGAGCTCCTGGTACGCCAGCAGGAAATTCCCTTTGAAAAACATGGAACGCGCCTGAGCTTCCGCAAAAAAGATCTCGATGCCTGGGCTTCGCAAAGGATTCTGGGCTCCTCTGAAAAGAAACTGACCGCCTATCATAAGAATAGCTCTGCTAAAACTCGCAATCTGTCCCAAGAAGACGTGATTGTTTGCGACCTGATCAAACAAGAATATATCAGGCCTGCTTTAACCTCGCGTACCAAGCCATCGCTCTTGCGAGCTATGGTAGAACTGGCTGATCAAACCGCCTTGCTCTCCTCGGCCACTGATTTACTCCAAAGCCTGGAAAATCGCGAGCGTTTGTGTTCCACAGCTTTGCCAGAAGGCATTGCTTTACTGCATCCGCGCCATCAAGATCCTTATATGTTTGCCGATTCCTTTATTGTCTTGGGACGGACCATTCAACCCTTGCCCTTCGGGGCTCCGGATGGCAGCACTACCGATCTGTTTTTTTTGATTTGCTGCCAGGATGATCGGATCCATCTGCATGTTTTAGCACGCCTCTGCATGATGGGCATGAAGACTGGCATGCTCGCGCAACTGCGGGCCGCGACCGACGCTTTGGCCATGCTGGAAGTACTTATCCGTTCAGAAAAGGAAGTTATGAAACGGACATGAAGCCGATGCCTCATTCCGCGCCGACCAGCAGCTCCCTCTTAGCCGATTCTTGCTCCCAGGCACAGGTAGCGCTTTCCAGCGAACAACAGCGTCTATTCTGGGCCCTTGATCAGTTCCTCCAAGGGCCCAACGCTAAACTGAAATTAACGCGCCAGCCCAGCTCAGCCAGCACGACCCAAGATTACCTGGAAGGCGCTCTTTTGCCTCGCCTGCTGCAGCTACCGGCTTCCTTGATGGTTCTAGGAATAGAAACTGGGATGCTGGGGCTAGCCCTCAAAATCATGCGCCCGGATATAAACATTATCTTGGCGGACCCCTGCCAAGATAGCCTGGCTTTTTGGCAGGAAAGCATTGATCGCTTGCAGCTGAAAGGCATTAAGGTGCAGAGCGGCAGTCCGGATATTGCTCGCCAGCCAGCGCTGACGGGGGTGCTTGCGCGCCCAGTAGCCCAGGGCTTCAGCGCCAGGACAGCCTATCTGAAGGAATGCCTGGCGGCGGGCGGGCAGGCCATATTCTTGCTCGCCCCGCAGAGCCGGCCGGCCCTCCAGGCGGTCTTCAGCGATCAACCCGCCTACCGGCTGGTGCGCCAAAAAAGCTATGTACTACCCATGGGCGCAGAAGGTTTGCTGATGGTATATGAACGGCAGGCTGAGGCACGACCCCCGCGGCGCCCGGCCGCCATTACCAGCGCAGCCAATACGACTTTCAAAAAGCTGATGGCCTTACATACCGCCAAAGGCATTCGGCTGCAGGCAAAATTCTTGACGGGCGGTCCCAAAATCTTACGGGAACTGCGCACTGAACAATCAGGGCGTATCCTCGATTGGATCTCCACGGCAGACATGCCTCCCCCGCCAGCTGAGTTGCAAAATTATCGCTGGATAGTTTTAGCGCAGCAGCAATTCCAGCGGCTAAATCTAATGGGTCTGCCGGGACCCTTGGTCACTTTAAGCCAACCGACCCTGCAGACATTTGATCCACAGGCGCCATGGCCTGAGGGCTGCACGCTCTTCATTCCCTTTGGGGATCCTGAAAATGTGGGGAGCGTCATTCGAGCGGCGGCCGGCCTGGGCGCCGCCCGAGTTGTCTTACTGCAAGAAGCCGCCTGCCCCTTTCTGCCCAAAGCTGTCCGCGCTTCAGCCGGCGCAGTCTGGAAAATAAGGATCGAAACCGGCCCGGCCCTGCCAGCTTTGCCGGACACCGGAGCCATCCCTTTATTGGCGCTGGATGCCCGCGGCGAGCCCTTGGAGCGGATCAAGCGCCCGCCGCGCCACTACGGATTGGTGGTCGGCATGGAAGGGCTGGGCTTGCCGGAGATAATCCGCCGGCGGGCACGTTTGATCTCCATTCCGCTTGTTAACCGGATTGAATCACTCAATGCGGCCATGGCCACGGCCATCCTGCTATGGGCCTGGCGCCCATAAATGCGCCATCAGGGGAATGGTCGGCTGATCCAGGAATTATCGCGGAGCCCAAAACGCCAGGGCCGCTGAGCATCAACGCCCGCATAATGCACGCCGATCCGAGGGCCGGCCACAATTTGTGCGGGGCGCACAGCTATACCAGTCTCCAGCCAGATCTCCCTGCCGCCGAGACTGCATCCGTTATGCTGCAAATGCAGCCCGAGAGCCGCTGCCAGCCTTGCGGGGCCGGCAGCCAAGCTCTTGCTCAAATGCGTCTGGCGACGGCGCGCCAACATGGTATCAAGGCCCCTGAGCGGTTGAATCGCCCGAATGAGCACGGCATCCGGGATACCAACTTGATTGGTGATAATATTAAATAAATAATGCAGACCATAGCAGAGATAAACATAGGCTATGCCGCCCCGGCGAAACATGACAGCTGTGCGCTTGGTGCGCCGGCCGCCAAAAGCGTGTGAAGCCCGATCGGTTATGCCTCCGTAAGCCTCGGTCTCCACAATCAGACCGCCGGTGACCGGGCCGCGCCCCACACGTGTGTAGAGCATTTTGCCCAGAAGATCTTGGCTGATTTGGGCGACATTGGGTCTTAGAAAAAAAGCAGCTTTTAGCTTACAGCCCACATGCCCCACTGGGTATTCAGGGCTGCTTGATGGATGGCCAGGGAAGGATCTCATCGCTTGGGCAAAGCGGGCGGCGCTGAGGGGCAGGCCCCCCTTTTTTATGGCCGGCACAAACCCATCATCTTTAATTGGTTTGCATGCTGGAGATAATCGTAATCAAGGGCAAGAACATGGCCACCACAATCGTGCCTACCACTACAGCCAGAAAGATGATCAGAACCGGCTCAATGATGGAAGTTAAGCCGGCCACCGCCGCATCGACCTCGGTATCATAATTATCGGCGATTTTCACCAACATTTCGGGGAGGCGGCCGGTTTCTTCGCCTACGGCCACCATACTAACCACCATGGAAGGAAAAACTCTGGAATTTTCCAAGGGCAAAGCGAAGGTCTCCCCTTCCTTGAGACTATCATGGACCGACTGAATCGCCCGGGCCACGACTTCGTTGCCGGATGCATCTCGGACAATCGTCAGAGCCTGTAAAATCTGCACACCAGAGGTCAGGAGCGTGCCCAGGGTACGCGAGAAACGCGAGATGACAACCTTGGAAATGAGGCCTCCGATGACAGGGATATTCATTTTCAGTAAATCCAGATAATGGCGTCCCAGGCGGGTGCGTCCGATCAGGTGGATGCTGACAATCAAGGCCGCCAAGGTAATCACCACAACGGGGGTCCGGTGGATGAACATATCACTAACATTAATTACGAATTGAGTCAGCGCCGGCAGCTCGGTACCTTTCAGCAAGCTATCAAAAATACCGGTAAAGGAGGGTATGATTTTGACCATTAAAAAGGCCATGATGCCTACGGCCGTGATGAGAACGATGATCGGATAGACCATGGCCCCGCGCACGGTGGTCTTGATTTTTTCGGCTTTTTCGATGAACTCCGCCAGGCGGTTCAGCGTGACTTCCAGCACGCCACCCACTTCCCCAGCGCGAACCATATTAACGAAGAGTTTATTGAAGGCCTTGGGATGCTGGCCCAAGGCTTCTGCAAAAGTGGCGCCGCTTTCCACGGCCTCGCACAGATCACCAATGATATTTTTGAGCCCAATATGTTTCTCCTGCTTTTGCAAAATCTGCAAGGCACGTAAGATGGGAATGCCAGCATCCAGCAGGGTCGCCAGCTGACGAGTGAAGACCATGGTCTGTTTGGTGCTGACCCGTCCGATTAAAAACCGCGGCAAGGGAATGTTGATATTCCAAGGTTGGGCCGGAGCGCCCGCCGCGCGGGCCGAGGGCATGCGTTTGGCGCTGGATTTCGCTGTCACCTCGGCCAGATGGGATGGAAAAAGCCCCATCTCCTTGAGTTTGGCCAGAGCGGCCACGCGGTTGACGGCTTCCAACTGACCGCTCACTTCTTGGCCTTGGGCATCAGAGGCCGTGTACTTAAATGATGGCACAAGCAATCTCCGCGAGCAGCCGGATCCGGCTCTCATTCATCTGGCATGCTGGGGTCTTGGCCAGATCCCTCTTTTGATCAGCCTGTCGCCGCAGCTGCTTTTTTCGATTTTTCTTCCTCAGGCGCCGGTTTTTTCTTTTTATCCACCGCTTGCACATTGACCCATTCGACCATCGCCAGCGGGGCGCCATCGCTCCGGTAACGCGCCAATTTAATCAGGCGTGTGTAGCCACCGGCCCGATCCTGACAGCGCGGAGCGATATCATTAAAGAGCATGCGCACCATTTCCTTACGTCGTAAAACAGCTACGGCCTGGCGACGCGCCGCCAGGGTGCCGCGCTTGCCGAGCGTAACCATTTTATCGGCTAGTTGACGCGTGGCCTTGGCTTTGGGCAGCGTAGTAGTAATGCGCTTCTCAAAGATCAGACTGCAGACCAAGCTGGCCAACATGGCTTTGCGATGCGCAGCGGATCTTCCAAATTTCGATGATACCTTTCTATGCCGCATAATTTATCTTCCTCATAATGCTTGCGTGTCTGAGCCTGAG
This sequence comes from uncultured Verrucomicrobiota bacterium, assembly GCA_964475165.1. Taxonomy (GTDB): domain Bacteria; phylum Verrucomicrobiota; class Kiritimatiellia; order JAAZAB01; family JAAZAB01; genus CAYUHK01. Next base: position 104,062 of record CAYYVN010000004.1, on the reverse strand, counting down.
GCATTTTTTATTAGGCGCCGTCGTCAGTGGAGGGCACATCTAAAAGATCGGCATCGATTTTCATGCCGATGGAAAGGCCCAGTTCCTTGAGTTTCTCCTGGATTTCCTGTAAGGATTTCCGGCCGAAATTGCGATAGCGAAGCATTTCCGCCTCGGTTTTCTGAGCCAATTGGCCCACCGTGAGGATGTTGGCATTATTCAAGCAATTGGCGGCGCGCACGCTGAGCTCAATTTCATTCACGCTCATATTGAGCTTCTGTCGCAACTCTTCGCGCTCGCGATCAATCTGCTTTTCGCTCTGCTCAAATTCCAGCATATCCTCATCATAATTCACAAAAACATCCAAATGATGTCGCAGGATGGTGGCCGCACGAATCATGGCATCATCGGGCGTAATACGTTCATCGGTCCAAACTTCAACGATCAATTTTTCATAATCGGTGCGCCGGCCCACGCGCACATTTTCCACCGCAAAATTAACGCGCTGCACCGGTGAAAAAATACAATCGATGGGAATGGCCCCAATATCTTGTTCGCGTTTGCCATTCCAATCGGCCGGCTGAAAACCGCGCCCCACCATAACTTCTATCTGCGCGGTCAGCTTCCCATCTTCAGCCAGGGTGGCAATATAATGCGCCGGATTGAGCACCTCGACAAACTGATTGGTCTCGATATTGGCGGCGGTCACTTCGCCCGCGCCGCGGGCGCGCAAGGTGACCGTGCGCGGCTCACGGCCGTGAATGCGCAGCAGCACCTTCTTGAGATTGAGAATGATATCAGTGACATCTTCGGTGACACCCGGGATGGCACAGAATTCATGATGGGCGCCTTCGATCTTCACCGACGAAATGGCGGCACCTTCCAACGACGACAACAACACGCGGCGCAAGGCATTGCCGATCGTCCGGCCATATCCAGATTCAAACGGTTCGGCTATAAACTTGGCATAGGTGCTGGTGGCTGTGGCTTCATCCTTGTCAACCCGTTTGGGCATTTCAAATCTAGCTATCTTGACAGTCATAGATCCACTCCCTCCAACCTGATTTCACCGAGGATATCGACGCGCGGCGCAGGCTGCCTGCCACCCTCCTTGAGTCCATAAGGCTACATCTATCCCCGACAAATTTGCTGTTATTATTTTGAGCACATCTCCACGATCAACTGTTCATCAACCAAAGGCATCATCTCATCGCGGGCGGGCACATGCAGGATCTCGCCCCGGAAATTTTTACGATCCAGTTCCAACCAAGGAACTAAAGTTTTACCTTCGGTGGCATCCAAAGAGCGCTGGGCCAGTTCGCGACTTTTTTTATGATCTTTAACCGTGATATAATCGCCAGCCTTAAGCACCCGCGAGGGAATATTGGCCTTACGCCCATTGACCATCACATGGTTATGTAAGACAAGCTGGCGGGCGGCGCGCCGCGAGGAAGCAAATCCCAAGCGATAGACCAGATTATCCAAGCGCATCTCCAACATTTGCAGCAGGTAATCGCCGGTAATGCCCCGCCGCTGCTGGGCGCGCTTAAAAAACAACATAAATTGTTTATCCTGCAATCCAAAGTGCCGTTTGAGACGCTGCTTCTCTCGGAATTGGCGGGCATAATCGGAAGGTTTGGATCGGCGCGCGCCATGCATGCCCGGCGCCGGCCGGCCAGTATCAATAGGACATTTGGCCATGCTGCAGCGATCGCCTTTCAGGAAAAGCTTCATGCCTTCCCGGCGACATAAACGACAAACTGGACCGCTATATCTTCCCATACCATTGATCCTTTCTTAGAGAGTGCTAATCATGCAAGCTGCTGGCCACCTCATGGATGATCCTGATGCCTGAGCACAGTGTGATCTCCAGCGCCGCCTTCCCTCAGGCCGGCCAATTAAACCCGCCGCCGTTTGCGCGGCCGACACCCATTATGCGGAATGGGCGTAACATCTCGAATGAGGGTAACGGTTAATCCGGCAGCTTGCATGGCACGAATGGCCGATTCGCGGCCAGCACCAGGACCTTGCACGCGCACCTCAATTTCTTGCATGCGAAACGCCGAGACCTGGCGCGCCACATCCTGGGCAACCACCGTTGCCGCATAGGCCGTGCTCTTACGGGTGCCCTTAAAACCCATGCGCCCCGAGCTGCTCCAAGCCAGCATAGCGCCCTTCAAATCGGTAATGGCCACCTGCGTGTTATTGAAAGTGGCACTGATATGGGCGATGCCCGCCGAGACACTGCGGGCCGCCTTACGGCGCGCTGTTTTCTCCGGACGGCTGGCGGCCGTTTCGGGAGCACCGGCCGCGGCGGCCGGAGCAGCAGTGGGCGCTGCCGTTTTGGGTGCCGCTGTTTTAGCGGCCTCAGCTTTAGGCTGGGGCACGGCCGACTCTGGGACCTCTTTCTTTTCGTTAGCCATAAACTATTCCTCTATTCCATGGATATCACAGGCGAATTATTTTGGGCCTGCCTGCCGGGATTCACTCCGCGCCGCCTTAACGCGAATCACGCCGACCGTGCGCCGCACGCCTTTGCGCGTACGAGCGTTGGTATGCGTGCGTTGCCCGCGCACCGGCAAACTTTTACGATGACGCAGACCACGATAGGACTGGATGCTGATCAGGCGGCGAATATTCTGGGCCACCTCGCGCCGCAAATCACCTTCCAGAATATAGCCTTCCTGGAGGACCGTTGTAATGCGCGACAACTCATCGGCCGTCAGATCATCGGCTCGCTTTGTGGGGTCAAGCTGCGCACGCTGCACAATCTCTTGAGCGCGCGTGTGACCAATGCCATAAATATAACACAGCGCATAGGCCACCTTCTTATTGCCGGGAATATCCAGGCCTAGTATTTTAGGCATAGCTCTCGCTCCTATCCTTGGCGCTGTTTGTGACGTGGATTCTTGCAAATCACGAACACGACACCCTTGCGCCGGACTATCTTACATTGTTCACAGATCCGTTTAACAGAACTTCTTACTTTCATCCGGCCAAGCCTCCTTGTCTCCAGATCAGACGATGCGGCCGGTCGCCAGATCGCCTGGCGAAACTGCCACCATCACACGGGCGCCAGTCTGGAAGCAACTTGCACGCCGTCCAGCCCGCCGCTGGCTGTCGCCAGCAATGGCCAGCATTTGATGACCATTAGCTAGCTGGGCAACAAAAATGGATGGTTTTACCATATCTATGATGGTGGCGTCCAGCTTAATCGTTTCTTTTTTAATCCGCACGGGTCAGTATTTCTGCATGCTGAGGACCCACAGCTATCGTATGCTCAAAATGGGCCGATGGCTGTCGATCACGCGTGATAACTGTCCATTGGTCTTCCTTGATCTCCACAGCCGCAGCGCCCATATTAAGCATCGGCTCAATCGCCAGGGTCATGCCCTCGCGCAGCACCGGCCCCTGGCCGGGCGGCCCAAAATTGGGGATTTGGGGGTCCTCATGCATGGCACGCCCAATGCCATGCCCCACGAAATCGCGGACCACTGTAAAGCCGGCTGCCGTAGCCACGCGCTCGATAGCCGCCGAAATATCTGATAAATGGTTGCCCGCCCGCGCTTGCTCAATCCCGGCGTTTAAGGCCTCTTGGGTAGTGGTCACGAGACGGATAATATTGGGATCCACCACCCCCACCATAACTGTGCTGGCCGTATCGCCCACAAAACCTCCGATCTTAACGCCTACGTCCAAGCTGACAATATCCCCCAATTGGATCCGGCGCGCACCGGGCAGGCCATGGACCACTTCTTCATTCACTGATACACAAACGGTACTGGGATATCCGCGGTATCCCAAAAAAGCGCTTTGAGCACCCAGTTGCTCTATCATATCCGCTGCATAGCGATCAATTTCGGCCGTCGAAATGCCCGGCAAAATCTGTTGACTGGTGGCCGCGCAGACGCGCCCGGCTATCTGGCCGGCCACACGCATTTTTTCCAGTTCAGCATGATTTTTAATAATGATCATGATAGCTCAGTCAGCGCGAGGTTCTGCGGCCATGATCTTCAGTATTTCAGCCACGACCTGCTCTTTGGGCCGGGAGGAATCCACCCGCATCAGGATAGCCTGTTGTTCATAAAAAGCAATCAAGTCCCTGGTTTGCTTCGTGAAAACATCAAAACGCTTGAGAATGACTTCGGGCATATCATCGGGGCGCTGGAAGAGCTCGCTCCCACATGCATCGCAGATATCGGCGCGCTTGGGAGGAATATTGCGCACATGATAAATAGCGCCACATTTCCGGCACACACGGCGCCCGGTGAGGCGGTCAAAGAGCACCTCCCGGGAGACATCGAGCAGGAAGACAAAAGCCAACTTAGCTTGCATTTGCTGGAAATGGCTATCCAGCAATTCGGCCTGGCGCATAGTGCGCGGGAACCCATCCAAGATATAGCGGCCAGGGAGAGGCCCCTGGCGCAGATGGTTAACCACCATGGCGACGATCGTATCATCCGGCACCAGGTTCCCCTGTTTGATATACAGTTCCGCCGTACGTCCTAGCTCCGTGCCTTGTTTGATAGCCTCGCGCAGCATATCGCCGGTGGAAAGATGCTCATAGCCAGTGGCCACGGCTACTTCTGCGGCCAGAGTGCCCTTGCCGGCTCCGGGTGCTCCGAGAAAAATAATGGCGGTGATGCTCATCCGCGCCTCCCGCGCAAGCGACCTTTCTTCAGAAACCCATCGTAATGTCTCATGATCAGATGCGATTCCACCTGCCGCATGGTATCCAACATCACGCCCACAATAATCAGCAAGCTGGTGCCGCCAAAGAAAGAGGCGATCAACCAGGGAATATGAAACTGGCGCGCCATAATGGTGGGGATGACGGCGATGATGGTCAGGAAGACTGCGCCGGCCAGGGTGATGCGCGTCATGGTACGATCCAGAAATTCGGCGGTGGGGGTTCCCGGCCGGATGCCCGGCACATAGCCACCAGCCTTTTTAAGGTCATCGGCAATCTGGGCTGGGTTGAAAACAGTCGCCACCCAAAAATAGGAAAAGAACATAATCATCGCCGCATAGAGCACCATGTAGAGCGTTTTTTCCATATGAAAAGAAACCGCCAAATGTTTAAAGAATTCCCCGGGCAACATTTCAAATATTTTCTGGGGGAACATCAGAATGGCGGAGGCGAAGATGATCGGCATAACCCCCGAGTAATTAACACGCAAGGGCATATAAGTGCTTTGCCCACCATATACTTTACGGCCCACCACGCGCTTGGCATATTGAATGGGTATTTTACGCTGAGCCTGGGTGACAGCTACCGTACCAGCCACTACCAGGAACATCATCAGCAACAAGCCCACCAGATGAAAGATAGAAAACTGGGCTTCACCCTCGCCCACCGAGCGAAACATCCGCGCCGTGGCTTGTACGGCGCCGGGCAAGCGGCTGACAATATTGATGGTGATGATCAGGGAAATGCCATTGCCCACACCGCTCTGGGTGATTTGTTCGCCCAGCCACATCATGATGACTGTGCCGGTGGTCATGGTGATCACCGTCAAAATACGAAAGCCCCAGACATATTCCATGTTAACAATAGTGCCCAAATCGCGTCCGAAGAGAAAAGAGGGATTTTGCAAAGCCACTGCCATGGCATACCCTTGAATAACGCAGATGATCACGGTGAGATAGCGCGTATATTGGGTGATTTTCTGACGGCCCACATCACCCTCGCGCGCCAGGCGTTCCAATGCCGGCGTGACGGCCGTCATCAGCTGTAAAATGATGGAAGCGCTAATATAGGGCATGATCCCCAGCGCGCCGATGGCGCAGTTGCTCATCGCTCCACCGCTGAATAAATCCACCAGACCCAAAATCCCGCCGCCGACCTGATGGGAGATCTGCTGGATCAGAGCTTGCAGTTGGGTGGCATCAACCCCCGGCGTGGGCACCACGCTGACCACGCGGCAAAGAAAAACCACTCCCAAGGTGAACAGGAGTCGCTTGCGCAATTCCTCGACCTTAAAGGAGTTGACGAAGGCAGATAACATCGCATTATCCGATAACAGTCCAGGTGCCGGCGGCCGCCGTTATTTTATCTTGGGCAGACCGGCTGAAGGCGTGCATTTTCACATGCAGTTTTTTTGATAAGTTACCATTCCCTAGAATTTTTATGGAACGCGAAGAGCCGCGGACCAAGCCGGCTGTTTTCAAGAGAGCGGGTGTGACTTCGGTGCCGGATTCAAAACGATCCAAGCTGCCTACGGAGAGCACCTCATTGACCACTTTATGGCCTTGGTTAAAGCCCCGTTTGGGAATACGCCGGATGAGACGCATCTGGCCGCCTTCGAAAGCGGGCTTATGTTTATGGCCGGAACGGGCGTATTGCCCCTTATGTCCCCGGCCGCAAGTTTTGCCTTTACCGGATCCGCGACCGGCGCCTAAGCGCATTTTAGCGCGTTTGGCTCCCGGCGTATTTTTAAGCGTATGCAAGTCAGTCATGGTTTTCAGATTCCTTTCGCGCAAAAGCCAGCTTGCCGAGGGGACATCATACGCTGAGAGACAACTCGCGCAGAGCCTCGACTTCCGTGCGCGTGCGCAGCTGATGCAAGGCCATGATCGTGGCATGCACCACATTCCATTTATTATTGCTGGCCAATGATTTGGCGAGGATATTGCGGAGGCCGGCCAGTTTCAGAACTGCGCGCACCGCGCCGCCGGCAATGACGCCCGTGCCTTCGGCCGCCGGTTTTAACATAACAACCGAAGCGGAAAATTTCCCCAGCACCTCATGCGGGATGGTGCCGTTTTGGATTTTTATACGGAACATGGATTTGCGGGCGATTTCACCGCCTTTGCGGATGGCATCGGCCACTTCATTCGCTTTACCCAGACCGTAACCCACACGCCCCTGATGATCGCCGACCACCACCACCGCGCTGAAACTCATGCGGCGGCCGCCCTTGACCACCTTGGAACAACGCTTGATGCGCACCACATATTCTTCCAATTCCTTGGAGACCGCTTGCGGCTCAACTTCCAACAGATGAGGCTCGGCTTGTTCTTTAATGTTTGAACTCATAATTGTATTCCAGCAGCCCGCGCGGCCTCGGCTATAGCTTTCACGCGACCGTTATATTTATGCCCCCCCCGATCAAAAACAACCTGACTAATACCTTTGGTTTGCGCCAGTTGGGCCGCTTTCTGGCCTAAGGCTTGCGCGGCCGCCACATTGATTTGAGCGGCTGTTTTTTCCTGGAGCGTGGAGATAGCCAGCAAAGAAACGGCCCGTTCATCATCGATGAACTGCACATAGATATGCCGATGCGTAATACGCACGCACATGCGCGGCCGCGCGCTGGTACCCGTAATCTTATTTCTGAGCCGACGATGCCGTCGCCGACGATATTCCAGTCTGTTTTTCAACCTCATATCAGTTTACGCCACTGTTTTGCCGGCCTTCCGACGTACATGCTCACCCTTGAAGCGGATGCCCTTGCCCTTATAGGGCTCGGCTGGAAACAAGGCCTTGATGCCAGCCGCAAAGTTGCCAACTTGCTGTTTATCTGGACCGCTGATGGTCACATTCACGTTATCGTTAACCTTCATTTCGATACCCGGCGGAATAGCTAATATCGCCGGGCTGGAAAAACCGAGTGCAAAGACGGCTTGCTGGCCCTGGACGGCAGCCTTGAATCCAACGCCTTGAATTTCCAGTTCCTTAACATAGCCCCGCGCGACCCCCGTTATCATATTGGCTAACAAGCTGCGGTAAAGTCCATAGCGCGCACTGCTATTCGGTCCCGGATGAGTCGGCGCCACCTGCAGCTGCGCCCCATCAATCTGCACCTGAAAACCATCCGGCAGGTTAAGCTTTAATGTGCCTTTGGGGCCGCTAACCGATACTAAGCTGCCAGCCAGCTGCACTTCTACACCAGTCGGAATGGTGATTGGTCTTTTCCCTACCCTAGACATATACTGCTCCTCTTGCCAATAAGCTCACCAGACCACACACAGCCATTCCCCGCCGACCCGGTATTTGCGAACTTCCTGATCGGTCATAACGCCCCGTGAAGTGCTGACGATGGCCAGGCCCGTGCCGCTCAAGACGGAGCGCATATCGCGATATGAAATATAGCGCCTTAAGCCAGGCCGGCTGATGCGTCGTAGACCACGTATAACCGAAGCGCGCTGGGCATCGTATTTCATATAGATGCGCAATAGCTTAGCGGTGGGCGGGCCCTCCATGGTAAAATCCTGAATAAAGCCTTCGCGTTTAAGAATGCGGGCGATGGCACCTTTCAAGGCCGAATGAGGGATTTCCACCACCTCTTTTTTTGCCAGAGCACCATTGCGCAAGCGCGTTAACATATCGCTGATCGGATCTGTGTTCATAATTCCTGCCTACCAGCTGGCCTTAATGACGCCGGGAATTTGCCCCAGCAGTGCCAATTCACGAAAACAAATTCTACACAGCTGAAACTTGCGGATATAGGCCCGCGAGCGACCGCAACGGCGGCAGCGATGATAGTTCCGCGCACTGAACTTAGCTGGGCGGTTCGATCTAATGATTAAGGATGTTTTAGCCAAACAGCTGCCTCCCCTTCAATTTATGCCGGCCGGCTCGTTGCAAATGGCATACCCATCAGTCGCAGGAGTTCACGCGCCTCATCATTCGTATGAGCGCTAGTGACAATGGTGATATCCATTCCTTGTATTTTTTTGACATCATCCGCATTGATTTCAGAAAAAATTGTTTGCTCCTGTAACCCCAAACTATAGTTGCCACGCCCATCAAAGGCCAGCGGCGAAACGCCCCGGAAATCTCGCAAACGCGGCAGGACCGTATTGATCAACCGATCGAAAAACTCATACATGCGCGCGCCACGCAAAGTGACCATCAGCCCCACCGACATGCCTTCGCGCAACTTGAAATTGGCGATACTTTTACGAGCTTTGCGCAGCATGGGCGCTTGACCGGTGATCTGCGCTAAATCTTTGGTGAGGCTTTTAAAAACATCGCTTTCCACCGTCGAATTAATGCCCATATTAACAACTATTTTTAGCAGGCGCGGCACTTGCATGGGATTGGTATAGCCCAACTGCTCTCTCAATGCCGGAGCCACTTCCTTGATATATTTTTCTTTGAGGCGTGCCATTTTAATCACCCATCGAATGCATGCTGACATTGCTTGCACTGGCGCACCTTCCGGCCCTGGTCCGTGATGCGGCGGGAAATCCTCACGCCTTGCTTACAATGCGGGCAATACAACATTAATTTGGATATCGCCAGCGATGCTTCCTTGCGAATAATACCGCCCTGAGGATTATCCTGAGACTTCCTGAGGGTCTTATGAATAAAGTTAAAGCCCTCCACTACCGCCCGACCCCGGCGCGGAAAAACCTGGAGCACTTTGCCAGTTTTACCGTCGGCAGCGGCTGTCCCGCTGCGCGCCACGACAAGATCATTGCGCCGAATATGACAGGTGGTCGGCATGGTTAGAGCACCTCCGGCGCCAAGCTGATGATTTTAGCAAAGGGCGTGTCGCGTAATTCGCGCGCCACCGGTCCAAAAATTCTAGAGCCCAAGGGGTTCATTTTTTCATCCACCAAAACCACGGCATTGCTATCGAAGCGCAAGGCGGATCCATCGCCACGCCGAATCGGGTAACGCGTCCTAACAATAACGGCCAAGCGCACCTCGCCTTTTTTCACGAGGCCCCCGGGGCGAGCTTCCAGAATCGAGACCTTGATGAGATCCCCCAAATAACCATAGCGTTTACGCTGACCAAGCACGCGAAAGCATTTCACCCTTTGCGCGCCGGTATTATCGGCTACATCCAAAGATGTTTCTTCGGCAATCATATTTTCTCCGTCTAAACTTGCAAGGGCGCGCCGGCGCCGGCTTGTAAAATTTTAACCAGCCGCCAGCGTTTCAAGCGACTCAAAGGGCGCGTTTCAGCGATTTGCACACGATCGCCGCAATGGGCCGCGTTCTTTTCATCATGCACATAGAATTTGGTATGCAAGCGCAGCTCCTTGCCATAGCGAGGATGTCGGACGCGGCGCTCCACACGGACGACAATGGTTTTATCCATGGATTCGCTAACGACGATTCCCACGCGTTCTTTTCGTTTATGACGTTGGCTCACCATGACCATTTAGCTTCCTTGCTTAGATCTTTCTTTCAGAATGGTTTGTACCCGTGCTATATCCCGGCGCAAGAGACGGAATTTAAGAGGATTCTCAACCTTGCCCGTTACTTTGGTCTTACGCAACTCAAAATGCTCTTTACGCAAATCGCGGTGCTTCTGCTCCAATTCATCCAATGCCAATTCTCTCAGTTCTTTAGCCTTCATGCCCCAGCCCTTTTATCATGCACCTTGGCGCATTATAAAGCGCGTACGAAACGGCAATTTAGATGCCGCCAGCCGTAATGATTCGCGCGCCAAGCGTTCGCTAACACCATCCACCTCAAACAACACCCGACCGCTCTTCACCACCGCCACCCACTCTTCGGGAGCACCCTTGCCCTTACCCATGCGCGTTTCCAAGGGCTTTTTGCTCACTGGTTTATCCGGAAAAATCCGAATCCAAAGCTTGCCCTTGCGCTTGAGATGGCGATTGATGGAAACGCGGCAAGCTTCAATCTGCATAGCCTTGATCCAACCTCGATCCAGAACTTGCAGCCCATATTCGCCAAAGGCCAAGCGATTGCCCGAGGTGGCGAAACCTTTGTAACTGCCGCGTTGAATCTTACGGTATTTTACCCGACTAGGAAAAAGCGGCACGACGCCCCCCTTCCTTCTTTTCCTTATCATTGGTCGGGAGGCGGCAAATCCAGACCTTCACCCCAACCTTGCCGGCCACCGTGCGGGCCTCCGCAAAACCATATTCGATATTGGCTCGCAAAGTATGCAAGGGCACTTTGCCTTCCTTGTAGCTTTCGCTCCGTGCTAAATCGGCTCCGCCCAAGCGCCCGGAGACAGCCACCTTGATACCCAGAGCATGCATATCCATGGCGATTTTAATCGCTTTTTTCATCGCCCGCCGAAAGGAAACCCGGCGTTCCAATTGCAGGGCGATATTTTCAGCCACCAGTTGGGCATGCAAATCGGCATCATGGATTTCCTTGATCTCCAAGTATATTTCCTTGCCAGACATTTTGGCCAAATCGGCCCGCAGACGCTCAATGTCCTCGCCCTTGCGGCCGATAACAATACCAGGCCGCGCCGTGAAAATGGTCACGCGCACTCGATTGGCATAGCGCTCAATGAGCACCTCGGGCACGGCCGCATTTTCCAGGCGTTGCTTCACCAGAGCCCGGATTTTTAAATCTTCGTGGAAATAATCCCCAAAGATTTTCTTCTCGGCATACCAACGCGAGCGCCAATTCTTATTGACGGTCACGCGTAATCCGATGGGATTAACTTTCTGTCCCAAAACTGCTCCTTTCCTAAGACATATAAGCTTAGTTCAATTCTTGGCTAAAATCACGCGAATATGACTGGTGCGCTTTTTGATTGGCCGCGCCATGCCGCGCGAACGAGCCCAATAGCGCTTGAGCATCGGCCCGCGCTCCACCAAAACGGCTTCCACCCGAAAATCATCCGCCGAAAGCTTGGCGTTATTTTCCAGATTAGCCACGGCTGAACGCAGCGTTTTCCCGATTAAAGCTCCGGCCTTCTGGCGGCTGAAAGCGGTCAGCGTCAAGGCCTGCGGAATGGACAGTCCCTGTAAGCGCCGCGCCAATGGCAAGGCTTTGGTCGGTGCGATACGCACCGCTCTGGATAAGGCCTGCACTTTCATAACAATTCCTTAATGAGCTCCAAATTATTTTAAGGCACCCGCTTTTTCGGTGTGCGCTCCATGTTTGCGGAAAATACGCGTTGGCGCAAACTCTCCCAGGCGATGCCCCACCATGTTTTCGGTGACATATACCGAGATATGCGTTTTACCATTATGAACGCCAAAGGTATGCCCCACAAATTCGGGGGTAATCATGGAACGGCGCGACCATGTATTGATGATGCGTTTTTCACCAGCACGATTAATCCGCTCCACTTTGGCCATCAAATGCGGATCTACAAACGGTCCTTTTTTTAACGATCGCGCCATAGTTTACTTCCTCCGCGTAACAATAAAACGAGTGGAACGACTGCGCACCTTGCGCGTCTTTTTACCCTTCGAATATAAGCCCCAAGGCGAACGCGAATGGCCACCGGTGGCCTTGCCTTCGCCACCACCCATGGGATGATCCACCGGGTTCATGGCGCGCCCGCGGACCGTGGGACGGATCCCCAACCAGCGAGAACGGCCCGCCTTACCACGGATATAATTCTCATGATCCAGATTGCCAACTTGGCCAACCGTAGCCAAGCAATTAACATTGATGAGGCGAATTTCACCCGAGGGCAGCTTAACGTTAGCATAGGAGCCTTCACGCGACATCAACAAGGCGGCCATGCCGGCACTGCGTACCAGTTTTGCTCCCTGGCCAGGCTGCAATTCGATATTATGCATCGGCAGGCCCAGCGGCATTTTCGAAAGCGGCAGGGCATTGCCCGGCAAGGGTTCGGCTTCCGGCCCGGCCATCAAGCGCGCCCCCACCTGTAAACCATTGGGCGCTAAGATATAGCGCTTTTCGCCATCGACATAATGCAAGAGGGCAATGCGGGCTGAACGATAAGGATCATATTCGATCGAGGCAACCTTGGCGGGAATATTAATTTTATCACGCTTAAAATCGATATAGCGATATTTGCGCCGATGCCCACCGCCGCGATGACGCACGGTAATACGCCCAGCTGAATTACGCCCCGCGGTGCGTTTCTTGGAACGCAGCAGGGCGCGCGTCGGCTGGGAACATGTCAGTTCCTCAAAAGTGGAAACCGACATGAAACGCCGGCTGGGTGTAGTGGGCTTATATTTCTTGATCGGCATAATCCGCCTCAAACCAATTCTATTTTATGGCCGGCTGCCAAAGTAACCAGCGCTCTCTTATATCCGCTGCGCCAACCAAATTTTTGGGTGCGCTCGCGCCGACGTTTGCCCTTGCGATGCATGGTGTTAACTTTAAGCACTGATACTTTGAATAATTCCTCAACTGCTTTTTTGATTTCCCGTTTATTGGCCGTCGGATGCACCTTGAAACAATATTGGTTGGCCTGTTCAATGCCCCGCGTGCTTTTCTCGGATAAGAGAATGGAGCTGACAATGGTTTCTGCCGCTTTCATGGACTATGCTTCTCCAGCCGCTATTTTCAAGCGCTCTTCCAAAACCGCCATGCCCGCACGGGTGGTCAACAAGAAAGGATGACGCACCAGTTGATAGGGATGCACATCTTTGGCCAAGGCCAGATCCACCCGGGGGATGTTACGGGCGGCCAACATAACATTACGCTCCGCTTTATCCAACACAATTAAAACTGAGCCTTTGATATTCAAAGTTTTCAACAGGGCCAGAAGCGCTTTGGTTTTCGGTTCGGCCAAAGTCAGCTCATCGATAACGCGCAGCGCCGCAGCCTGGATTTTTTCGCTCAGCGCCCGCCGAAAAGCCAAGCGGCGCACATTCCGAGGCACATGCTTGCTATAATCCCGGGGCTGGGGGCCGAAAACCACCCCACCGCCGCGCCAGAGGGGCGACTGCCGGTAACCAGCTCTGGCACGCCCCAAACCTTTCTGCGCCCATGGCTTACGATTGCTGCCGCGCACCTGCCCCTTGCTCAGGGTGGAGGCCGTGCCGGCGCGCTGCGCAGCCCGGAAAGCCACGATCACATCTTGCAAGGCTTGGGCGCCGCGATCCAGAGTAAGGCAGGCGTCGGAGATTTCAATAGCTCCCACATCTTTTCCTTGAGCATTAACGATGGCAATACGGCTCATTCTTTGGGCTTACCTTTTTTAAGCGCTTTATTAATGAAGACTATGGCTCCGGGATGGCCGGGCACCGCTCCACAGACCAGCAGCATGTTATCCGCCCCCATGACCTGCACCACCCTGAGGTTCTGCTGCGTGATGCGCACCCGTCCCATATGGCCGGGCATGGCCTTACCCTTCTGAATGCGACCAGGCAATTCACAACATCCTACCGATCCGGCCCGGCGCTTGGATTGACCACCATGGCTCATCACGCCGCCGGCCATTTTATGGCGCCGGACGACGCCTTGAAAGCCACGGCCCTTGGTGATGCCAGCCACATCAACATAGGGCACATCCTTAAAGAGATCCACGGTGACCACATCACCCTCCTGGTAAGCTTTGTCTGTCTCCAGATCAAACTCCGCCAGATAATGCTTGGGCAAGGCCTTGATCTTCTTGAAGCGGCCCAGGGCCGGCTTAGACACGCGCTGTTCCGGCCGATCCTCAAAACCGATTTGGATCGCATCGTAACCTTCTCTAGCCTGGCGTTTGCGCTGCACCACGATGCAGGGCCCGCATTCCAAAACCGTCACGGGCACCTGACGGCCCTGATCAAAGATGCGGGTCATGCCTATTTTTCTACCTATTAATCCTCGCATGGCCTGTCTCAAATTTTGATTGCAATATCCACGCCCGCCGGCAGATTTAATTTCTTCAATTCATCAACCGTCTTGGCGGTAGGTCCAATAATATCCAAAAACCTTTTATGGGTACGAATTTCAAACTGATCCATAGATTTCTTATCGACACGGGGGCTGCGATTGACGCAGAAACTTTCGATGCGCGTCGGCAGCGGCATGGGACCCGAGATGCGAGCGCCGGTCCGCTTGGCGGTTTCGACAATCTCCAGCGCCGATTGATCTAAGATCCGGAAATCAAATGATTTCAAGCGTATACGTATGCGTTGTTCTTCCATACTCAACTCACCGACTTAAAATACTATCTTGCATTTCTTGGGGAACGATTTCAAACAGACGCGGTTCCATTGTATAACTAGCCCGGCCACGCGTCAGCGATCTGATTGCCGTAGCATAACCAAACAGTTCAGCCAAAGGAACATCCGCTCGAATAATCTGTAAGGGGGGCTGACTGAGCACTTCACGGATCTTGCCGCGACGCACATTTAGATCGCCCAAAACATCTCCCATATATTCACTTGGCGTTAAAATTTCAAGCGCCATAATCGGCTCCAGCAGCACCGGGGCAGCCGCCCGCAGCGCCTCCCGTAGAGCCATGACCGCGGCGGCACGGAAAGCCGCTTCCGTAGAATCGAGCGGATGCACCTGCGCGGCATTAACCAGCACCTTAACATCAATGGTGGCGTAATGTCCAAGAATACCTGTAGCTAAGCCGTCGTGAATCCCGCCGGTGACTGCCGCGCGCAAGTTGGCCGGCAATTGAATGGCATTCACTAAAAATTCAATCGCGTTGCCCATTTGGCGCGCCTGAGGCTGTACCTCTAAGCGGATGGAAGCAAACTGCCGTTGGCCACCCATTTCGCGATCAAAAACGGATTCGGCCTGACCGGCTTGACTGATGGTTTCCCGATAAGCCACCGTGGGCTCACCCGTGTTGGCCGCCACATGATATTCCCGCCAGAGACGGTCCTTGATAATGGCCAAGTGGAGCTCTCCCATACCGCTGACCAGCCTTTGCCCTGTTTCCGCATCTAGGCCCACGGCAAAGGTGGGGTCCTCGGCCACCAGCGCCTGCAGAGCATCCTCCAAGGTATCGCGATCAGCCTGGGTTTTAGGCTCAATGGCCATAGCCATGACCGGCTCCGGGAAGCGAATGCGTTCCAGCACGATTGGTTTGTGTTCGAGGCACAAGGTATCGCCAGTGGAGATCTCCTTAAGGCCAACGACCGCGCCGATCTCACCCGCATACAAGACATCCACATCCTCGCGCTCATCAGCATGCATGCGCAAGAGACGCATCACCCGCGCCCGCTTATTGAGGCGGGGATTATAAACGTTTTGGCCCTTTTGCAGGCAACCGGAATACACCCGTGTGAACAATAATTGCCCCATATAAGGATCACTCATCACCTTAAAAATCATGGCGCTCAAAGGCTCTAAATCACTAGCCTCGCGCTGGAGCTCTTGCTCCGTTTTGGGATGCAGACCATGCACCGGCGGAATATCAGGCGGCGCCGGCAAATAATCCACCACGGCATCCAGCAAAGGTTGGATGCCCTTATTGCGCAGGGCCGCTCCGCAGAGAACCGGCACCAACTGGCGGCGACAGGTAGCCCGCCGCAATCCGGGTTTGAGGATCGCTTCGGGCACATCCGGGTTTTCAAGATAAGCCGCCAAAACCTCCTCATCGACTTCCGCCAAACGCTCCAGCAATTCGGCCCGGGCCCGTTCCGCTGGCGCAGCCAGCTCCGCTGGAATAGGTCCGACCCGCAAGACGGCCCCCTGGCTTTCTTCAGCGAAGGCCACTGCTTGCATGGTCACCAGATCAATGATGCCCCGCAGACTATCCTCAGCCCCCCAAGGCAGCTGTATGGCGACGGCGGGCGCCTGCAGACGCTGGCGCAGTTGCTGCAGCACTTTATGGAAATCAGCGCCGACCCGATCCATTTTATTAATGAAAGCTACACGCGGCACATCATACTTATCCGCTTGATGCCAAACAGTTTCTGATTGCGGCTGCACTCCGCCCACCGCGCAAAAAACAGCCACCGCCCCATCGAGGACGCGAAGGGAACGCTCCACTTCAGCGGTAAAATCCACATGGCCGGGCGTATCCACGATATTGATCTGGCAATCACGCCAGGAGCAGGTGGTGGCGGCACTGGAGATGGTGATCCCGCGTTCTTGTTCCTGAATCATCCAATCCATCTTGGCGGTGCCCTCATGCACTTCGCCCATCTTATGTAAGCGGCCGCTATAAAAAAGAATGCGTTCGGTGACGGTTGTTTTGCCGGCATCAATATGCGCCATAATGCCAAAATTGCGCAGCTGCTCCATCGGCCGCGGACGGCCTTCTGCATTGCGGCGCACAGGATGGGCCGTTGCTTTCTGTTGCTTCTCTTTCAAACCAACCACCATGACATACTGTCCAGGGGAACTACCACTTATAATGCGCGAAGGCTTTGTTAGCCTGTGCCATTTTATGTGTATCATCCCGTTTTTTCACCGCATTACCCTGATTCTTGAAAGCATCCAAGATTTCCTGGCCCAAAGCGCGTTCCATCGGCACTCCCTTGCGCGCTTTGGAATACATGATCAACCAGCGCATGGCCAAGGCCAATTGCCGTTCGCTGCTAACTTCGACCGGCACCTGATAAGTTGCTCCACCCACGCGCCGTGAGCGAACTTCCACTTTGGGCTTAATGTTATCTACGGCGCGCAGCAGCACCTCCAAAGGATCTTCCTTGCTCTGTTCCTTGATGAAATCCAGCATGCGATAAACGATACCCTCAGCCAGTGATCTTTTACCGCGAGACATAACGCTATTGATCAAGCGGCCGACCAACTGGTTATCGAAATTCAGATCCGGCTTGGTCGCGCGTAGTTCTGCTCTGTGTCTTCTGGCCATGCCCCACCCTACTCCTTGGCCTTCTCTTTCGGTTTCTTCACTCCGTACATGGACCGGCTCCGTTTACGACCTTCTACGCCCACGCTATCCAGCGTCCCGCGCACGATATGATAACGGACTCCGGAAAGATCTTTGACGCGGCCGCCACGCACCAAAACAATGCTATGCTCTTGCAGGTTATGACCCTCGCCCGGAATATAGGCCGTAACTTCCTCGCCATTAGTCAAACGCACGCGGGCCACCTTGCGCAGCGCCGAGTTGGGTTTCTTGGGAGTCAGCACGCGCGTCATGAGACACACCCCACGCCTTTGCGGGCACTTATGCAAGGAAGGCGATTTGCTCCGATAGCGTATCGCGCGGCGCCCCTTGCGAATCAACTGATTAATGGTCGGCATAAAACTGAGATCCTCCTCTTGCAAAAGCGTGATCTATAACAATATATCCGCGCTAGCACAATATTAATTTAAAAGCTTTTTCCATTTATCCTGATCGGTGTCCTCTGCCGCGACCGGTATCTCGGCGGGAATCGGCTCTCCCATGGGCACAATTTTAATGAACTTATTGGCTGGGAATCCTACCCCCGCGGGGATCAAATGCCCCATGATGACATTCTCCTTGAAGCCGTAGAGGCGATCAACTTTTCCAAGCACAGCCGCATCGGTGAGCACGCGCGGCGTATCTTGGAAGGAAGCCGCAGAAATGAAACTCTCGGTTTCCAATGAGGCCTTGGTAATGCCCAGCAAAGCCGGTGAAGCTTCGGCCGGACGCTTGCCGTCAGCGGTCGCTTTTTTGTTGTTCTCCTGGAAAAGATTTTTATCGACCAGCTCACCCCACATCAATTCCGTTTCTCCGGAATCGGTGATACGCACCTTGCGCAGCATTTGGCGCACGATCACCTCAATGTGTTTATCGTTAATTTCGACGCCCTGCAGGCGATAGACTTCCTGGACCTCATTGACCAAATATTCTTGCAGCATTTGCGGTCCGCATATCTCCAGGATCTCCTGGGGCACAATGGGCCCTTCGGTGAGGGGTTCGCCCTTCTCGACAAAATCGCCTTTGAAAACAATGATATGCTTGCCAAGCGGTATGAGATGGTGCTCCTCATCATTGGTAACGATATCCCTGACGATCAGCAAACGTTCTCCGTGTTCGATGGGGCCAAAATCAACCTTGCCGGCAATCCTCGAGATATCGGCGGCATCCTTGGGACGGCGCGCCTCGAACAGTTCGGCTACCCGCGGCAAGCCGCCGGTGATATCGCGAGTCTTGGCTTCCTTACGAGGCGTCTTGGCTAAAATCGTACCGCTCGGAACGAGGCTGCCCTCGGTGACCACCACATGCGCACCGGTCGGAATACTGTAGACCCCCAACTCGGCCATGCTCTGGGCATCCTTGATCAAGATTTGGGGATGGATATCCTCGGGATAATCCAAGATGACCATGCCCTTGAGGCCGGTGGTAGTATCCACTTCGATCTTCATGGATTCATTTTCGATAAAATCCTTGAAGTGCACCATGCCGGTCTGTTCGGCAATGATCGGCACGCTGTGCGGCTCCCATTGAGCAAAAATCTGGCCCTTGGCCACCGGCCCGCCATCGGGCACCGAAATCACCGCCCCGACCATCAGGCGATGTTCTTCCAACTCCTGGCCTTCCTTGTTCTGAATGATGATCGAAGCATGTTTATTCAGGACAATATGGTTGCCATTGGTATCCTGAACCATGCGCGCTTTCTCATACTTCACGAAGCCATTGTTTTTGGCAACCAGCTGGGGCTGAATGGCCCGGGCGCTGGCCGCGCCGCCAATATGAAAGGTACGCATGGTCAGCTGCGTACCGGGCTCACCGATGGATTGAGCGGCGATGATGCCCACCGCCGTGCCCATTTCCACCGGCCGATCGGTGGTCAGATCGCGGCCATAGCATTTGGCGCATACGCCGCGCATCGATTCGCAAGTGAGTACGCTGCGTATTTTTACTTTTTCGATGCCGGCCTCCTCAATGCGCGCGGCATCCTTTTCGGAAATATCCTGGCGAGCAGCGACGATCACCTCGCGCTCCGTGGAGCGTGGATCGCGGATATCATCGAGCGCCGTCCGGCCTATGATGCGCATGCTCAAGGGGATCTCGGAAACGCCGCTAATGGCGCTAACTTCGATGCCATTAAGGGTATTACAGTCCTGCTCGGTAATGATCACATCCTGAGCCACATCCACCAATTTACGGGTTAGATAGCCGGCATCGGCGGTTTTCAAGGCGGTATCGGCCAGGCCTTTGCGGGCTCCGTGGGTGCTGATAAAATACTCCAAGACGCTGAGCCCATGACGGAAATTTGAGGCGATGGGTTGCTCAATAATTTCGCCGGAAGGCTTGGCCATCAAGCCGCGCATGCCGGCCAGCTGACGGATCTGCTGGCGGCTGCCACGCGCGCCGGAATCCACCATCATGAACAGCGGATTGGGCAAAGGTGCTCCCTGGTTTTTCTGGATGGCATCAAACATGGTGGCGGCGGTACGATCGGTGGCGTAAGTCCAGCTATCAATGATTTTGTTATAACGCTCACCATCGGTGATGACGCCCTTGCGGTATTGCTTCTCAATTTCGGCTATTTGCGCGCGGGCCTCAGCAATATATTGGCTCTTTTCGGGTGGCGTGATCATATCCACCAGCGCGATGGAAACTCCCGCCAGGGTAGCATGCTCAAAGCCCAGGGCCTTGAGCTCATCGAGCACCCGCACCGTTTCGGCATGGCCGGCCATGTGATAGCAGCGCCAGATGATATTGCCCAACAGCTTTTTAGTGACCGTCTCATTGAAGAAGCCTACGGAATGCGGGAAGACGCGATTGAAGAAGACGCGCCCCACGGTGGTGGTGATCACGCGCTCCTTGCTTTTACCATAGAAGGTTTCATGGAGATAGTCCGGGTTACGCAAGCGGATGGGCGTATGCACGGCCACCTTACCCATATCATAGGCGAACTGCACCTCAGCCGCATTCGCAAAAATGGGCCAATGCTTTTTGCCTTTTTGATCTTCTTCTTCTTTCAGCAAGGGCATGTTGTGGGCGGGAACCATGGTCAAATAATAGATGCCCAGAGCTATATCCTGCGTGGGCGTCATGATCGGCTTACCGCTGGAGGGTGAGAACAAATTATTCGTGGATAACATCAGCAAGCGCGCTTCCAGCTGCGCTTCGATGGAGAGCGGCACATGCACAGCCATCTGGTCGCCATCAAAATCGGCGTTGAAAGCGGTACACACCAGGGGATGGATTTGAATAGCATCGCCCTCCACCAAGACGGGCTCAAAGGCCTGCACGCTTAAACGATGTAGTGTCGGCGCGCGATTGAGCAGTACCGTTTTGCCCTGGATGACCTCTTCGAGCGCATCCCAAACCTCATCGCTTTGGCTTTCGATCATCTTCTTGGCATTACGGACCGTATGCACAAAGCCTTTTTGTTTCAAATTATGAATGATGAACGGCTCAAAGAGCACCAGAGCCATTTTCTTGGGAAGGCCACATTGGTGTAAAGCGAGCTCAGGGCCAACCACGATCACGGAACGACCCGAATAATCGACACGTTTGCCAAGCAGATTCTGGCGAAAACGCCCCTGCTTGCCCTTGAGCATATCGCTCAGCGATTTGAGCGGGCGGTTGACCGCCCCCACCACCGGACGACCATGGCGGCCATTATCCATCAAGGCATCCACGGCTTCCTGGAGCATGCGTTTTTCGTTGCGGATAATGACGTCGGGAGTCTTGAGCATCATCAAGTTTTTCAGGCGATTGTTACGATTGATGACGCGGCGATAAAGGTCGTTCAGATCGGAAGTGGCGAAGCGCCCACCCTCCAGGGGCACCAGCGGGCGGAGATCAGGAGGGATCACGGGCAGCACATCCAGGATCATCCATTCCGGACGCATGCGATTGAGGCGCAGGCTCTCCAGGATTTTCATGCGCTTAGCCAATTTTTTGCGGGTCTGTTTGCTGCGTGTGGTCAGCATCTGCTCTTCCAGCTCCGCCATGATTTTTTCCAGATTCATCTTCTTCATCAGATCGCGCAGGGCTTCGGCGCCGATTTTAGCGACGAATTCATCCGGATATTTTTCCTGGGCCTCGCGGTATTCATCCTCCTTGAGAATCTGTTTTTCGTGCAAGGGGGTTTTGCCAGGATCAATGACGATATAATCCTCATAATAGAGGATCCGCTCCAAGGCGCGGGCCGAAAGATCAAGCACGAGCCCCAAGCGGCTAGGAGTGCATTTAAAGAACCAGATATGCGAGACCGGCACGGCCAGCTCAATATGCCCGATGCGTTCGCGGCGCACCCGCGCCAGGGTCACTTCCACCCCGCAGCGGTCACAAATAACGCCCTTATGTTTGATGCGTTTATATTTGCCGCAGCTACATTCCCAATCCCGTTGCGGGCCAAAGATCCGCTCGCAAAAGAGACCGCCGCGCTCTGGCTTATAGGTACGATAATTGATGGTCTCCGGATTCTTAACCTCCCCAAAGCTCCAGGAGCGAATGGTCTCCGGGGAAGCTAGTCCGATGCTGACCGAATCAAATTCAGTGCGTTTTTCGCTTTCAGGATTGCGTTTAGGATAAATCGTATCCACCCCTGCCTCCGGTTATCGTTTTCTCAGGTTATTGTTTTGTATCACGACTCATCCGTCTTTTTAACGGTTGTATCCAGACGAACATCCAAAGCTAAATTCTGCATTTCCTTGATCAAAACATTGAAAGATTCGGGCATGCCCGGCTCGATGACATTTTCGCCTTTGACGATTGATTCGTAGATGCGCGTGCGGCCCGCCACATCATCGCTTTTCACCGTCAGGATTTCCTGCAGAGTATAGGCGGCGGAATAGGCCTCCAAAGCCCAAACTTCCATTTCTCCAAACCGCTGACCGCCATATTGAGCCTTGCCGCCCAAGGGTTGCTGAGTAACCAGGGAATAAGGCCCCACGGAGCGCGCATGAATTTTATCGCTGACCAAATGATGCAGCTTGAGCATGTAAATCATGCCCACGGCCACCGGCTGGGCGAAGGCCTCGCCAGTGCGACCATCGAAGAGTTGGATTTTACCGCTTTGCGGCACTTGAGCCTTTTGGGACAACTCCTGGATGGTGCTTTCGGGGATACCGTTAAACACCGGTGAAACGACATGCAGGCCCAGTTTATGGCAAATCCATTGCAGATGTGTCTCCAGCAATTGCCCCACATTCAAGCGCGAGGGAACTCCCAGTGGATTCAGAACGATATCCACCGGCGTGCCGTCCGGCAGAAAAGGCATATCTTCATCGCTTACTATCCGCGCTACCACGCCTTTATTACCATGGCGGCCAGCCAGCTTATCGCCCACTTCCAAGCGCTTCTTGCTGGCAATATAAACCTTAACCTGCTTGATAACGCCATCATCCATGCCATCCCCACTGGAGAGACGATCGTGGGCGCGTTCATGTTCAATCTCTATCTCGGAAAACTTATTTTTATATTCGTTGATGATTTCCTGGATTTTGACCTGCACCGGGCTGGGGTCGATCTCAATATGCTCGCTGACTACAGCCAGCTTACGCAGCAGGGTTTTGGTTATTTTACGATTAGCGGGAATGATGATTTCACCCGTCTCACCGTTGAGGACATCCAGCGGAATTTTTTCGCCCAACAAGACATTGCTGAGCGCCTCGGTGAGCACTTCGGTGAGTTTTTGTTTTTTATCCTTGTATTCTTCCTCAATCTGCTTGGCCTGCTGGCGCCGCTCACGGTTGGAAAGGTTATCGCGCGTGATATTCCTCTGCGCGGAAACGCTCACATCCATAACGATGCCATAGGTGCCGCTGGGCACGGTGAGTGAAGTATCCCGCACATCCGCCGCTTTCTCGCCAAAAATGGCGCGCAACAGACGCTCTTCCGGCGCCAATTCGGTCTCGCTCTTGGGCGTAACTTTGCCCACCAGGATATCGCCGGGTTTCACATAAGCGCCCACGCGAATCACGCCATCAAGGCCCAGATTACGTAAAGCTTCCTCGCCGATGTTCGGGATATCGCGGGTGATCTCTTCTGGTCCCAACTTGGTATCGCGAGCGCTGGCCTCAAACTTTTCGATATGCACGGAGGTGAACATATCTTCGCGCACCACCCGCTCGCTAATCAGAATGGCATCTTCAAAGTTATATCCATCCCAGGGCATGAAGGCCACCAGCACATTACGCCCCAGCGCCAATTCTCCGCCATCCGTATTGGGGCCATCGGCCAGAATCGTCTTGCCGGCGCTAACGCGTTCTCCCACGGCCACGATGGGTTTCTGATTGATGCAGGTCCCGGAATTGGAGCGCATAAATTTACGCAAGTGATATTCTTGTATCCGCCCCCGTTCCGCAGATTTTTTCTTGGGCAGTGTCCCATCGGGCGTCACGATGATCCGGCTGGCCGAGACATAAGCCACCTTGCCGGAAGCTTTGGCCACCACCATACAGCGGGCATCGCGCGCCACGCGCTCTTCCAATCCGGTCGCCACAAAAGGCGCCTCCGCACGGATGAGCGGCACGGATTGACGCATCATATTAGCTCCCATCAGGGCGCGGTTGGCGTCATCGTGCTCCAAGAAAGGGATCAAGCCGGCGGCGACACTGACCACCTGCTTGGGAGAGGCATCCATATACTCCACTTCCTCTCGGGGTTTCTCCAGAAAATCCCCCTGAAAACGCACGGAAACCGCCGGCACAGCCAAACGGCGCTTATCATCCAGAGGCGTATTAGCCTGCGCAATGATATGTTTTTCCTCTTCATCAGCCGTTAAATAGGCCACTTCATCCGTCACGCGCCCGCCGACAACTTTCAGATAGGGGGTCTCCAAAAAACCAAAATCATTGACGCGCGCATAGGTGCTGAGCGAAGAAATCAAACCAATATTGGGACCTTCCGGAGTCTCGATCGGGCAGATCCGTCCGTAATGGCTACTATGCACATCGCGTACTTCAAAGCCCGCCCGTTCGCGGCTTAAGCCCCCGGGCCCCAACGCGCTCAGGCGGCGCTTGTGTGTAAGCTCCGATAGCGGATTGGTCTGGTCCATGAACTGGCTCAGCTGGCTGCGCGCAAAGAAATCATGGACGGAAGCCGAAAGGGATTTGGGATTTATCAGCCGCTGGGGGGTTATTTTTTCGGTGGTGGAATCAATGAACACCATCCGTTCGCGCAAGGTTTTTTGGGTGCGAGCCAGACCCATGCGGCATTGATTCTCCACCAGTTCGCCCACGGTCCGCAAACGCCGGCTGCCCAGATGATCAATATCATCCACAACGCCCGTGCCGCGCGCCAGTTGGATCAGGTAGCGGATAGCCTCGATCACATCTTCGTTATCCAAGGCCCGCAGTTCCTTATCTTTCTTCAAGCCAAGCTTCTGGTTGATCTTATAACGGCCAACGCGGCCCAGATCAAAGCGGCGTGGCTCAAAAAACAGGTTTTTTAACATGAGCCGCGCATTATTAACCGTCGGCGGGTCGCCGGGCCGCAGCTTTTTGAAAATTTCTTTGAGAGCATCCTCCTCTGAATGGCAGGTGTTATCCTTCTGCACATTGCGTAAAAAGATACCTTCATCCCAGGAGATATCCACCAGTTCCACCGTCGCGAACTTAGCGGCCTGCATTTGCTTGAGGATGCTGCGTGTCACCGGGTCGTAGCGCCGGGCCAGGATGGCCTGAGAATCGACGTCGATGATATCATCTCGCAATACGCGATGCTTTAGTTGCGCATCGGTATAAGTCCCGCTCAAGGGCAGTTTTTCAAAACGATAATACAACCCTAACAATTCATCATCGCTGCCATAGCCGATGGCACGCAGAAAGGTGGCCGCCAGAAACTTACGGCGACGATGTTGGCGATCCAGATAAATATTGATGATGCCACTGGCATCGAATTGGACTTCCACCCAGGAGCCACGATCGGGAATCAAGCGGAAAGAATGAATCATCGAACCATTGGCATGCTGATGCTGCTCGAAACAAATACCGGGCGAACGATGCAATTGACTAACCACCACCCGATCGGCGCCATTAATGATGAAGCTACCACTTTCGGTCTGCATGGGAATTTCGCCCATATAGACTTCTTCCTCACAAACATCCTGCCCGCTTTTCAGGCGAAAAGTGACGAAGAGCGGAGCGGCATAGGTCTCACCCTCCCGCAAACACTGATCGGGAGTGCGTTTGGGCGCTTTGAACTCATATTTGATGAAATCCAGAATAAACCGGCCATCATAGCTCTCGATGGGAAAGACTTCTTTCAAGACCGCCTGCAGCCCCTGGAGCTTGCGCTGTTTAGGCGATAGATCCAGCTGCAGGAAGGCTTGATATGATTGAGTCTGAATTTCAATCAAATCAGGCGGCTGAATAGCATCTGTTGGTTTACCGAACTTATCTCGCTCTATCATTCCACACCTTTAATTAGGGGATGCCTATACGGCGGGATCATGGTTGCAGCCGGTCCATCCACCACGGCTGGCTGGCCGCGGCCTGCGGCTCCGTGGCAGTTTTTATAAGCGATACTTTATTTGATTTCTGCTGTAGCGCCGGCCTTTTCCAATTGTTCCTTGATTTTAGCGGCCTCATCCTTGGAGACGCCTTCCTTGACCGGCTTGGGCGCACCCTCGACCAGATCCTTGGATTCCTTTAAGCCCAGCCCTGTAATGGCGCGGACTTCCTTGATAACTTGAATCTTCTGGGCACCCACAGTAGCCAGGATAACCGTAAATTCGGTTTGGGCGGCTGCAGTTTTACCAGCTGTTTCGGCAGCACCCGCGGCCATGGGCATGGCCGCCATGGGCATGGCCGCTGAAACGCCCAAGCGTTCTTCCAAAGCTTTCACCAGTTGGGAAAGTTCCAGAACGCTGATGGTTTCGATCCAAGACACAAATTCGGCCATCTTGCCTTCTATTTTAATCTCCGCTGCCTGAGCGGGTGCGTCGGCGGTTGCTGTTTTCGTTTCCTCTGCCATGGCTATTTCTCCTTCAATCTTCTGTTTCTCTACTGCGCAGATTCCTTCTTATCTTGGGCGGCCTTAAGGACATATACCAGGCTCGCCACTTTTTGCTTCAAAACTCCCGTCAGGTGCGTGAGCGGCCCAGCCAGGGTGCCCACCAGAATGCTCTGCATCACCGGCTTGGCGGGCAACTTAACTAATGCATCGATATCCGCCGACGCAAAATAGCGGCCTTCAAAACGCCCCAGCTTGATGCGCGGCAAACTATATTCTTCATAAAACTCTTTCAGCAGTTTGGCCACGGCCAGCGCATCGCCCCGCCCCGAGATCAGGGCCGTAGGCCCCACCAGCGCTTGAGGATCATCCAGGCCCCAAGCCAGCTCATCCACCATACGGCGGCACAAGCGATTGGGAACAACGTGCAGCTGGGACTGATGTTCGGCCAGTCGTTTGCGTAAATCGGAAGATGTTTGTACTTTGAGGCCACGATAATCAGCGAAGAAGACGAAAGTCGCGTCAACGAGCCACTGCCGAATATCGTTACTGATCGCTTGTTTTTCCAACCTCATAAATCGCCTTTTCATTGCAGCGCTAGGCTGCTAGCGCTTAACTTGCTTGTACACTGACGCGGATTGGCAAGCCCACGCCCATGGTGGAGCTAACCACACACCGTTTGATATAAACACCTTTGGCCGCCGCCGGGCGCGCCGCCTGCACGGCCTCCATGATCGCTCGGGCATTTTCCGCGAGCATCTCCGCTGTGAACGAGCGTTTGCCAAAAGGAACCATCACATTGCCATGGCGATCGGCACGAAACTCCACGCGGCCGGCCTTAAACTGCTGCACGGCCGAGGCCACATCCTCGGTGACCGTGCCCGTCTTGGGGTTGGGCATGAGGCCGCGGGGCCCCAAAAATTTACCCAATTTACGAACTTCCTTCATGGCATCCGGCGTGGCAATGGCCACATCAAAATCAGTATAACCAGCCTGAATTTTGGCGATCAGGTCTTCATAGCCCACCGCGCTGGCTTCGGCGGCGCGCGCCGCATCGGCTGCCGCACCGGCCGCAAATACAATGACGCGGACAGTTTTGCCAGTGCCATGCGGCAGGGTCACCGTGCCGCGCACCGTTTGCTCGGATTTCTTTAAATCCAGCCCTAAACGAAAAGAGATTTCCATGGTCTCGTCGAAGTTAGCGGCCGGATTATCCTTGAGAAAAGCCAGGGCCTCTGGCAACTCATGGGTTTTAGGCTCCACCTTAGCCTTGATGCCACGATAGCGTTTGCCGTGCTTGATCATTTAATCCATCACCTCCACGCCCATGTTGCGAGCGGTGCCTTCGATAATACGCATAGCCCGATCTTCGTGGATGGTATTTAAGTCGCGCAGTTTAAGCTTAACTATCTCACGCACCTGCGCGCGCGAAATTTTACCCACCTTCTGGCGATTGGGAACGCCCGAGCCTTTAGCGAGCCCTGCAGCTTGTTTAATCAACACGGCCGCCGGTGGGCTTTTGGTGATAAAGGAGAAGGTTTTATCGTGATAGACCGTGATCACAACCGGTATCACTAACCCCGCCTGGCTTTGTGTGGCCGCATTGAATTCCTTGCAAAAGGCCATGATGTTCACGCCTTGTTGCCCCAGGGCCGGGCCGACCGGCGGCGCCGGGTTGGCCTGACCGGCTGGAATCTGCAATTTGATCACCGCATTGACTTTTTTAGCCATCCCAATTACCCTTGTTTTTCCCTCAAATCAGACGCGTTCCACCTGCCAATACTCCAATTCCACTGGCGCTGTGCGTCCAAAAATAGATACGGAAACCTTGAGCTTGCCGCGCTCCGGATCCACCTCTTCGATCACGCCGCTGAAATTGAGAAAGGGACCATCATTGATTTTAACCGTCTCGCCCGGCTCAAAGGCAACTTTCGGTTTAACCTTTTCCCGCTGATCGCTGATCTGGTGGATGATCGATTCCACCTCCGACGGCCGCAAGGGCACGGGACGTTCTCCGCCGACAAATCCGATCACCCCGGGCGTCTCGCGGATAAAATACCAGGATTTATCGTTCAGCTGGCCGTCATCGTTAAATAACCTTATTTGAATTAAAACATAGCCCGGATAAAACAAACGCGTCGCCGTCGTCTTTTTACCCCTTTTAACCTCGGAAACTTTTTCACACGGAATCGTTATTTCGCCAATCATATCGCCCATCTCTTCGGCCTGGATACGGCGTTCCAGATGGGCCTTAACCTTGACTTCCTGACCGGTCAGGGTATGCAACACAAACCATTGTTTATCCATGGCTTCCCTCGGCGGCCGGCCTAGCCGGTCATAGGATCAATCTCAAGAGCTTCATGAGCACGAAATCGCTAAGCCCCACCACCACGCCCAACGCTATCACTGACAAAATCACCACGATGGTAGACTCCATCAATTCGGAACGAGGTGGCCAAGAGGATTTTTTTAATTCGATGCCGACTTCATTAAAAAAAGTGCCCAACCTCACAAAGAATTGAGTTATGCCATTCATGACCACTTGCCATCCGGCGAGCTCCATCCGTTTAGCTCAGGATATACCCAGCACAGATCTGCGGAGCTCCATTCAAGATAAACTGCCCGGGCCAGCCATGGCAGCAAGACATAGCGGGCAGGCCAGGGGGGATTCGAACCCACAACTCCCGGTTTTGGAGACCGGTACTCTGCCAATTGAGCTACTGGCCTTCCAGCGATTTATGTTAACGGGTTTCGCGATGCAGAGTATGTTTACGGCCAAACCGGCAGAATTTTTTTATCTCCAGTTTCTCGGGAGTGCGTTTTTTATCCCTGGTGGTCGTATAATTGCGCCGTTTGCACTCACTACAAGCCAGCGTAATGATTTCTCTGACCATGATTCCACGCGCTCCCCAATGCCCAACTCAAAGGCGACCCAGGCTCCGACGCCGCCGCCCGCACATCTTCAGCTCAAGCTATAATTTCCGTCACTTGTCCCGCACCGACCGTACGCCCACCTTCGCGAATAGCGAAACGGACACCTTTCTCCATGGCGATCGGCACGATCAACTTCACTTCCACTTCCACATTATCACCCGGCATAACCATTTCCACATTTTCGGGCAGGGTCACCGAACCGGTGACATCTGTGGTCCGAAAATAAAACTGCGGACGGTAGCCCTTAAAGAAGGCCGTATGCCGACCGCCTTCTTCCTTGCTCAACACATAGACCTGCCCCTTGAAATGAGTGTGCGGCGTGATCGAACCTGGCTTGGCCAGCACTTGCCCGCGCTCCACATCATCCTTGCGCGTCCCGCGCAACAGGCAGCCCACATTATCTCCGGCCTGCCCCTGCTCCAGCAGCTTGCGAAACATCTCCACGCCGGTCACCACCGTTTTTTGTGAATCGCGCAAGCCGACAATCTCGACTTCCTCGCCCACCTTAATGGCCCCCCGCTCCACACGCCCCGTGACCACTGTGCCCCGGCCTTCAATGGAAAAGACATCCTCGATCGGCATCAAAAAGGCCTGATCAAGAATGCGCGTCGGCTCAGGAATATAGCTGTCGAGAGCATCCATCAGCTCCTGAATGCATTGCGCCTGAGGCTCATCCGGCGATGAAGCATTCATGGCCTGCAAGGCGCTCCCCCGAATAATAGGCGTTTTATCTCCAGGGAATTGATACTTGGTCAGCAAATCGCGAATTTCCAACTCGACCAAATCCAAGAGATCCTTGTCATCAACCGTATCCACCTTGTTCAGGAAAACAACGATGGAAGGCACTCCCACCTGACGGGCCAGCAGGATATGCTCGCGCGTCTGAGGCATGGGACCATCCGAAGCGCTGACCACCAAGATGGCGCCATCCATCTGCGCCGCGCCGGTAATCATGTTTTTAACATAATCGGCATGGCCCGGACAATCCACGTGCGCGTAGTGGCGCTTCTCGCTCTCGTATTCCACATGCGAGGTGGCGATCGTCAGAATCTTGGTGGGATCGCGACGGCCCTGGGATTCGGATGCCTTGGCTACCTGATCATAACTGACAAACTCGCTCAGTTTTTTCATCGACTGCACTTTGGTGATGGCAGCGGTCAAGGTCGTCTTACCATGATCCACATGGCCAATGGTCCCCACATTGATATGCGGTTTTGTGCGTTCAAATTTTTCTTTGGCCATTGCTCGATCTCCTTCCTTGTTATCTGATTTTTCGCATTCCAAGCCCGGCGGCCCGAGGCCCTGCACCGAGGCTGGCTCTCTTTTTTATTTGCGGAGCCCACGAACGGGATTGAACCGTTGACCTCATCCTTACCAAGGATGTGCTCTACCAACTGAGCTACGTGGGCCAACCTTGGTCATTCCCGCTCGAGAACCATAAAACACAATAGCCCCTTCCTGCTCTTCTTTTTCCTCTTTTCGACAAGCAGGCAACGAAGCGCTCCGAGGCTTAATGGGTCCCAGTCTCTCTAAAGCACTGCCCTGTTGATGCAAATGAATTACCCAAAAACCAAGCAGGATATCAATTTCCATAAAACAGTCAACAATTTTTTTTGACTATTTTGGCTATTTCCGGACCAATCCACGCACCCGACTCCAGAAAATTGGTGGCTGATTTAATGGCTATCATCCTAGGGCCCTTTCCCGACTGGCCTTCACAGCGGATCAAACCGCATAGGCAGATGACCTCTCTTGCTTTTCAGCGCCTCCCCCGATGCCGGCCCGGCCCCTCACAACGCCCCGCGCGGCGCAGCGTCATAGTTTTCTGGGACACTAGTGAAGCAAGGAGCGCCGCACTATTTCTTCTACCGGAGCATCAGCTGGCAAGCGCGGCAGAATGCTGATAATTTTTTGCTGTGATTCCGCCTGTTTATAGCCCAAGGCAATCAAGGCGCGCACGGCATCTTTGATACGCTGATCCTCGGCCAAGCCAGCCGGCATGCCGGCCGAAGCTTCCAGGGCTTGAGATCCAGCCAACTTATCCCGCAACTCAACCACCATGCGTTCGGCTGTTTTTTTGCCAATCCCCGTAATCATGCTCAGCCGCTTCACATCGCTATGCGAGATAGCCGCAATCAGCTCGCGCACCGATAAGCCGCTCAGGGCACTCATCGCCAGGCGCGGACCGATGCCGCTGATGCCCAGCAAGAGGGTGAACATCTGGCGCTCCTCTTCCGTCATGAACCCATAGAGCACATGTTGATCTTCCCTGAGATAATCATAAATCAGGACGCGGCAGGTTTGATCGAGCGACGGCAGTTTTTCAAAACTGCGTAGCGGAATGAAAACTTCATAGCCGACCCCGCCGATATTCAGCACCAAACGGGCCGGCGATTTTTCAACTAGCGTACCTTCTAAAAAAGTGATCATAAAGTCTTACTGGCCAGCACTGACCAACTGTTTACAGTTTGTAAATGACAAAGGGCAATGGCCAAAGCATCGGAAGCATCCGTATGCGGCTCCTCTTGCAGATTAAGAAGCTTCATAATCATGCGGCGCACCTGCTCCTTGCTGGCATTGCCATGGCCGACGACAGCCTGCTTGACCCGGCGCGGCGCATATTCATGCACGGGTATGCCGGCAGCAGCCGCGGCGGCTAAGACCGCGCCGCGCGCCTCTCCCAACACCACCGCCGTTTTCAGATTCTTGCAAAAAAAAACGCCTTCCACAGCCAGGGCATCCGGTTTTTCCCGGGCGATGATAGCACTCAAAGCATGATGTAAATGCGCCAAGCATGCGGAACGGGAGCGGCTGGGCGGATTTTTAATCAATTCATAGGCCAGGGCTGCAAACATAGTGCCTCGCGCTTGAATCAAGGCCACGCCGGTCGAGCGCAGGGCGGTATCAATACCCAAAACACGCATACCAGTCTGTGATGATATTTTCTGCTGCATGGCTCAGCTTCGCCAAAGCCTGTGCCGGTGCTAGCCCCCTTCAGGCTTGGGCCAACTCCTTGAGGATCGCTTCATCCACATCCAGATTGGAATACACATCCTGCACATCTTCGTTTTCTTCCAAAGTCTCGATGAATTTCATCAGGTGGGCCGCCTGCGTTTTATCCGCCACCGCAATATAATTATCAGGCAGCAAGGTGATTTCGGAGGTCATGGTTTTAATGCCGGCTTGTTCCAAGGCCGCCACAACCGCCTCGTATTTGGCAGGCTCGGTAACGATCTCAAAAACATCATCATCCTGCTGCAGATCCTCGGCTCCCGCATCCAAGACCACGCTCATTAAGCGATCCTCATCGGCGACGGATGCTTCCACCAGGATTTGCCCCTTGCGCCGAAAACTCCTGATCACCGCCCCCTGGGCGGCGAGATTTCCACCAAACTTGGTGAAAATATGCCGGACGTCAGATGCCGCTCGGTTTTTATTATCGGTCAGCACTTTAATCACCAACGCCACCCCGCCAGTGGCAAAACCCTCATAAATGATTTCTTCCAGGCGCCCGCCCTCCAGTTCGCCGGTACCTTTTTTAATGGCACGCTCAACATTATCGGCCGGCATATTGGAACTTTTTGCTTTGGCCATCAGAGAACGCAAGGTGGGATTCATGGCCGGATCGCCACCACTGGCGCGCGCCGCAATGGTTATTTCTTTGCTCAATTTACTGAAAATCCTGCCGCGCTTGGCGTCGGCCGCTCCTTTTTTATGCGCGATGGTTTTCCATTTACTATGTCCACTCATGGAAGAGATGCCCTTTCTGCATGGTTGTTTGAGTCCGTGCGGGCAGATGAAAACCCGCCAGATGAATGTTCTTTATGGTATCATAATCCTGTATCCAACCCCGGCTGAACCCCTGCGCGGTCACTTGCTGGCATACGCGCTCATATTCAGCCAGCGTAATACGCCTGTTCCAGGGCGGGCTATGCAGGGCTTGATGCGCTGGCGTATATTGTGACATAACGCTCAGAGCAATTTCTGTTCCCAGCGTGTCGGCCAGCCAAGCCAGGTTTTCGCAAACTTCATCGGCCCGCCCCGGCAAAACCAGCAGGCGACAAATTACGCCGCCCAAGGCTAGCCCCTGACTATCACAATGCAAGGGGCCCACCTGGTGCCACATTTCCCGGAGGGCTTCCCGAGCTATCCCAACATACTCCGGCGCCCCCGAACCGGCAAGCGCCGATTCGGGATGGGCATAGCGCAGATCGCATAGATAGATATCCACCTGCCCGCGTAATCTTCGAATCGTTTCCACGCGCTCAAAACCGCTGGTATTATAGACCACCGGCAAACGCGCCCCATCCTCTGCGGCCTCCGCCAAGGCCGCTATAATCTGCGGCACCCAAGGCGTGGGGCTCACTAAATTCCAGTTGTGGCAGCCGCTGACGCGCAATTGACGAAAAAGATCGGCCAGTTCCGCAACTGAAAAAAGCTCCCCGGCGTTGGCCTGGCTCCAGGGATGGTTCTGGCAATACAGACAACGCAGGGTGCAGCCGCTGAAAAATACGGCGCCCGAACCGCGTGTCCCTGATAGCGGCGGTTCCTCCCCGTGATGCGGACCATAGCTGAAAATCCGCGCGCGCTGACCTGCACCGCAAAAGCCCAACTGGCCCGCCTGGCGCCGCACTCGGCAACGACGCGGACACAGCTCACAATGCTCCCCGAGCCAGCCCTCGGCGGCGGTTATTGAATTCATGCCTTTAGCCCAAGCGGCGATCCGAGCCCTCCCCTGCCAGCAGCTCTAGCTTTCCTCTTCCTTGATTTTTTCGGCACTGGCTATAATTTTTTGGGCAATGGCGCTGGGCACAATATCATACCGTAAAAACTTAATTTCAAAGGAACCGCGACCGCCGGTAATACTGCGCAGCTCGGAAGAATAGCGGAACATTTCGGCTTGCGGCACCTCGGCCGTAATAACCTGCATGCCATCCTCAACATCCACGCCCAGAATGCGACCACGTTTATGATTCAAATCGCCGTTGATATCGCCCATATATTGTTCGGGGATGGTCACCTTGGCTTCCATGATCGGCTCCAGCAAGACCGGTTTGGCTTTGCTCATGGCATCCTTAAAAGCCCGCGCGCCAGCAATCTTAAAGGCGATTTCCGAAGAATCCACATCGTGATAAGAACCATCATAAACTGTTACCTTAACATCCACCACCGGATAGCCGGCCAGCGTGCCGCGAGTCATGGCTTCCACGAAACCCTTCTGGCAGGCGGGAATGAAATTCCGCGGGATCACTCCTCCCACAACGGCATCTTCGAACCAGTCTTCCTCCGCCTTTTTGGGTGCCACTTTAACGTACACTTCACCATATTGTCCCCGACCGCCTGATTGTTTTTTATGCCGATAATGTCCCTCGCCCAGGCCGGTAACGGTCTCCTTATAGGAAACTTTCGGGACCTTGAGTTCCACGCTGATATTGCTGCGTTTCTTCATGAGTTCATTGGCCACATCCAGATGGGTATCGCCCATACCGGCGATCACCAGCTCATTGGTATCCGTGCGCCGCTCCACCTTCAAGGTGGGATCATCCTCGGCCACACGCGCCAGGGCCAGACCGATTTTATCCTCATCCCCGCGATCTTTGGCCGCTACCGCAAAAAAGACCACTGGTTCCGGGAAGACGATCGGCGCGAAAGCGGCCTTGTGTCCCGGGGCACAGAGCACATCATTTAACTGGGTCACTTTCAATTTGGCTAAGGCCACGATATCGCCAGCGTGCGCCTCGCTGACCGGAACCGGTTTTTTGCCGCCCCCGCTGAAGAAAGTGCCGATACGCTCCTTGTGTCCCTTACTCAGATTAAGCAGTTCGCTATCCGCGCGCAAAGTGCCGCCATAAATGCGCATAAAGGCCAGTTTGCCGGCATAAGGATCAGTGACTATCCGCCAGATAAATCCGATACAGGGCGCATCCGGCGCCGGATTGATGGCCTGCCCCTCGGCATCCGTTAGTGTTAAATCGGCGGGACTGGGAAAAAAGCGACTGATCCCCTCAAGCGTTTCCAACACACCACCATCCTTGAGAGCCATAACTGTAAAGACCGGCACGAGATTGCCACTGCATACTGCCGCGCGCAAGCCTTGGTTGAGCTCTGCGGCAGATAAGGATTCACCGCCCAGAAATTTCTCCAACAGGTTATCATCCGATTCAGCGGCGCGCTCCAAGAGATTATTCTTGAAAGCCTGCAGGCTTTCATCAGTAGAGCTCAAAACATCAACAAATTTCCCATCCACTGGCACCACGACGGGAACGCATTTAGCGCCCCACAGTTTTTGAATTTCGGCCAGGGCTTTGGAGAAATCAGCATTATCGCGATCCAAGCCGGTGATCACGATCCCTCGCGGCAACTCCAGAGTGGTACAGCGCTTCCACATGCGCGCCGTCCCCACCTGAATGCCGCTGACCGCATCCACTGCGAGCAGGGCGGCATCAGCCACCCGGGTGGCTCCCAGGACCTGTCCAAAAAAATCATCGTAGCCGGGCGTATCAGTGAATACCATCCGGGTTGTCTGTCCCCCGGAAGCCTTAAAGGAGCCGCTGAATGTTTTAGCGTAAATGGTGATTTTGCGGTTGATTTCTTCTTCCGTATAATCGCTCATACTGGTGCCGGCGCTCACCGATCCCAAGCGATCATTGAGGCCCAGCTTGAACAAGAAGGCATCGCAAAGCGTCGTCTTGCCGCTGCCGGTATGTCCCAACACAACAAAATTTCTCACTTCATCCATACCCACCTCCCTGGAACACCGTGATTGTACGGCCTAAGATTTTCACCTGCCAGCGGTCATTATTACTGCAAAAGCACAGGCGATGCAAGTTTTTAAGCGCGGGGCTGGCCGGCCGGCCGGCCAGGCAAGCCGGGCTTGACAGCCCTCGCCGTTTGCGCCATAGTCATTTGAAACAACCCATGCGCGCATTAACAAATAAGGTATGGGCCTGATCGCCGGGCCGGAATTGAGCTTTAGCATGCAAAAAGAATCCCTATCTTTTCTGAAAGAATTGATGCGTCAGCCATCGCCCTCTGGTTTTGAGGTGCCGGCCCAGAAAATCATTCGCACCCGCATGCGCCCCTTCGCCGATAAAATAACCACCGATGTCCATGGGAATGTGATTGGTGTCCTCAATGCCAAGGCGCGCCTCAAAGTTATGCTGGCCGGGCATGTCGATGAAATCGGCCTGATGATCACCCATATCGACAATAACGGCTTCATCTATTTCGCTACCATCGGCGGTATGGATCCCGTAGTGGCCGTGGGGCAGCGCATTTGCATCCTGGCGCGCCGAGGGATAGTACGTGGAGTGATCGGCCGTAAACCCATTCACCTGATGGATGCCGCCGAGCGCGGCAAGGGGACTCAAATCACCGATCTTTGGATTGATATCGGCGCCAAGAACAAAAAGGATGCTCTGAAAGTCGTGGCCATTGGTGACCCGGTTGTCATTCATCCGGATTTTATTGAAATGCGCAACGGATTGATTTCCTCGCGGGCCTTTGATGACCGCATCGGCGCTTGGGTGATCACGGAAGTCTTGCGAGCCCTCAAAGGCCGTAAGCTGAATGTGGCGCTGTACGCCGTCTCCACCGTCCAGGAAGAAGTGGGCTTGCGCGGCGCGATCACCAGTGCCTATCATATTCACCCCCAGGCTGGCATAGCCGTGGATGTGGGTTTTGCTTCCGATTGCCCGGGCGTCGACCCCAAAAAAGTTGGGGAAATCGCCTTGGGCAAAGGGCCGATCCTCCATGTGGGCGCTAACATCAATCCCGTCCTGGGCAAACTCTTAGTGAGCACGGCCAAAAAGCAGCGGATCAGCTACCAGATGCAGGCTGAGCCACGCGCCACCGGCACCGATGCCAATCCCATCCAACTCACGCGCGGCGGATGTGCGGCGGCGCTGGTGAGCATTCCCAATCGCTACATGCATACCCCGGTAGAAGTGGTTTCCCTGAAAGATCTCGAGGCAACGGTCACGCTGCTGGCCGAAACCATCCGCGCCCTCAAGGGCGACGAAAGCTTCGTACCGCAATAGTCCGCCATATGCGGCAACCCAGCCGCCCGGCGCCTGAAGCGGACGCCCCTCAGCAGAAGGCTTGGGCGCCTCTCTAACCTCCGGGCCAGCGCGCCAAGGCGAGTCTAGGCAGCGGAAGCCTGGATAAGAAATATCGCTGGGGCCTTCCATTTGCGCCAAGGGCTTAGCACAAAATATGGCGCAGCTCCTGGCGGGGCCACACGCGCAAAGTTACGGAAGAGGAGCTGAGGGCAGGTCTAGCGGCGGCGCCGGTGGCGGCGCGTCCGGAACGACCGGCATTGGGGATGCCGGGATGGAGAGTGGCCCGGACTGCTGGCCACTGGCGCGGTGTTCGATGAACGCCCGCTTATGCCCGCGCGCATAGATCATCGCCAGTAAAATCGTGGCGACCATAAAAGCAACTCCCAGCCAGATGGTAATTTTGACCAGCACATTGCTGGCTCGGGCACCGAAGAGCGATTCACCCATCTGCGAGCCGAAAGCGAGGCCTAAGCCTTCTCCCTTGGATTTCTGCAACAGAATCACGGCAATCAACAAGCAGCTGCAGACCACCACCACCACAATTAACAAGGCCTTAAAAATCAGCATAGCGCCGCCTTCACAATAGCTATAAATGCAGCGGCATCCAAAGCGGCGCCGCCGATCAATCCGCCATCAATATCCGGTTGAGCAAATAATTCCTGCGCATTGGCCGGCTTGACGCTGCCGCCATATTGCAGGCGTATGCCGGCGGCGGTTGGAGCATCGGCCATCTTTTGCAAGAGTTCTCTAATAAAGTGATGGACCGCCTGAGCCTGATACGGAGTGGCCGTCAGGCCGGTGCCAATGGCCCAGACCGGCTCATAGGCTATCACGAGCGAGGCCAAGGCTTCGCGGGTGAGCCCCTTCAATCCCTGCTGCACCTGGGTGGCGATCACTGTTTCGGTCTGGCCGGCTTCGCGCTCGGCCAGTGTTTCACCCACGCAGACAATCGGGCGCAAATTATGGGCCAGGGCCGTCTGGAGTTTACGGTTGACCAGGGCATCGGTCTCGCCGAACAGGCTGCGCCGTTCACTGTGCCCGATGATCACATAATGGCAGTTTAATTCCTGTAACATGGCGGGCGCAATTTCACCGGTGAAAGCCCCGCTTTTTTCCCAATGCATGTTCTGGGCGCCGAGCTTGAGGGGCGTGCCGGCAATGGCCGCGCCCACCCCGGCCAAGGCGGTGAAGGGCGGGCAAACCACAACTTCCACCTGGGGGCACACACTGATCCCCTGCTGAATTTCCTGCACCAGCTGCAGGGCTTCTTGCAGCGTCTTATGCATTTTCCAGTTACCGGCGACAATCGGTTTACGCATAGATTTCAAAGGGCTCCTTCAAGGTTTATTGGTGAGGGCGGCTATACCGGGCAATTCCTTGCCTTCTAAAAACTCCAAGCTGGCACCGCCACCAGTGCTGATGTGTGTCATTTTATCGGCTAATCCGCTTTTGTTAACGGCGCTGACGCTATCGCCGCCGCCAATGATGCTCAGGCAAGCTGTATCAGCTATGGCTTGGGCCACCGCCAAGGTGCCTTGGGCGAAGGGCTCCATTTCAAAGCAGCCCATGGGTCCATTCCAAACGACCGTTTTAGCGCGGGCGATTTCCGCACCAAAAAGCGCGCGGGTTTGCGGCCCGATATCCAAGGCCATCCAGCCCGGCTCGATAGGCTGGCCAACTATTTTGGTTTGTGCGCTGGCGCTGAAATCATCCGCGATCACATTATCTACCGGCAAGAGCAGCTTAACCTTACGCCTTTGCGCCTCAGCCAGAATCTCTCTGGCTAAATCGATTTTATCTTCCTCCACCAACGATTTACCGGTCGGCAGATCCTGGGCCCGATAAAAAGTATAGGCCATGGCTCCACCAATGAGCAATGTGTTCACTTTCTCCAGCAAACTAGTGATCACCTTAACTTTATCGCTGACCTTGGCTCCGCCCAAAATGGCCACGAAAGGACGTTGCGGCGCGGCCAAAGCCCGGCTTAAATAATCGATCTCTTTTTCCATCAGAAACCCGGCCACATTTTCCTTAAAAAACTTACAAACAATGGCCGTGGAAGCATGCGCTCGATGCGCCGTGCCAAAGGCATCGTTAACATAAAGATCTCCCAGAGCGGCCAGTTCCCTGGCAAAAGCTTCCTGTTTCTGCCGCATGGCATCCTGGGCGTCTTTTTTATCTGCGGGCGTGGCCGTCGCGGGCAATTTAAGCTTACCCTCCTCCTCCGGATGGAAACGCAGATTTTCCAACAGCAACACCTCGCCCTCTTGCAACGCCTGAACACGCTGCGAGACTTCTGGGCCCACACAATCCGAGACGAATTGCACCGGACGCTTCAAGAGCGCTTGCAAACGCTCGGCGGCCGGCCGTAAACTGAACTCCCTCTCCGGCCGGCCTTTGGGGCGCCCCAAATGACTCATCAACACCAAGGCGGCGCCCTGCTCCAAGATATAACCAATGGTCGGCAGCGCAGCCCGAATGCGAGTATCATCGGCGACTTGACCATCAGCCAGGGGCACATTGAAATCCACGCGCATCAGCACGCGCCGGCCGCGCAGTTCAACATCGCGGATCGTTTTTTTATTCATGATCACCCTTCTGGTGCCGCGCTCCTCGCAGCCGCAGCGCTTACAAGGAAGCGCCTAAGCGGGCCAGCAGATCAACGCAGCGGCAGGAATAACCCCACTCGTTATCATACCAACCGACGGTTTTAACCAAGTTATCGCCAAGGACCATGGTGAGTTTACTGTCGAAAATACAGCTGTGGCCATCGCCAACGATATCAGCCAAAACGATATCATCCGTGCAATAGGCCAAGATCCCTTTGAGCGGACCGGAAGCGGCCTGCTGGAAAGCCGCATTGATCTGCTCCACGGTGACGGCTTTTTTGAGGATGACGCTGAGATCGGTCACCGAGCCATTGGGAGTGGGCACACGCAAAGCATAGCCATGCAGTTTACCTTTCAGCTCCGGAATGACCTCCGCGATGGCCTTAGCCGCACCGGTGGTGGTGGGGATGATGGAAACCGCCGCCGAACGCGCCCGGCGCAAATCCCGGTGGGGGAAGTCCAAAATACGCTGGTCATTGGTGTAGGAATGAATGGTGGTCATCAACCCTTTTTCAATACCAAAAGCGTCGTTCAAAACCTTGACCATGGGCGCCAGGCAATTGGTTGTGCAGGAAGCATTGGAAATCACATGGTGCTTCTGAGGGTCATAGACTTGATCATTAACGCCCATAACCAGAGTCACATCGTTGCCCTTGGCCGGTGCGCTGATCAGCACCTTTTGAGCACCGGAAGCAGTAATGTGCAGACTGGGCCGATCAGCTTCCTTGCTGTTCGCGGTGCAATCGGTGAACTTGCCGGTGCTCTCCAAAACCACTTGCACGCCCAAATCCT
Source organism: uncultured Verrucomicrobiota bacterium (assembly GCA_964475165.1). Taxonomy (GTDB): domain Bacteria; phylum Verrucomicrobiota; class Kiritimatiellia; order JAAZAB01; family JAAZAB01; genus CAYUHK01. Next base: position 63,292 of record CAYYVN010000004.1, on the reverse strand, counting down.
TCCAGGGCAGTTTGCCGGGACCTTCCTTGATCGAGAGCACGCGAATTTTCTGACCGTCAACGATGATGTGCTGCTCATCATGTTCCACGCGCCCCGGGAAACGCCCGAACGTTGAATCATATTTAAGCAGGTGAGCCAGCGTTTTGGTGTCGGTTAAATCATTGACGGCTACGATCTCCAAACGATCGAGCATCTTCATTTCATAGGCCGCCCGATAAACCAAGCGTCCAATGCGTCCGAACCCGTTAATGCCGATACGTGTTGCCATTTCAGTTACTCCTCGTTGGTTAATTATAATACAACTTTCCTCATTCATCCTTGATGCGTAGCCTGCCCCTGCAGGGGCATTAAGAAAAAAGAAGCCTCACTATAGCATATGCCTGGGCGGCGTCAATCTCGCTTTGCTTTTTTTAATGGAAACTGGCGCCAGCGACAGGCCGGGGCCAGCCTGCTGGTCAACGGCCGCAGCGGCGCACCATGATCAAGCGACCCCGGCTACTTATGAGCGTTCCTGCTTTTTCTGCTGAAGCTGATCGTAAGCTTTCTTCCATTCATGGATCTGATTAAAACTAACGCAACGCAAAGGCTGACGCTCAGCCGGCACCGGCAGGGCCGCGAAGGCCCGGTGCGGCTCGCTTTGATACCAATAAGCCACCGAGGTATAATCATTGGCCAAACCATTGGCATGACCATGTTCGATCGAAACGCGAATGGATTTATGGAAGACAATCGGATCCTCAATATGGAAACGATACATGGAATACTTGCCCAACCAACTATTGGTGCCCCAAGCACTCTTCTCCCAGGGCTGCCGGCCTGCCTCCGTATTGCTCACCATAATCGCCCCGAAATAAGGTGCGTTATATTCCTCGCGTGGGCACCAGGCCGTGCAGAAATAATCTTCGGTCCCCGTGCCATGCAGGGAGGGCGGAAAGGGCTCGCCATCGATGAAGATCATGTCATCGCCCTCGCCATACCAGAAGGGCGAACGGCTATCTACGCCCAGCATGCATCCCACATAATGCCCCTGCCCCTGCGCATCCAAAATAAGATAATTACCTTGGCCATCCAGGTTGACGCCCTCCAGGCTGCCATCCCCTTCCGTCAAATTTTCGCGCTGCCAGTGCGCATGAAAATAGCCCTGTTCCACATCCCAGGCGGCGTGAATTTCATAATCAATATAATAGTAGATACCGATATCCGTTGGGCTCTCATTGAGGATCTCGACGCGGCCACGCTTGGCGAAGGGCATCGGAAAATAAGAGTTCAACGACCGACCATCCTGCGGAGCAGCTGCCAGCGGCAGGGAGACAAAATTACGGTAGACTCCATGACAGCAACCGAAAAAATCACCTACAGGGCTGAGCACGCTGGGGTCTGATTCATCATCCCAGAACATTTTTAAGACAACATTCCTCAGGTGCCCCGGGTCTTGAGCGGCCGAGAGCGTGAGCCAAATATGCGTAATGCAAGCCGGCCCTTGCAGGTCGGCCAAGACGAGGGTTGCGCCCGCCGGGACCGTGGCGTAATCCTTATTGCCACCAGTGCGATCCCAACTGGAAGCGCGCTTGGTACGCACATTTTTTCTGATCCGAGAGATACCCGAAAGCGGTCCGCGACCAGCCTGCATCTTGCTTCCCTCCTGCTTATACTCCGCGGCCCGCTGGCGCGTGCCGGAGAGACCCTCCGTGCTCTAGCTTGCCCGAAAACGGATGATGCTAACAAACCCAGGCTGATCGGTCAACAGAGCTGCGTCTGTAAGCTGGCCGCAGCTCAGCGGAGCCAGCCGAGCGTGAGGCCCCCTGGCTCCAGTGCGAGCCGCTGCTCTTGAGGCCACGAGGCAGATTATTGGATAGCCAGGCGAAATGCGATCAGCTAACAGAAGCATACGGGCGGGATAAGCTTGGGCTGTTGAGTGCCAGCAGCCAGAAATTGACGATGATCAGCCTCTAGTTTATGGGGAAACCCTGATACGTGGCTGAGGCGGTTGATTATAAACCTTGGCTTGGGCCGGCACGGAATGCGTCAACCAGACATTACCACCTATGACAGCGCCCTCTCCGACAACTGTCTCGCCCCCCAGAATAGTGGCTCCGGCATAAATGGTGACATTATCGCGCACTTCCGGATGGCGCTTGAGACCCTTGGCCAGTTTGCCTTGGGCATCTTTCGGGAAACTGAGCGCGCCCAAGGTCACGCCTTGATAAATCTTAACATTCTCGCCGATGATACAGGTTTCGCCTATCACCACGCCGGTGCCGTGATCGATGAAGAACCCGCCTCCTATTTTGGCGCCGGGATGGATATCAATACCGGTGCGCGAATGCGCCAATTCCGACATCACCCGCGGAATCAAGGGTACATCCCGCAAATATAGCTGGTGAGCGATGCGATGAATAGCAATGGCTTGCAGATAAGGGTAGCTCATCACTATTTCCATGATGGAACGCGCCGCCGGATCGCCCTCATAGGCGGCCTGAATATCCCGTCGCAGGAGACGATGGATATCTGGCAAAGATTCCATCAGAAAGATTACAGCCCGCTGCGCTTCTTCTTGGCAGGTGGTGCAATCCAAGCATTCTTCCAGCTCACACTGATAACGGAAGGCGCTTTCCAGCTGCTCGGCCAGGGTGATGCTCAGTCTTTGCAGACGAGCCGGCAGAGCGAGCTCTGCACTGGCTAAGGCCGGATCCTGTTCAGCATGGCAGACGGGGAATAAGATAGCCACGAGTTCATCCACGGTGGTATGGACGGCTTCACGGCTGGCCAGCTGATAACTCTTGGCGACATTTAAGGCTGGCGGAGATTGGATGCTCTGCGTTAAACGGACCGCAATATCCGGCAGAGCATTAGCCAGCCATTCCTGAAGTTGCATACTGATCTCCTTCATCCACAAACTGTTTTGCGCCCTACGCCAGGCACGCCTTGGTTATCATGCTTTAGTGATTTTAATCAGGATACGGTCAGCGGCCAAGTTGCGCATCTTACAACCCAGCAAGGCGGCATCCAGCCGGCTGGCCGGCATGGCAACCATTTCCACGATGCGCATCCCATCTTTACGGCATAATTCCCTGAAATCCTTGAGAGTTGTCAGATGTATATTGGGTGTATCATACCAATCGAAGGGCAGCGAGTTCGAAATCGGCATGCGGCCGGCCAGACCCAGTCGCAAGCGATGGCGCCAGTGACCAAAATTGGGAAAGCTGACCAGGCCCTCACGGGCTACGCGCAACATTTCGCTCAACACCAAGCGCGGTTTACGGATAACCTGCAGCGTCTGACTGAGAATGGCATAATCGTAGGAAGCATCCGGGATGGTACCCAGCCCGGCATCCAAATCGCACTGAAACACATCCAGGCCTTTGCCAATGACTTGGATCACATTATGCAAATCTATATCCATGCCCAGCCCCATAATCTGGCGGTTGGCAATCAAGCGCGCAAGCAGGGTGCCATCTCCACAGCCCAAATCCAGCACCCGCGCTCCCGGCTGAAGCATACTCTCGATCAACTGATATTCATCCGCGCGGCGCGGCCGCGGGCGACGGCGACGAGTGGATCTGGCCGGGACCGATACGGGTGAGGCTTGTTGATGGGGCGCCTCCAAAAAAGCACGCATCACCTCGGCTAAATGCTCCACTTCCACCAAGAAAGCATCATGGCCATAGGGTGATTTCAGCAAGCAGTAAGTCACCCGCTTATCGGCGCGCACGAGCGCCCGAGCCACTTCCAGCGATTGCTCCGGAGGAAACAACCAATCCGAGCTGAGCGCCACCACCAGAAACCTGGCCTGTGCATCCACATTCCGGAAAGCCGCGGCCGGATCCGCGCCGCCTTCCGTCAGATCAAAAGCATCCATGGCCTCGGTAATATGCAGGTAAGAATTGGCATCGAAACGATGAACGAACTTATGGCCCTGATGATCCAGATAGCTCTCCACTTGAAAACGCGTTGCAAAACGACGACGCGGTTCGGAAGAGGCTTTCTTTTCCCGCCCGAACTTCCGTTTCATATTTTCCGAAGATAGATAAGTGATATGCCCGATCATGCGCGCCTGCGCCAGCCCCTGAGCCGGCCGGTCCGGGTTCCCATAATAATCGCCGCCGGCCCAAGCCGGATCGGCCAGGATGGCATTGCGGCCCACGATATCAAAGGCCAGCGCCTGAGCCGAAAGGCTCATGCCCGAGGCGATGCAAATACATTTCGAGACCATCTCCGGATGGCGGCGGGCCCACTCCAGCACCTGCATGCCACCAAAAGAACCGCCCACCACTGCCGCCAGGCGATCGATCCCCAGTTGCTTCAGCAGGAGATATTGCACTTGAACTATATCGGCGGTGGTGATCGAGGGAAAGGCCGACCCATAAGGCTGGCCGGTCCGCGGATTGAGCGAGGATGGCCCTGTGGTGCCCATGCAGCCGCCAAGAATATTGGCGCAGATGACATGAAAGCGATTGGTATCTATACCCTTGCCGGGGCCCACCATCGCATCCCACCAGCCGGGCTTGGTATCCTGGGCCTGATGTACCCCGGCCACATGGGCATCGCCCGTTAAAGCATGGCAAATATAGACCACATTATCGCGGGCCGGCGCCAGCTCGCCATAGGCTTCATAGGCCACCTGCAATTCCGGCAAATGGGCGCCCTGTTCCAAAAGCAACCCTTCTGGCGGTAGCTCGATCTGGACGATCTGGGTCTTAACCAAACCCACGCTGGCAGGGCTCGCCCCTGGCAGCGGAACTGAATTAGTAAGCTCTTTTTTCATAGCGCGATCGGCGACGGATCTCGGAGTAATATAACTGTTCCAATCCCTGTTTAGTAGGTCAAAAGGGTGCCGACAGGCAACATGCGGCTGGCAATCCTTGGGCCTGATCCTCCCGCAAAGCAACGGTGCTCATCACCTTAGGCACATAGAGCTGGGTTTCGCGAGGCAGATGTTGCGCCAGTTCATGAAAGGATACGGAACCATGCTGCTGCATGGCGCGGCGCACGCGTCCTTCGCCTGCATTGTAGGCTGCCAAGGCCAGGGGCCAGCTCTCAAATTGCCGATAAAGGATTTTCAAATACTGGGCGGCGGCGCGCGAGTTTTTGTGCGGCTGTGTCCGATCATCCAGCGGGGAGATGCGCAACCCGAAACGCTGAGCGGTAGCGGGCATCAATTGAAAGAGCCCCACAGCGCCCACCGGGCTGCGGGCCTGAGGATTGAGCGCGGACTCCACCTCGGCCATCCAAACCCATCGGGGAGGGATACCTTCGCTTTCAAACACTTTCTTTAAGCTGAGGATCAGACCCGGCTGAGCATCCCCCTGCCCCGCCGCCGCGAGATCAAAAGCGCAGCGCTGCCAGCGCTGCCCCGCATACGGTCCAGAGAGAGATGGCCAGCCGCGAAGGGGCTGAATCCCGGCCATGAGAGGCGAGCCCAACAGGGGCGTAACTCCTGGCAGCCCCTCCGCGCGCCAAGCCTGACCGGACGCCGGAAAAATATGCGGCGGGCGGAAGGTGCTCTCAGCCGCAGCCGCTAAGGCAAGCACCATGCCCAATACCAAGCTTCCGCCAAGGAAAACCATCTTACAACGCATCACATACCTCTATACCGCAGGGGGCAGGATAGAAAATCTCTGGGCATCAGCCAGCCCCAGATACACCCTGCAGGCCAATGTTGCCCAGGCCCCCTGGGATTGTCAAGCCCGATGGGCCAGGGTCAGTTGCGCGGATGGCGGCGCGCGGGATACAGTAAAAGGAAGGGCCTGGACTCGACCAGCCAGTGCTGGCCTGAGAAGATTTATTGGCTGAGCGGATGGTAATTGGGCCCGCCCCAAGGCAAGCCCCACAGGAAAATAGTGCCGTCCACACTGCTCATATACCAAGTGCCGCTGGCTTCATGATAGACAGTCAGATCTGTTATACCATCCCCATTAAAGTCTCCGCTGACCGGCTGGCAGCCGGGCGCTCCCCAAGACACCCACCACAAGATGATCTTTCCTTGGATATTTATGGCGAACCACAGACCGGTTGCTTCGTGATATGCGGCCAGATCCATGCAGCCATCGCCATCGAAATCACCCACTACCGGCGTAAATTCTGCGCCACCAAACATCCCATCCCAGACAAGAGATTTGCCGTCTATATTCACAATATACCAATTACCGCTCTCGCGGTGATAGAGGGCGGCGTCCGTGCGACCATCACCATCGAAATCACCGGAAAGGGCCTGATAGCCCGGCCCGCCAAAGACGGCCGAGAGCACACTGCCATCCGAGGATTTCAGTATATACCATAGCCCAAGGGCTTCCGAATATAAGGCGTAATCAGCACAGCCATCGCCATCGAAATCACCGGTCACCGCTTCATAGCCCAGACCACCCCAAGGATATAAGACGTACAAGGTATCATTGGTCATTTCCCGGAAATACCAAGCGGCGCTGGCGGCCCGATAGACAGCCAAATCGGTGCGGCCATCGCCATTATAATCACCGGGCACTGGCTGATAGCCCGACCCGCCAAAGGGTATAATGGCTGAACGGTTATCGGCCAGGCGCTTGAAGCCCCACAGACCGTCCTGAGTGCCATAGACCACCAGTGCAGCGCTGATCCCATCCCCAAAGAAATCCAAACTCTGGGTGCCAGTGACCACCTGTTCCACATAGATTATCTGTGGCGACCGGATCGCCGTCTGATGATCCCGCTCATCTTCTGCGCTGATGACAATGGATCCCCGATAGCGGCCCGGACTTAAACCACTGGCATTGATGGCCAGGTTGATGGTCTGAGGCTCCCCGGCGCTGCGGCCCATATCCGGATTGAGGCGCAGCCACGGTACATCCGCCTGCGCATTCCACTTCAGACCGCCCCGCGGCCAGAGACCATCGTTCCAAACCTTAAAATTATGGGCCACTGATATTTGCCCTTGGCGATTGGTCACCAGCAGATCGACAGCATCGCAGCCCAAAGCCGCCCGCGGCAGGATCTGCAGCTGCACCGTGATCAGATTGGTGCTGTGCCAGGCGCCAGAGAGATCCTCGCTCACCACTTGAATCGTCGCATTCGAGATCCCCACATCTAGCGCCATGGTGCTGTAGCTCACCGTGAGGATATCATGCTGGCCCGTATTGATGCCCGACGCGGGCGTGACCATCAACCAAGACACATCATCGCTAATCGAGTAGGATATCGCATTGCTGCCATAGCTGTTCCACAGCTCAAAGTGTTGGGTGGCCGCATTGTGCCACTGCAAAACCGTATGTTCGAGCTTGGTCGGGCTCACCATCATTTGCATGTTCCGTATGTTGATGCTCACAGGAATATGTACGGGTGCTCCCATCACCGGCTCCCCAGAGGAGGTGGCCGTGACAGTGATGGTGGCATTCGAGACGCCCATTTGAAAAGCGCTGGTATCAAAATGAATCAAGAGCTCATGCTCTTCACCCGAGGCCAAAGGTCCTTGAGCGCCTCCATACACGCTCACCCAATCTTGATCGGCGGTGACCTCGTAGTCCAAGGATAGGCCAGCAGCATTGGTGACATTCCAAAGCGTCAACCGCCGCTCGTCCATGGGTTGCCCTTGAAAAACAGTCAGGGCCAGGGCGCCGGGGCTCACCCCCAATTGAGCTCCAGCATCGGCATGTACGCTGCAGGTCACCGCCAGCACGAGCGCTTCGTCGGCGACTGCCGAGCTGATTATAATCTGCCCGCTGTAAGTGCCCACCTTCAAAGATGAGGTATGAAAACTCACCGTGACCTCGGTGGCCGCAGCTGTTTGCCCCGTTAAAACACCGCCCACCGGGCTAACTGAGAGCCAGGGGGCATCGGTCGTCATCGTATAGGCCAGTTCTCCGCCGCCGGCATTCCAGAGATGGAAGGTTTGGGGAGCGCCATCTAAGCCCTGCACCACGTTCTGCTCCAAGCTGTCGATATCAGCCGCAAACTCCATCACATTGAAGGTCATGGTCAGGGTATTATCATACTGCTGCTCGCTTGTATTGGTGGCCGAAATGAGCAACCGGCTAAAGTATTCCGCGGCGGGGAGATCCTGCGCATCATTGGTAAAACCGATTTCGAGGCTCTCCCAGGCGGCCAACTCGCCATTGGTGGGTGCCAGATCAATCCAGTCATTGGTGACTATGATGCTCCAATATAAAGTATCCGCCCCAGCGTTGGTTAAGTTGAAAGTGGCATTGGTGACCTGGTTACTCATGACGCTCAGGGTGAAAGCCGCCGGTTCAGCTCTCAAAAATACATACTCATAAGCACCCCTATCCACCCGCGGTCCGATGCGGCGCGCATTGCCCTCCAAATCCTGGGCCGCTTCCATCCATGCCTGGTTGGTTCCAGTATTGATGCAGGGCGAATTGTAGGCCAAGCGATAATCGCCTTCCTGCCAGTCCACCAAACGAGGATCGTCAGTGATATTGTTTAATTCGGGATTAAAATCCTGATAATCGGCGCAACAATAATTATATGAGTTGGACCATCCGTAAAGATCTCGGGAATGTTCGTCCGCTACACGAGTGGCGATATTGTGATAGATGATGGAGTTCCAGACAACACCGTTGGGGGCGCCCATATAAATACCACCACCGGTGGAAGCGCTATTGCTGACTATGGTGGAGGAATAGATGGCCGTGACATTGGTGCTTTCCACATAGACGCCGCCCCCGCGCGCGGCCCAGTTCTTGGTGATCAGGCCATTATAGAATTGGCCGCTATAGCTATAGAGCCCGCCACCATATAAAGTCTGATTACCGGAGATGATACAGTTGGTGACCACGCCGCCATCCTGATAAATCCCCCCTCCGAAGGCACCTTGAGAGATGTCACGATTATCTTGAATGACGCAATCGATCAACTGCCCGCCGCTGATATAGACGCCGACGCCGTTACCTCTGCTTTTATTGAGCGCAATCAGGCAGTTACGCGCCACGCCGTTAGTCAGCATTAAACCGCCGCCCAAGCCGCGATAGTTATGAGCATCGAAGTCGCTGCTCGTATCCATGTTTTCGTTGCCGATAATGGAGCAGTTGGCAACTACGCCGCCGGCCTGGTAAATACCACCGCCCAGAGCATTGGTGAAATTGCTCACCGTATTGCCGCTGATGATGCTATCGAGCAGCATGCCGTTGGCGATATAGACACCGGCGCCAGCCGCGGCCGCATTACCCGTGATCAGGCAATTGCGCACTAAACCGTTGGCGAGCAGCAGACCGCCGCCGCGCTCATCTTCGCCCGCATAACCATTGGTGAGGGTGAAGCCTTCCACCACCGCTTCGGCATGCGAAACCAGCAAGCAACGGTAAGAGAACTCTTCTTCCTCCTCTTCGCCTTCTTCGGGGAAGCTGGGGGGCGGTTCAAATTTGCCATCGAGCAGCGTGAAGTTGGGCCCATTGACGCTGCGCAATGTAATCGACGTGGTGACCTCTATTTGGTTGGTTAAAACATAGACGCCGTTGGTGACCCAGATCGTTTCACCATTCGTGGCCGCATTGATGGCCTGCATGATATTGGTGGCGGCCGTATCCCAGGAGCTGAAGTGGTCATTGGTGGGGTTGGGAGAGTCCAGCCACACATAACGATCGGCCGAGGCCGCCAGCCACAAAAATGGCAGCAACAGGAAAGGCCATACTAGCGATCGTTGGCGGAACATACTTATGCCTTTCAGGCGTTGAAACATTTTTTTCAGCACAGACGATCACTTTAGTGATAACGGCCATAAAAATCAATTTATTTTTTATGGCAATTATTCCAGGCCGGGCATGGCTCATCCCAAACGCCCCGCACGATAAGCCGCTATGAAATTCAAACCGAAATCATCCCGGCCTTCCAAAAAATCCCGGGTTAATTGAAAGGCGGGCGTCTGACTATCCAGGGCGCTCAACAGGCGCGCATTGACCTGGAGCGGATCGACGATGCCACCGGATCCGCCGGCCTGCAACATCAGCCAGGCAAAAACCTGATTGATCAGTTGACGGCGCGGCAGGCCAAAAGAAATATTGCTTAACCCACCAATGATAGGCAGATCCCCGCCATAGACCCGGCGCACGGCCGCTACGGATTCCAGAAAGATGCGGCCGTTATGCTGATCCGTGGCCAGCGTATAGACCAATGGATCCACATGGATCCATTCGCGCGCCAGGCCGCGTGCCAATAATTGAGGGATCAATTGCTCCAAATTGGCCAAGCGTTCCGCCGTGCTGGCCGGCAGCTGAGCGACGCCGGCGGCGGAAGCCACCACTGCCGGCTGATATTCGGCGAGCAGATCAAGCAAGGCGAGGCGCTCCAAAGAAATCGAATTGAGCAGAGGGCGAGCATGGCTCCGCTGACAAGCCTGCAGGCCGGCACGCATGATGTCCACATGGGAGGAATCAATGCTTAAGGGCAGTGCGCTAGCACGCTGTACCTGGGCTGCGGTCCAGGTCATGGCTTGGATGCGTTCGGCCAGATCCATGCTGAAGTCATCCACGTTGATATCCAGAAAAGCTGCCCCGGCCTCTTCCTGTTGCTGCACCAAAGCATGCAGGTATTCCAGGCCGCAGGCGCCATCAGCGCCCGTGCCATAGAGCCCCTGCCAGATGGCCACCGCGCAGTGCTTGATTTTACCGTTGGCCCAATCGGCGCTTTGCAAAAAGTGTTCCGGGATCGGCAAGAACTTCCCTTGCCCCTGTACCTCATAAAGGATGGCGGCCCGACCGCCCGGCTCAGTGCCCACCCGCCGGCCGGAGCGCTTCCAAGTGCGTGAGCAATGGATGTTTTCGCCGATGATGATAAAGTTTTCCGCTAACATCGTTCCTCTCCCTAGCCAGACCGGCCAACCGGCCTCCGACTTAGCCCACCAATTGCTTGGCTAAATCGGCGGCCGAAGCCGCATCCGGGGCATAGCCCTGGGCGCCGATCTCATCGGCAAAAGCCTGGGTCACCGGTGCCCCTCCCACCATCACCTTGATTTGCCCGGCCAGGCCTTCCGCTTTAACGGCGGCGATGATTTCGCGCATATTGATCATGGTCGTGGTCAAGAGCGCCGAGGCGCCAATCAAGCTGGCTTGGTTATCTTTGGCCAGTTGAATGAACTTTGCGGGAGCGACATTAACACCAGCATCAATCACTTTGAACCCCGCCCCTTCCAACATCATGCCGACCAGATTTTTACCGATATCATGCAAATCGCCCTTCACCGTTCCCAGCACGGCAACGCCCGCCGGTTGCACTCCGGCTGTCGCCAGGTGCGGCCGTAAAATTTCCAGACCCGCTTGCATGGCTTGGGCGGCGATGAGAACTTCGGGCACATAAATCTGGTTTTCCTTGAAGCGCACGCCAATGATGCTCATGCCAGATAACAAGCCCTGATTGAGAATATCGCGCGGAGAAATCTTGGCAACCAAAGCTTCGGCAATCAGTTCCTTAACCACCCCGGCTTGGCCTGCGATCAGGTTATCCAAGATTTGATCCAGGATCTTCTGCATACTATGCCCCCCCACGCCCATAGATTCTCAAAAAAACATGTCATCTTAAACTGATTAGCATCTAAAAGGAAGTGTATAAAAGAGAGCTGGAGCTCCGACAGTAAGCGGACCGGGACAAAGCCCTCTTGATCAGACCTGTTTAGGAAGCGCTCCGGCGGCGGGCGGCAGCATGCCAATCGGCATAGACTCTCACCGTGATACCGCCCGCCAAAGCAGCCCCCAGGGCGGCCTCCTCGGCTGAGGGCGATAAATGCACGGCCAAGCCCAAACGACTTTGCAATTCTTGACGCAGCAGCGCATTGTGGCGCACGGCATTGCCCGTTCCCACCAACCATGAGGCCTGGATACCAGCGTCAACTGCGCACTGATAAAAATCGCTCAGCTCCTCCACCATGCCTCGGATAACAGCCCGCGTGAGATTGGCCGGCGTCAGGTTAAGAGCCGTCAGACCCTCCCAAGAGCCGCGGGCCTGGGGATCGGAGCGCGTGCCGGCAAAGAGGGTGCGCGCTCTCAGCCCCTCACAATCGGGCGGGGCTTGCGCAGCTAAACCATTCATGATCTCGTATAAAGGCGGTGGGGTGGAAATGGAAAACAATTCCCGACCAATGCGTTCATAGAACGCCTTTAAGACTTCATAGGCCCGCCCGCCGCAGAGACTGGCACCTGTTAAGAGCCACAGCCCCTCGATCAAGGGGCGCGTCTCAAGCTCAGGCAGACGCAGGAATCTGGGCGCGGGCAGTGACATCTGACCTCCCGTGCCCAGGTTCATCAGCAGCGTATCCGCCAGGCGCGAGGTGCTGCCGAGAAAAGCAGCTTGGTTATCGCCCAAGGCTACCGCCACCGGCAAGTTGGCCGGCAACCCCACGGCGCGCGCCAACTCCGGTAAGAGCGTGCCGGCCTGCCCGCCGCTGGGGATAACTTCCGGCAAGATATTTGCCGGCAGATCCAATGCTGAGATAATGCCCGGAAGCCAACGCGCGCCATGGCGCACATCAAACAATCCCCAGCCAGCAGCATCCGAAGGATCCATGACGGCGCGCGCGCAGAGACGCTGAACCAAAAGAGCTGATGCTGAAAGCGCCACAGCCTTGGATGGCCAGGCGCCCTCACTGCCCAAGCGCAGCAGCGTGACTCCCCCATAACCCGTAGCCGGCAGGCAGCCGCTATCCTCCAGCGCCTGAGATCCCAAGCGCGCCCTAAACTCCTCCACCAGCGTACGGCCACTGGCCCGATGTCTCTGCTCTCCACGCTCATCCTGCCAGGTAATCAAGGAGCTCAGGGGCCGGCCGGTATGATCCACCAAAGCCAAGCCATGCATCTGACCGGTAATTCCCAAGGCCAAGGGCCGCGCCTGAGCCAATTCCGGGCGGCGGCTCAAGCGCGCCAGTAACTGCAAGGCCGCGGCCAGCAAAGCTTCCACATCCTGCTCCGCGGCCGCCAGGGCGTAAGTGTTGCGCATCCGCTCCACGGCCAACAGACGATCACCCTCAACTTCCCAGGCCAAAGCCACCAATTGCGATGTGCCCAGATCAATGCCAATCAGATAATCCATCGTGTTTTGCCCTATAGTTTTGCGACCACCTTCATTTGAGCATAGATCAATCGCCCGGGCCTGAACAGCACTAAGTTCTCTCTGGCAGCGCTGCGCGCCGCATCGCTAGCAGCGGACCCGAGCCCTCCGGCACAACCAGCCAGCCCCGTTAATCAATCCGCGCGCCCAGCACCTCGGCGCATGCTAGCGGCTAGCAGGCGGCAAGCGATAGATAGCCACCGGTCGGCGCCCAGCGCCATAGACGAAAAGATAAACCTGCTCCAAACGAGCTAAGAAGCGGCGCGCGCTGGGCGCGGCCGCCTGACCCTCGATCAAAATCGCCTCCGGCGGCACAGCCCCCTTCCAAGGCTCGACGGCGCAAAGACCATGTTGGGCACTGAAGCCGCATTTGAGCCAGGCATAATGCAAGGCCGGCATTAAAGCCGGGGCTTGGCGGCGCAATAAATCATCTAACCAGCGAAAGCGATTTTCCAGACTGGGCGCCTGCGGCAGATCAAGCTGGCGGGACCCGCTGCTAAGCAAGTCCTGCCAAAAACGAGGATAAGTTTCTAAGGCCTGCCAGACTACTCCTTGCAGATCAGGCGCGTTATAGAACCAATCCACGAGCCGTGAAAGCCGCCGGGCCGTTTCCATTTCCGCCCAGCTCATAGTGGCTGTGCGCAAGACTTCATAGGGCGGCTCAACTGAGGCCAAGATGCCCCAGCGAGAGCGCTCGGCCGCCAAGCGGGTGCCCGGCAGAAGCTTCAGGGTTTCCAGCTGGATAACGCTTGGACGCAGTGCCGTCAGCGTAGCCAGATCCTGCCATAAATCCGCCAGGGTGGCGCCGGGTAATCCGGCCAGTAAATCCACATGCACTTGCAGATTATCTAAATGGCATAACTGCCTGAGCCCCGCCAGGGCACGGCGAGCGGTTCCCTGACGACGCAGATTACGCAAGACGCGAGGGTTCAAGCTTTGAATGCCCACTTCCAGGTGAAAGCGGCCTGGAGCCGCTGGCGCCAAATCACGCACCATGGCTGGTGTCAGGCGGGCTGGGTCAAGCTCGAGATGGAAGCGTAAGTTTTTGAATTCATCGCGGAACATACGCAGCAGCGGCAGACAGCGCGCGGGGCGATCATTGAAAGTGCGGTCCGTCAGGCGCACTTCCGGAATACCACTGGCCGCGATATGTTGCAAATCTTGGCGCACGCGTTCCAGGGAAAGATGGCGCACCGCCACCCCGGCACTGGTACAGAATGCGCATTGATTAGCGCAGCCGCGCGCTGTTTCCATCAAAATGAAAGGTTTACACGAAGCATCCAGCTGATCAGCATAGGGTGTGGGCAGTGCATCGAGCGGCTGCATCAGCGGCGCTTGACCGTTATCAAGATAATGGCCCTCTATCCGAGCGCATAATCCGGCGATGCCAGTCCACTTTGCCGGGCGGTCGGCATAGCGCAGCCATTCCCGGAAAGCCCCCTCGCCTTCGCCGCGAATCACCACATCCACAAAGGGATAACGCTCCAGAAAAAGCCGATTATCGCCCAGAAACTCTGGCCCGCCGGCCACGATCGGGCATTGTGGAAACAAGAGCTTGAAACGCGACAAGAGCGTCAGCAAAAAATTTCTATTGAAAAGATAAAAGCTGGTCGCCAGCAGCGTCGGCTGCAGCTGCACCACATGTGCTAAAGCGGTGGCGAGCGAGTCCTGGATGGTCACTTCCAAGGTCTGCCAGACCCAAGCCGGCCGCGCGGGCGGGACGGCGCCGGGCGGGGTCAGCAAGCCGGCGGCATCCGCGCTAGCCCGCAAAAACCTGGCCGCCAAGTTGCTGTGCGCGTAAGAGGCATTCACCGCCAGAAAGACGAGCTGGCGGCGGCTGGCCTCCGATTCCCCTGGCCATCTTTTTTTCATACCTCCGTGCGCTGCCACAGACCCAGGGCGGGATTGGATATAAAATAAATCTCTTCGCCATTGGCCAGGGTATTGAACCCTTCCGTGAGCCCTTGCGGGTTGTAGCGTGCCAGGGCCGCATTCAAATCCATGCTTTGAAACCCCACCGCCTCCAGAGCCTCGCTGGATAAACCGCCGCTGGCATAAGTGATCGTGAAACGGCCCTCGCTGGAACCGTGAATGAGATGCGCGGCCGCCCCCAGGTTAGCGCGCAATTCAGCATCTTGCTCCAAAGCGCGCAAGGTGGCGGGCGTGCCGCGATACCCATGCCTGCGAATGAGCTGTTCGTTGATGGCGGCTTCACCGAATTCCACTAGGCCCGGTGCCAAAACGAGCAGCTCGCCGCCATCAGCCAGTGCCATGCGCGTCCGATAGATGGCTTTGTTGCCCAACCAAGTGCTCTTGAATTCGGCCGGATCCAAATAAACCACCACCTTCTTTAAGGGCGGCACGCGCAGGATATTCATCTGTTGGCTCTGACGCGCCGCCGCCAGGAAACATTCCCGCTGCGGACCAGCCCCCGCAAACAGGCCACTAGTCACCAACTGACCAGTGCTATTCCGGGCCCGGACCGTCTGAATATAATAAATCGGCAAATGGCTTAGAAAGCGATCTTCGGCCTCATTCAAAAGCTCACGGACAGGACTCTCCAAGCGGCCCATAATTTTTTCCATATCGCTGAGGGCCCCCAGAAAATGGCTCTTGTTGATGGTATCAGAGCCGGCCGTGCCCACGAGTATGTTCTTATTGCCGCCGGCCATACCGATGACTTCGTGGGGCACCACCTGACCAATCGAAATGATCGCATCATATGCGCCGGATGCCACCCAGCGGTTGATTTCCATGCG
The DNA here is from genome assembly GCA_964475165.1 of uncultured Verrucomicrobiota bacterium. Classification (GTDB taxonomy): domain Bacteria; phylum Verrucomicrobiota; class Kiritimatiellia; order JAAZAB01; family JAAZAB01; genus CAYUHK01. The sequence goes on along the minus strand of CAYYVN010000004.1, from coordinate 47,510 downwards.
TACCGGCACATCCATCTTGCCGGCGCTGAGCTCGCCCAGGCGCTGCGCCGAGATTTCACCGATCTGCGTCAAGCCTTGCTGCCAATCATGCACGCGAATGCAGGTGTGCGGTATGCCTGGAAACATATGCGCCATTTCAGCCGCGGTCATCGGGCGATGAGTGCCCAGGGCGGGCAGCAGCTCCACGCTGGCCCGTGGGACCAATAAACGATACAATAGCGCGCTCACCTCTCCGGCGGCCGAATGATAGCGGGTGAAATCCGGTGGGATCAACAAGACCTTTTTCGGCTTAATCGGCAGGCCGGCCAGGAACTCGCGCAGGAATGCTTCCATCTCCAAAGCCGATACGCCGGCCTGGCGATTGACCCGATTAATGCATAGCAACATTGGCGGTTCCTTTCCGCTCAGCGGGGGCGATCCCTCAGTAAGACGGCCCTTCACTGGAGCATAGCTGGGCAGGCTTGTCAAGGGCGCCCCTTGGCGGCGCCCAACAGCAAACCCGCGCCGGTCCTTGCCCCTGGCCCAGCGCCTCAACCGGAAATGCGATGGGCATGGCGCCTGACGCTTTTACGGAAAGAGGATGGACCGTGCTTGAGCTCACGCGAACCGCGCGTGATCTTGCAGAGGCTAACGCCTAGTTTTTCGGCAATCGCCCGTTGCTTCATACCCGAAGCCAGTAGACAGACCAAACGCCAGCGCAAGGCCAGACGGGCGCGCTCGGCAGGCGTCAGCAAAGCCCGCATAAACTCTTCCACCTCGCGTGGCGAGCGCAATGCGGCCATAACGCGCGCAAGCTCCCGTATGGGTTTGGTAGTCATAAGCTGCTCTCCATCAAACCGGCCCCATTATTGCTACGCCAAGCCATCATTTTAGGCAAGTCATTTTTAGGGCACGGGCCAGGCAAGCCAGGCATATACCTGGGCCTGGCTCAGGGCTTGTTTGCGCAGGCGGGCCGGCACTAGCCTGGATTATCCAGCTTACCAGCCCCCGATCCCCCGGAGATCCAGCTTGAGGGCCGCGAGCTGGCCAGCCCTGCTGCTATGAAGCTGCTGGCGCGGGCGCCAAACGCTGGCTGGTGAGGGGATCGAAGAAATGGGCCTGCGACATCATAACCGGCAATTGCAGCTGCTCCCCCACCCGACAACGGCGGTGGGCATCCATCTTGGCCACGCAACGCTGCTCACCAGTCCGCAGATAAACATAGGTCTCCGGCCCCATCGGCTCTACCCCCTCCACCATGGCCGGCAGCCGCTCCGCCGCGCTATGCCTCTCGGCCAGTGGCGAACCGATATGCTCCGGGCGCAAGCCCATGATGACGGCCTGCCCAATCCGGCTGGATAGATCCGCTGGTGCGGCGGCCGCCAAACGCAGCCGCAGTTTTTCCGATTGAAACATATAGCGCCCTTGATCGACCTGGATAGTGCCGGAAAAAAAATTCATAGGCGGCGTGCCAATGAACCCTGCTACGAAAAGATTGGCCGGCTGATCGTAGAGCTCCACCGGCTCGGCCACCTGTTGAATAACACCCGCACGCATGACCACAATGCGATCGGCCATGGTCATGGCCTCCACTTGATCATGCGTGACATAGATCATGGTGGCTTCCAAGCGCGCATGCAGTTTGCTGATTTCCGCCCGCATCTGCACGCGCATCTTGGCATCCAGATTTGAGAGGGGCTCGTCGAATAAAAATACGGCCGGCTTGCGCACGATAGCGCGCCCCACTGCTACCCGCTGACGTTGCCCGCCGGAGAGCGCCTTGGGTTTGCGGTTGAGGTAAGCGGCGATCCCCAACAGCGCGGCTGTCTCGCGCACACGCCGCTCGATTTCCGCTTTGGATAATTTACGCAAACGCAATCCAAAGGCCATATTCTCATAAACGCTCATATGCGGATAGAGAGCATAATTTTGAAAAACCATGGCGATATCGCGATCCTTGGGCGGGATATCATTGACCAGGCGCGCGCCGATATGGATGCGACCGTGCGTGATCTCCTCCAAGCCGGCGATCATCCGCAAGACGGTTGATTTGCCACAGCCGGAAGGACCCACGATGATCAAAAATTCCTTGTCGTGCACCTCCAGATCAAAGCCCTCCACGGCCCGTATATTGCCCGGATAGGTTTTGCCGACTTGCTCCAATCTGACCCGCGCCATGGCAGAGCCTCCTATTTTTCAGCCGGCACCACGATGCCGCGCATGATGATGTTCTGACAGAAAAGAAAAATTAAAAAGGTGGGAATCGCCGCTATAATAAGCGCCGCATACATCACCCCTTGCCCGCTGATCTGCTGCAACTGATATAACCAGACCATCAGAGTCCACATGCGCTCATCCTGGCAGACCACAAAAGCAAACATGAAATTGGCATAGGCCGCCGCGAAGGCGCCCAGAGCGATCACCGCCAAAATTGGCTTGGAAAGGCTCATGGTCACCTGCCAAAACATCACCCATTCCCCCGCGCCATCCAATTGGGCGCTTTCATATAATTCGGCTGGTAAGGAATCAAAGAAGCCTTTCAGTAAAAAGATCGAAAAGCCATTGGCCACTCCCGGTAAAATCAAAGCGGCAAAGGTATTCAAAAGTTTGAACTGGCGCAGCATCAAAAAAGAGGGGATTTGCGTCACCATAGCCGGGAAGGCCATCGTGGCCATCAACACCAATAAAACCTTGTAGGTGGATGGCATCCGATAACGACTCATGGCATAGGCCGCTAAAGGATTCACCAGCAAGGCCGCCATAACCGCCAAAGCGCAATAGATCACTGTGTTCAACACGCCGCGACCGTGCCGGATGATATATTCCGTGGCTGTCTTATAGTTGCGCGTGGCAAACTCCCAACGCAACTGACGCCTGTGTGCCCGGAACCAACGCCAATGGAGTTCCTGCTGCGGCGGCAACACCTCCGCCCAATCCTCATATTCCGTTTGCAGCTGCTGATTCAGATCCGCCAGCGTCACATATTTTGTGCGCAGATAATCCTGAAACATGAACTCCACGCTCTGCACCGCTAAGCTCTGCGCTGGAGCCTGATAGAATTGGCCGCCTTGCGGATCATGCCAACCGATGATGAAGCTGTCCCAGTCGCTTAAAGCCAGGCCGGCAGGCGGCGGCTCAGCCCACAGGGGCACCTCTTCAAAGCCGGCATACTGCGTTTGATAGTGCCTATTTAAGACTTCGATCTGCTGATATTTAGCGCGCAAATAAGCCTGATAGTCAGCCTGCGCCGCCGGCGCCACGCGCACCCAGGCTAAGGCCAGGGTCTGGCGGACGAAACTCTCCCAATCCGCTTTGGATTGCGCGGTTGGATTGGCGAGATAACTGCGGCGCAGGGGGATCGCACTCCACTGCGCAAAGTGGGTGCCGTGGGCCGCGTTATAGACCTCGATATCTCCACCATATTGCGATTTCAAGAATAATTTCTGATAACAACCCTCCGGCGATACATAATAGCGCCACTCCAGCGGCAAGGTGGCCTTGAATGCCGTCAATGCTTCCGCCAGCTTGCTTTGCGGAGGATGATGGCGGCGCAGCAGGCAAATGAAGGGCACAAAATTAACGCTATGCCAGTTAATGAAATCGGTTTCTAGCGCGCGGTTGACGGCGTGTAACTCGCGGCCGTATTGCTGACGCAACCTTTTTTTGAAAAGCCGTAAGCCACTGGGCATGGCCCGCGAATAGGGCGCCTGTTGATAGCCGCTCTGCCAGGCATAGTCGGCTAAAGCCTGTTCTCGCAAGAAATTTTCCCAGGCCAAAACATAAGCTTCCCGGGCCGCCGCGGGCGGGTGGACCTGCTCAAAGCTGGTCAGGTCGGCACGATAGACCATGTTGGCATCCAGCAGTCTCTCGTTGAACAAGGCTTCCACATGTTTACGATAGAGCCAGTCCTCGGCGCGTAAAAACCCGGGCAGCATTTCGAAGTGCTTGATATCCACCGCGCTTTTCATACTGCCGGAGATCATCAGCAGGAAGGGATACACCATCGTGGCCGCACCCACGATCAACAGGCCATACATCAGGGCAAATAAAGTGCGCGTCGAGCGGCTGCGACGGCCTGTGGGTGAAACAATCGGCATCGCTTTAATCCTTAGTGGCGTTAGCCTTGAACTCCAAACGCGATAAAATGCGCAGTTGATACACGGTGAATCCTATCAACATCACGCCCAGCACCCAGGCCATGGCTACGGCCGGCCCGAATTGTAAATATAGATATGCTTTATAGAAAATATGCAGGCCGGCCACCTCCGTCCGACCGGCCCCGCCGGTCATGGCCAGGATCAGCGCATCGCTGTTCCACGCGGCGATAAAAATACCGATGAACTGAATGATGAGCAGCGGCTTGAGAATGGGAATCACGATAAAGAGAATCTTATCAATGAAGGTCGCGCCATCAATCTCGGCCGCCTCATAAAAATCATCGGGTACCCCTTTCAAAGCCGCCAGATAAATCAGACAGCCGGGACCCAACCCCGCCCAGACCATGGGCAATACGCAGCAGAACATGGCGGTTTTGGGATCGAGCAGCCAGCGATAAGGTTCCGGTGGTCCGCAGAACAAAGCGCGCCACCAAGGCACACCAGGCGTGCGCAGGATCGGCCAGGCGAAATTAAAAAAGAAAACCCCCAAAGCCACGCCCGCCAGCAAACATAGAAGCGCCCATGCGTGGCGTTCATGGATCCATAGCCGACGGGCGAAAAAAGACAGCAGTAAAAACATCAGAGCGCCGATGACCAGATAACCAAGGGCCGGCACAGCAAGCACCAGCGCATTCAAAATACCCTGCTCATTTGGCTCATAAAAAGATTTCCAGAGATAAATGACCACCAAACTGCTGATCATGGCCGGCAGATAAAAGAGGGTCCGAAAAAGAATCTTGCCCCGCGGAATCTCCTGCAGAAACACCGCCAGTATCACCGGCGGCAGGAAAGTCAGGCTGATCACCAGGAAACAGTAGCGAGCCGAATTCCAGACCGCTTGCCACCAGACCTTATCCCATAAGATGGCTCCAAAATTATCCAGACCGATCCAGCGGCTATGGCCCAGCACCCGATAATCCTGAAAGGCCAGCGCCGAACCCACCCCCAGAGGAATATATTGCCACAAGAAAATCAGGAGCAGCGCCGGCAATAACAAGAAGTATCCCCAGGCATACTTGCGAAAGCTCCAGGCCATAGCCGGCTCTCCGTCAGTGCTGGGTCCCGCAAAAACCCTGGCTATCCTGCGAAAAACCAGGACGAAAGCCACGACGATCACCACCAACACCGCGGCGGCTGATAAGCGCCGCTTCCATAATTCTGCGGGCGCGATATGTCCGATCATTTTTTCGTTTGTTTCGCGCACGGCCTCATCCAATAACCCCTTTAGAACCCCAGCGCGTTCGGCACCCTCCTCCGGCAAGGTACCCGCCAGCATCATTTGCTCGGCACGCACCAAGGGCGCCGTCATGCGGTCATAGATCAATTGACAGTTTTTGCCATAGGGTTCCGGGCGCCCGCTGGCGATGGCTATCTCAAAACATTCTTCCCAGCCCGGTGGAGCCAGACGAATGATATCCTCATAGCCAAACATCCTTAAATAACGCGGATTGACGAAGCGTCCCAGGCCGCCTTCCACGAGCACGCGCGTGCGGATGGCAGCGGCATCGCGACTGCCGATAAAGCGCAGATACTCCCAAGCCGCATCGCGAATCACCGGGTTATGCACGCCGGCAAAGATCCCCTGCATTTTGGCGTTAATTTCCCCGCCGCGTTGGCCGCTCGGCCCCAGCGGCACCGGCACCATGCCAGTCACATCGGGGTTGATCTCCGCAAACATGCTTTCATCTATGTAGGCCAGATTGAAGGCGATCTGCCCCAAAGCCCATTTGTGCCCACCCTCGGCCTCCTTATAGGCATAGCCGTAGCGCTGCCGCCCCTCCTGATCCCGCCAGGGCTCAGCACCCAGACGCGTATAAAAATCGAGGGCGGTCACCGCCGGCGGTGAATTGAAGACCGCGCGCCAGGAACCGGCCTCAGCGTCATAAATCACCGCCTCGCCGCCCGCCGACCACAAAAAATTAATCCAGGCAAAGCTCTCGTGGAATCCGCGCCCAAAACGTATCCCATAGATGCCCCGGGCTGGATCGGTGACCCGTTTGCAGATCGCCAAGAGATCCTCCCAAGTCCAGGCATTGTGCGGGTAAGCGATGCCATGAGCATCCAGGATATCCTTGCGATATAAAACCACTTTGCCGCTGATGCCGCCCATGGGCATGGCCCAGATATGCGTCTGGCCATCTGGCCCCGCGCGTTCGATCACCGGACGGATATGGGGATGAATTTGAAAATCCTGTTCGGCGGCACTTAAGCTGGTGAAATAATCATCCTCCGCTAAATCCAAGGGAGTTAAGAAGCCCTGCTGAATATAGGTGTCTGACTGACGAAAATTGACATAAATAACATCCGGCGAGACGCCCCCTGCTATGGCCATCAGCGGACCTGAATCCATGCTGGCGCCCGCCAGGGTTATCCCCGAAACGCGCTGCAGCTCCAAGGTCACCCGCCGCCAATCGAAAGTTCCGTAGCGCTCGGGCTGCGCCTCATATTTATCTCGATAACGCTCGGCAAAAATCAGCGGGAAACGGCGTAGAAATTCCCTGATCACCGCCACATCCGCCTGCACTGCCGGCTGGGTATTAGCGGGGTTGGGCAGATCCCATAGGGTGAGATGGATGATGGTTTGATCCGGCCCCTGTTCGACATGCCCCGCCCCCAAGATCACCGGGAACAGCCAGACCAAAAGAAGATTGCAGATGCTCCGGAAGATAATTTTAAGATGCGACTGAACCATCGCGCATATATCCGGGCTGATCAATGAGGGCGCCGCGAGGAGGGCAAACTAAGCGTCCCGGGCGGCGTGGAGGCCTCGCGCGAACCCAGCGAGGCCTGGCATTGCACGCAACGATATTCATACAACTCCCCACGCGGCAGAACCAGCAATAAGCGCTCGCGGACCGGCTGCAATTTACGGCATTGCGGACAGTAAAGCTCCGAAGCAATCAAACGCTCGAATTGTCGGGCGGGCACCATGGTTTCTCCCCTAATTGTAATTGCCTATTTATGGAAATGATTTATAGTGCTGTCAATACCAAAAAGGAGCATTGTGAGGGTTTGCCTTGATATTCAGCCGGCCATGGCCCAACGCGCTGGCATTGGCCGCTACATCCGTGCGCTGGCAGAACATCTGGGTCCTTTGCGCGGCGCGGATAGCCTGCGTCTTTTCTATTTCGATTTTCAAAGACGCCATCCACCGGCCCGGCTGCCGGGGATGGAGCTGAAGCGCGTCGCCTGGTGCCCAGGACGCCTGGCGCAACAATCTTGGAAAACCCTGCAATGGCCGCCCTTCAATTGGCTGGCTGGCCGAGCTGATCTCTATCATTTTCCAAACTTCATCATCCCGCCCCTCTCAACTGGCAAGGCGGTGGTCACCATTCATGATCTCAGCTTTTTGAGATATCCTGACTTTGCTGAAACTCGCAACCTGGCCTATCTGAGAGCGCGCCTGGCTCAGACCGTGCGGCGCGCCGATGCCATCATCACCGATTCCAATTTCAGCGCCGGCGAAATCCAGGAAGCGCTGACGGTTGACCCTGCCAGGATCTGCGCTATTCCGCTGGGTATCGCCGAGAGCCTGGTGCCTCCCGGCTCAACAGAGCTTGCTCTCCGGCGCCGGGCCCTGGGCCTGGATCGTCCCTACCTGCTGATGGTGGGCACTTTGGAGCCGCGTAAAAATCATGAATTCCTCGTGCAGGTTTTTGAGCAACTGCACCAATTTGAAGGGCTCCTGGTTATCGCCGGCATGCCGGGCTGGAAATATCAACCCATTTTAGATAGAATAAAACGATCCAGCCGCGCCGCCGATATCCGCTACCTGGAATATGTGGCCGAGGAGAACTTACCGGCCCTTTATGCCGGGGCCGAGCTCTTTCTCTTTCCCTCGCTTTATGAGGGATTCGGCTTCCCACCCCTGGAGGCCATGGCCTGTGGCACGCCCGTGATCGCTGCCGCCAGCGGATCGCTCCCGGAAGTGCTCGGTCAGGGTGCCATACTCTTGGGAGATTTCTCCGCCGAGCTCTGGGCGGCCGAAGCTTGGCGGCTGCTAACCGATACGGAAGCACGCCGGCAATTGAGCGCTCAGGGACGGCGGCAAGCCGCCTTGTATCGTTGGCCGGAAACCGCCCGTCAAACCTGGGAACTCTACCGGAAGGTGGTCTCATGAAAATCGGCATTGATGCCCGCTGGATTTTCAGGGAAATATCGGGGATCGGCACCTATACCTCGGAGCTGCTCCGCAACCTGGCTCTGATAGATCGCCAGCATCACTATCTGGTTTTCTTCAACGATGAACGGCTCAAAAACCGGATCCTGGATGAAACCGGCCTGGCACACGCCGCTAATTTCCAGGCCTACATGCTCCCCTACGGATTGTTTACGCCTCTCAATCAGTGGCTCATGCCGCGCGTGCTGCTTGAGCAGGGCGTGGATGTCTATCATGCGCCCAATTACCTGATTCCACTGCGCGCCTTTCCGGCCCAGCGGCCTGGCCGCGTGCGCTGCGTGACCAACCTGCATGACCTTATCCCCCTGATCTATCCGCAATATACACCCCGCTCTCGTAAACGCCGCTGGTTTATGCTCTATCGCTGGATCATGCGACAGGTCGCCGCCCGGGCGGATATCATCTTGACCGGTAGCCAGGCCGCCCGCGCTGATATCCTCCGCCACCTGCCCATTCCCCCCGAACGAGAGGCCAACGTGATCACCATCCCGGATGGCGTGGCCCCACGCTTTCAGCCGCCCAGCGCCCAAGACAGCCGCACGCCAGCCGCGCCCAAAGTGATTCTCTGGGTGGGCCGCTCCGATCCCTATAAGAACCTCTTGGGATTGATCGCCGCCTTTGCTGAAGTGCGCCGACAAGCGAAGCTGCCAGTGGTCTTACGCCTGGTAGGAGCGCGCGATGCACGCTATCCGGAACCGCGCCAACTGGCCAGTCAGCTGGGAATTACGGAGGATGTCTACTGGGTGGGACATGTCTCCAACACCCAGCTAGTGCAGGAATACCAACGGGCAGACGTCTTCGCCCTACCATCTTATTACGAGGGCTTCGGTCTCCCCATCCTGGAGGCCATGGCCTGTGGCACGCCTGTGGTCTGCAGCAACCAGGGCTCCTTGCCGGAGGTGGCCGGCGCGGCGGCTTGGCAGGTGGCCCCTCAGGATACTCAGGGCCTCAGCCGCGCCTTGCTGCGGGTGCTAACTGATGACCGTTTAGCTCAAGATATGGCCCGGCGCGGACTGCAACAGGCCGCCCAATTCACCTGGCAGGCAACAGCACAGGCTACGCTGAAGGCTTACAGTGCTGCCCTGCGCTGACCTCAAACCCTTAACAGGAAAACGAGATGATGATGCGGCCCAATCTCAATGTGATTCTGGCGCATGACTGGCTCACGGGTATGCGGGGCGGAGAACGCGTCTTGGAAACGCTCTGCCAGACCTTCCCGGCGGCGCGGATTTACTCCCTGATTCATAATCCCAGTTCCATTTCTCCCACCATCAATCAACATCCCATCTTTACTTCATACCTGCAAAAGGTGCCGGGTATCCTGCGGCATTATCGTTATTGGCTGCCTTTTTTTCCGGCCGCTATGGAAAAAATGCAAATGCCACCGGCGGATGCTCTGATCAGTATCAGCCACTGCGTGGCGAAGGGCGCCCGCCCAGCGGCTGGCACCCGCCACCTCTGTTATTGCCTCACGCCCATGCGCTATGCCTGGCTATTCTATGAGGAATACTTTGGTCATAACCCCTTGAAAAAAGCTCTGCTCAAGCCATGCCTGGCACGCCTGCGGGCATGGGATGCAGCCAGCGCCCAACGCGTCCATCGCTTCGTGACCATCAGCCAGCATGTGCGCCGAAGAATTCAGCAATTTTATGGGCGGGATGCGGATGTCGTCTATCCCCCCATCAATACCGCTTATTGGACGCCTCCCGCGGACCGCTCCAGCCCCCCGCCCCCTGTGAGGGAGACCTATGATCTGATCGCCTCGGCTTTGGTGCCCTACAAACGCGTGGACCTGGCCGTGAAGGCCTATACGCGCTCAGGCACACCCCTGGTGGTGGTAGGCAGCGGACCGGAAACACCCAGGTTGCGTCAGCTGGCCGGACCCAACATTCGTTTCCTGGGCTGGATCACTGATGAGCAGCTCCGCCAGCTCTATCGCCATTGCCGCGCCCTGATCTTTCCCGGGCAGGAAGATTTCGGCATCGTGCCCCTGGAGGCCCAGGCCTGCGGGCGGCCAGTGGTGGCCTTTGGAAAAGGCGGTGCCTTGGAAACGGTTGTGGATGGAGTGACCGGCCTCTTTTTTCAGGAGCAGAGCGTAGAGGCCTTGCTGGAAGCTGTGGAGCGTTGCGCCAGCCAAGATTGGGATGCCTCGGCCATTCGTGCTCACGCCGAGCTTTTCAGCCCGGAACGTTTTCTGAGCGGAATAAGCCATAGCTTGGCGCTATGCCTGGGCGAAGAATCCTCACAATTTCCCGCCAGCTAGCCCCAGCCTGAGGCTCCACTCTTCTGGGCTTATTAAACTCTCTCTTTCCATATCGCAGACGCCCGCTGGGCGCTAGCCCACCAGCGCGCCTGCATCCCTCATAGCCGCCTGCATAGTCCGCCTCAATACCGCCAGAAACCTAAAATTAATCCCCCCACCCGGCCTGCCCAAAGCCAGCTTGATTTATGCTCCACGCTGACCTAAGCTCTCCAACATCCATGAAAACATGGTTGATCATAGATGGATATAATCTTATCCACCACATGGCCGCCCAGCGCCTGCCCCATATGCCAACCGACCTTGCCGGCCAGCGCCAATTCCTCCTGCGCAAACTGGAGGAAGTTCTCGGGATCATGGCCCAGCGCATCACCGTGGTTTTCGATGGCCGCCTAACCGGCAGCGCCGAGGCTTTCGCCAGCCCACGCTTGGAAATACAGTTTTCCCCGCCCGATAAAACAGCCGATACCCTCATCGAACAGATGGTGTGCCGCGCCCAACAACCCTCCGCTATCCTGGTGGTCACTTCCGATCGCAGCGAAGCTCATAATGTCCTGGCGGCCGACGCAGAAATCATCTCCTGTGCTGCCTTTTTAGATCGTTGGCAGCAAACCGCTCGCAACCTGACCTGGCTGATCACACGCCGCGCTCGGCAGACGCCCGGCTTTACCCTCGGCGACCTCCTGCCACCCGCCGAACAGCCATGAACCCCAAGCGGTGGCACGATGCACTCGACCTCCTTAGGGCCCCCTCCGATCCATCCTACATATTGTGGTTGCATCTCTTTCAGCCCCATGATATGGTAAGGATGTTTTCTTGGATTAGGCAGGCAATGCAATCCCAAATCCCACATAAGAACCTAGCCGGAGCGAACTCAAGGTGCGCCTGAAAAGCTTGGAAATGATCGGGTTCAAAAGTTTTGCCGAACCAACCGTACTGGAGTTTGGGCCGGGCATGACGGTGATTGTCGGCCCCAATGGCTGCGGCAAAAGCAATATTTCGGATGCGGTGCGCTGGGTGCTGGGCGAACAGAGCGCCAAACTGTTGCGCGGCGCCAAAATGGAAGATTGCATCTTCAATGGCACCGAAGAGCGCAAGCCGCTGGGCATGGCCGAGGTCAGCCTGACCCTGGCGGATTGCGAAACAAAACTGCAAACGGAATACAATGAAATCACGATCACGCGGCGCGTTCTGCGTTCCGGTGAAGGCCAGTATTTCATCAACAAAACTCCCTGCCGCCTCAAAGATATCCAACGCCTTTTCATGGATACCGGCATCGGCACGCATTCCTACTCCCTGATGGAACAGGGCCGGATTGATTTGATTCTGAGCTCGCGCCCCGAAGATCGCCGGGAAATATTTGAGGAAGCCAGCGGGATCACCAAGTATAAAACCGATAAACGCGAAGCGCTCCGTAAACTTGAACAGACCGAAGCTAATCTACTGCGTCTGGCGGATATCATTAAGGAAGTCAAGCGCCAGATCATTTCCCTGCAACGCCAAGCCGGTAAAGCGACGCGCGTCAAGAAGCTCAAGCAGGAACTGCGCTCGCTGGATATCTTCGTCTCCCGCGGCCGCCTGCAGGTCTTCAGCACCGAACTCCAACAATGGGAAAACCGTCTGGCCGCGCGCAACGAAAGCATCGCCGCCTTCCAAGCGGATATTGAGCGCCTCGAGCAACAGGCTCAAGCGGTGCGCCAAACGCTTGCGGCTACCGATAGCGAGCTGGATGCCGCCCGGCAGTCGGAAATGGATCTCACCGCCCAGCAACAACAAATGCGTCAATCGCTGGAAATAAACCAGCGGCGCATCAGTGAGCTCCAAGAGATGATCCGGCGCGATGCAACCGATCAAGCCGCCGCCGCCCGCGATATAGATAAACAACGCCAGGTCCTCGAACAGACCCAGTCAGCCATGCAGAAAGCCGCCCAGGAAGTGGCCGCCTGTGAGCAGGATTTGCGAACCAAATCACAGAAAAATGCGGCCCATGAACAGAGTCTGGAACAGACTAAGCAAGCCATCCGCGACCTGCACACGGAATCCATGGAACTGGATGACAAGCGCGCCAAGCTGCAAAACGAGCTCAGCCGGATGGAAAACGAGAGCCGCTCCGTGGACCGTGAAAGGGAACGGCGCGCAGCCGAACACACCAATTTAACCCAGATCACCGCCGGCCTCGAGAAACGCCTGGCGGAATTAACCGCCAATCTTCAACAAATCAACGCTGAAACCCAGCAGGCCGAAACCCAGCTGCTGGGACACCAGCAAATCCAGGCCAAGATAGCCCAAGCCATCAAAAAACTGGAAGCGCAACGCGCCCAGCATGCATCCCAAATCGCTGCCGATCAGGCGCAACTCCAAATACTAAAAACTCACCTGGCCCCAGATCATCAGCGGCCCGCCGGCGCGCAACAGATCTTGGATGCGGCCAATCCGGGCATTGAGCGCCGGCGATTGCTGGGCGCACTCAGCGAACAGGTGTATACCTCTGCCGAATGGCAGACGGCCCTGGCCGCCGTCCTGCGCCATTGGGCCAACGCCATCGTGGTCAGCGATTGGGATGCCGCCCTACAGCTCGTCCACAGCCTGGAAACAGGTCAGCATGGCGCAGCTCAAATCCTGGCCGTGCAAATGGCCACCGCCGCCGCCCCAACGCCCCCCGGCCCCGGCATCCCGCTGGTGACCCAAGTCACCTGCCCTTCAGAAATACAGCCTCTCATCGAGCGTTTGCTGGCGCCCGTGCGGGTGATTGATGCTTTGGAACAGCTGCCCGCCTCTTTGCCGCCGCAAGCCATTTTTGTGACCCGCGCCGGCACCATCGCGAGCGGAACAGGCCTCTTGGAATATGGCTGCGCCGCCAACTTGCCGGCCGAGGCCCGCCAGCGCCTGCTCACGGAACTCCAAGCCAATATCCGGCGCCTGCAAACCGTCTTGCAAGACCTGGATGCCCAGCTCAACACGCAGACCGCCCAATTGACCTCCGCCAATCAAGCCCTCCAGCAAGCCCAAGGCAATCTGGAAACTAAACGCCAGGCTTTGGCGCGCCAGGAAGGCGAATGCCAAGTGGTGACCAAGGAAACCAATCAATATCGGGAACGCCTGGAAACCGTGCGCTGGGAATCCCAGGAGTTGGCTAAGCAAGGCGATGCCCTGGAAATGCGCAGCGCCATGCTCGCCGAAATGGATCGCATCCGCGCGCGGCGCATAGAAATCAAAACCAGCGTTGAAACGCACAACCACGAACTCCATAAATCGGAGCAGGAACACAAGCACCTGCTGGCGGAGGTCTTACAGGCTAACGTCAGACTGGAAAAACAAAAACAGGGGCAGGAACATCTGCTCAGCCAGCATACCCCGCTGGCCGAACGCATCGCCGAGCAAGAGTCCCGTATCGAGGAATGCGCCCAGCGCATCCAGGGATACCAGGCTGAGATTGAAACGCTGACCGCGGCCATGACGCACGCCCGCCAGCAAATCCCGGCTGGTGAGGAAGAGATCCGCCGCATCAATAATCGCCTAACGGAAATCCGCCAGCGCCATGCCACTGCTGAAAATGACTGGAAGGCCGTCGAAGAAAAACTGAAAGGGTTGCGGGAGGCCCTCGAAGAGCACCGCAATCAACGCCAGGAAATCAACGGTAATTGCATCGCCCTGCGCCTCAAACACCAGAACTTGAGCGAACGCCTCAGCGCCGAATATCATCTGGCCAGCGACGCTATCGCGCAGGAGCCGGAGCCTTCCTGGCCGGAGGGTCAGCCGGATGCTGAAACGCTCGATAACACCATCGCCGAAATGCGCGCCAAGATCGAAGCCATCGGACCGGTCTATGAGGGCGCCATCGAAGAATACGAACAACTCCAGGAACGCTTTGCCTTTCTGAATCAGCAGCAGGACGATCTCGTTAAAGCCAAGCATCAGCTTTTGGAGGTGATCCGCAGGATCAATCAAACCACCACCGAGCTCTTCGCGCATACCTTCGAAACCATCAATGCCAATTTCCAGACCACCTTCAAACAACTATTCGGCGGCGGCTCAGCTAAACTGATGCTAGCCGATGATGAAGATATTCTCGAAAGCGGCATTGAGATCATTGCCCGCCCACCGGGTAAACGCCTGCAGAGCATCTCCTTGCTCTCGGGCGGCGAGCGCACTTTGACGGCGGTGGCTTTGCTTTTCGCCATTTATATGGTCAAACCCAGCCCTTTTTGCATGCTGGATGAATTGGATGCCGCGCTGGATGAACCCAATAACCGGCGCTTCATCAAAATGCTGGAAGGGTTTCTCGCGCAATCCCAGTTCATCGCCATCACCCATAACCAACAAACCATCGCCGCCGCTAATACGATCTATGGGGTCACCATGGAGGAAACCGGTATCTCCAAGATTGTTTCCATGAAATTCTGTCAGGGCGCAACACGCCCTCAGATGGAAGCACCGGAAACGGAAGCTGCCGCGGTGAGCCAGCACGAGGACGCGCCCCCCGCCCCTTGAACCGCGCCCTGGTCTTGAAAGCAGGCCTTTGACAGCTCAAGCTGAGAGCATGATCGAACCGCCCTGGCGCAAGGTCTTGCGTAAGCTAGCCGCGGATACATCAGCCACGCTCAGTCCCTGGTCCAGAGCCAGAAAACTCGCTACGCCCGCCGCTTCACCAGTCTGGTTGCAGTTGACCATCACTCTAATGGCGCCATAGGCGGCGGGATCGGCATCCACCAGCCGGCCGGCCACCAACAGATTGCTGGCGCCGCGCGGCACCAAAGCGCGGTAAGGTATCTGATAGAAGGTCGCGCCTGGCTCAGCGGCCGGGCGCCAGCGGCTATGACGTGGAGGGGTACCCGCTTGGCCATAATAGATCTCACGCCCATCCAAATAACGAATGGTGACGCCGGGCTGATGGCTGTAATGGATATCGATGGGATACGCTCCATGGGCTATCGTATCCGGAAAAGATTGACCATGCAGGAGCTCTTTTTCCGAGACTTGGTGCAGGCAAACGGCATGGCGCGTCTCGCGAATACCAAGGTAGGACGGTAAGCCTCGCAGATAAACTTCATTGCCCCGTGAAAAACGGCGCAGAATATCCATGACGCGACGCACTTGGCGACGACCTTCCATTTCGGCCTGGGTCAGCTGATCAGCATCAGCACAGTTGGCTTTGTTCACGCGGGTGCCGGCCACCATCTTGAGATCATCCAAGCCCGGCAAACGCGCGGCCCAAAGATGACCATCTCGCAAAGCTTCGGGATGGGCTGGATTGAAAACCTCTCGCCCCAACTCGAATCCCGGATTAGCCGCGTTCAAGCGGTCCAACCCCTCCAGCAGCGCGCAAGCCGTGGGCGGTTGCAGTTCAGCCTCCATGCGCGTGGACAACCCCGCGCGCTGCGCGAGGTCCCCATCACCAGTAGCATCAATAAAATAACGCGCCTTAATGGCGCGGCGCCCCGTTTTATCTTCAATGATCACCGCTTGTAACTGGTCATGCTCCACTGCGGTCGCCACACAGCGCGCGTGTAAAAATGGGCGCAGGCCCGCCTCAACCACCAGTGCGTCTAACTCGATCTTCAATTCCTCAGTGTTAAGGGTGTAGTCGGAGGGCTTACTTGGAGAGCCATGGCTAATGATAGCATCGCGCTTGAGGAGACGCTTAAGCATCTCGTCCGTTAACCCGCCGATGATCTGCTGGTTCTGTTCAATATCATACAATGAGTGCCAGACATTCACCAAGCCTGCCGTAGCCGTACCACCAAAACAGCCATTCTGTTCAATGAGAGCCACGCGCGCGCCTAAACGCGCAGCGCGCACGGCAGCAAAGACACCCGTGCAACTGCCACCCACGACGCATAGATCAGCCTCGTGGGCGATGGGGGTGGCGCGCGCCGGTTCCATCATGGTCTTTTGCATAAGCTTCTCTCCTCTATATCGAATTAAGCGCGGGATATTTTACGCCCCAGCACCTTGGCCAAGGCACGCAAACAGCGCTCATTCTCGCGGCGGGTACCGATCGTCAGGCGAATATATTCGGGCAGGCCATAGCCATCCATGGGGCGCACGATAACTTTTTCCCGCTGCAAAGCTTGAAATACTGCGCGGCCAGCGCCCACTTTCACCAGCATAAAATTAACCACCGAGGGCACATAAGCCAATCCCAGCCGTGGCAGGTTTTTCTCAAAAAAAGCCAGGCCTTCTCGAACCATTTGGCGGGTACGGCGCAGAAAAGCGCTATCGCCCAAAGCCGCTTCCGCCGCTGCCAAGGCCATGGCATTAACATTAAAAGGCTGGCGCACCTTGTTCAAAAGCGCGATACCCTCCAGCGCGGAGATGGCATAACCAACCCGCAGGCCGGCTAGACCATAGGCTTTGGAAAAAGTGCGCAAAATAAAAACCCGGCGGCCCTGACGCGCATACTCTAAAGTGGCTGGCTGCTGACGCGGCGGCAGCAGATCCATATAGGCCTCATCGAAACAAACCACCAGGTGCGGCGGCAAGCGCTGCATGAAACGAGCGATAGCCGCCCCATCCACCATGGTACCGGTGGGATTATTGGGATTGGCGATGAAGATCACACGCGTGCGTGGAGTGATGGCCGCGGCCATCGCGGCCAGGTCATGCCGGAAATCGCGCATGGGCACCAGCACGGGTTTGGCGCGGCGGAGGGCGGCCACCAGGTGATAGACGGCAAAGGATTGTTGCGCCATAATCATCTCTGTGCCAGGCCCCAGGAAGGCCTGGCCCACGAGCTCAATGATCTCGTTGCTGCCATTGCCGATCAGAATCTGCCCGGCACGCATACGCAAACGCGCTGCCAAGGCCCGCCGCAAATAGTAGGCATTGCCGTCGGGATAGCGGTGCATTTGAGCGGCTACCCGCCGCATAGCGCGCAAGGCGCGGGGGGATGGGCCCAGTGCATTTTCATTCGAAGCCAGCTTGATGATCTCCGCCGCTGAGGCGCAGCCGAGTTCGCGCGCTAGTTCCTCCAACGGCTGGCCGGCTTCATAGCGACCCAGTTGCATGATCCAGGCATGGGCAACATTCTTCATAATCGACAATACTCACCTTGGCTTCCAGGACGGCTGAGCCCCAGATTTATTCCAACTCGGTTTCCGGCGAGCGGGGATAAGCGCCCAAGATCGTCAGCAGTGCGCAATCTTTCTCCAAATCCTGGAGGGCGCGGCGCACCTTGAGATCATCGGCGTGACCCTCGATATCCACGAAGAAAATATATTCCCAAGCCTTGAGCCGACTGGGGCGCGATTCGATCTTGGTCAGGTTGATAGCATACTTCTTGAAGGCACCCAACGCATGATAAAGCGAGCCGGCCCGATGTTTAACGGAAAACATGAGGGAAGTTTTATCGTCGCCCGTAGCCTGACTATCGGCCCGGCCCAGCACCAAAAAGCGGGTGACATTAGCGCACATATCCTGGATATCAGCGGCCATGATCTGCAGACCATACATTTCGGCAGCCAAGGCGCTGGCAATGGCCGCGGCATCCTTAGCCCGCGCCACCATCTCGGCTGCGCGGGCCGTGCTGGAAACCGGTACCAGTTCCACGCCTGGCATCTCCGCGCGCAGCCAGTTTCGGCATTGCCCGAACACCTCAGGTTTACTGAGGATACGACGAATAGCGGCCCGCCGCTTGGCCAGCGCCCGCGGCGCCATCAGATGATGAGCCACCCGCAGGTAAATTTCGGCACAAATCTTCAAAGGCGTACTCATCAGCAGATCCAAAGTATGGATCACGGTGCCTTCGGTTGAATTCTCGATGGGCACCACCCCATATTCCGCTTGGCCTTTCTGCACCTCTTCGAAAATATCGCCGATGGTTTCGCAAGCCACCAAATTTATGCTGCCGCCAAAACGCGCGCGCGCCGCTTGATGAGTGAAAGTCGCCGGCGGCCCCAGAAACGCCACGCGCACCGGGCGCTCCAGCGCCAGCGCGGACGACATTATCTCCCGATAGATAGTCTTGAGGACGGCATTCTGCAGGGGACCGCGGTTGACCTGCTGGATATGCTTGAGCACCATCTGCTCGCGCGCCGGAACATAGGCTTCCACAGCTTGCGCATCTTTCCAGCGGCCGATCTCTAAAGCCACTCCCGCCCGCTGGTTCAATAAAGCAACGATCCGCTCATCCAAACGGTCAATCTGCTCGCGCAGGGCCGGCAGGGGGCGCGGCCGGGATGACGCGGTTTGCGCCTTGGAACGGCGCGCGGCCGTCTGGGACCTTTTCGATTTCCGGCGCCGGACTGTTGTCGGCGCATTGGCTTGCGCGCCCACCGGTGGACTATGCTTCTGCGCTGGGGTCTGTTTCTTCTTCATCTTGATCCTCATGTACTGGAGATGCATCTTCTTCCTGGCTGACAGGTTCCGGCTCGTCGCCGGCCATTGCAGCCGGCCCCTCTTCCTCAGGCTGGCCTGGCCTGGCCTCCGCCGCCGCCGGGGGCTGCTCGCGAGCGGCTTCCCGACGGCAGAGCTGTTGGATGCCCGGCAGTTCCTGCAGACTCTTCAAACCAAAATGTTCCAGAAAAAATTGGGTGGTGCCATAGAGCATGGGGCGTCCCGGCAAAGGACTACGCCCCACCATGCGAATCAATTGCAATTCCTGCAAGTGGCGCACAATCGTATCGACCGCCACCCCGCGCACCGCCTCGATTTCAGCCCGCGTCACCGGCTGACGATAGGCGATAATCGCCAGCGTTTCCAGCGCCGGCCGCGAAAGTCGGCTCGGCTTACCGAGCTCCAATAAATGCCGCAACCAAGGCGCGCATTCGGCGGTGGTTTGCAAGCGGAATCCACCGGCCACCTCCACCAGCTGCAGGCCCAGCGGTCGTTGACTTAAATCGGTTTGCAGTTCCTGTAAAGCTGCCAGCACAGCTTGGGCACTGGTTTGTGCGAAACGCCCGCCCACATCGCCATTCTGCTCGGCTACTTCCAGCAAGACGCGGCGCATATCAGCCACCGAAATCGGCCGGCGGGAGCCGAACAACAGGGCGCCTAAAACCTGCTTCAATTCCAAGGTCAGTGTCTGAGATATCATCGTATTTTCCTCTCTGAGCCTGCCGGCCATCAAGCCCCCTGCGCCACGACCATAATTTCACTAAAAACCCCGTTTTGGCGTGCTCGCACCTGGCGTAAGCGCATCAACTCCAGCAAGGCCAAAAACATGCAGATCACTTCATGCCGCGAAGTGACCGCTGCAAAGAGACCCGAAAAGGCCACCTGTCTTTCCCGCTGTACCCGTCCCAGAATCTCCTCGATTTTATCAGCCACCGTGCAGGCTGGCGCAAAGATCTCGCCCACCTCATCAACCTTGACCCGCTTCAAAGCCTCGTTGAAAACGGCGATCAGGTCAAAGAGCGTCACATCTTCCAAGCCCACGCCCGGTTCCTTAGCCACCACCACCTCATCACTGCCGCGACCAAACATAGCGCTCTGCAAGGCTTCGCGCTCCTGGAGACTGCCGGCGGCATCCTTGAATTTCTTGTATTCGATCAGCTGGCGCACCAACTCCCAGCGTGGATCTTCCTCTTCCGGCTCCAATTCGGGGCGTTCTTCCACCGGCAACAGCATACGGCTTTTGATCATCATCAGTGTGGCGGCCATCACTAGAAAATCGCCAGCGATATTCAGATCCAGCAAGCGCATCAGACTGAGATATTCCATATATTGGCGGGTGACCAGCTCGATGGGGATATTATAAATATCCACTTCATCTTTCTTGATCAGATAGAGCAGTAGATCCAGAGGCCCCTCAAAAACCTCCAGCTTAACCTTATATTCTTCCCGAGCGGGTAATGTCATCTCAGGTCAACCCTACGGCACGGCGTGCCGCCTGCAACGTTTTACTAATTTCTACCCGCGCCCGAGCCGCACCCTGAAGCAAGATCTGCTCCAGCCGTTCCGGGTCCTGCTGCCAGGCCTCCCGTCGCAGACGGAAGGGCTCAAAATATTTCTGCATCCGTTCGATCAACGCCTTTTTAACCTCGCCGTAGCCCAAGCCCCCCCGCTGATAGCGCTCGGCCATGGCCTCGGCCTCGGCGGCGCTGACCAATAGTTTGTAAAGCGCAAAGACATGGCACTGCGCCGGATCTTTAGGCTCGGCTACGCCCCGACTATCGGTGACGATGCGCATGATTTTGCGGGCGGTTACCGTCGGCGCCCCAAACAATTCAAGCGTGTTGTTATAAGTTTTAGACATTTTCTGGCCATCGATGCCCGGCACCACAGCCACCGTTTGACGAATCGAGGGCGCGGGAATTTTGAAGACCTCGCCAAACTTCTGATTGAATTTCAGGGCAATATCCCGGGTGACCTCAACATGCTGTTTTTGATCCTGGCCCACCGGCACCACATCAGCCTGCACAGCCAGGATATCCGCGGCCATCAACACCGGATACGCAAACAAGGCATGGTTAGCCGAAAGACCGCGCGCCACTTTATCTTTATAGGAATGGCAACGCTCCAGCAAGCCCAGCGGAGTCACCGTGGATAGCAGCCAGCTTAATTCATGGACTTCGGGCACATCGCTTTGACGATAAAAAACCGTTTTTTCGGGATTCAAGCCGCAAGCCAGGAAATCCAAGGCCACATCGCGCGTGGCTTGGCGCAAGGCTTGCGGATCGCTCAGGGAGGTCAAGGCATGGTAATCGGCTATGAAGAGGAAAGCCTCGCCTTGGGCCTGCAATTCCAAGGCCGGCTTCATCATACCAAAATAATTGCCGAGGTGCAGCCGCCCCGACGGCTGAATACCTGATAGCGCCCTCATGCGACTTGCTCTCTTTCCCAGCTACTTTGCTGGAGCTCGCTCCCCTGCCATTGGCTCAGGCCAGCGCCGCGCCGCCCTGAGCACAGCCTGGCCCACAGCCAGCGCTGCCTCAATGGCTTGCAGATTGTTCGGGAGCATACTGCAATTATGAAGTGGAATCAAAAACAATCTTCATCCCTGCCGGCCAGCCGCGCGTAAGGCTGCCCGCTCAAGAAGGCCCCCTGCCCCTGCGCAAGCGACCGGTTCTAAAAGCAAGGTATAAATTAGGGTCCCCCGGCGCAAGCTGAAAAGGCCCGGTCAACCCTTATTTCTGCAGCACAGCGACATAGGCACCATCCATCCGGGCCTGAGGTGGAAAAGTTTTATATTGCCCAAGACAGCGGAACTCAGGATGCCTGCGCAGGAAGGCCGCCACCACCTCTGCATTCTCCTCCTCTTCCAGGCTGCAGGTGCTGTATACCAGCCGACCGCCGGGTTTCAATAAAGCGGATAGTCGTTCCAAGAGCGCTTGCTGCTGACGCACCAGCCGCGCCAAACGCGCTTCCGTAAAACGCCAACGCGCTTCCGGCCGCCGCCGGATGACTCCCGTGTTGCTACAGGGCGCATCCAGCAGAATCCTATCAAACAATCCGCCGCTTGCACGGGTCAGGTCGCCGGCATCGCCCGCCCGTACTTCCACCCAGTCGGCGCAATCCAGGCGCTGCAAATTCTGGCGCAAGCGCTCCAGGCGATCCTGGTGCAGATCCATAGCCACCAAGCGTCCCTGGGCGCGCATAGCCGCCGCCAGCAGAAAGGTTTTACCTCCAGGTGCAGCACAAGCATCCAACACCTCTTCGCCGGGCTGGGGCTGCAGCTGCCGCACTGCTGCCAGCGCCGCCGGATCCATCACCAGGAAAAGACCTTCCTTATATCCCGGCAAAGATGCCACGCTTAGGCCGCGCGGCAGGGCCAGGCATCCTCCCGCCTGGGCCGGCTCGCGCACGGCAATATTATGCTCCCGCAATAAGGCCAGATAATCCTCAGGGCTGATCTTGAGGCGGTTGACATGCAGCATGACTGCTGGTCGGCTGTTATTCCAGACGCATAAACGGCGCGTGGCCGGGAGGCCAAAGACGCGCTGCCAACGCTCCAGCAGCACATCCGGATGGGATACTCGAACGCCCAGCGCCTGTTGGCGCAGCGCGCGAGTCAAGGCGGCTTTATCGCGCAAGACACCTCGCAAGAGCGCATTCACAAAATTAGCTTCGCTTTGCGAGAATTGTTTTTTGACCGCCGCCACCGTCTCGTTGACTGCCGCATAAGGCGCGAGCTCGCGCATGCTGAGCACCTGGTATAAACCGACCAGTAACCAAGCCTTCAGCTGGGCCGGCGGCATATGCCGAATGCGCCTGGCGAGCACCCATTCCAGCCGGCGTTGCCAGCGCAGCACGCCATAGAGAATCTCCATCACCAGGGCGCGCTGCGGGATATCAGCCGGCATGAGGCGCGAGGGAAATTTTCCGGTTTGCAACCAAAGCGCAATGCGCTGCGCCACAAAATGACGAGGTCTATCAGGCATAGCAGGCGTTGAACTCCGCGCAATTCCATCCTGGAATAACTGCCGCCGCCGGCATGCCTGGCCGGCGCACATCAGATGCGCTCCGGAGTTTCAATCCCCAAGAGCTCCAAGCCCTGACGCAGCACACGCGCCGCCATACCGCATAAACGCACACGGCTTTCACGAATCCCCGCGGGCGCCTTCAGGAAGGGCACATTCTGATAAAAAGAATTATAGAAACCCGCCAAGGCAAACAGATAATCGGCCAGCAAGTTGGGCTTGCACAGGCGCGCCGCGCCTAAGACAGCCTCAGCAAAACGCGCCAAATGCAGCGCCACAGCCCGCTCCACCGGCTCTTGCAAGCGGAGGGGCAGCGCCTCCGGAGCACGGCCGGGAAATTGGGCGCTGTATTTATCCTGCACGCTGCGGATGCGAGCATAGGCATACTGCAGGTAGGGCGCCGAATTGCCGTCCAAGGCCAAGGCTTTATCCCAGGAAAAGGTGACCAAGCTCTGCGGGTTCTGGCTTAAATCCGCATATTTTACAGCTCCCAGGCCTACCGCACGGGCCACCTCTTGCTGGCGCAGCGCGGGCATTTCCGGACTGGTGTGCTTGACGATCTCCAGCGCCCGGCGCTCAGCTTCATCCAGCAGATATTCCAGCTTGATCACATTGCCCTGGCGAGTCGAAAAAGTTCCTTCCGGCAGACGCATGAGCCCAAACCATACATGCTGCAGGGCGGCGCGCAGGCCCAGCTTTTGGCCGATCGTAAAAATCTGCCGGAAATGTAATTGCTGACGCTCATCCGTGACATAAATGATGGACTCCGGCGCAAACTCCTCCTGGCGACTAAGCAAGGTGGCCAGATCCGTCGTGGCATAATTATAAGCACCATCGCTTTTGCGGACAATGCAGGGCGGCAATTTCTCCTCCGCCAAGTCCACCACCAGCGCCCCTTCGCTTTCCCGGGCCAAACCCTTCTGCTGCAAGAGGTCGATGACCGCTGGCAGACGCGCATTATAATAACTTTCACCGCGCGTCAGATCAAACTGCACCCCCAAACGTTGATAGATACGATCGAATTCCACCCGCGAAAGATCCACAAAACGCTGCCAGAGAGCGCGGGTTTGCTGATCACCGGCTTGGAGCTTAACGAGTTCCTGGCGGCATTGGGCCAGCCACTCGGCACTGGTCTGGGATTGCTCATAGCTGCGCACATAGATACGTTCCAGTTCGGCGATGGGGTTTTCTTGGAGGGCCTGCGGATCGACGAAATGGCGATAGCCCATGATCAGGATACCAAACTGCGTGCCCCAATCGCCCAGATGATTATCGGCAATCACGCGATAGCCCAGGAAGCGATGCAAACGATCCAGAGCATTGCCGATCACGGTGGAACGAATATGGCCGATATGCATGGGCTTGGCCACATTGGGACTGGAATAATCCAGGATCACCGTGCGCCCACGGCCGATGGGCGCTACGCCCAAATGTTCATCCTCGAACATGGCCATCAAATGATCCGCCAGCCAAGCATTGTCCAGATGGATATTGATGAAGCCAGGAGCGACGGCGTCCAGTTGGGCCACGCTTTCCGGTCGGCCCGCCTGCGCCACGAAAGCCTGCGCCAGCTCTCGCGGCCCGCGCTGCAGCACTTTGGCCAAGATCATGGCGGCATTGCTTTGATAATCGCCATGGGTAGAGGAAAGCGTAGGCACCACCTGCACTCTAGCCAGGTGAGGATTGCTGGTCGGGAAAAGACGCGCGAACTCACCCTGCAGCCAGGCGGTCAACATCTGGCCGATGGTTTGCTCCTCGCTAGCCTTGTGCTGTGCGTGCGGCATGGTAGCAGTTTTGATCAAAAAACATGGCGTGACCGGAGACGCCCCCTCGGACCGTCCTCATTTGAATCCCAGCGCCAGGCGATAGATCCAGTTGGCCAGGATCAGGCCGGTGGCCAGACCCACTAACCACCAGCCGCGTCTACCTGCCATGCTCAGCCAACGGCCGCGCTCCAATTGCACGCCCAGCATGAGCGCGGCTGTGTTCCAAGCAAAAACCAGCGCCGTCAAGCTATAGAGCAGGATCACCAGAGGACAATCCTGCAGCACCTGCCAGCCTGCCCCATGGGCCATGGCCACAAATCCTCGCGTCCAGCCGCAGCTCAAACACGGATAGCCGGTCAGGCGCAGAAAGATGCAGGTATGCAGAGCCAGCTTGGCGAGCGGCCAAACCCAAGCCGCGAACAGGACACCGCCAGACAGCAGGCTCCAAGGCAGATGGCGCCGCAGCACCTGCCGATAAGGAACCGGCCGCGCGCGCAATAAAACGGCGCCTCCACCATTCATGGATGGATCAGGCGGCCTCCGGCGCAAACACCGCCCGATAAGCCACCGCCAGACAACAAATAGTAATCGGCAAGGTGATGATCACCCCGACACCACAAGCGATAAGGCCCAGCGCGCCGATCAATTCAACGATGATCACAAAGGCCAGCAGCGGCCAGAAATTGGACTTGACGCGCTTGATGCTCGCCAGCGAAGCCGGCCAGAAATCCATTTTACGATCCACGATCAAGAAGAAACCGAAGATCAGAAAGGTGCGCAGCACCAGATGCACGGCGCTGACCAGCAGTGGCGCAATATAAATTTTGACGGCCCAACCCATCAGCAAGGAAACCAGCAAGGCCAGCCCTCCCCAGACCAGAAAAAACAGGAAGGCGTTCAAGAAATAATCAAACCCCTTGAAGACCGTGCCGATATCGGGCCGAGGCTCTTTTTTATCCAAAAGGCCCAGGGCGATCAAGATCACGCCGGCAAACATCGGCCCGCTGAGGATGCCGGAGGTGACAACCCCGATTACCGTAGCCAAGAGGGTCGCCGCCAATAGCACCAGAAAATTATTCTTATATAGATCGAATCCTCTCTGGATCCACTCGCCAAATTTTACCTCGATTTTTGGTTCACTCATGGCTTTTCCTCCTGCATGTTAATAGGCGGACTTCCAGCGCTCGCCTATACTGTAGAGTGTCAAAGGCACCAAAGCAAGATTCTCTTTGACAATTATTTCCAGGTCTAGCCCCAACTCGTTTTAGGCCTTGACCTCCCCCGCCGGGGCGGATAACAATTCTCGTATGACCGCGTGCACGCAATTTTATTCTCGCCTGGCCGGCTTGCTTGGTCTGATCGGCACTTTAACCGCTGGGGCCTGGGCGGTCCATGCTCAGGACGCCATGGTGGCGCGCGTTGATGGTGTCATCGGCCCGGTGACCGCCCGCTTCATGATCAAAACCATGGAACAGGCTGAAGAGCGCCAGTGTGCCTGTGTGATTTTTGAATTGGATACACCCGGCGGCTTGGATGATTCCATGCGCCTGATCATCAAGAAGATCATGGCTTCCGAAGTGCCCGTGGTGGTTTATGTGGCTCCCGCCGGTTCGCGGGCCGCTTCCGCCGGCGCTTTCATCACCTTGGCCGCCCATGTCGCGGCCATGGCGCCAGGCACGGCCATCGGCGCGGCGCATCCGGTGGCCTTGGGCCCCCAGAATGTCATGGATACCAACATGACCGCCAAGGCGGTCAATGATGCTGCGGCATTTATTCGTTCCATTGCCGAAAAACGCGGGCGTAATATTGAATGGGCCCATGCCGCTGTGCATGAAAGCGTCTCCCTTTCGGAAACGGAAGCCCTGCAAGAACAAGTGATCGATCTGATCGCTCCCTCCACCACGGCCCTGCTGGAGATGATTGATGGCCGCAAGGTGATGATCGGCACCAACGAGGTAGGCCTGGTAACGCAAGGAGCGCCCTTGGTGCAGAGCTCCATGAACTGGCGTGATGAACTGCTCGCCACCATCGCCAACCCCAATGTGGCCTACGTGCTCTTCATGCTGGGACTTTTGGGCTTGTACTTTGAGTTTGCTAATCCCGGCGCAATTTTTCCCGGGGTAGTCGGCGGCGTGGCCTTGATCCTGGCCCTCTTTGCCTTCCAAACGCTCAGCGTCAACTTCGCCGGAATTTTATTGATTCTGCTGGCCATCGTGCTATTTATAGTGGATGTTAAGACTGGTACCCACGGCATATTGATTGCGGGAGGAATGGTGGCTATGTTCTTCGGCTCGATCATGCTTTTTGATAGTCCTGATCCGGCCATGCGCGTTTCGCTGCAGGTGCTCATCCCGGTGGTGCTGGTGACCTCCCTCTTCTTCGTGCTGGGCGTCTGGCTTTCCATTAAATCGTTGACCAGCAGACCGGTCAGCGGCGATACGGGCTTGATCGATCAGGAGGGCGATGTCCGCCTGGAGATTACTCCCCAAGGCGGCCAGGTCTTCGTGGCTGGCACCCATTGGAGCGCCTTTGCCGACACCCCCATCCCCGCCGGCCGCCGCGTGCGCGTGAAAGCCATCAGGGGTATGACGCTCAAAGTGGAAGCGCTTTAAGGATTCATTCATAAAAAGATAACTCCAGCGAAAGGAAAAAAAAGATGACGGCTCCCATTATGACCACGCTGATCATTGTGATCTTCATCCTCGTCAATACCATCAAAATCCTGCGGGAATATGAGCGCGGGGTGATCTTTCGTCTGGGGCGCTTCGCGGGCATTCGCGGGCCGGGCCTCATCCTGCTCATTCCCATGTTCGAAAAGATGGTCAAGGTCTCCCTGCGTACCGTGGCCCTGGATGTACCGCCCCAGGATGTGGTGACCCAGGATAACGTATCGGTCAAGGTTAATGCCGTCATGTATTTCCAGGTGTTTGATCCCAGCAAGGCGATCATCGCCGTGGAAGATTACATCTTTGCCACCTCGCAGATGGGCCAAACCACCCTGCGCTCCATTCTCGGCGAACACGAGCTGGACGATCTGCTGGCCCACCGCGAAAAAATCAACCAGAAACTGCAGGAGGTCATTGATGCCCGCACTGATCCCTGGGGCATTAAGGTGAGTGCGGTGGAAGTTAAGGATGTGGATCTGCCGGAAGGCATGCGGCGCGCGCTGGCCAAACAGGCTGAGGCCGAGCGCGAGCGGCGCGCCAAGGTTATTCATGCCGATGGCGAATATCAGGCCTCGGCCAAACTCAAGGAAGCCGCCGATGTCATGGCCACTAACACGGTCGCCGTGCAACTGCGTTACCTGCAGACCCTGACGGAAATCTCCACGGAGAAAAACTCCACGATCGTCTTCCCCTTGCCGATGGAGTTTATGCGCTATTTCATGGATAAAACCAAGCCGGCCTCCGGCTGAGCGCCATCTCAGGTAATCAATAAATCGCGGCTCGGAAAATTAGGGTCGCTGGTCAGGTTAACGCCTAGGCGTTTCAAACCCGATTCATCGCCCGGGGTGGGCATATGCGTCAGATGCATCTCGCAGCCGGCCAGCTCCTTCAATTTTTCCATGGCCGCTTGCGTGGTCGGATTGGTCGTGGAACTGATGCTCAAGGCCACCAGCGTTTCATCCAGGTTGAGGCTTTCGGACTTGCCGTTCAAGATGTCGCGCTTGAGCATGCCGATGGAGGCCGTGATATTCGGCGATAAGAGGTGGATTTTATCCGGGATCCCCGCCAGGTGTTTAATGGCATTCAGGATCAGGCTCGAAACTGCATGCATCAGCGATGAATTCTTGCCGGTAATCAATGTGCCATCCCGCAATTCCAGCGCCGCGCCGCAACAAATGCCCTTATGACCCTTGCCCGCACTGGCCGCCCGGCGGGCCGGTTCCACCACTCGCCGGACTTCCGGCTGTAGATTCAGCTCCTGCATCATCCGCCCGATGCGCTGCAGGGTTTCCTGCTCGGTCAGGCCCATGGCATACTCGCAGGCATAGCGGAAATAGCGCCGGATAATCTCCTGGCGGGAGGCCTCGCGTACGGCCTCATCGTCGCTGATGCCAAAGCCAGCACGGTTCACGCCCATATCGGTTGGCGAAAGATACATGGCTTGACCGCCGGTGATCTTCTCAAGGATGCGGCGCAGGACGGGAAAAGCTTCCACATCGCGGTTATAATTAACGGCAATTTGTTGATAGGCCTCTTGATGAAAGGGATCGATCAGGTTGTAGTCGCCGATATCGGCCGTGGCGGCTTCGTAAGCGATATTCACGGGATGCTTCAAAGGCAAATTCCAGATGGGGAAGGTTTCAAACTTGGCATAGCCGGAAGCGCAGCCGCGCCGGTGATCATGATAGAGCATCGTCAGACAGGTCGCTAACTTGCCGCTGCCGGGACCGGGACCTGTGACTACCACCAACGGTTTATGGGTGGCGATAAAGGGATTGGCACCATAACCGGCATCGCTGACGATCCGATCCACATCGGCCGGATAACCATGTGTCGCGCGGTGGATCATCACTTTGACCCCGCGCCGCTCCAGCTTATTACGAAACTGGTGCGCCGCCGGCTGGTCGTTATAGCGGGTAATCACTACGCCCAGGACGCCTAACCCCCAGGCATGCAGGTCATCAATGAGCTTGAGGGCGTCAGCGTCGTAGCTGATCCCGAAATCGGCGCGCATTTTCCGGCGCTCGATATCGCCGGCGTAAATGCACAAGAGAACATCGGCTTGATCCTTGAGCCCCTGCAAGAGGCGCATCTTAACATTGGGATCATAGCCGGGCAGCACGCGGGCGGCATGATAATCGAACAAGAGCTTGCCGCCAAATTCCAGATAGAGCTTCTGAAAGCGCCGCACCCGATCACGAATGGCAGCGGTCTGTTCCCGCAGATATTTGTCGTTATCAAACCCAATGGCTGGCACGCCGGAGTCCTTTCCCTTTTGGGAAAAGAATGATACCCGTCAACAAACACTATGTCCATGCTTAATTGGGGCGGCCCTATCAGCGCCAGGCCGCACGACCGAGAGCGGACGCCATCTGGAGCTTACAACACAGGCCTCGCTAAGGCCTGGAAGGGGCATGGCCGAGCCGGGTCTTGGCGGCGGAATGCTTAGCGGGTGACGGGAATCGAACCCGTGTGGCCAGCTTGGAAGGCTGGAACATTACCACTATGCTACACCCGCACACAGCCTGGGCGGCGTCTGGGGCTGGAGAGCTCCCGGCCCGCGCCCGCTTGCTAAACCCTTTCCAGAGTGTAGGCGCCCGTGGCGGCTGGGTCAAGCATGCTGCAAACCTGATTCCCCCCACCCATCTCAGCCCGGGCATTGAGCGCTCTGAACTGAGCGGCGAGGACCCGGGCGCGCATTGGAGATTGAAAAAGCGCGGTCGCTTTGCTAGGCTGCTCCCCGTGATGAGCAGTCAGCGGAAAATATTCCCGACCCTGGAAGCCATAGCTGGCTGGAGAAACTCCCTGCCCGCCAACGCCGAGAGCGTGGCGGTCGTGGCCGGATCCTTCGATATCTTTCAGCCGGGCAACTTACTGGCCATCCGCACGGCCGCCCGCCAAGCAGCCCATGTTTGCGTCATCGTTGATGCCCAAGCCCGGCCGGCCAGCCGTGATTGGTTCTGGCATCCGGCGGCCATTAGGATGGAGTTCGTCGCCGGCCTGCGCGGCGTTGACGCCGTGAGCATGGCGCCGGCCAATCAATGGCGCCAAACTCTGCAACCCTTGGTGCCTTATACCTTGGTGGATTGCGCCAGCCAGCCGGCCGATCCGCTGCGCCAAGAGGCGCGGGCTCTAGCGCACACAACCCTTGATGTGCCGGTGGTGCCTGGATGTTTCAGCGCCGATATTGCTGCGCACCTGCTACAGAAGGCCACGCCCATACCAGTGCCCGAAGAGGTTTGCGAGCCTTGGCCCACACCCGTCCAGCTAGAGAAACTCACCCGGCGCCAGGCGGGGCAACGGCTGGTAACCGTCAATGGTTGCTTCGATATTCTGCATCTCGGCCATCTGCGCCTGCTGGCTCAAGCCCGTCAGCTGGGCCATGAACTGATCGTGCTGGTCAATGATGACGCCTCGCTACGCGCCTATAAGGGCCAGCAACGGCCGATTTTCCCGATCCATTTCCGCCTGAGCGCCCTGCAGGCCCTGCAGGCCGTATCTCTGGCCTATCCTTTCGCCGGTGACAATCCCTTGAGCTTGCTGGCCCAAATCCGCCCTGATATCCATGTCAAGGGCGGCTCCTATGAGGCAGAACGCATCCGCCAGGAAAAAGATCTGGTCTCAAGCTGGGGCGGACGCCTGGAATGCATGCCCCTCTTGCCCGGGTTCAGCACGACCGATTTGCTCAAGCGCGCGCTGGCCTGAGGCGGCGCAAAGCGCCGCAGCCCAGCCTGCCATGCAGATCCGGCTCAGCCGAGCCGCACCGACCCCTTTTGCAGGGGGTCTTCATTCAAAAGTTATGGCCGAGAAGATCGGATAAGAAAGCAATTTCTGGCGACCTTGGAAGGGCAGCAGCTCGATCAGGAAGGCAATTTCGGCGATACGCCCACCCAATTTTTCGATCATCCGCGCGGCCGCCTGCGCCGTGCCGCCCGTGGCCAGCAGATCATCCACCAATAAAACACTATCGCCCGGCTGCAGCGCATCGGTATGCATGGCCAGCGTCGCCGAACCATATTCCAATTGATAAGATTCCTCGATCGTTGTGAATGGTAATTTGCCCTGCTTGCGAATGGGAATAAATCCGATTTGCAGAGCATGCGCCACAGCGCCGCCAAAGATGAATCCGCGGGCTTCCACTGCCGCGACAGCACTGAGCGGCTTGCCCTTATGCCGCGCGCTCAAAACATCCACCGCGCTCTGCAGCAGTTTTGGGCTGCGCAGAATAGGCGTGATATCCCGGAAGATGACGCCTGGAATGGGGAAATCCGGAATATTGCGAATGGCTTCTTGCAAGATTGCTGCTTTAGTGGCGCTCATCAAAAGATCCTTTCTGCCTAATTAGAGCTGAGTTTCGGCGCCGATTCTAGCGCAGAGACCTCTGGCAGGCAAATAGGTTTTTCCCGCTCAGATGCGCCTGAGCGGCTAACGCCGCCGCCAGCTGGATTCAAATTCACGATCATTTGCAGCGCCTCATGCGCCGCCAACAGACCGAAAATACCGGTCATATAAGAAAGGCTGCCCAGCACCCGCCGCGGCCGGCCCGGGCGGGAGCTGACCATGGCCTCAGCGGCTGGCGGGGACGGTTTATTCCGGGGCGGCTCAATGGAATAGACACAGCGCACCCCCTGCCGAATACCTTGCTGACGCAGTTTTTTCCTGATTAAGCGTGCCAGCGGACAGATATCCGTCTTGGCAATATCAGCTACACGCACCGCTCCGGGATCCGTGCGCGTGGCCGCGCCCATGCAAGAGACCACCGGCCAACCGGCCTCTAGCGCCGCCGCTATCAGGGCCGCTTTAGGCGCAACGCCATCGATGGCATCAATGACCACGTCCCAAGGCCCCGCCAGGAACTGCGCTACATTGGCCGCTGTGATAAAGGCCTGATGAGCCTCCACCTGACAGCGCGGATTGATATCCAATACGCGCTCGCGGGCCACGGCGGTTTTAGGGCGCCGCAGAGTGGATTCCAGAGCATAAAGCTGACGATTGAAATTGCTGGCGCGGATCCGATCGCCATCTATCAGCTGCAAGCGGCCGACCCCAGCGCGCGCCAGCGCCTCCACCGCATAGGATCCCACAGCTCCCAGCCCGAAAACAGCCACGCGAGCGGCGCGCAAATGCAAGAGAGCTGGCCGACCCAATAATTGTTGCAGACGACAAAAGCGCTTCATAGCTTCAATCTCCCAGCGTATTCCATGCCCTAAAAATTGATCTGCTCAGGTCGAGCCTATAATCGGCCCTAACAGCCGGCAAGCATTGGCGTATGTTTGCGCCACCAACCCTTCCAGCTCCAGCCCACGAATGCGCGCGGCGGCAGCGGCCACCAGTGTAAGCTGGGCTGGCTCATTGATGGCGCCTGGCGCGCCCCGCGAGGTCAAACTTGGGCTATCGGTTTCGAGCAGCAGACGATTCAGGGAAACTCTCAGCAGGGCTTGCGCCGCACGCCGGTTGCCGGGACGGGTGACGGCGCCGCCGAACGAAAAATAAAAGCCCATTTTCTCCAGCAGGCCCAGTAGCTCGGGCGATCCCGAATAAGCATGCAGCATACCGCCAGCCGGCAATCTACCAACGGCCTGCAGCAAGGCCAGCAGGCGACCCCAGGCTTGGCGACAATGAATGATAACAGGGCGCTGCAGTTCCTGAGCCAACTGCAACTGCGCCAGCAAGACCTCTTCTTGGACAGACGCACTGCCCGCTGGCCACAGGCGATCCAAGCCGATCTCTCCCACCCCCGCGGGATGCTGACCCAAGTATTCCCTCAATAGATCGCGCCAGTGCGGAGAGCGTTCTAAGACATAATAGGGATGCAGTCCGTAAGCGGGGATGATCTGCGGATAGCGTTCCGCCAGCGCGCGCACCAGCGGCCAATCCTGCTCCCGCACCCCGCAACATAATAGTCGCTCTATCCCGGCCTCTTGGGCGCGTGCCAGCACTTGCGGCAGACCGGCCTGCAGGCTGGCAGCCTGTAAATGGCAATGGGCATCAAAGAGTGGGTGCATGCATAAAGGCTTACTATATTAGCGGCGCCCTGAAAATATAAAAAGGCGCGGGCGGGCGCTCTGGATGGCTCCGGGCCGGCGCGCGCCAGATTATGGTTGCATCTCCATTCCATAATCCTAAACTATCCCTGAATGCAAACCGCGGGGAAGACCTGGGCCCGAATTGCCAATCCGGATAGACATAACCTCAGGAGGACTCTTACATGGGTGGGTTTTTTGGCGTTGTTAGTGCCACCGATTGCACCAGCGATCTGTTCTACGGCACAGACTATCATTCACATCTCGGCACGCGCCGCGGTGGTTTGGCGGTCCTGAATCAAAACGGCTTCAGTCGCTTCATTCATGATATCTCCAACACCCAGTTCCGTTCTAAATTCGAAACCGATATCTACCGCATGCGCGGCAATCTGGGCATTGGCGTCATCAGCGATCATGAGGATCAGCCGCTGATCATCAGTTCGCATCTCGGACGCTATGCGATTGTAACCGTCGGTAATATTCTCAATACCCAAGCACTGGCCGCGCGGGCTTTCGATAAGCGTACAACGCACTTCGCTGAAATGGGCGGCAATGAGATCAATCCCACCGAACTGGTGGCTTCCTTGATCAACCAGGGTTCCTCTTTTGCCGAAGGCATTCGCACGGCGATGGAGGCCATTGAGGGTTCTTGCTCGATGCTCCTGCTGACGGAGCAGGGCATCTATGCCGCGCGCGACAAGCTCGGACGCACCCCGGTGACTATCGGTACCAAAAAGGGCGCCTGCGCGGCCACCCTGGAAACCTGTGCCTTCCCCAACCTGGCCTATGACATCAAGCATATCTTGGGACCCGGCGAAATAGTGTTGCTTAACGCCGAAGGCATGCAAGTGCTCAAGACCGCAGAAACTCGCCTGCAGATCTGCGCTTTCCTCTGGGTCTATTATGGGTTTCCGGCTTCTTCCTACGAGGGCATCAATGTGGAACAGGTGCGCAACCGCTGCGGGGCCTGTCTGGCCCGGCGCCATCATATAGATGTGGATCTGGTGGCGGGCGTCCCCGATTCCGGCACCGGCTATGCCATCGGTTTTGCCAATGCTGCCAAGCTGCCCTATTGCCGCCCCTTCGTCAAATATACACCCACCTGGCCGCGGAGTTTCATGCCTCACAAACAGACCGTCCGCGACCTGGTAGCGCGCATGAAGCTGATCCCCATCGCCGACTTGATTCAGGGCCAACGCCTCTTATTCTGTGAAGATTCTGTCGTCCGGGGCACCCAACTCAAAGATATCATCCAGCGCCTCTATGATTGCGGCGCGCGCGAAATCCATATGCGCCCGGCTTGCCCCCCCCTGCTCTACGGCTGCAAATTTTTGAATTTCTCGCGCTCGCGCTCCGAGATGGACTTGGCCGCTCGCAAGGCTATGGCAGAATTGGAAGGTCGGGAAGATGCTGATCCCAGCGCCTATGCCGATCCGGATTCCGCTCAGCATCGCGCCATGGTCGAACGCGTCCGCCTGCGGCTCGGCTTGTCCTCGCTGGCCTATCAGCGCCTGGATGATCTCGTGTCCGCCATCGGGCTGCCCAAAGAAAAGCTATGCACACATTGCTGGGATGGTGCGGAATAATGCTCGGCCTCAGACCCTCTGACGGCGCCAGCGGCCGGTCATGAACCATCCGGCCACCAGCAGGCTATGGATCGTCATAGCGATGGCAATGGCCCACCAGATACCCTGCGTTGGCTCAGCCCAGATGCGCGAGAACCAAATGGCCAAGGGCAATTGCAGCCCCCACAAGGCTAGCATCGTACAAAGCATGGGCGTTAAGCTATCGCCGGCCCCATTCAAGGCGCGCCCCAGCACAATGGCCAGCGCCGCAAAAAGATAGAAGGGCGAGACCGTCCGCAGATATTCAACTCCGATCTGCACCACCTGTGTTTCGGCGTTGAAGACCCTGATCAAGCCAGGCGCAATAGCGATGATCAGCGCTGAGGTCACCAGCATAAAGCCGATGCCGAGCGCCGCCGCCGCCCAGGCCGCACGCTGCGCACGGCGCGGATTACCCGCCCCCAGGTTCTGCCCCACCAGAGTGGCGGCCGCGCCGCCCAAGGCGAAAGCCGGCATCAAGATGATCATATGAAAGCGCAAGCCTATTCCATAAGCGGCGACGGCGGCCGTCCCGCATTCGGCCACAATCCCCATCAAGAGCGCGCCCACCAAGCTGCGCGAGAGCATCTGACCAGACCCCGGCAGACCAATGCGCAGGATACGCCGCGATAAGTCCAGCTTCGGTTTCCAATGAGCCCAAAACACATGCACGCGCGCGCGGCCGCTGAATAAGATATATAGCGAGGCATAGGCCGCAACGGCCTGCGATAACACCGTCGCGATGGCCGCCCCCTTAACTCCCAGACCATAGAAGGGACCGATCCCAAAAATGAAAATCGGATCCAGAAAAATATTAAGCACATTGGAAATGGCCATAATGATCATGGGGGTGACGGTATCGCCGGCGCCCTGTAAGGCAGCGTTGCCGATGAAAAGCACAAAAATCGTGAAACTACCCAAGAGCGAAATGCGCAGAAAGATACCGCCGGCGGCGATCACTTCCGGCGCGGCGCGCAAGATACGCAAGAGCGGATCCGAGACATACCATCCCAGCAAGGCCATGGCCCCTCCGATCAGCAAGGCCAGCATCAAGGATTGACCGGCAACGGCGCCGGCGGCCGCCCGATTATCAGCGCCCATGAAGCGCGCCACCAGCGCCACCGTCCCCATGGAAATGCCCATGACCATCGGAAACAACACCATCAGAATGGTATTGGCCATGGCCACCGCCGCCACCGCCGTGGAGCCGAGACTGCCCACCCAAAAAAGATCGATCAGGGTCTGGGTGTTTTGCAGAATGGCGCCGATAAACATGGGCAAGGCCAAGCGGGCGATGCTCCAGCGAATGCTGCCTTCGGTTAAGGATGAGGCTCTGAAGAGGCTTCTCATGACTTGCTCCGCCGCGCGGCGCGCCGCGGGCGCGGCGGCGCCGCCGGCGCCGATTTCACGGGACGCGCGGCGCGCAGTTCAAATAATTGATCGCGTAAGAGGGCGGCCCGCTCAAATTCCAGTGCGTCAGCGGCGGCGATCATCTCCCCTTCGATTTCCCGTATTAATTCTTGCCGATCATAATCCTCTCCGGCCCGCTGCCCCACTTGGCGCTCGCATTCTGCGCCGGCTTGTTTCAGAGCCAAGCCTTCCTGGATGCTTTTGATGATGCCGCGCGGCGTGATGCCGTGTTGCTTGTTATACTGCAGCTGGCGCCGGCGGCGATCCTCCATCACAGCCAACGCCCGGCGTAAGGAATCCGTGAGATTATCGGCATAAAAGATAACTTCGCCGGCCACATGCCGCGCAGCGCGGCCCGCCGTCTGAATCAAAGCCGTCTCCGAGCGCAAAAAGCCTTCCTTATCAGCATCCAATACGGCCACCAGGGATACCTCGGGTAGATCCAACCCTTCACGCAAGAGGTTAATGCCCACCAGACAATCGCACTCGCCCTGGCGTAAAGAGCGTAACACTTCCACCCGTTCAATGGCATCTATTTCGGAATGCAGATAGGTCACCCGCAAGCCCAGTTCCTTTAAGTAATCGCTCAAATCCTCTGCCGTTTTTTTGGTCAGCGTCGTCACCAGTACCCGTTCCCCGCGCTCGGCTCGAGCACGCACGGCCTCGATCAAATCATCAATTTGTCCTCGTAAAGGACGCACACTGGCGACCGGATCCAAGAGGCCGGTGGGGCGAATAATTTGATGGATCGCCGTCGGCGCCACTTGGCGCTCATAGGGGCCCGGCGTAGCCGACATGAAGAGCATGGGCCCGGTAGCTTGCAAAAACTCCTCGAAATTCAGGGGGCGATTGTCCTTGGCCGAGGGCAAGCGAAAACCATGATCCACCAAGACTTGTTTGCGCGATTGATCCCCATTATACATGCCGCGCAACTGAGGCAAGGTCACATGCGACTCATCGATGATGGTCAGGAAGTCGCCGGGGATGTAATCGAGCAGCGTCGCCGGCGGCTCACCCGCGCGGCGCCCGCTCAAGTGGCGGGAATAATTTTCGATACCAGCGCAATAGCCCATTTCCTTGAGCATTTCCAGATCATAGGTGGTCCGCATTTTGATGCGTTGGGCTTCCAAGAGCTTCTGCTGGCTTTCAAACCAGTGCACGCGCTCCACCAGTTCGGCGGCAATGCGTTGCAAAGCCGGTTCCAGACGGCTGGCGGGCATGACGAAATGACGCGCCGGAGAGATCACCACCGCCGCCAGCTTTTCGGTCACACGCGCCGAGGCTGTCGGCAGGCGCGCGATGGATTCTATTTCCTCGCCAAAAAAATTAATGCGCAGGCCTTGGCGACTATAGGCCGGAAAGATATCGAGCACATCGCCCCGCACACGAAAGGTGCCCGGTTGCGGCTCGTAATCGTTGCGGACATATTGGATATCCACCAGCCGCCGCAGGAGTTGATCGCGCTCCACGCTCAGGCCCGGTCGCAGCGTGATGACCATTTCCCGGTAATCCTCCGGCGAACCGAGACCATAAATACAGGAGACCGAGGCGACGATGATAACATCTTTCCGATTCATCAGAGCATTAGTAGTCGCTAAGCGCAGACGTTCGAGATCCTCATTGATGGCCGCATCTTTTTCGATGAAGGTATCCGTCTGGGGAATGTAGGCTTCCGGCTGATAATAATCATAATAGCTGACAAAATATTCAACCGCATTATCCGGAAAATAATTTTGCAGTTCGCGGTATAATTGGGCCGCCAGGGTTTTATTGTGCGAAACCACCAGCGTTGGCCGCCCCCAGCGCGCAATGACATTGGCCATGGTGAAAGTTTTACCCGAACCAGTAACGCCTTCCAGTGTTTGAAAACGCGCTCCCGCCTGCAAGCCCCGGATGAGGGCGGCGATGGCCTGCGGCTGATCACCAGCCGGCCGGTAAGGAGCCTGTAAGGCAAAGGGCGCAGACGACATCATAAGCTCAACATGCGGTTCAGGGCCGCGCGCGCGGGAGGTTTCAAAGCCGCCGGCACACGCACGATGTTAGCCGGCGACCATTGCTGCAAGAGCAATAAAAGATTGGCTTCATTGGTCATAGCCATCTGCTGACAGGTGAATGCGCGCAAGGGCAGAATGCGATAACGCCCCGCATACTCACGGGCCAAACGTTCCACCAGGCGCAGTTCAGTGCCGATGGCCAGCGTCGTACCGGCCGGTTGCCTGGCTACATAACGGATAATCTGGGCCGTGGATCCGTGCGCATCGACCAAGCGAGTGACAGCCTTGGGCACCTCAGAATGCACCACGATTTTAATGGAGGGATATTGACCGCGCAGCGCCTCCAGATCGGCAACCGTGAACTGATGCACGTGGCAATAACCGCGCCAGACCAGAACTCGCGCCTGCGCCAGAGCCTCGGGCGTCAGCCCGCCTTGTTCCCGATCCGGATCATAGACAACCACCGCTTCATCCGGCCAGCCCAGATCATGCGCAGTATTAGTGCCCAAATGTTCATCGGGCATAAAAAATATGCGCTTCTTTTGACTCTCAACCCACTGGAATACACTGGCGGCATTGCTGGAGGTGCAGATGCTTCCGCCCTGTCGACCACAAAACGCCTTCACCTCCGCCGTGCTATTGATATAGGCCACCGGCAACCAATCTCCTCCCCAGCCTTGCAGGAGACTCCAAGCTTGCTCCACAGCCGGCAAGGGCGCCATGCCGGCCATGGGACAGCTCGCACTGCTATCGGGCATGTAAACAGTCTGGTTATGCTCAGCCAGAATATCGGCGGCTTCAGCCATAAAGTGCACGCCACAAAAGACGATGCGTTCCGCCCGCGTCTCAGCGGCAGCATGACGAGCCAGCACCAGCGAATCGCCCACAACATCCGCATGCCGCAAGACTTCATCGCGCTGATAGTAATGCCCCAGGATCAATAGCTGCGACCCTAGTTTTTGACGCACCAGCTCAATGGCTGCCGCCAGCTTATCATCATATTGGATGGTATTCATGAATGGTATTGCGCCGGAACAGACCTGCCAAATCCTTTGAGCTCTGGCGCCTTGCAAAGGAACGACTGCCCCGCGACCCCCTTCGGATGCAGGCAAAATTAGCACTCACCGTGCAGCAAGGCAACGATTTATCGTTAAAAGATTGGTCAGCCCCGCCAGCCACCCATCACCATTCAGCATTTAAGGTTGCATTTCATGAGGAATATTTTATGCTGGGGTTTCGATGCGTACCTGTAGCTCAATTGGATAGAGCATCTGACTACGGATCAGAAGGTTGCAGGTTCAACTCCTGCCAGGTACGCCAGGCCGCTTGCCTGCTGAAAGCGACCGTACACCCTGAGGCAAAGTACCTATCTGCCAATGGTCGGCAGGCTTTTCTGCATTACCAGCCCAGATTAAAAATTTTAGATTTTTTACATTGACGCTTTTGGTCTTCCTGTTTTATACACGAAGACCACCAACACACCGCGGGCTGCGGGCATTGTAAAATAACCGGCTTATTTTTTAAGCGGCTGGTTATTTTGCAATCCAGGGATGCAGAACGGATATACAGGAAAAGTATTGTTGCATGACTAAAAACCAACGCTTGCTGGCCTGGGTCAAAGAAATAGCGGACCTCTGCACCCCTGAGCGTATTCATTGGTGCGACGGCTCTCAAGAGGAATACGACACCCTCTGCGCCCAGATGGTGCAGAGCGGCACCTTCACCCGCTTGAATGAAAAACTGCGCCCCAACAGCTATCTCTGCCGATCGGACCCCTCGGATGTGGCGCGCACGGAAGACCGAACCTTCATCTGTTCACGGCGGCGAGAGGATGCTGGCAGCACCAATAATTGGCGTGACCCGGATGAAATGAAGGCCATGCTGCGCGAGCTCTTCCGGGGCTGCATGCGCGGGCGCACCCTCTATGTGATTCCCTTCAGCATGGGGCCGCTCGCTTCCAAGATTGCTCATATCGGCGTGGAAATAACGGATTCCCCTTATGTCGTCTGCAACATGCGCATCATGACGCGCATGGGTCAGCCTGTGCTGCAGGCCCTGGGCGACGGTCCCTTTGTGCCCTGCCTGCATTCCGTGGGCGCCCCCCTCCAACCCGGCCAGAGCGATACCCCCTGGCCCTGCAACGCTGCCAATAAATACATCGCTCATTTTCCTGAAGAACGCGCCATTTGGTCGTTTGGCAGCGGCTATGGCGGCAATGCCCTGCTGGGCAAAAAATGTTTCGCCTTACGCATCGCTTCGGTTATGGCCCGCGACGAGGGCTGGCTGGCGGAACACATGCTGATCTTGGGGCTGACTCCGCCGCGCGGCCCCACGATTTATATCGCCGCCGCCTTTCCCAGCGCCTGTGGTAAAACCAATCTGGCCATGATGAACCCCAGCTTGCCGGGCTGGAAAGTGCGCTGCGTGGGCGATGATATCGCTTGGATGAAATTCGGCGCTGATGGGCGCTTATATGCCATCAATCCCGAATCAGGTTTTTTTGGCGTGGCGCCCGGAACCTCGATGCAATCCAATCCCAATGCGCTCTTGACCTTAACCAAGAACTGCATCTTCACCAATGTCGCCCTGACGAGCGGCGGTGATATTTGGTGGGAAGGCCTCTCCCAGCCGCCAACCGGCCTCACCAGTTGGCTGGGCACAGCCTGGCAGCCATCCGATAATCAGCTGGCCGCGCATCCCAATGCGCGTTTCACCGCACCGTTGAGACAATGCCCCGTAGCTGATCCGGCTTGGGATGATCCGCGCGGCGTACCCATCTCGGCCATCCTCTTCGGCGGGCGTCGCCCCACGACCATCCCCCTCGTTTTCCAGGCCCTTTCCTGGCAACATGGTGTTTTCCTCGGCTCCTGCCAATCCTCCGAAACCACCGCCGCCCAAACTGGTGCGGTGGGCGTCGTCCGCCACGATCCCATGGCTATGCTACCCTTCTGCGGCTATAACATGGGCGATTACTTGCGGCATTGGCTCGCAATAGGGCAGCACTCCACAGCCGAGAAACTACCCAAGATTTTTTATGTGAATTGGTTCCGTAAATCGTCGAGCGGTCAATGGCTGTGGCCGGGTTATGGGGAAAATATCCGCGTCTTGAAGTGGATTTATGAGCGGGTCACCGGCGAGGCCCCGGCCAGTATATCGCCGATTGGCCAGCTGCCCCTGCCAACAGCCCTGGATACCAGCCAGCTTAAAATTACCCCGGCGCAGCTAACCGAGCTGCTGCGTTTTGATAAAAGCGGCTGGCAACAGGAACTGATCGGCCTGCGCCAGCACTATGCCCGCTTGGGCGACCGCCTGCCGACGGAACTCCGAGAGGAACTGGCTGCTCTGGCTCGGCACTTGGACTCAGCTGGATAGCCCTACGCCCGGCCGACCCAGCCTCGCCAACCCAGACCTCGGCAGGCTTCGACTCTTGACCTCGGCACCTCTTTCTTCCATACTCTCGACCGTGGTAGCGTGAGCCTGGCTTGGGCCGGGCCCTTAGCAGCGAGCAGCACAAACTGGCCGTAAACCTTTTTAACAAACAGAGGTGTTAGATGATTCGGGCAGGCTTTATCGGCGTCGGCGGTATCTCCAAAGTGCATCTGGATTATCTCAAAAAACGGAAGAATGTCCGCATCGTGGCCCTGTGCGACACCCGCCCCGAACAGGCCGAAAAACAGCGTCAGGTCTATGGGGGCACAACTTTCACGGATTTCAGAAAAATGTTGGCCACGACGCCGTTGGATGCCGTCTGGCTCTGTACTCCGCCGGCGATCCGCAAGGAGCCGCTCTTGGCTTGTGCCGCACGGGGCCTGCCGGTCCTCTGCGAAAAACCCGTCGAAAATTCGGCCACGCGCGCGCGGGCCATCGCCACAGCTTTGGCGCGCCGACGGGCCAAAGTACAAATCGGTTATGTGTTCCGCTACACGCCCGTGATAGCTGCGCTGCGTCAGGCTATGCAGGATGATTCCATTCATCTGGTGCAATCCTTTTACGGTTGTGGCGTCAGTTTAACGATGGGCTTGCCGGCCTGGTTCTACGATAAACAAAAATCCGGTGGCGCCCTGGTGGATCAAGCCACCCATAACCTCGATCTGCTCCGTTTTCTGTTTGGTGAAGTACGTGCCGTGCATGGCCTGGCCGCTAACCCCGTCCGCAAAAAAACCGCGCGCTATACGATAGATGAAACCCTCAGCCTCATGTTCCGTTTCCGCAACGGTATGCTGGGCACGCATAACCATACCTGGGTCGGCGATGGCTGGCGCAACGAAATCGTTTTCAGCGGCGAGAAGCGCTTTTATCGCCTCAACCTCAGCAAGGGCCGCTTGACAGTCGAGGGCGCTCCGATCCGCTCGAAGCCCAAAACCGCTTTGATGCCCAAAGCCGATGCGACCGGGCAGGTCTGCTTCCAAGCCGATGGCACCAGTATCTATCAATATGAAAATGACATCTTTCTGAAACAAATCCAATCCGGCAACTGGCGCACTAACCCTTCCACCTATGCGGACGGGGC
This sequence comes from uncultured Verrucomicrobiota bacterium, assembly GCA_964475165.1. Taxonomy (GTDB): domain Bacteria; phylum Verrucomicrobiota; class Kiritimatiellia; order JAAZAB01; family JAAZAB01; genus CAYUHK01. Next base: position 4,602 of record CAYYVN010000004.1, on the reverse strand, counting down.
CAAAACCTTGCAGCTGACCCTGGCCTGTGATCGCGCCATCACCAGCAGAAAGGTAGTCAATTTGGCATGAAAATACTGGTCACCGGCGGCGCGGGCTACATCGGCAGCCATGCTTGCCTAGCCCTTTTGCAAGATGGCTGCGAAGTGGTGGTGATAGATAACCTGCTCAACAGCAAGCAGGAAGCGCTGCGCAGAGTGCAGTCCCTGGCCGGCCGATCCTTGCACTTCTATCAAGTTGATCTGTTGGATCCAGCGGCCTTGGCAGGCGTATTCCGGGAACAAGACAACATTGAGGCCGTCATCCATTTTGCCGGCCTGAAAGCCGTCGGCGAATCCAGTCGCCTGCCGCTCCGTTACTATCATAACAACATCACCGGCACGCTCAATTTATGCCAAGCCATGCAGGCCGCCGGCGTGCATCAGCTGATCTTCAGCTCCTCAGCCACGGTCTATGGCCAAGGCCAACGTTTGCCCATCCCCGAAGACGCACCCCTGGCGGCCACCAATCCATACGGGCAAACAAAATTGACTATTGAACATATATTGCGCGACCTGCACGCCGCCGATGCCGCCTGGCGGATCGCCATTCTGCGCTATTTTAACCCGGTCGGCGCGCATGCCAGCGGCCAGATCGGCGAGGATCCCAACGGCATTCCCAATAATCTTTTTCCCTATATCGCCCAGGTGGCCGTTGGCAAAATAAAGGAACTGCTCATTTTCGGAGATGACTACCCCACGCCGGATGGCACTGGGGTGCGTGATTATATCCATGTCATGGATTTGGTCCGCGGGCATCTCAGCGCTTTAGCACGCTTGCAGAGCGGCCCGGGCTTGGTCACCTATAACTTGGGTACCGGCCGGGGCTATAGCGTGCGCGAGGCTTTAGCGGCCTTCGCCAAAGCCTCGGGACGCCCCATTCCCAGTCGCGTCGTGAAACGCCGGCCGGGCGATGTGGCAGCCTGTTTTGCGGATGCCAGTCTGGCACAGCGTGAACTGCACTGGCAGGCCACGCTGGATCTGCCGGCGATGTGCGCTGATGCCTGGCGCTGGCAATCCCAGAATCCCAATGGATTCGCAACATCATGAGTACTTTCCAAGCCATCATCGAACACCACGAACTCTTAGCCAATCTGGTGGCCCGTAACCTGAAGAGCCGCTACAAGAATTCCGTATTGGGGTTCCTCTGGAGCATCATCACCCCCCTTTTCATGGCTCTGATCTATATGCTCTTTTTACGCATCCTGGCCCGCGGTATTCCCATGGCCGAAATCCTCATTGGCGTCTTCGCCTGGCAATTCACCGCCCAATGCGTCAGCAACGGCCTGACCACCATCACCGATAATGCCAACCTGGTTAAAAAAGTTTACTTTCCCCGCATTATCCTGCCACTGGCCACGACCCTGGCTAACCTGGTGACTTTTCTGCTCAGCCTGGTGGTGCAGTTTGCGCTGGTGGCTCTGCTGCTGGCCCTGCAAGGTCAACATTTGGCGCTCACGACCCTGGGCGTGCCGCTCTTGATCCTTTACCATGCTTTGTTCTGTTTCGCGCTGACCCTCTTTCTTTCCAGCCTCAATGTCTACTTCCGCGATATTCAGCACCTGGTCAATGTCTTGACCATGGCCTGGTTTTTTCTATCGCCGGCCATGTATTCCCTGGCCCTGGTGCATGAGCTGGCCGTGCATTATGCTTGGCCAATGCTCACGGCGCTTTACATGCTGAACCCCATGGCGATCATCATCACCGGCTATCGGGCCTTGATCCTGCCCGATGTTGTCTTTCCCATGTCATCCTTTATTTGGCTAGCGGGGCTCTGGCCCCTTTTATTTCTGGGCCTGACCTATATTTTATTCCAAAAACTGCAACATCGTTTCTCCGATTTCTTCTAAATGCCATGTATGCCATTGAAGCGCGGCAATTAAGTAAAAGTTACTGGTTGCAAGGCTCCGAGCCGCAAACCCTCATGGGGCGCCTGACCCACAGCCTGCGACGCCGCCAGCGCAAGCTCGTCTGGGCCTTAAAAGATGTGAGTTTTGGAATTCGACCCGGCGAAACCGTGGGCATCATCGGGCCCAATGGTTCCGGCAAGAGCTCCACCCTGGGTTTGATTGCCGGCACCACCGCTCCCACCACCGGCACGGTGACCAGCCGCGGTCGGATTTGCTCGCTGCTGGAGCTCGGCGCCGGATTTCATTCCGAGCTGACCGGGCGTGAGAATATTTTTCTCAATGGCGCCATCCTCGGTATTCCCCGGGCCACGATCGCACGCCGCTTCGAGGCCATCGTGGATTTCGCAGGTATCCGCGAGTATTTGGATATGCCGGTCAAATTCTACTCCAGCGGCATGTATGTCCGCCTGGGATTCTCGATTGCCGTGGAGATGGATCCCGACATTCTGCTGATTGATGAAGTGCTCGCGGTCGGTGATGCGGCCTTCCAGGCCAAATGTCTGACGCGCATTCGTGACTTTCAGCGGCGCGGCAAGACCTTGGTCATCGTTTCGCATGCCCTGGAAACCATCGAGAAATTCTGCCAGCGCGCCTTGTTGTTTTATCAGGGGCGCCTGGTCGCTGAGGGGACGCCGCCGGATGTGATTCTCAGCTATTTAAAATCCTACATGGGCGAAGGCGGTCTGGTACATACCATGGAATATGGTAATCGCGAAGCGGAAATCACCGGCGCCCGCTTCCTGAACGCCGCGGGACAAGAACAGGGCACTTTCGCCACCGGCCAGCCACTGAGTGTCGAAATAAGCTACCGCACCACCAAGCGTATCGAGAAACCTGTTTTCGGTTTTGCCATTAAAACCGGCAATGGCATCTATGTCTTTGGTTCCAACACCCAAATCGCCGGCTGGCAGATTCCAGCCATCGAAGGCCAGGGCAACTTGCGCCTGCATATTGATCCCCTGCCCCTGATGGAAGGCAACTTCTTCCTCTCGCTGGCCATTCATTCCTGGGATCATGCCATCCAATATCACCGCCGCGATGATTGGTACCCCTTCGTGGTCACCAATCCCTCCGGCACCCAGGGACTGTTCCAACTGCCCGTCCACTGGGAAGGACCCTAATCCAGGGAGGTTCGCTATGAAAATAATACGCCAAATCCAAGAACGCTATTCGGTGCGCGCCTATCAAAAGCGGCCGGTGGAAAAGGAAAAACTCTCCGCCGTCTTGACAGCCGCACGCCTGGCGCCTTCGGCCAGAAACTCCCAAGAATGGCGCTTCGTGGTGGTGCAGGAGGCCGCTCGCCGCCAACAGCTCAGCGTCGCTGCCAATAATCAGGCCTTCGTCGGCACGGCGCCGGTGGTCATCGCTTGCTGCAGTACCAATACAGACTATATCATGCGTGGCGGCCAGTTGGCTTACCCCATTGATCTGGCCATCGCCATTGATCATATGACGCTCCAAGCCGTGGCCGAGGGCTTGGGAACCTGCTGGATCGGATCTTTTTATGAGGATCAGGTCAAGGCCCTGCTGGAAATCCCAGCCACCATCCGGGTCGTGGCCCTGCTCACCCTGGGCTACCCGCAAGACGCTCCCCAGCCCAAAAAACGGCTGCCGCTCTCAGGCATCGTCTGCCATGAACGCTGGAAATTCCCGGCTTGATCCTCCCGGCGCCAAAGCCGGCGGGGTCTGCTTCATGAAGAGGCATAGGGGCAGGTTCCGCTAGGACAAGCCGCCGCGGCGGATGAACAGCCAGTGCGAGCGCTCCCGGACGCCGCCACGCTGAAGCCTGAAAAAACTTTGCGCAGCTTCCGGCCGGCACAATGGGGGCATTTTTGAGGCGCAGCCCCCGCGCGGCGTTGTAGATACTCAAAACGCTTGCGACAACTTTCACATTCATATTCAAAAAGCGGCATGCGCACCTCCTTCTCGATTTTTTAAGCCAGCTATCCGGCAAGCCCACATCAAAGGGTGGCGGCGGCCTGCCCTTCAAGGCAGAGGCAGGGGCCATCCGTAATCTGCTCAATGATCCGTGGCAGCATCCGATTAACATAGGCGGCATTGGTGGCCATGGTCTTTAAGATCATCTCGAAGGTGACCGCCTCCTTGGATTCATGCCAGCTATCATAATCAGTGCACATGGCCAGGATGGCATAACAAATGCCCAGCTCGCGCGCCAGCACCACCTCGGGCACTGTGCTCATATTGATGATATCCCCACCCCAAGCGCGAAACATGCGGCTTTCTGCCACCGTCGAAAAACGAGGGCCCTCAATGGTCACCACCGTGCCCTGGGCATGATGGGGAATCTTTAAGGTCATGGCCGCCGTCGCGAATATCTTACGCAAACGCGGACAAAACGGCTCGGCCATCGAGATATGGCAAACAGTAGTGCCTTCATAAAAAGTCTGTATACGACGGGTGGTGCGGTCAATGAACTGATCCGCAAATATCAGGTGCCCCGGCTGAATTTCTTCGCGCAAACTGCCGCAGGCGGTGGTGGCCACAATATGGGTGACGCCCAGTTCCTTTAAAGCCCAGATATTCGCGCGGTAGTTGACCAAGGAAGGCATGATGCTGTGCTGGAGGCCATGCCGCGCCAGCACAACAACCTCCTGCCCGGCCAGTTGGCCAGTGACAAGCTGCTGAGAGGGAGCGC